>VFZG01000021.1 GCA_016871275.1 Acidimicrobiia bacterium | reverse complement strand
AGCGTCCGCCCGGCCTGCCCGACTACGGCAACTACGGCGTCTACGTGCAGGAAGTCGCCACCTCGAAGCACGACGAGCAGGTGATGTACTCGCTCTACGAGAACACCAAGAACGGCGACTTCAAGCCCTATATCTACAAGAGCACCAACCGCGGCGGCTCATGGGAATCGATCTCCAGCGACCTGCCCGCCACATCACCGGTGCTGTCGTTTGCCGAGGATCACGTCAATCCGAACCTGCTGTTCGTCGGTACCGAACACGGCCTGCACTTCACCGTGGACGGCGGCAAGAAGTGGATTCGCCTCCGCAACAACCTGCCGACCATCCCGGTTCGCGACCTCGCAATCCAGGAGCGCGAGAACGATCTGGTGCTGGCCACCTTCGGCCGCGGCTTCTACGTGCTGGACGATTACTCACCGCTCCGCCAGGTGTCGCAGGGCACCTTCGATCGCGACGGCCACGTCTTCCCCACCAAGACGGCGGTGGTCGAAGTGCCCGAGCAGGGCAAGTCGCGCGGCTCGCAGGGCGAGAATTTGTGGATGTCGGAGAACCGCTACTTCGGCGCCATGATCACCTACTGGATCAAGGATGCGCCGCGCTCGCTGCGCCAGCGCCGGCAGGACCAGGATCGTGCGGCGACCGCGAAGAACGCATCGCCCCGCTACCCGACACCGGCCGAGTTGACGGCTGAAGCGGACGAGGAAGCGCCGCAGACCTTCATGACGATCACCGACGCGGGGGGCCGCGTGGTGCGCCGCCTGACGGTACCCGGTGGCCGCGGCCTGCATCGCTACGTCTGGAACCTGCGCGGCTCGGCCCCGACCACGGGCGGCGGCGGCTTCGGCGGCGGTGGCGGCCAGGATCAGGATCCGCCGATCTTCCAGGGCAACACCGGCGGCGGCAGCTTCGTGCCCCCGGGGACGTATCGCGTCGCCCTGTCGCGCCGCATCGACGGCAACGTCGTCGCGCTCGGCGAGGCACAAACGCTCACCGTGATCGCGGATCCCGGCGTGACGCTGACCCCGCAGCAACGCACCCAGAACACGGACTACCAGCAGAACGTGGACCGGCTGCAGCGCCAGTTCACCGGCACGCTCGAAGCCGCCAACTCGATGCGCACCCGCACCCAGGCGATTCTGCGGGCGCTGGTGGACTCGCCCGCCGACATCAAGCTGCTCGACGAGGCGCGCCGCTTCGATACCCGCGTGCTGGCCATCCTGCGGCGCATGCGTGGCGATGAAACGCTGCGCGGCCTGGAGTCAGGCGATCCGACCAGCCTCCAGGATCGCGTCAACACCGCGGTCCAGGGCGCGCGCGGCCTGAGCGGAGCGCCGACCGGCACGCAGCAGCGCAGCTACACGATCGGCAGCGAGGATCTCGCGGCAGTCATCAAGGATCTCCGCGGTCTTGAGGTGGAGATCAGGAAGTTCGAACAGACGCTGGAAGCGGCCGGGGTGCCGTACACGCCGGGCCGGTGGCCCGGTCAGGATTGACGATTGGGTAAGTCCTTGATTCCTTGACTGTTGGGCGATCGGTCAATTGCCAATCGCCGGATTATTCGGCTATTGCTCGTTCGCCCAACATCAAGGAGTCGTCCATCACCCAAATTTAGAAGCTCAGTCTCCCCGTGACCTGCATGGTACGTGAGTAATTGGCCTGCGCGGTGACACGGCCGAAATTCGCGTTCCCGTGCGCGACGCTGCCCAACGCCGCATACCAGGGATTGTTGAACAGGTTGATGACGTCGAGCCGGACCGTCACGCGGCGGTTGCCACCCAGGCCCACGTCCTTGCTGAGCGCCACGTCGGTGGAATTACGCCAGGGCGAATAGACCCCGTCGAGCAGGCGCGGCGCGTTGCCAAACATGCCCGGAGGGGCGAGCGTGAACGCGGCCTGATTCAGGTAGCCGTCGTCGGATGGATTGGCCCTCAGCCGCTCCGTGATGCTGCCGCCGACAAGGGGGGCGACGCCGCTGACGAGATTGGGACGCTGACCGGCGCCGAGCAGGTTGGTATTGTTGGTGTTCTGGCTGACGCCAATCGGGAAGCCGCTCTGCAACTGGATCACGAATGACACCGTCCAGCCGCCGGCCAGCAGGTTGCCGACACCTTTGTCCAGCCACCGCTGCCCTCGGCCAAACGGCAGGCGAAGGATTGGGCTCAGGGCCAGCTTGTGCGGCGAGTCGAGCAGCGAACGGCCGTACTCCGCGTCGGGGTTGAAATAGTCCGACCACGGCACGGCGGTGTAGTGGTTGAGAATGCCCGGGGCCCCGGTGTAGTAGTTGCCCTGGCCGAACTGGTTGTCGCTCAGCCGGCTATAGGTGTAACTGAACCGGCCGCCCCACCAGAGGGTCGCCCGCTTGGTCACCGAAACGACGCCGGCATCGTATCGGGACTTGGCGAGCGTGCTGTACGTCATGTTGACGCTGTCGAACTGCGGAAACGGCCGCAGCAACTGGTTGCGCGCCAGCGTCGTCCGGGTGGCGAAACTGCCGGCGGCGGCGTTGCCAAAGAACGGATTCGGGACCTGATCGAGCAGACGCGTGCCCAATGACAGGTAGCGCGGATCGACCTGGTTGATGTTGACGGCGCCCGCCCCGGTCCCGCCCCAGGTCAAGTGCCGGCCGAGCGAACCCATGTAGGTGACGCCGATGCCGATCTCGCCTGGCAGCTGACGCTGCAGGTCAACCGAGTATTGATGCACTCGCGGCGCGTCGCGGTCGGGATCGATGAAGGTGATGGCGCTGCTGACGCCGGTCAGCGGGCCGAGCGCATTGCCGGTAATCGGCGTCAACCCGTTCGGAAACGGATTGTTGATCGATGTGAACGGCCTGAGGGTGTCCTGCTGCAGCGTGGTGGTCTGTGAATACCCGGGCGTGCCCTGGACGCCCGACTGCCACGGCCCCCAGAACAAGCCATAGCCGGCGCGAACCACGGTCTTGTCGTTGAGCGTGTACGCCATGCCGAAGCGTGGCGACATCTTGACGGCCGGAACGTTGCCGGTCTGGGTCTTGTTGCCGTTCACGCCCGCGAACATCAGGCCGCCCATCACCTGCCGCGCTGCGGTGCCGGCCACCGGGTCGGCGGGAATCGTCACGCTGATCGGACTGACCAGGTTGCGATCGAAGCCGACCACCAACTGGTTGTTCTTCTCCGCCAGGCCGGTTTCATGCTCGAGGCGAACGCCGGCATTGACGGTCAGGCGATCGCTGACGCGCCAATCGTCCTGGACGAACCAGGCGTAATACTTCACCGACTGATCGAAACGGCTCGCCAGGGTCAGCGTGCCGGACGACGGGTAGCCGAGCAGCAGGTCGGCGATGGCATTGACATTGGCCGCGCTCGACGTGCCGCGGGTCATCACGCCGTTGAACGCGTAGCTGCCCGCCGACTGGCCGTTGGCCAGCGAGTCGACGCCAATGACGCGGTAGTCGGCGCCGGTCTTGAGGCTGTGCGAACCAGCCAGGCGGGTAATGGCACCGTTCACGCCCCACGAATAGTAGTTGGTGTCCGACAAACCGCTGTTGCCGGTGCCCGGGTAGCCGGTCAGCGTCAATGCCGGGAACTTCTGCACGACCAGCGAGTTCGCGAACGCGGGACTGATGCCAGACACCGATCGCATGTCGAACGGAAACGGCAGCACATTGTCGTCGCTGAACGTGTTCATGCCGGCGCGCAACGTGGCCACCGTCGATGGTCCGAGGATGTAGGTGTTGTTCAGCACGAAGACATGCACGTCGCGCTGCAGGTGGAACGCGGCGGCGGCATAGGGCGCGTCCGGGAAATAGTTGGCGTCGGGCTCGAAGGTGCTCTGGTTCAGGTACGTGCCGTTGAGCGAGATGCTCGGCGAGAAGTGATGGTCGAGCTTCAACGACGTCTGTCGCGCGGTCGATTCGATGACGTTCTGCGCCGGCAGATTCGGACTGTTGTCGTCGTAATCCGCGTGCAGGGTGGGCAGCGGCAGCGCGCCCAGCAGCGCCTGGCCGGTCGGGTTGATGCGATTGGCCGGGATGATGTTGCCCGGAAACGGCTGGCGATTGCCCGCCGCATCGGTGGTCAGCGGATCGTAGATGGGAATCATCTGCCCTGCCGCGGTGCGGAAGTTGCTGAAGTCGCCGCGCCGCATGGCCGCCGTCGGCACGTGCAGGTTGGTCTGCTGCGCCTGGCCGTCCTGGTAGCCTTCGCCGGCCAGGTAGAAGAACGTCCGGTTGCGGAAAATCGGGCCGCCCAAGCCGCCGCCGCCTGAGCGCCAGAACTGATTGTTGGTCGGCAGGCCGCGGATCTCGTTGAAGAAGCTGCCGCCAATCAGCGCGCTGGGCCGCGTGAGGTAGTAGACCGAGCCGCGGAACTGGTTGCTGCCCGACTTGGCCGCGGTATTGAACACGCCGCCGCCGGTGCGGCCCATCTCAGAGTCGTAGGTGTGCACCTGCACGCGAATGTCTTCGACCATTTCAGGGCTGGGGTTCGTCGATGCGCGATTCGCCAGGTCGGTAATCGGGAACCCGTCGAGCAGGTAGTTGTTGGCGCGCACGCCGCCGCCACCGACCGACAGCGTCGAGGCGCCGGACTGATCCTGCATACGGTTCCAGTGCGTGTCGCCGCTGCTTTGCACCGTCGGCACGGTGACCGCCATCAGGAAGACGTTGCGGCCGACGCTGGGCAGCGCCTCGAGCGTCTTGCTGTCGAGCACTTCCGCGTGCGAGGCGTTGGACGTCTCAATCAGCGGCGCGTCGGCCGTCACGGTGATCGTCTCGGCAACCGTGCCGACCTCGAGCGTGATGTCGAGCGTCACGAACTGCTGCGCGCCAATGCGGATGCCGCGCCGCTCGAAGGTCTTGAATCCCTGGACGCCGGCCTTGATGGAATACGTCGACGGATCCAGAGCGGGGAATGAATACTCACCCGACGCGTTCGACACGGTGTCGCGCGACACCCCTGTGCCGTCGTTGGTGAGGGTCACGGTGACGCCGGGAATCACCCCCTGCGCGTCTCTGACGGCACCGCGCATGCCGCCCTGCGCAGACTGCGCAGCAGCGAGCCCAGCCGTGGTCAGGCACACTCCCAGAACAACTGTGCCGAGAAGCGTTCGCTCGAGCCGCATACCGTCCCTCCAGAATTGCAGCACCACTACCGGCTGAAGACATGGGCCGCGGGAAGAATTGCGCAGACGTTACGCCTGATCGCGTGCTAAAGCAAGGAAGCAATCGAACGCACGCCCCACTCGTCAGGTCACGGTTCTTCCAACGTGGCACGAATCGAGGCGAAGAACAGGTCGGCAATACGGCGATACCCCGCCTCGTTCGGATGCAAACCGTCGCTGCCGATCAGCGTCGCTGCGTCAGCCAGCAGCGGGTCGTACAGATCGACGTAGGTCACGCCTTCCTCGACGCACATCGTCCGCAGCCGATCGTTGTAGGCCACCAGCTGGTTGGGGTTCTGTGAGCGTTGACGATTCGGCAGCGTCGGCACCATCGACCCCACGAACACGCGGGCGCTGCCGTGGCTGGCGCGCTGCACCATCTGACGCATCAGCGCTGTGGTAGCGTCGGGGCCGGCGACGCCGAGTCCGTTCACGCCTTCCTGCAAGAGCACGACTTCTGGACGGTTGGTGTCGAACACGTCGCCGAAGCGGAGGGCGCCGTCAACAATCGTCTCGCCGCTGCGCCCCTGGTTGTTCACGAGAATCGACGATGCTTGTGCGGAGTACTGCGAGGTCAGCTGGCTCTGCAGCACGGTCGGATACGACGCCGACGGCACCACCACCAGTCTGGTAATGCCGCTGGCGCCGACCGGCGACGTCACTTCACCGGCGGTGATGCTGTCGCCGAAGGCCAGAAATCGCGTTCGAGACAGACGCGGAATCCGCTCGCCAGTCGGCCCGGTCGGTGAGCTCCCGCCGCACGCCATCGTGATGGCGACGCCGCACGCCACCAGCGCACTCTTCCAGAACATCGGAGCGGTCAGCCCTTCGCCGTGCGGACGTACTCATCGACGTTCTTCGCCAGCACGTCGAGCGGCACGTTGCCGCCGAGCAGCAGGTGGTCGTTGAACGCCTTCAGGTCGAACCGTGCCCCGGCGTCGGTCCGGGCGCGCTCGCGCTGGCGATTGATCTCGCTGTGGCCCACTTTGTAGCCGCACGCCTGGCCCGGCCAGGAGCAGTAGCGATCGACTTCGCTGGCCACCTCCACCGGGTTCGAACCGTTGACCTCGACAAAGAACCTCACACCCTGCTGGCGCGTCCATCGCTTGGCGTGCAGCCCGGTATCGACCACCAGCCGGCAGGCACGGAAGGCAATCGCCTGCAGATATCCAAGCCGCCCCACCGGTTCGGCGTCGTACGCGCCGAGCTCGTCGCAGAGTTGCTGCGCGTACAGCGCCCAGCCTTCCGAGTAGGCATTGAACGCCAGCAACTGCCGAATCAATGACGATTTCCTGGTGTACTCCCCCTGCCAGATGTGGCCGGGAATCGATTCGTGGAAGGTGAGGTCGGCCAGGCTGTACTTGCTGTGCAGATCCGGCGTCTTCAAGTTGATCCAATAGCGGCCGGGAATCTTGCCGTCAATCGAGCCGGCGCCGCCGTAGGCGGCCGGCGCTCCGGGCTCTTCTTCGGGAGGCAGGCGCTTGACCTCCATGTTCGGATTGACCAGCGTGTTGAAGGCGCGCGGCATCTGCGCGCGCACCCACGTCAGCCGATCCTGGATGAATGCCAGAATCTCCGCCCTGCCCTGGTCGCCCTCGGAGAACTGGTAGCGCTGGTCCTTCGCCAGCGCGTTCATGCGCTCGCCCACGCTGCCGGTGGTCAGACCAATGCTCTTCAGGATGGTGTCCATCTGCGCGTGCAGCTCTTTCAGCTCGCGCTGCCCCATCTCGTGAATCTCATCCGGCGTCATTGACGTCGTGGTCGACGCCTTCAGCGCCCAGCGATAGAAGTCTTCGCCGCCGGGACGGGTCGACATGCCGGCATCATCCGTCGCGGTCTTCCGCTGCGTTTCAAGCTCGGCGATCTGCCGATCGATCGCCGGTGCGATTTCCCCGGCAGTGATGGCGCGGGCGCGCGCGGCCCAGTCGCCGGCAATGCCCTTCGCCCTGGTGCGGCGCTCGATCGACTCCACCAGCCCGCCGCCCTGGTGCGTGTTCTTTGCGGACAGCCGCATTTGCGCCAGCGCCTTGTCGATCAGGAACGCCGGCGGGATCAGCCCCTTGCCGCGCGCCGCTTCGACGCGGCCGCGCTCGCCGTCGAGCTGCTTCGCATAGGACTGCAGGCGCGATAGATACGCCTCGGCATCCGCCGACGTCTCGATGGGGTGATCGCTGTCGAGGTAACGGGGAATGTCGAGATAGGCGCCGACGTTCTGAATCACCACATACGGCGTGTTACGCCAACTGCCGACGGTGATGTCGCCATACGGCAGCGCGAAGCCTTCGCTGGCGAGCCCGTACGCACTGCGGACCACTTCAATGCTGGTCCTGACTGCGTGCGACAGGCCTTCGGTGTTGAATGCCTTAGCCTTGTCGAGATCCTGCCGCACCTGGTCGGCAATCTTCCGCACGCCGTCGGGCGACCGGTCGGTGAGCTGCGATCGCAGCGCGGCCCGCGCACCGGTGTCGACGCCGAGCGAGGTGGCGCTTTCCGGTGCGAACCGCAGGTAATTCTCACCAATCTGATCCAGCAGCGCGAGCGCGTCGGTATCGGTACTCATGGGGGTGGCCGGGTTGGCTGGCTGACTACTGTTGCACGCCGGCAGCATCGGCACGGCAGCGGTCGACGCAAGCACCGCGAGCGCATCGCGGCGGCTGATCAGTGGAGACACGACAACACCTCGATTACAGGAACGCCAGCAGCGCGGCCAGCGTTTCGTCGGGCACTTCTTCCGGCAGGAAGTGACCAGCGGGCAGCGCCTTGCCGGTCACATTGGCGGCTTTCTCCCGCCACAGGTCCATGACCGGCTCGAGCCGGCCCACCGAGCCGCGCTCGCCCCACAGCACCAGCAACGGACAGGTCACTTTGCGGTCGCCATCCTGCGCCGCATGATCGATGTCAATGGTCGCGCCGGCGCGGTAGTCCTCGCAGGTGGCGTGAATCGTGGCGGGATCCTTGAAGCAGCGCAGGTACTCCGCCACCGCCTCGGGCGTGAACACGCGGGAAGCGGCGTTCTGCCTCAAGAACCGCGACCGCAGGTAGAACTCCGCGCTGTTGCCGATCAACGTTTCTGGAAATGGTGCCGCCTGGATGAGGAAGAACCAGTGAAAGTACTCGGTCGCGAACTGGCGCGTGACGCGTGAATACGGCAGCGGCACGATGTCGATGACCGCGGCCTTCGTGATGGCCTGCGGATGCTCGGCCGCCATTCGCCACGTGACGCGCGCTCCGCGATCGTGGCCGACAACGGCGAACTGCTGGTAGCCGAGCGCCCGCATCACCTCAATCTGGTCGAGCGCCATTGCCCGCTTGGAGTAATTGACGTGATTCTCGCCGCCGGGCGGCTTGCTGCTGTCGCCATAGCCGCGCAGGTCGGTCATCACGACTGTGAACTTCTCCGCCAGCCGCGGCGCGATCTTGTGCCATTCGACGTGCGTCTGCGGATAGCCATGGATCAACAACAGCGGCGGGCCGCTGCCGCCGCGCAGCGTGTGAATCGTGGCACCGGATGTCTGGATGGTTCGGGTCGTGAAGCCAGGGAACATCGCCGCCGGCTGGGCCTCGACGCCGGCGCTTCGTGCCGCCACGGCGGTTGCCGCCAACGTCGACTTGAGGAATGCCCGCCGGTCGAAGTTCATGGATCGCTCGTCAGCTGAACGTCAGCACGGCGAAGATGACGGCGATCAACGCGAGCGGGCCGGTCATCTTGCCAAGCGTCTGGGTGCGGGCCAAGGAAGTGCACGACGACGAGGAATTGGTCGAGGCTCATGCCGCCAGCATGATAGCCCGAACGGCGTCGACAAACGCGGCGCTGAACCGCGCGATGACGGCAGGGTCGGTGGCCGCAGGGCCGTGGTCGTCGGGGTGATGGAACAGGGCGTTGCCGCCGATGGCGGACGCATAGCGGCCGCCGCCGTGGTGCACCGCTTCGGCCTCGCCGGCCGGCACGCGGCCGCGCGGCGCGCGTCTGGCAATCTCCAGCCCGGCGCCGATCATCCCCTTCGTCAGCACGCCATCCATCTCGTCGTCCGACGCCTGCACCAGGTTGTTGTTCAGCATGGTCGCCGCACCGATGTTGGCTCCGAGATGCAACCACGCCCCGGCCCGTTTCACAATGCCCTCCCGGCGCGCGATGTAGGCATCAATGCCAAGGTGTCCGAGCTCGTGACCGCTCGATGCCACGAACATCGTGGTGCGGGACGGCTGCGACGCCGCGAGCGCGCGCAGGATCTCCAGCCAGCACGCGATGCCGCCGCCGCGTTCACTGCCGCAGCGATACCACCCGCTGCGCGGCGTCATCACGACCACCGGCGGCCGGCTCGGGTCGGTGCCGGGCACTTCGGCGACCACGTTCACAGCGGTGGCCTGGTTCCGCATGACGTAGGCCACCACCGTCGCGCTGGATCCCTGCGCGGCGTGCCCGGCAAGCCATGAGGCCTCGACGCTGGAGACCTGCAACACCGGCGGGCCAAACGGCGACAGGAAGTCGTCTGCGTTGCTGGGACACAGACCTGGACGCGCGCCTTTCGTGATCGCGACGATCGCGCGATACCGGCCGGAGCGCCGGGCGTCGCCCAGCGCTCCGGCGCCGGCCGCATTGACGGCGGTCTCGACCACCGCGATCTCCGAGCCCAGGCGGCCGCTGATGCCCGGTTGGGTCGTGAAGGCCCCGTCGAACAACGGAATGCCTTCGATGCGGCGGCCGGCGATCGTCAGCGTGGACACCACCGGATCGACGCGGCGCAGCGCAAACGGCTCGAGCGTGGCTCTTGGCCCGGCGCGCTCGACCAGCGCCGCCAGCCACTCACCCGACATCCGATCGATCGCCGTCCCGGTGCGGTGAAATCCCTGCGCTTCGTACTCGCGGATCGCGCCCGCGATTCGCTGCACGGCCTCGGGCGTCACCGCCGGCTGCGCGGCCACGCGCCGACTCATGACGGCACACGCTACTCCGCTCCGTACTGCCAGCGAGAACCACTCTCGCCGCGTCGTCCGCATCAGCCCTTCACAGCGGCCACGAGACATGCGACGCAGCTTAGCGCGGGTTGCGCTCGACGTCGTCGAGAAACGCGCGGACGATCTTCACGTAGGCAGCGGTTTCGGTCCGGTAGGTGGCGTGGGCGCTGTTTTCGAGCACCTGCATCCTCGCCCCAGGCACGCGGCGCTGGAAGTCGGCAATCGTCTCCGGAGTAGCCTCGTCGTGACGGCCGGCCAGCAACAGCACCGGCAGCGTCAGTTCGCCGAGGCGATCGGAGCGATCGTAGTCGCGCAGCACACCCGTGGACGTGAACTCGCCGGCGCCCCACATGTGCCGGTACACCGGATCGCCGCTGGTGACACCCTCACAAGCCGCCACGGCCGGCAACGTCCTGGCGCCTCGAACGAAGTGCTCTTCGAACACCTCGTTGGCGGCTACGCACGCCGGATCGTCGGCGGTTTCGACGGCCTCGCACCTGTTGAGCGCCGCCTGCACGTCTTGCGGCAGCGTGGTTCGCAGCCGGCGCGTGTCGGCCAGCCAACGAGGAGTACTGATCAACGGGCTGGACAGGATCACCGAGCGCACGCCAAGTTGTGTCCTGGTCAGCAGGTACTCGGTGGCGAGCGTGCCTCCCCACGAGTGGCCGAGGATGTGCACATCGCGCAGGTCGAGCGCCTTCCTGACGGCATCCAGTTCGTCCACGAATCGTTCGGTGCGCCACAACGCCAGATCGTTCGGTCGATCCGACAGACCCGAGCCCAACTGGTCGTAACGAATCACGCGGCGATCGGTGGCGAGTTCGCCGAGCACCTCGAAAGCGCAGCTCCTGCCGCCGGGACCACCGTGCAGCAACAGCAGCGGAGTGCGGTCTCCGCCGCCCATCGTCTTGTAGAACACCTTGCCGCCCGGCACGTTGATGAAACCCTCTGGTGCGATCGGCGCCGATGCCGGAGCTGGTTGGCTGCAACCCAGCGTGGCGATGCAGATGACCAGGACACAGACATGGCGAGCACAGCTCATGCGCGCAGCTTGTCTCAACCGCGATCGCATGTCGGCATAGGCGGCGTGAATCACATCACGCCTCAATCCACGACGAACAGCGTCGCGCCGGTTTCGGTAGACGAGCGATGGGGCTCGGCGCCGTCCGCGACTTGATACGACACGCCTGGCGTCAGCGTGAAGCTGCGGCCATCCGCAAGCTCGGTTCGCAACTCGCCCTCGAGGCACAGCAGGATGTGTCCCTTGGCGCACCAGTGATCGGCCAGATAGCCGGGGCTGTAGTCGACGATGCGGACCCTGATCGGCCCGAACTGTCGCGTGCGCCAGTGCGCGACGCCGCGCTCGCCTGGATGCTCGGTCGCCGGCACCGCCGACCAGTCCGTCAGGCCAAACGGCAGGTTGGTGATGTCCATGCACTGAAGATCATAAACGTTACCAATTCTTGACGGGCCCTTTCACCGCCCCAGAGAGCACTGCGGCGCGAACCGCCTCCGCCGTCCGCAGACCGTGCGGTGCCAGGCCACCCCACTCGAGCCTGGTTTCCGCCGGAGTCCAATGCAGCAGCGCCACCCACGCGCTGGCACTGCCGGCGCGTTCGTAGGATACGAGGCAGAGTTGCAGCGAGCAGGCCGCCGCGATCAGACGTCGCGTCGGCAGCAGGGGATCGTTAACGTCGCTCGATCGGAAGCGCGCACCGGGCTCCGCGATATCAAGGCTGCCACCGAACATGGTTGTCAGCTCGTCACGCACGCCGAGCGGCAGCCCACGGATCGACGTGACCACCCCGAAGCGTTCCTGCTGCAGCCGTTGCTGCAGGGCGTTGGGCAATGCGGCAGAACCACTTGTCTGGCACGAGTCCACGCCCGCAGTGGAAACGGCCACGGCAACGGCGAGAATGAGCGTCGTCCGCATTCAGTACTGCTTTGGCGCAGGCTTGTAGCCGCGCGGCGCCGGCTCGGCGAGCGAATCCCATTCGTAGGCCGCTTGAATCCGCCGGCTCAGCTCGGACATCACCGCGCCGCCTGAATCGGCGTTGGTCATGATCGCCAGGCCGTAGCCCTTCACCCTGTGTGCCAGCAGCATGCACTGGAAACCCCAGTTGGATCCGCCGTGCTGGAAATACCAGCCCTGACCCATCTTGGCGATGGCGAAGCCCACCGCGTAGTCGCCGACCCCGACCGGCGACAGCATCTCCTGGACGGTCGTCCGCGAGAGCACGCGATTCGACGTGCCGAGCGATGACTGCTGCACTTCGATCGCAAACCGCGCCAGGTCGCTCGGCGTTGTCCACAGGCCGGCGGCCGCCTGTTCAGGGTAGACGTGCCACTTCGCGCCCCTGGACTGGCCGTCGCGCGAGTGCCCGCGCGCGGCGTTCTTGTCGCGTTCAGGCGCGATCGGCTGTTCGTAGGTGCTGTGATTCATGCCGGTCGGGCGCAACACCGTGTCTCGCATGATGTCGTCGAACGGCCGTTTGCGCGCGTCGGTCAGCGCCTGCTGCATGAGCGTGACCCCGCCACCCGAGTATTCCATCAGCGACATCGGCGGACGCTCCATGAAGATCGGGCCGACATTGGACAGCGGATTGCCGCTCAGGATCTGCACGACGGTCGGACGAGGCGCCGACGGGTCGTAGCCGGGGAACCCGAATCCGTCGCCGAGTCCGGACGTATGGCTGGTCAGCATCCGTGGCGTCACCGGCCGTGTCTTGGTGAACTCGCCGCCGTCGAGTTTCCACGATGTCAGGATGGAGTTGATGTCGGTATCGAGCGTGAACAGCCCGTCCTGGACGGCGCGGAGCACCGCCATCGCCGCCACCGGCTTGCTGATCGACGCCGCCTGGAACATCGTCTCCGGGTTCACCCGGGCGCCGGTCTCGACGTCCGCAATCCCATACGCCTTGGCCCAGTGGATCTCGAAGTCGTGGATCACGGCGATGCTCACGCCCGGCACGTTGAACCGCGTCATCAGCTCGGCGATCGTGAGCGTGCCAAGACCCGCCGTACCGGGCGCCGGCTGCGCGGCTTCGATGGCCGCGATGCGTTCCGCCGGGCTCCGACTCTGGCCAACCGGCAGCGCAGGCATGGCGATGAGGACCAGCGACAAGACGACGAGTTTTCGTAGCGGCATGGACTCCCCGGCAGAAAGTCTACCGCGCCGGCCGTACACGACGAAGGGCACAAAGCCCGCGGCTCTGTGCCCTCCCGGGCAGTCGGGCTGTCAGGCGGGCGGGCCATCGACTGCCCGACTGCCCGATCAGTAACGATAGTGCGCCGACTTGTACGGTCCCTCGACCGGCACGCCGATGTAGTCTGCCTGGTCCTTCGTGAGCTGCGTCAGCTTCACACCCAGCTTGCCGAGGTGCAGACGGGCGACTTCTTCGTCCAGCTTCTTCGGCAGGATGTAGACGCGCTTGGCGTCGTACTGCGTGCCCGACAGCGTCGGCTGGCCGGTCATGTTGAAGTGCAAGTCGAGCTGCGCCAGCACCTGGTTGGTGAAAGACGACGACATCACGAATGACGGGTGACCGGTGGCGCAACCGAGGTTGAGCAGGCGGCCTTCGGCGAGCACGAGGATGCTCTTCTCCCTGGCGCCGGCCGTGAACACCCATTCGTCGTACTGGGGCTTGACCTGCACGCGTTTGGCGCCGCTCTTGGCGAGGCCGGCCATGTCGATCTCGTTGTCGAAGTGGCCAATGTTGCCGATGATCGCCTTGTCCTTCATGCGCTTCATCATGTCGACGGTGATGATGTTCTTGTTGCCCGTCGCGGTGATGAAGATGTCGGCGGTCTCGATCACGTCCTCGACCGTCGTCACCTGGTAGCCTTCCATCGCCGCCTGCAGCGCGCAGATCGGATCGATCTCGGTGACGATCACACGGCAGCCCTGGCCCTTGAGCGCCTGGGCGCAGCCCTTGCCGACGTCGCCGTAGCCGAACACCACCGCGACCTTGGCCGACAGCATCACGTCGCTGGCGCGGTTGAGGCCGTCGATCAGCGAGTGGCGGCAGCCGTAGAGGTTGTCGAACTTGCTCTTGGTGGCCGAGTCGTTGACGTTGATGGCCGGGAACAGCAGGGTGTTGGCCGCGGTCATCTCGTAGAGGCGATGCACGCCGGTGGTGGTCTCTTCGCTGACCCCCTTGATGCCCCGGGCGATCTTCGTCCACTGGCCGGGCTGGCTCTTCAGCTCCTTGCGCAGGGTATCGAGAATGACGCCCCACTCCTCGGGCTCGGTCTCGGCGTTGAATGACGGCACCGCGCCGGCCTTCTCGAACTCGAGCGCCTTGTGCACGAACAACGTCGCATCGCCACCATCGTCCAGAATCATCGTCGGGCCGCTGCCATCCGGCCACACCAGCGCTTCCACCGTGCACCACCAGTATTGCGGCAGCGTCTCGCCCTTCCACGCAAACACCGGCGTGCCCCTGGGGTTCTGCACCGTGCCGCCGGTCTCGGGGCGGCCCACCACCACCGCCGCGGCGGCGGAATCCTGGGTCGAGAAGATGTTGCAGCTCACCCAGCGCACATCCGCGCCGAGCGCGGTCAGCGTCTCAATCAGGACCGCCGTCTGCACCGTCATGTGCAGCGAGCCCATGATCTTGGCGCCGGCCAGCGGCTGCTTGCCCGCGTAGCGCGCGCGCAGCGCCATCAGCCCGGGCATTTCGTGCTCGGCGAGGCGGATTTCGTTGCGGCCGAACTCGGCCAGGCCGAGGTCCTTCACCTTGAAGGGTTCGCGACCGGCTTTCGTCGCGAGATCGAACGCGTGCATCTCATTCACTGCGGTTGCCATTCTCATCTCCTAGTCACTGGTAACTGTCAACTGGCAGCTGCCAACTTCCGTCGTGCGGTTGCGACAAACAAACTCGGCCCCTTCGCGCTCTCGTCGGCCGGCAGATTCGACACCGTCACACGCTCAAATCCGGCCGACTCCAAGAGCCGCTTGATGGCTTTCTCCGAAAACCCCAGCCACACATGGCCCATCTGCTGCTGATACTCGAGGCGATCGTGCGGCAGCATGTCCACGAGCAGCACGCGTCCACCGCACTTGAGCACACGATGCATTTCGGCCAGCGCGCGGGGCAGCTCCGGCACGTGGTGCAGCACCAGCACGGTGATCGCCACGTCGAGCTGCTCGTCGTCTATCGGGAGAGCTTCCATGTCGCCGCGCCGCACGGCAACCTGAGGCACGCCCTTCAAGCGCCTGCGCGCCGCCTGCACCATGTCGGTCGAGCCGTCCACCGCCACCACTTTGGAAACGTGGGGCGCAATGAGTTCGCTCACCTGCCCCGTCCCGCACCCGAGGTCCCCGACCGTTAATGCGGGATCCAGCAGCGCCAGCAGCGCGTGGAGATGAAAGCGATCGCCGAACAACCCGGCACGCAGGTGATCCCACTGGCCCGAGGCCGACGCAAAGAATTCTTCAGACTTCGACCGCCGCTTCGACAGCACGCTCTTCAGTCGCCGTTCGTCCTGATCGGCGCCGTTGGTGCCGGCCATCTGCTCCCGGATCAGCGGCCAGAGCCGCTGCGCGCCCGGATCGAGATCCGGCATGGCCATGCCGTAGAAACGGCTGGTGCCCTCCCGCCGCGACGTCACCCAGCCGTCGTCGGCCAGCGTCTTCAGGTGCCGGCTGACGGTGGACTGCGGCAATTGCAGCACCGAGCAGATTTCGTTGACCGTCAGCTCGTGCCGCTCGAGCGGCACCAGCATGCGGCAGCGGATCGGGTCGGCCAGGGCGGCCAGATGGTCGAGGATCGGTGGGGCTGTCACCAGACCTCTACATTATATCCGTCAATCCGGATTAATGCAAGTATGCATCAACCGGTGCCATGCGCCGACCGGCGTGCTACCAGTTGAACCGCACCATCACCTGACCGAGGCGGCCGCCCGGGTCGTAGGTATTGCTGGCGTCCGTGTATGCGCTGGCCACCTGGAAGATCGTCGCCGCGGTCCCCGGGTTCGCCACCGGGTTGAAGTTGATGTTGTCGAACGCGTTGAGCAAGTCGGCGCGAACTTCGATGTTGCGGGTGCCGCCGATCGGGAACTTCTTGGACAGGCCGAGATCGACGCGTGAGAACCAGGGGGCCCTGATGATGACCTCGCGGGGCGCGCAGGTGCCGGCGCGAATCTGCAGACAGTCGGCGCTGTTGGCCGGCGCGATGTAGCGTCCCGACGGAGCGCCGAGGCCTTCGGAATAACCGTTGGCCGTCGTCGTGCCGACGCTGTACGCGCGCCGTGTGTTGAGCACGACGTCGTCCGGCAGGTTGTAGACGGTCCGGAGCCCGGTCGCGGGGTTGACGCGGACCTCGAAGCGGTACATCGCCTGCAGATCGTCCTTCGTCATGCCGACGAGCCGCACGTTGCCGAAGTTGACGAGGCGCTGCTGGGTGCGGCTGACGGCATTGATGCTCCAGCCTCCGGCGATCGCTTCCAGCAGCGGATGGAGCGCACGGCCGTAACGCTGGCCGCGGCCGAACGGCAGGCTCCAGTCCCACTGCGACTTGATGGCGTGACGCGGAGCGCCGCCGGTCGCCGTGACCATCGTGCGCCCGAAGCTGAACCCGTCGAACGCGGACCCGCCCTCCTGCGCGTACTGGTAATTCACGTTATAGGAGAGGCCCTTCGACAGCCGTCGCCGCAGCTCGATCTGCAGGGCGTTGTAGTCGCTGAAGGCACCCGAGTCGTAGACGTTGACCGAGCTGAACGCGGGGTTGAGCACGAAGAAGTTGGCCGGCAGTCCAGCGGCACTGGCGTTGTCCCGCCGCGCGGTGTTGCCGTCCATGTCGCCGGCTGACGTGATCGGCGCCGGGCTGGCCGACGAGAATCGCTGCGCGAACGTGGTGTTCTGCCACGTGTTGGTGCCGCCGGTATACGCCGCCGGATTGCCGGCGTCGCGGCTGCCGTTGAGGTAGGCCAGGTAGATGGGCAGCGGTTGCGTTCCCGTCCCAGGCCCGAAGTAGGCGAACGATCCGGAGCGTGCGGCGACGCCGGAGGCGTTGTTCGCCTGCAGATTCTGCATGCCGCGCTTGAACTCCTCGAGAAAGCCGTTGTTCAGGAGGTTCTCACCCCGAATGGCGTTGTAGTCGAGTTGCGACCACTGGTTCACCCCGCGGGTGCCGACATAGCGAATCTCGACGGCGGTGTCAGCCGTGACCGAACGCTGGAACCCGACGTTCCACGTCCGGGCCGAGCCGATCTGGACATCCGGTGCAAAGCCGTTTGCGCTGCTGCCCCGGTTGACGAGCGGCGCCATCGGAAATGCCGGGTTGGGATCGAACCCCGGGGTGTAGAGACGGTTCGTCTGGCTGATGAGCACGGGCCACTGTTCGCCAGCCGGGACAAGCGGCACGCCGGACGTGGCGCTGCGGGTGATGCTGACGGTGCTGCCCGGGTTGGCTCCAAACGTGCCGGTGAACTCGCTGAGGCCCTGGCGTTCGTACGCGACGGAATAGCCCCCGCGCAGCGTGGCCAGATCCGGGTCGCCGAGCAGCCGGCGCAGCCACCCCTCCTGCACGTCGGGTCTCCAGGCGATCCCGATCGTCGGCGCGAAGTTGTCCCAGTCCGTGTTGTAGCCGTTGGTGCCGCTCGTGAGCTGGAGGAACTCCGGCCGTTTGCCGCTCACGGATCCGGGCGCGAGGAAGTTGCACTTGTTATAGATCGTCGTGCCCGGACCGAGGCCCGAGACGCCGCACATGTCGGCCATGGTCACGCGCGACATGATGTCGTTGTTCGGTGAGAACGGCCGCTGCAGGTCCCAGCGCACGCCCCCCGTGATCGTCACGGTGGGCGTCAGGCGCCACGTATCCTGCGCGTAGCCCGAATAGAGGTCGACACGGCCGGCGCGCGTTCGAGGCCCCAGCAGGACGTACTTGTTCGTGTCGGGATCGAGCGCGATCTGCGCGCCGATCGAGCTCACGCGCCCGGTGAGCAGCGCGTACAGCTCACGCGCGTCGGTGAGCTGGGCGGCGGAGGCGCCCGGGAAGTTCGCGGTGACGAACAGACTGGCCGCCGGGTCCCGCTGCGTGTCGAAGCCGAGATTGAGGGAGGGCACCATCTGCTGCGCGCTCTCGTAACCGGTCGATACCAGGACCGACCCGCCGAACGTGAAGCTGTGCTTCCCTTTTTGCCACGTCAGCGAGTTCTCGAGGCTGTAGGTCGGGACAGCGCGCCAGCTCGGCGTGAGCCGCGTGAACCAGTTCGTCAGGCCGATGTTGGCGTCGAAGTCGACGGCGTAGCCCTGCGAGTCCTCGAACGTCTGGGGACCGTTGCTCTGCGGGCGGCCGAAGTAGGACGCGCCGCCCTTGGCCGTGATGCCCGCACGGAGCTCGTTGACGAGATTGCGCGACAGCGTCGAGCGGAGCGTGGCGGAGTAAATGGGACGCCGCGACGTGAACAGGCCGTAGTTCGGCGCGCCCGGGTAGCGCACGTCGTTGCCGTTCAGGTAGTCCGGGTCGCGCGTGGCCCACAGCACGGATCCGGAGCCACTCAGCCGATGGCGGTCCGTGAGGTTGTAGTCGAGCCGCAGCGTCGGCTGGTGTTCGATGAGGGTGCCGGGGCTCAGCCACACATAATCGGTGAGCAGCGGGTCGCTCGACGCCCGGATGGTGCCGGTCGTGGCCATCGCCGCCTGAATCCTGTCCAGGAGCGACATCACCAGCGGGTCGCGTTGCGCGATCTGGCCGGCCGTGGAGGCCAGCTGCAACACGTTGACCTGGCGCGTCTGGCCACCGACGTCGTAGCGGAACCAGCCGTCGAGTGCTTGCGGGTGCAGCGCCGTACGTGTGCGCGTGAAGCTGTTCGGAAAGCTGAGGCGCTCGTAGTGGACCATGTAGAACGCCTTGCCCCGCCCGTCGTAGAGCCCGGGAATCACCATCGGACCGCTCGCCCGCGCGCCGTGCTGGTGCAGGATGAAATCGTTCTTGTCGAGCCCGTTCAGCTCGTTGAAGAAGTAGTTGGTGGCCATGTCCGGGTTCCGGTAGTACTCGTAGGCCGTCCCGGCGAAACGGTCGGCGCCCGACCGTGTCGTGAAGTTGATGTTGACGGCGCCGCTGCCGCCGACCGACACGCCGCCCACGGCCATCACCACCGTCGCCGCCTCGACCGCGTCCTGCCGCGGATACACCGACGCGAAGAAGCCGTCGGACGAGCGCAGGAAGTTGTCGTTGTTGCTCACGCCGTCGAGCGTGATGCTCATCATCGAATCGGGCAGGCCGTTGATGGTCGAATTGCGGTTGGTCGTCAGCGTATTGACGCCGGGCAGAAAGGTGACCGCGTTGAGGGCGTTGCGCGACGCCGTGGGCATACGCAGCAGCTGGTCGGCGTTGAGCGTCGCCGCCACCGTCGCGGTCTGCGTGTTCACCAGCTCAGCACTGGACGTCACCACGACCGTCTCGGTAATCGCGCCGAGCTCCAGCGTGACGGCGAGGGCCACCGGCAGCCCGGGCTGCACCCGCACGTCCGTGCGATAGGTCTTGAAGCCGCTGAGCGACACCTCCACCGAGTAGGCGCCGGCCGCCAGCGCGGGCACGTTGAAGATGCCCTCGGTGTTCGTGACCGTCTCGAACTTCGTGCCGGCGCTGTTGGTGACGACGACGGTCGCGCCGGGCACGCCCGCCCCGGCACCATCCGACACCACGCCCGAGACGCTGGTGGCGCCTTGAGCGGCGGCCAGCCCAACGGCCACGACCAAAACCGAAGTCGTACCAACGGCGAGACGGGCGACCCCGCGCAGCATCACGACCTTCCCTCCTGAAGACCCGGCGGCGACACCGATGTCGGGTTGCCGGGCGTGCCGGCCCGACCACCAACACAAGACGGCGCCTCACTGTATGGCGGCCGGCCCGCCTCGTCAACTTCGCCGGCCTTCGGTGGCAACTCAGGGCGCGTGCCGGTCGACGGTGATGGCTGATGTCTACCAGGCTTTTCGGTTCCCGACGCACGAATTGCAGTCAACTGCTTGGGCGCAGGCGGCTTGTGCGTGGGACCTATCGCCGGACCAAATGAGGTACGATTCAGCTATGCAGAAGTCAGCCCTTGCCATTGCCGTAGCGGCGCTGGTGCTGGGAGGTCTCGGGTTCGCTGCCGCCGAGCAGCAGAAGCCCGCGGCGACCAAGGCCAGCGCCAACACCGTCATCGTCTACAAGTCGCCCACGTGAGGGTGCTGCGGCGCCTGGATTACGCACCTCCAGGCGAACGGCTTCCAGGTGGAAGCCAACGACGTGTCCAACGCCAACCTCGCCGCCATTGCGACACAGGCCGGCGTCACCAGCGATCTCAGCTCCTGCCACACCGCCAAGATTGGCGGCTACGTCGTGGAGGGGCACGTGCCGGCCTCGGCCATCCAGAAGATGTTGAAGGAGAAGCCGGCCATTGCCGGAATCGCAGTGCCCGGCATGCCGATCGGATCGCCCGGCATGGAACAGGGCGGTCGCAAAGAGCCGTTCAACGTGATTGCGTTCACGAAGGATGGAAAGCGCTCCGTCTTCACCAAGCACTGATCCCCTCGCAGGCTCGTCCTGGAGCGAAGCCGGCACCGTTGCCGGCTTCGCCCAGTCCCCGCCGAATGCAACCCTGGCGCGCAACGCGACCGCACTGCCCCGCGTCTTGATCACGCCGTGGATGCCGCACTCGCCTCCCGCATGGTGGTGATCATGCTGAGGGAGCCCAAGCCGGCGTAGTCTACGCGCGGTGGGCATTTCCAGCGCGTCTTCCATCGCGAAGACCAATCAGAACTGGATCACGCTCTCCAGATAGGCAAAGCGCGCCCACTCGCCGCGGAACAGGTTCGCGACCACTCGCCCGCCGTGCATGCCGCCAATGAAGCCGTTGATCGATAGATGACGCGCCACCGTGACGTCGAGCGCGCCTTCGATCACCGTGCCGAGATCGGTGTGACCACCCGATGCGCGGCCAGCGTAGCCGAAGAAGCTGCCCGCGCCGCGCGTGGCTCCACTCCCCGCGTACCAGCGATCCGCGCCCTCGGCCAACGACAGCCATCGGACATCCATGCGGCCGCGCACGCGTGAGGAGGGGCGGACGATGCACTCCACGAAGGCGTCGCGCAGGTTCATGGGCGCGTAGATGGTCGTGAACGAGTAGCGGCGAACGGTGGGTATCGTCGCGAAGAAGGTTCCGTGACGAGCGTCGCGCGGATTGTCATCTCCCGAGGCGTGCAGGTAGCCGCCGCGGATCCACGGCTGCCAACCTCTGGGCCATTGCACGCCGCCTTCCAGCGCGAGTGATCGCGCGCGATGGTCCTGGCCGTACCACGATCCAGTCTGCTCCGCATACCAGCCGAGCCAGTCAAGGTCAACCGTCCCAACGCGCCTGGCGCCAATCGCCGACGCGCCCAGCGTGGCGACCGTGACGCGGGCGCGCGCGGCCGACAGGCCGGTGTTGTCCGGACGGGCGGTGACGAAGCGATCGTCGCTGTAGGTATACGCGAACGCCGTCACGTCGGTCGACGGCAACGCCAGCCCCGGGCGCATGGTGAAGGTGAAGGCGCCAAGGTCTACCGGGCCGAGGGTTCTGCCGGCGCTGTCCTCGAAGCCGCCCTGCGTGGGCCGCAGGTACGCCGCCGAGGCGTGCCACGTCTTGCGATCGACGTCGGCGCGGACACCGTCGAACGCCCGCTGGTACAGCGACCACTCGAAATCGCCGATCAGCCGCGAGTCCATGCGTGAACGCTTGACCGCTTCAATCCGCGGCTGCCCTGAGGGCGCTTCGGCACCGGATGTGTAGCCAAACCGCCCGCCAAGAATGGTCACGCCGCGCGGCAGCTTCAGCCGCACGTTGATCGCCGGCACGAACACGCCGCGGCTGGTCGTGCGCTGGCTGTGAAAGTAATAGAGCGCACCGGTGCCGAGAAAACCCGGCCCTACCGCCGCGTCCGGTAGACCGCCGAACTGCACGTACTGCAGCGCGCCGGCAACGTCCACTCGCGGCCAGCTTCTCGACAGGCCGACCCGCAACCGGTTGCCGACGAAGTTCGAATCCGGATTGCCGCCGGTTGGCGGCGGCTCGAAAAAACTCCACGACTCGACGCGTGTCAGATTGGTCGCCGTGGCGCGCCACGCCGAGGTGGACGGTTTGGCCGCGGGCGCTGCCGTCTGCGCGTGCGCGGTCGCTGCCAGCAGCAACACAAACGTCCCGGCGCTAATGGATCGACACATGTTGCCGCCACTCCTCACTCGTCGCCGGAAGCCGGACCTGCAGCCAGGCGAGCATCCGCAACGTCTCATCGCCGTGGCCAGGAGCGAAGGCCGTCCTGCCCTTGGCCGCCAGCGCGCGGACCGCCTCCCGGGCTTCGGCCTCGTCGTCAGTACGAACCACGAACGCGTCGGTGCGCGCCAGCGCCACGCCAGAGGATGCCTTCCAGTCCTCGATGCGCGGCGCCACGGTGAACAGCACCAGGTCGGGCCGGAGGAAGTCGATGATGCGATTCGACTCGACAATGACGTTGCAACCGTCGTCTTGTAACTCGCGGATGAACGCCGCGGTGGCCGTCAACTGGGCGGCCGGCGTGCGACACAGAAAGGCGCGCTCGGCGCCGGCGAGCAGGTAGCGCCCGGTTTGCGTGCGCGGGTCGGCAAGCCGGTCGGGCTCAATGAGCGGACGGTCCACGTCCGGCAACGCGTGCCGGTGTGACGACACTTTGACGGCGGCCCAGCGCTCGTCCGTGCGGTCGCCAAGGATCTCTTCAATGGTCGTCGTCTTGCCGACGCTGCGGCTATGGCCGCCCACCACGATCATGACGGGCCGCATGCAAACTCTCCTTCAGCGCCTTCGTCGAGGGCGTTCTGCTGGATCACGGGCAACTGGCGGACGCGCGGCTTGGGCCCGGAACGCTGGGCGGCCGCGGCGGAGGCCTGCGCCAGGTATTCGACGCCGGAGTTGGCCAGCAACTCCGCCAACGGATGAGCCACGACGGCGATGTGATCGGTCATGAAGCGCGCGGCGGTGCGGCCGGCGATGGCGGCGGCTTCGTCGTTGCCCGACGCGAGCGCATACGCCTCCTTGAAACGCAGGTAGGCGATGAAGCCGGTTTCGACGGCGATGTGATCCACCGGTTCGCTGGTGACCGGTTGATAGGCAAACGCCGCATAGTCGCCGGCAATCGCCGCCAGCAGCGTGCCAAGCTCGACCGAGACGTGGTAGCTGGCCTCGCGTGGCGGTGCCGGACCGCCCGGGCCGAACACCGAGTGATACACGCCTTCGGAGGCCTGCTCACGTGCGTGCTGGGCGGCAGCTGTCAGCGGCTCGGCATGCACATCGCCGGCGAGGCGATCGATGTCGGCGCGCCACTCCTCAGACGGGCAGGCAAACAGCAGGCTGAGCAGGCGCCATTCGGCCGCCTCCTGCAGCAGCGTCGTGACCCGTGGGTCCAGGGCGACGGCGGTCATGGCTGATCCTCTCGAATGGAAATGGGAATCCAGCCCGTGCGCATCTTGCGCGCGCCGGATTCCTGCTTGCTGCCTTCCCACACCGCAAAGGCGATCTGTGACGGCGACGTCGGCGACAGGCCGTCGGGCAGTGGCCGAGTGATGACCACCGCCCATCCGGTCGGTGTTCGCACGCCGGAGCCACGCGATATCGCGGCCGGCGCCGGATGCAGGGTTCCCGGCCCTTCCGCAATCAGGTCCTCCACGGCCGTCGTCCGCGCACCACCGCGACGGTTACCGGCCCCTTCGGCGGGCGCATATTCGGTGGCCATCTTCTGCTGAGCCGCGGACCCTTTTTCCAGCGAGGGCGCGTCGAACGGATAGTGATCGATCAGCGCGTTGGGATAGATCTCGCGGATGGTGTCGCCGCGACCCTTGACGGTGGCCTGCCAGTCGGCACGCCAGAACGAGATCGCAACGCCATTGCCGGCCATGCCCATTTGCGGGTCGGGCACGGCCGCGGCCGGCTTCAGTGGCACCTGCACGGCACACGCATCGTTGAACCGACCCGCTGCCGGCAGGTCGTTGATGGTCGCATCGGGCCATTCGAGACGCAGCGCGATCTCCTGCCCGGCGGTGAACGCACGCACCCGCACATCGGGCGTTGACACGGCCTGCAGCCTGGGCTCGACAAGATCCTGCAACAGCAGTTTCGCGACGTGCTCGGGCGCGGCGTTCCACGCCGCGTCAGCAGGATCCGACGGCAGCGACGCCGACACCACTGCCACCACGTCCGCCACCGGCGCTGGCGCCCGCGTGCACCCCGCCAGCGAAACCGCAATCAGTGTCATCAGCGCGTATCGCATACCAACCTCACTGCACCCTGGCACAATGGGACCCCTGCCACTCGTGACGCCTGTCTTAGGGACAGTTCGTCCGCATGATCTGGTAAACCCGATCGAATCCGGCGCGCTCCACCACGGGTTCCTTGAGCGGCACGCGCACCAGCGTCGTGCCGCGATCGTCCACGCCGGCCACTTCCGAACCGCGGCGCACCCAGCGCGTCATCACCTGCTCGGTCGATCCGAACAAGCCGAGCAGCCCCGCCAGATCGTCGTCGTTGGCGGCGTTGCGGTAGGTCTTGATCGCCGCATCGACGCCCGGACCGAACATCTGCCGCAGGAACATCGGCGGCACGTGGATGGGCGGGATGTAATAGACGTTGGGTTCGAGGCCGAACTGCGGATACAGCGGCAGCGCGACCTTGCGCACGTGCACCAGGTAATCGAGCGGGTTGTCGGGCCGCGCCTGATCGGGCGTTGACAGGTATCCCGCCATTCTGATCTTGCCGATGCAGTTGACGAAGCACTGCGGCTGCAGCCCCTGCTCCATCTTCGGGAAGCAGCCGATGCACTTCTCCGACGTCCCCGTCATCGGATTGAAGTAGACCTTCTTGTACGGGCAGCCCTTCACGCACTCCTGGTAGCCGCGGCAGCGTCCCTGATCGACGAGCACGATGCCGTCTTCGGGCCGTTTGTAGATCGACCCACGCGGGCACGACGCCAGGCACGCCGGATAGGTGCAGTGGTTGCAGATGCGCGCCAGGTAGTAGAACCACGCCATGTGCGGCAGCGAGAACGACGCGCCGCCATCGATTTGATTGGCGCAGTCGTCTTCGCCGACGTTCGGGTAGGCGTAGTCGTCGTCTGACGGCCGCCAACTCGCGACGCGCTCCCCGGCGGCCGCCGACTCGAAGATGGTCTGGCCCTGGTAGGTGGAGCCCGCCCACTTGCCGGCATCGAGCATGTCGAGGAGCTTGAGGTCCCAGGCCAGCGGGTACGAGCCGTAGGGCTTGGTCTCGACGTTGTTCCACAGCATGTACTCCTGCCCTTTGCCCGACGTCCACGTGGTCTTACACGCGAGCGTGCAGGTCTGGCAGGCAATGCACTTGTTGGTGTCGAACACCGCGGCGAACTGCTTCTTGGGCCGGCTCTCGGGATACCAGTACGACATCTCGCGGCCGATCTGCCAGTTGTAGACGCGGGCCATGACCTACTCCTTCGGGCCGGAGAAGAAGCCTCCGGCGAGATAACGCTTCATTGCGGCGGACTCGTAACGGGGACGGATGCCGAGCGCGGCCGGCCGCCACAGTGCCTGCTGGCCAATCCCTCCGGACTCGGCGCGCGAAATCTTGACGAACGCTTCGCGCGGCGCGCCGGTCGGACAGTGGACGTCGGGCAGGAAGCCCTTGCCGATGCCCTGGCCAAACAGGCCCTTGCGCACCAGCGAGTCGGTCATCCACGTTGGCTTCAGCCAGCCGCGGGTGGCCGACTGGTGCGAGCCGGAGCGGAACATCGCCTGGTAATTCGTGCGCGGGTTCTTGGCCAGGCCGTCCTTGCGGCTCTTGCGCCCCTGCACCGATCCGGGCGTGGCGCCATACATGTTGAACCACATGCGCGTGACGCCCTTGGGTGTGCCCGGGTAATAGCGCGCGCGACACAGCAGCCGCGCGAACTCCATGTCCTTGGCGTTCTTCTCCCAGCCGCGGAATGGCCGGTCTTCCGGATCGGGATCGATCCACACGTAGTCGCCATCTTGCACACCCAGCGACTGCGCGTCGGTCGGGTTGATGTCGACGTACCCCTCGGTGACGAACGGCATGCGCGAGTCACGGCGGTAGATGTCGCCGAACGGGCCAAACAGCACCGCGTTCATGTCGGTGTCAATCGGGGTCGTATGCGAGCCGTGCCGGTACTTGGGCGTGTGGAAGATGAACTTGAAGCCCTTGCTGGCCAGCGGGTGCTGGGTCTTCTTGGTCTCGGCCCAGGTCAGCACCACGTTGCGGCCGCAGCGGGTCTCGCTCGACAGGTCGGTGCGGGCCACGCCGTAGTCTTCCGGCTGCGCCGGCCGCAGCGCCTCGTGCTTCGGCGCCACGATCACGTTGGGTTCATAGAACGTCGAGTCGATCGGCTCGCGATGCACCGGCAAGTTCTCGCCGGCCTCGATGAACTCGTTTTCCTCGCGATAGAACTCCAGGCGTCCCGTCTTCGTGTACCACGGGCTGGAGTCCCTCAGCTGATCTGCGCCCACCGCTTTCGGCGTGGTCCGCGACTGCATCACGGCCGGCACACCGTTGCGCGCCTTGGCCTCGAGGTCCGCGAACTTGTAGCCCTTGGTGTTGGTGGAGTAGTCGAGGATGCGTTGCAGATACACATCCGTCCGGCCCTCGCGGACGAATTTCCACGTATCGTTGAAGCGCTGATCGCCCGTGAGGTCGGCCAGCTTCGATCCGACCAGCGCCAGCACCTCGATGTCGCCCACGGTGTTGAAGATGCGCTTCATCGGCGTGCGCGGGAACACCACCAGGAACGGGTTGGTCACCGACGCCGTCATGTCCGGATGCTTCAGCTCCGACCACGAATCGACGCCGAACACCACGTCGGCCCACTCACAGGAACCCGTCCACCACCACTCCTGCACCGCGATCATCTCGATGCGCGGCAGCACGTTGATCACCGTGTTGTAGTGCCACTTGACGTTCCCGAGAATCGAGTTGGCGTTGGCGAACCACATCGCCTTGGTCGGCGCCGGCATGTGCGTCGAGCCGGTCAGCAGTTTCTTGCCGACACGCAGCGGATGGTCCTCGTGGTTGTAGTAGTGCGCCGACTCGGCCCGCCAGTATTGCCGCGGCCGCGCCGGCTTCGCCGGATCGAGCTCGAGGTCGAACGGGTTCTCGTTGATGTACTGCGGCGAGCCGTTGAACAGCGCCACGCGGTAGTTGCCGGCGTAGGAGCCGACGTTGCCGCCAACCTTGCCGATGTTGCCGGTCAGCGCCGCCAGCAGCATGATGTCGCGATCTTTGTTGTCGTTGTTGAAGAACTGGTTCGGCCCCATGCCGACGGCGAACAGCGTCGTGCCCGGCTCCTTCGCAAAGTGCCGTGCCAGCGCCTCCACACCGGCGGCCGGGGCCCAGGTGATCTCTTCGACCGTCTTCGGGTCGAAGTGCGCGGCGTACTCCTTCACGAGGTCGAACACCGGGCGGCAGCGCACCTTCTTGCCGTCGGCCAGCGTCACCTCGACCGAGCCTTCCAGCAGCGGATCGCCGACCCGCGACAACGCCCCCACCTGGTCGCGCGTGATGGCCATGGGCTTGTTGGTGACGCGGTCCCACCACACGTAGTCACCCCATTCGGCCCGCATCGCTTCTGGCGCGACCTGCCGTTGCTGCGCCGCCGGCGCCGGCTCCCGCTCGCCGGCCTTGAGCGACTGCAGCGACGACAGCGCCGCCTGCGTGCCGCCGAACACGTCGCTGGCCCGCAGGTTCTTCAGCGTGTCGGTCCGCACCAGGAACGGCAGGTCGGTCCACCGCTTGACGTAGTCGGCGTCGTAGAGCCGGTCACGCAAGATGACGTTCGCAAACCCCAGCGCCAGGGCCGGGGTGGTGCCCGGACGCACCACCAGCACGTCGTCGGCCTTGCTCGACGTCGCCGAGTACTCACACGCGATGACCACGATGCGCGTGCCCTTGAGGCGCGCCTCGGTCAGCCAGTGGCCGTCGGGCATCTTGGTGCAGATCCAGTTCATGCCCCACGCCACCACCGTCTTCGCGTGCTCGGCCGCGGACAGATCGAACTCCACGGTCTGCTGACCGGTGACCATCGGGTGTCCCGGCGGCAGGTCGGTGTGCCACGAGTAGTTGTCGAAGCCGCGGCTGCCCAGCGCCTGGTCGGGCGACACCTTGCGGATGTGCGCGTCGAGCAACGCCAATGAGTTGGCCATGCGGTAGAGGCCGAAGACGCGCGTGATGCCCAGCAGCGGCATGCCGCCGCGCAGCTTGAGCGTCTGCGTGCCCGCTCCCTGCGTGGCCTTGATCGTTTCTTCGTCGTAGTGTTGCGCGCGCAGCCGCTCCATGCCGGCCTCGCCGGAGTAGGTTTCGGCAATGTTCTTCAGCGACTTGGCGACCATGGTGGCCGCCTCGTCATGCGACAGACGGACCCATTCGTCGCGCGCGCGCTGGAAGTACTCCTGCGGCGGCCGCCCGTCGGCGCCGCGCGGGAAGCCGGCATCGACCCACCGCTTGAACCCGGCACGCACCATGGTCTGGTTGATGCGGCGATCACCATAGAAGCGCCGCGTCAGCGCCAGCCCCTTCTGACAGACGCGCGGATCCCAACGATGCGTCGTGCGGTTGCCCGACAGGTCCGTGGCCTCGCCGTACTTCATCGTGGGCCCGATGCGGGCAATCACGCCGTTCTTCACGTAGGCGTTGAGAATGCAGTTGTGCGTGTCGTTGGGCGCGCAGGTGAAGGTGTAGGTCGAGTCGTAGGCCCACAGGTTGCGATAGGTTCGCTCCCACTCGCGGTTCGGATACACCGCCAGCGGGTTCGGCACCGCCTGCAGCCCCCAGGCGCGTTCCGCCGACAGCGCGAACCCCACGAAGCCGGCCGCGGCGACCCGATCGAGGAACTCGCGGCGTGTCTGCTGACTCATGATCGGCCTCCCAGCGTGCGGATGAATGAAACGATCGCCTCGACCTCGGCGTCCGACAGCGCGCGGTGCACGGTGGACGGCTGCGCGAACCCGTGCATGGCGGTGCCAGGCCGGCCGCGTTTGATGGTCTCGGCGAAAAACGTATCGGTGGCGTGCTCGAGCAACACCGGGTTGGCAAGAGCCGGCGCTTCACTCCCCTCGCCCTTCGCGCCATGGCAGCCGCTGCAGGCGCCGGCAAACAAGCGGCCGCCCTCCGCGGGATCACCCTTCGCCCACCGCGCCGGGCGCGACTCGGCCGGCGCGCGCGTACCCGACATGCGGCGCAGCTCCTGCACCAGCGCGGTCACGTCGGCGTCGGTGAGCCCGGTCGATCCGTCGGCCCATGCGCGCATTCTCGTGCCGGGCCGGCCGCGGCGAATGGTCTCCGCCACCAGCGCGTCCGACGCGAGGGACATGAAGTCCGGATGCGCAACGGCCGGGAACGGCTTCATGCCCGGAGCGCGACGGCCCTCGCCCTCGGCGCCGTGACACCCCGCGCAGAACGCGCCAAACAGCGTCGTGCCGTCGGCCGCGAACTCGCGCGCCCCGAATCGCTCCACCCGCATGCGATCGCGCGGCAGATACGTGCCTGGCACCACACGACGCCTGAGCGACAGCGTGAAGAACGTGAGCGCTTCGACATCGGCGTCCGGCATCCGCATCGCCGGCATCAGCGATCCGGCCACCACCGTGGACGGCGCGCGCACGTGGGCCCGGAACCAGTTTGCGAGCGACCGTCCGCCCGGCACCGAGGCGTAGTCGAGGCGGGCGGGGTCTTTCTCACCGGCGCGCGTGAGGTCCGGTCCTTCGTCACCGCCGACACCATTGACCTTGTGACAGCCGAGACAGCCGCTCGACAGGAACACGCTCTTGGCGGCCATCAGCCGCGGCGCGCCGACGCGCGTCGCGAGGAAGGCGTCCACCCGGCCACGGTCGTCGTCTGCTATCGGCCGGAACGACTGCCATGGTCCGCTCACCGCCGACTTGGCCTGGGCGAGATGGGCGGCGTACCACTCGCGGTTCCATCCGGCGATGCCGACCCGCGACAGGTCGGGTCCTTCCATACCACCGGCGTCGGGCCGCAGCGTGCCGCCGCGCCCGTCCACGCGATGACAGGAGGCGCAGTCGAGCCTGGCAAACGTGGCCGCGGCCAGATTGAAGGCGGCGCGATGCGGCACGTCGGCCTGCGTGTGGCAGGTCCCACACCCGGCCTCGCTCATCGCCGGCGGCAGCATTGGCTCGGGCCAGAACTCGGCTGCGCCGTGCGCATCGATCTTCGTGGTCGCGCGCCCCTGGCCGCCATGACAGGTCGTGCAGCCAAACTCCGCCGGGTCGTGCACCACCGGACGGTGGGCCGCCATCATCGGACCGGTCACCGCCTGCTCACCGGGTCCCATCGCCACGTGGCACGACACACATCGGTCCGCGGTGCGCAAGGTCGGGTTCACGACCTGACGCAACTGCACCGGGATTGGTCCGTCTTCCGCGCGAGCCTGCGCCTGGATCTGCTGCCACTCGAGCAGCAGGTTCTCCTGAACCGCCGCCGTCACCAGCAGCACCAGCACTCCAAGACTGGAAACGAGCAGCAACCACTTGTTCTTCGCCATATCAGTGCCCCGGCCAATCAGATGGCGACCAGTAGAACTGCCAGTTCGGTCCGCGGAAGTAGGTGCCGATTACGGTCAGCACCACGAACCCGCAAAGGAAACACGTGAAGAGCCCGAGCGCACCGGCGCGCGTCGAGTTGTAGCGGCGCACCAGCCATAGCGAGTACGCCGCATAGATGGCCGTGATCACAGTGCCGGGATTGACGGCGGTGATCACCAGTTGCGGAATGTCAGGGAACCACTCGCGCAGCCACCCGTAGCGGATCACGATGGTCTCGACAATCAGCGACGCGCTGAAGCCAAACGCGATCGACCGCTGCACCAGCGGCCAGCCGCCCGGCCCGCCACACCAGTCGCCGGTCCCCTCGCGCTCGCGGTCCAGGTACGGAATCAGCCCGAGGCCAACCAGCACGATCATGGGAATGCCAATGCCGCCCATGAATGCGGAGAACGCAACCAGTTCCTGAAGGCCGAGGAAATACCACGGTGCCTTGGCCGGGTTCTCGGGAACCATGGGGTTGGCCAGTTCCTTGAGCGGCGCGTCCGACACCATCGCCAGCGCCGTGCAGACGAACAGCGTGAGCATGGTCACGCCCAGTTCCGCGTAGAAGAGGTGCGGCATGGACGGCACCGTCTGCTCCGGCCCGCCATCCACCGCCGGCGAGCGACCCTTCACCACCGCCGCCAGGTGGTACGTCTTCGCCGGCATTTCCGAGAACACCGGATAGACGTCCGACGGCGCCGGTCCCATTCTCGCGTTCACATCGGCGGGCTTGGTCAGGCCGCCGTCCTTGCGCACGCGCCAGAAGTGCACCGCCATCAGTGCCGCGATGACCAGTGGCAGCAGCATCACGTGCAGCAGGTAGAACCGAATCAGCGCTTCCTCGCCGACGATGTCGGAGCCCAAAAGCAGCATGCGCTGCAGTCCACCGATATCGAAGGTCGCGGTGATGCCAATGGCATCCGTGACCTCGCGCGGCGACTGCGCGATGTTGGCGCCGATGGTGATGGCCCAGTACGCGAGCTGATCCCACGGCAGCAAGTAGCCCGTGAACGACAGCCCGAGCGTGGTTACCAGCAGGGCCAGTCCAATCAGCCAGTTGAACTCGCGCGGCGCGCGGTAGGCGGCCGTATAGAACGCCCGCGCCATGTGCAGAATCACGGTGACCACCATGATGTTGGCCGCCCAGCGATGGATGTTGCGCATGAAGCGGCCGGTGGGCACCACGAAGTGGATGTCCTTGATCGAGTCGTAGGCGACGTCGGTGTAGGGCTTGTAATAGAACATCAGCATCACGCCGGTCACCAGCGTGATGAGGAACGCCGCCACGCTGGCGATGCCGAGTCCGGCCGTAGTGGCCCAGCGCAGGCTCCAGCGATGCGTGCGGGCCGCGTGCAGGTGCAGGAACACGTTGCCGAACACGAACGACGACCGCGCGCGGTCGGTGACCGGACGACCCGAACGAAACGCCGTGGCCACGATTCGGCCCGGCACCGCGAGCAGGTTGTCGCGAAACTCCTGCAACGCCGATGCGGGTGCAGGACCGTCGCTCATACGTTCACCTTGGTGCCGGGCTTCACCGTGGCGCCCTCATTGACGACGAGCGCGCCGCCCGACGTCGAGACCTCGAGCCAATCCAGCGGCCGTGGCGCCGGCCCCTTGCGGACCGTGCCGTCGGCTTCGAATTCCGAGCCATGGCAGGGGCACGCGAAGCCGCCGGCCGACGCCTTGACGATGCAGCCGAGGTGCGTGCAGACGGTCGAGATGGCGTAGACCTGTCCGGCCTGCCGGAACACCGCCATTGAGCGGCCGGGCGGCACGAACGGCTCGCCGTCGGCCAGCGTCTCGGGCAGTTGCACCTTCACCTTCTTGGAGGGCGATGCGAGCACGGCCGCCTTCGGCAGGCGCAGCATGCCCACCGTGGCAAACAAGAGTGCCGTGGCCATTGACCACAGCGACAGCAGTCCAAGCGCGTCACGCCGGGGAATCTGCTCGGGGTCGAGACGCGATACGGGAGTTCCGGGTTTGACGGTCATGGGCTCACCCACCTGCTGGAAAACATCACCCGCTCCATGCCGATGGCGTCTACGGGGCAGCGCATCACGCACAGCGCACAACGAATGCAGCGGTCTTCGTCTTTGACAATCGCCGAGTGCGAGTCGGCGTTCGGGTCCTCACCGAGTGCGGCACCAATCACGGCGTCGAGGGCCGGCGCCGGTTCGAGGCGCGCCAGCGTCACCAGCTTCAGGCACTCGGTGGGACACACATCCGCGCACCCGCCGCACAACACGCACCGGTTGCCGTCGAACACCGGGGTCACACCGCAATCCAGGCAGCGCGACGCTTCGCACATGGCCGTCGCCTCGTCGAAGCCGCGCTCGACCTCGACCAGGGGATGGTCGAGACGGTCCCCCGGTTCCCGCACCGGCACCGCCTGTCGCCGGATCCGCTCGTAGCCGAGTTCGCGGTGATAGCCGGGCAGCGGCAGGTGCGACGTGACCGACTGCAACTCGAGCGGCCGGCCGGTCAGGTAGGTGTAGACGGAGCGCGCCGCGGCTTTGCCGGAGGCGACCGCATCGATCGCGAGCCTGGTGCCGTGCGCGAGATCACCGGCCACGAACACACCGGGTGCGGTCGTGGCCAGTGTCTTCGCATCGATCTTCGGCCAGCCCGGGCGCGTCATTTCAATGTCGGCGCCGCCGGCGTCGAGGAAGCTGGTGACCGGCACCTGCCCAACGGCCAGCAGCACCGTGTCGCACGGCAGCGTCTGGCAATCCGCATCGTCGAAGATTGGAGAGAACCGGCGCTGCTCGTCGTAGACGCGGCGGCAGCGCCGCACCGTCACGCCGGTGACGGCGCCGTGGGCGTCGCGCTCGACGGCCACGGGTCCCCAGCCGTTCAGCCGTTCAACGCCCTCTTCGTCGCCCTCGACGATTTCGATGGTGTCGGCCGGCATTTCTTCCAGGCTTTCGAGCGACACCAGTCGCACACGGCTGGTCGCGGCCAGGCGCGCCGCGGTCCGCGCGGTATCCAGCGCAACCTGCCGGACGACGGTGCGGGCGACGTCGAAGGCGACGTTGCCGCCGCCAATCACCACGACGTCGCGGCCGATTGCCGGCGGCTCGCCCAGTGCCACCGCGCGCAGCAGATCGACACCACCGAAGACGCCGGGCCCCGATTCGCCAGGTATGCCCAGGGCGCGCGATCCCTTGGCGCCCACGGCGATGATGACGGCGGCGAAGTCACGTCTCAGATCGGCGAAGGTCACGTCGGTGCCAATGGTCACGCCGCAGCGGATCTCCGCACCGAGCGCCTGAATCACCGCGACCTCGCGGGCGATGAGGTCGCGCGGGAGGCGGTAGGCCGGCACGCCCACGGCCAGCATGCCGGCGGCGACCGGCTCGCGCTCGAAGACCACGGGCTTGAAGCCCATCAGGGCCAGATCGTGCGCCGCCGAGAGCCCCGCCGGGCCCGACCCGATGATGGCAATGCGCTGCCCCTCGCCAGGCCGTACTCGACCGTCGAACGACGTTCGCACCAGCGCCGCGATTTCGTCGGGCCCACCGGCCACCGGCGGCACGAAGTCCATGGCGCCGTCGACCACTTCGGCGGCCCGCCGGGCCTCGGGACCGAAGCGATCGCAGACAAAGCGCTTCAGCACGCGGATGGCGATGGGGCGATCCGTCGCCACGAACCGGCCGTCATCGTCCACGCGCGGGATGCGGCCACGCCGGCAGGCGGCCTCGCAGGGCGCGCCGCAAATGCGGCCGCAGATCGAGGCAAAGGGATTGGGCCCGCGGGCAATGAGGTAGGCCTCTTCGAAGCGGCCCTCGGCGATGGCGCGCACGTAGCCGCGCGCGTCGGTGTGCACCGGGCAGGCGACCTGGCAGGCAATCAGGTCACGGTGGTAGCCGTCCGGTGGGACCTCGACACGGAGCTCGCCGGTGAGCGTTCCCGAGGCGCCAGACATGATTGGCGCCACAATAACAATGGGGTGTGGCGCGTCCTATGACGGCCGTCATGTCGATGCGAAATTGGACGTTCTAGCTGGCGGCGGCCTCGTCCAGGGCCGGACGGTCGAGGATCAGGAAACCGTCCTTCTCGGTGTGGACCACGTCTTCCTTCTGCCACCGGCTCATGATCCGGATGGCGGTTTCGATGGTGGTGCCGGTGAGGTCGGCCAGTTCCTGCCGCGCCAGGGGCATCGGCACGAACGTGGCACCGCGCTCCGCGCGCCCGATCTGCTCGCACAGCTTCAGGAACAGCCGGGCGAAGCGGGCCTCGACCCGGGCGCCGGTCAGTTCGGCCAGCCGGCGCGTCAACTCGGCCAGTCTGAGCGTCAATCCCGATAGCAGCCCGCGAACGATGGCCGGCTCCGACTCGAGCAGCCGGAAGAAGGCCGCCTGCTCAATCCGCAGGATCTGGGTTGGCTCGAGCGTCAGCGCCGACGCCGGGAACGGCATGCTTTCGTAGACGGCCACCGCGCCCAGCGGGTCGCCGCCCCCGAAGATCTCGAGAATGATCTCCTTGCCTGCCGGAGTGGACTTGAAGACCTTGACGCGCCCCTGGACGATGGTGATGAACGCGTCGGATGGCTCGCCTTCGGAGAAGATCAGCTGGCCGCGGTCGTAATCCTTGAGCCGTGCCACCTCGGCCACGCGAGCGCGCAGGGCCGGCGGCAGGCGCCGGAGCAAGGGAATCCGCCGCAGCAGGTCATCGTCAGGAACGGACACGCCGCGCAGTGTACCCCAGCTGTTTCAGGACGTGTCACAGCCACGCGATGGTCGCTCATCCACAGAGTACAAATGAAACGATCTAGAGCACGCGCCGCTCGAGATCCAGCGCCCGCGGGAAGAGAATCTCGTTCTCGGTCTTCAAGTGTTCGTGTAGCTCGGCGGCAAACGTGGCCAGATTGGACATGCAGGCCCGCCAGCCCGGCGTCTCGGTGTCGGGTTCGTTGACTCTCCGGGTCACCTCGCGCAACTGCTCGACGGCCTGCTCAATCCGCACGTGCTCCCCTTCCAGGACACGAATCGGGTGCAGAACGGTCACGAACGGCAGGCTGGCGTGCCGCCCTCCGGTGCGCTCGGCCACCGCCAGCGCCTCGATGGCCGGGAAGATCAGGTTCTCCTCTTTGGCGAGATGCGCGCGAATCTGCGCGGCCAGTTCGAGGAACGCACGGTGGACGGAATCCAGCGCCGGCGAAGGCGTACGGTGAGCGAGGCCCCCTAGCTCGCCGGCAATCCGTGACAGGGACTGGTCGAGCGAAGCGTGGTAGCGGTCGACGATCGCGTGGCACAACGCGTCGACGCCGATGTCGTCGCCGGGACGGTCCATCATGGCCCCGGGTCACACCCTACGCTCCGGATCAGCCGCCGGCCATGATCGTTGTCATACGGCGCCGGCGAACAGCCGGGATCGTCTCCGGTGGTGCACTTACCCTGTGATGTCCGCGACGGTCACCGTCGTGCCCGTCGCCTGGGCCTTCGTCGCCGCCACGCCGACGCGCAACGCCTCGAGACCGTCGTCGATGGTGATCGGCGGCGGCGTGCCGTTCAGCACGTTCTGCGCGAAGTTCTGCAGCTGGTTGGTGTAGGCGTCGCGGAACCGCTCCATGAAATACGGCACGGTGTCGTGCGAGACGCCGTGGTCTTTGGTCATCACCACAATCGGCGTCTCGCGCAGGTAGCCGATGCGGATGGTGCCCTCGAGCCCGAGGATCTCCGTCGAGATGTCGTAGCCGTAAATGCCGCTGCGCGTCAGGTCGACGACGCCGAGCTTGCCGCTGGTAAAGGTGAGGCTGGCAATCGCGTTGTCGATGTCGCCGACGGTGGCGAGTTCGGGATAGGCAATGGTCGCGCCGATTGCCGCCACGCTCCGCACGTCGCCCATGAACCATCGCGCCAGATCGAAATCGTGGATGCCCATGTCGATCAGCATGCCGCCGCTGCTTCGGGGATTGGCGTATTCGAGGCTGGGACGAAACGGATCGCGCGACGTCGCCTTGAACACCAGCGGCATGCCAATGCGTCCGGCCTCGATCTGCCGCTTGGCGGCGGCGTAGCCCGGATCGAACCGGCGCATGAACCCCATCTGGAAAAACACACCCGACCGCGCGATGGCGGTCTTCATGTCGGCGATCTCGCCGATCGACAGCGCCGGAGGCTTTTCGCAGAACGTCGGCTTCTTCGACGCGGCGCAGGCAATGACCAGCTCGCGGTGCACGTGCGTCGGCGTGACGATGACAATGGCGTCGACGCCCTTGTCGTCGATCAGCGCCAACGGATCCGTATAGTGGCGCGGGATGTCGAACTCGTCGGCGACGTCTTTCGCCAGCGTGCCGGCGGTGTCGGCCACGGCAACCAGGCGGGTTTCAGGAATGCGTCCGGCCAGGTCACGCACGTAGACGCGGCCAAGGCGCCCGGCGCCAATCACCCCCACGTTCAGACGCTTCATCGGCTGCCCTCCGTCGCCTTGCCGGAGGTGGCTTTCGTCACCATCTCGAGCTTCACCATGATGTCGGCCGGCAGCGATTCGCCGTTGATCACCTTGACCGCGCTTTCCACCGCGGCCTTCCCCATCTCGTACGGGAACTGCGCCACCGACGCATCCATCGTGCCCGCGTCGATCGCGCGTTTGGCATCGTCCAGCGCGTCGAACCCGATGACGCGGATCTTTCCGGTCTTGCCGGCGGCGGCGATGGCTTCAATGGCGCCGAGCGCCATCAGGTCGCTGGCGGCAAACACGGTGTCGATGTTCGGGTGCGCCTGCAGCATGTTCTGAAAGACGTTGAAGCCCTGGTCGCGCTCCCAGTTGGCCGGCTGCGACGCGACAATCGCCATGCCCGGCTCGCCGGCCACCGCATCGCGGAAGCCGCGCAGGCGCGAGTCGGCGGTCTCGTGGCCGGCAATGCCTTCGAGAATGCCAATGCGCGCCTTGCCGCCCGTGACCGTCACCGCATGCCGGCCAGCCAGCCGGCCGCCCTCGTAATTGTCGGAGCCGATAAAGGTCTCGCCGCGAACGCCGGCATCGGCCGCGGCTTTGGCATCGAGCCGGGTATCGACGACGATGACCGGCACATTGGCGTTCTTCGCCTTGACCAGCGCCGAGAGGATCTCGCGCGAGCCGCTGGGCGTGATGCACAGCACCCGGACCCCGGTCTGGATCAGGTTCTCGACAATCTGCATCTGTTTCTCGACGTCGACTTCACGCTCGGCGGCCTGCACCTGCAGCGTGACGCCGAGCCGGTCCGCGGCCTCCTGGGCGCCGCGCCGCATGTCGACGAAGAAGGGATGGTTCAGCGTCTTGAGCACGAGCGCCACGACCGGCCTGGCGGTCGCGGCATTCGAATCGCCGCCGGCGCGATTGCAAGACAGTGACGTGGCGGCGGCAAGCAGACAAACGAGGCCCGGGAGAATGCGCATCATGATGATCAGGTTCGCGGTCGTTTCAACACGGTGTCGACGAGCACGGCGCCGACAATCACGCCGCCAATCACAATCTGCTGGAGGAACGACGACACGCCGAGCAGGTTGAGACCGTTACGAAGCACGCCCATGATAAGCGCACCGATGAGGGTACCGGCAAGGGTGCCTTCGCCGCCCATCAGGCTGGTGCCGCCGATCACGGTGGCCGCAATCGCATCGAGCTCGTACATCGTCCCGGCAATCGGCTGGGCCGAGTTGAGGCGCGCGGTGAGGATCATTGCCGCGAGGGCGCTGGTCAGGCCCGAGACCGCATAAATGGCCGGCTTGTGCAGGTGGATGCGAACGCCCGACAGCCGCGCCGCGTCCTCGTTGCCGCCAATGGCGTAAACGTAGCGGCCGAACGTCGTCCGGGTGAGGACGAAGTGCGCGACCAGGTAGACCGTCGCCATGATCAGCACCGGCGCGGGCACGAACCCGACGCGGGCCGTCGCCAGCGCGCGAAATGACTCCTCGAACCCGGAGATCGGCCGCCCTTCGGTGATCAGCAACGCGGCGCCGCGCGCAATGCTCATCATGCCGAGCGTGACGATGAACGGCGGCAGCCGGCCACGATCGATCAGCAGGCCGTTGGTGGCACCGGCGAGCACACCGGCGGCGATCATCACGGGCAGCGCGACGGCCGGCGAATAGCCGGCGTGCAGCGACAGGCCGAGCACGACGCCCGACAGCGCGACGATGGAGCCGACGGAGAGATCGATGCCGCCCGACAGGATGACGAAGGTCATGCCGGCGGCGACGATGGCGTTGATGCTGGTCTGCTCGGCGATGTTGAGCAGGTTGGACACGGTCAGGAAAAACGGCGTGAGCGCCCAGAGCACCAGGCACAGCACGACCAGTCCGATCAACGTGCCGAATCGCCGGGCCTTCATCCTTCGACTCGATTCGCGCGAGCTGTGCGGGCGGGACTCTCGCTCAAGACAGGTCCGGCCAGTCCCAAGGCAGCGCTGAGCACGCGCTCCTGCGTGGCGGCTGCCGCGGTGAACTCCGCCTGGATGCGCCCGCGGTGCATCACCAGAATCCGGTCGCTCATGCCGAGCAGTTCGGGCAGCTCCGACGAGATCATCAGGATGCCCGCGCCGGCGGCGGTCAGGCGATTCATCAGCTGGTAGATTTCAACCTTGGCGCCAATGTCCACGCCGCGCGTCGGCTCGTCGAAGACGAAGATGCGCGCATCGCCGGCCACCCACTTGCCGAGCACGACCTTCTGCTGGTTGCCGCCGCTCAACTGCCGCGTCTGCTGATCGGGCGTTGCCTTGATGCGCAGGTCGCGGATCACGGGCGCGGCCAGGGCGGCCTCGGCGCGGCGCGGCACAATGCCGGCCGGCCCGGCCACCTTGCGCGACTGCGGCAGCGCGATGTTACGCGCCACGTTCAGCAGCGCCACCAGCCCGTGGGCCTTGCGATCTTCAGGCAGCAGTCCAATCCCCTCGCGAATCGCATCGGCCGGCGCGCGGAACGACACCGCCCGGCCACGCACGAACAGCCGGCCGCGGTCGACGCGATCGGCGCCGGTGATGGCACGCGCCACATCGGTGCGGCCGGCGCCCATCAGCCCGGCCATCCCGACAATCTCCCCGGCGCGAATCGAAAACGAAATGTCCTCCAGCACGCCGGCGCGGCCGAGACCCTCGGCCCGCAGCAACTCGTTGCCGATCGGGGCCGGTTGCTTGGGATAGTGGTCGGCGAGATCGCGGTTCGCCATCATGGACACCAGCCCGGAGACGCTGGTGTCGCCGAGCATCGCGGTCGAGACGTTGCGCCCGTCGCGCAACACCGTGACACGGTGCCCAATGCGGTAGACTTCGTCGAGGCGGTGCGTGATGTACACGATTGCCACCCCGCGTTTCGCGAGCCGCTCGATCAGCCCGAACAGCACATCGACCTCGCGCGACGTCAGCGCCGAGGTGGGCTCGTCCATCACCAGCACGGATGCCGACTGCTGGTCGGCGAGCGCCTTGGCAATCTCCACCATCTGGCGCTGCGGCAGGGCGAGCCGGTTGACCGGTGCGTCGGGATCGATGGCCACGCCGAGATCCGACAGCAGCCGAATGGCACGGGCGCGGAGCGACGCCCAGTCAATGACGCCGAATCGCGACGGCGCCGCGCCGAGAAAGATGTTCTCCGCCACCGACAGCGACGGCACCAGGCTCAGCTCCTGGTGAATGACGCGGATGCCGAGTGCCCGTGCGTCGCGCGGGCCGGCGATGTCGACGGGCCGTCCCTGCATCAGAATCTCGCCGGCGTCCCTTCGGTAGGCGCCGGCGAGAATCTTCATCAGCGTGGACTTACCGGCGCCGTTCTCGCCGAGGAGCACGTGCACCTCCCCCGCCTGCAGCGTCAGATCGACGCCGTCGAGCGCCACGACGCCGGGGAACGACTTGCGGATGCCGGCCATCGTGAGGGCCGGTCTCTCCATCTCAGAAACCGAGCCGCAGCGACAGCTGCATCACGCGCGGATCGCCGGCCAGCGTCGAAATCACGCCCACGTTGGCGCTGGCGATGTTGGCCGCCGGCAGACCGAAGTTGGCGCGATTGAACACGTTGAAGATGTCGGCGCGCAGCGTCGCGTTGATGCGATCGGTGAACGCCAGCCGGCGCTGCACGCTCATGTCGAACGTCATCCAGCCCGGGCCGCGCAGGATGTTGCGGCCGGCGTTGCCGAAGGTCCCCGACGGCACCGGTGTGAACGCCGCCGGGTTGAACCACTGCCGCACGGTCCTGGCGCCCGCGGGATCGCCGGTCAGGTTCGGCAGGCCACTGTGGTCGGCGCCGACATTGTTGTTGCCCTGCGTCACCGTGAAGGCGCGGCCCGAGCGGGCACTGAAGATGCCGCTCACCATCCAGCCGCCGAAGATCTGTCCGGCGACGCCGTCCTGCAGCATCGGCTTGCCTTCGCCGAACGGCAGTTCGGCGATGAAGTTGGCGACGAAGCGGTGGCGGATATCGAAGTCGCTCGGGCCCTCCCAGGACTCGAGATTGCGCGAGTTCTGCGCGCGGCCGGACGAGGCATTGAGGTGCTCCGGCGCCTGATCGCGCGCTTCACCAATGGTGTACGAGGCGCGATAGCCGTAGCCGTCGCTGAAGCGCTTTTCGAACGACAGGTCGACGCCCCGGTAGCTGGCCTCACCGCTCATCTCGCGCGCCTGGATGTTGCCGAACCCCGGGTACGGCACCGGCCCATTGGCATCGCGTGTCCCGGCCAGTGGCTGGTTGAGGTTGCGCAGCACCGCCAGGTGTTGCGTGAACGATCCCACCGCGTCGGCGGACACCACCATGTTGCGGGCCAGCTCGCGTTCAATGCCGGCGCCGAACTGCTGGACCATGGTGCGCGGCGCGTCCTGGAAGGCGGCGCGCAGCTTCAAGTTGCCGACTACCAGGTTGTTCGGGTCAAGGTAGTTGGCCGGGAACCCGTTGCGCAGCAGGAACACCGGAGTGGTGGCGCCCGACGCGGAGTTGACCTGGATGTTGATCAGCCCCGGCGGGTTGAGGGCCAGCTGGTCTTCGGAGCCGATGCGATCGAACTGGTTGAAGAACATGCCGTAGCCGCCGCGCAGCAAGGTGCGTTCGTTGACGCGGAAGATGGCGCCGACGCGCGGCGCGACGTTGTTCTTGTCGGGCTTCACCAGCGCGCGATCCGCCAGCGATCCGTCCTTCGCGAAAATCAGCCGTCCCGGACCCGACGGATCGAAGTTCGCCATCCGGTTGTCCTTCTCCGTCGCCGGCGACATGAAGTCGTAGCGCAGGCCGAGATTGAGCGTCAGCTTGTCGGTCGGCTTCCAGTCGTCCTGCACGAAGAACGAGCTCGACCACAACTGCTGCGTGACCACGAACACGTTGGTCAGCTCGGCGCGGTTCGGATACCCGAGCAGGAAGTCCGCGAACGCATGGCCGGTGAACGTGGCCTGGAAGCGCAGGTTGCCGCGCGTCGGCGCCACGTCGAAGTACTCGTTGGTCATCGGCATCATCAGGTCGATGCCGAATTTGACCTGGTGCGAGCCGCGCATCCACGTGGTGGTGTTCAACCACTGCACTTGATTGGTGTGCTGGAACTTCGGCATGAAATTGGGCGAGCCAATGCGGATGTGGCCGTCGATGTCCACGCCGACAATGCCGCCGGCGACGCGCGGGTCGTTCGGCACACCGCGGAAACCAATCTGGTCCATGCCGCTCTGGCCGAACGGATCCTGCTGGCCGTCGTTGGTGCCGCGCGCCCACGACACGCGCGATTCATTCACCAGGCGCGCGCCCAGCACCTTATTCCACCCGCCGACCACCGCGTGCGAGTCCAGGAAGTTGCGGCCCCACGCCGACGTCGACGTGCCGTCGAGCACGCCGCCGAACCAGCCCGGCACGAAGCGCGTCCGGTTGCTGCCGATGTAGCGGACGAATACGTTGCTGCTGTCGCCGAGCGGTAGGTCGACGCGCGCCATGTAGCGATCGGATTCGTCTTCGACGTTCGGCTGGCGGATGAAATTGTTGGCGCCGGTCGTGTTGGGCAGCGGCACCAGGGCCATGATCGCTGCCGCGACCGGATCAATGCGCGCCGCGGGAATGGTGTTGTTCGGGAACGGCTGGCCGGTCAGCGGATCGCGAATCGCCGACGTGAACACCCCGCGGCGCTGCTCGGCGGTCATGACGTTGCCGGTACGCAGCACGCCCTGCTTCAGCCGCGTGCCTTCGTAATCGACGAAGAAGAATGCGCGATTCGTCATCAACGGACCGCCGGCATTGCCGCCGAACTGGTTCTGCTGGTTCGCGGCTTTCGGCTGATTGGCGGCCTTGGCGAAGTAATTGATGGTATCGAGCCGATCGTCGCGATAGAAGTCGTACACGGTGCCGCGGAAGCGGTTGGTGCCCGACTTGGTATTCACGATGATCGCCGCGCCGGGCGACCAGCCGTACTCGGCCGCATAGGGGCTGGTCACCACCTTGAATTCATCGATCGCATCCACCGACGGGCGCGACAACTGCGTCGTCAGCTCCTGCACGTTGGTGGAGAAACTGTTGTTGGCGACGCCGTCGAGCAGGAAGTTGTTCTGCAGGCTGCGGTTGCCGTGCACGCTGACGCCGCCGGTGCGGCCCGCCGACGTGCCGCCGGACTGCTCGGTATAGCGATCGCTCTGGACGCCGGGAACCATCGCCAGCAGGTCGTCCCAATTGCGGATGGCCAGCGGCAGGCGCTCGATCTCGGTGGTATCCACGACCGTGCCCAGCACCGCCGACTCGGTGCTGAGCAGCGGCGTCACGCCCTCGACCTTCACGGTTTCGCCGATTGAGCCCACCGCCAGCGACAGATCGAGGCGGGAGCGGGCGCCGAGCTCGAGGCTGACCACCTGTTCGTATCGCTGGAATCCCGCCGCCTCGGCCTGGACGAGGTATTCGCCCGGAGCCAGGTTCACCACGAGGTAGACGCCCTCGTTCGAGGTGGTGGTCGTGGACGACACGCCGGTCGCGAGGCTGACCAGAGTGACTTTGGCTTTCGGCACCACGGCATCGGAGGCATCGCTCACAACGCCGGTCAGCGTTGCGCGATCGACCTGCGCCACGGCGCTGGTGGCGACCACCATCAATAATGCGAGCGTAACCGTGACATTCAAGACGTTGCGTGGCATGAGCAGTCCTCCCTGGCGCCGCAGAATATCACTCCCGGCCCGCGTTTCTGCGACGGCGAACCTCAGGTGCCCCCGCGAAAGGCCAGCAGCTCGCTGAACAGGGTCACGATGCTGGTGGCATAGGTCGTGGAAGTGGCCCAATTGCCGTTGCCGAATTCATTCCACGTCGGCGCCCGGCCTTTGGGGAAGACCAGGTGGAACCGCGGGTCGACGCACGGATTGGCCAGCGGCGGAACGGTGCAGGCAGTCGCCGTCGGATCGGCATAGGCCCGCAAATGCTGGATCTGCGCCCGGACGCCGATTCGCGCTGAGGAGAACACTGCCGGAGCCGGGTTGGTGTCGGTGGCGCCAATGCCCGCGAAGTTGTTGAACGATGCCGGCACCGAGCCGCTGAAGCGGAACCAGCCGGTCTCGACAATGCTCTGCACGAAGGCAATGTCGCCCGTAACGCCCTCGGCGGCACCCTCTTCGAGGAAGATCGCGGCCAGCGTTTCAACCGGCACTGACGCCGCGTAGGTCCCGGCCGGTCGCGGCGTTCGCGTGTTGAACCACGCGACAATAGCCGCCGTGCCGACTCGGTTGGCCCCCATCACAGGGTAGGTGATGACAGCCGGCACCGTCGGCGACACCGGCGAGGGGGCGGCGGGCGACATAGCGCGCGCACACCCGGCACCAAGCGCGACGCTGACCAGGACAGCACCCAAACGCCATCGCACGTCTGTCAAGGACACCAACTGTATCGCGGAGCCTGACGAGAGAGCGCAATCGGCCGAGCTTGGCCGCCAGCTCCTCGGCCCAGTTGAGGATGAAGACGAACGATAGCCGGTCGGCGCCATTGGTGTCGGCCGAATGGGCCGGGCCCGGGCGCGCCGCAGGCGCAAGGCTCCCGGGTAGAATGTCCACCGGAACACCGATGCGTAGCGTAACCGAACCCGAAACGATCACGCTCGACGAGATTCGCCTCCTCGCACAGACGCGTTTCGGTGACATGATCAAGGGCGTGGTCGACCTCGAGCGCGGCATCCTGTTGCTCGATGCGGACCTGCATGCCGATCAGGAGGCCGCGTTGCTCGCCGACGGTTCGAAGCAAGCGAATCTCTGGGGAATCAACCTGTACCCTGATGTCAATGGCGACGATTGGCTGGAGTTCGATTCGATGATCAACCTCCGTCCGTCGTTCGGCAACCGTTCAAGAGGCGTCGATGATGCCGGCACGCGAGCCGCGATTGCGGCGCTTATCGACCGGATGGTGCGCCGATGATCGGGCCGCAGCACGCCGACGTCGCAAGCGGTCGCTGGCAGACGATGACGATCTCCGAGCAATTTGGGAACGTGGGCAGCGAGATCAGCCGCGCAATCCGGTGGTCGACCCGAAACCCTGCGACCGCGCAGGCGGCGCTGTACCGCGGCCTCGATCTGTTCGATTTGATGCTGGATGACCCGCGGCATCGCGCGTCGGTCTCGCGCCTGCGCGAAATCGCGCGTGCCCGCGAGGTGGTGGTCGATTTTCTCGCCGGCTCGAACGAGTACGGCTCAACCGCGGCGTCGTTGCAGAAATACTTCGATCAATTTGCCGTGGCGGCGCGCAGGAGTCATCTTCCGCGGTTGGAGCTGAAGCACAGCTGCTGACCGTCGGGCGACAGCGCGATGATCTCGATGAACGCCTGATCGTGTGACGGCGGCTCTCGAGGAACCTGTCCGCTCAGCACCGCGAACCAGATCATCGTCTCGAGCATCGACGGTCTCATGAGCCGAGTGCGGCTGCCGGCGACGGCCTGAGCCGCGGCGAGGATCAGGCCGAAACGTGCGCGACCCGCCATCACGCTACGGGCGCGGCTTCTCTGAGAGCGCCTTGAACGGCGTCGTCAAGGTACCGATGCCTTCGACCTCCACCGTCACAACGTCGCCGGGCTTCAGGAAGACCCGCCGCTCCATCCCGGTGCCGGCCGGCGTGCCGGTGATGACGACGTCGCCCGGATAGAGCGTCATGCGCGACGTGATGTAGGCGACCAGGTGCGGCTCGCTCCAGATGAGATTGCTCGTGCGCGAGTCCTGCACGAGGGTGCCGTTCAGCGTGGTCGTGATGCGAAGGTCGCTCGGTCCCTTGGGCAGAAACTCCTTCGGCACGATCACCGGGCCGAACGGTGCCGCGCGGTCGATGCTCTTGCCGTCGAACCAGTTCGTGCCGGGGAACATCGTGACCTCGCGCAGCCGCTCGCTGCCGCGATCACTGAGGTCCTGCATGATGCTGTAGCCGAACACGTAGTCGAGCGCCTGCTCACGCGGCACGCGATACGCCGGACGCGGACCCATCACCATCGCCAGCTCGGCTTCGTAGTCGGTGCGGCCGCGTCCATCGACGATGTAGAACGGCTCGTTCGGGTCGATGATGCACGAGCGCGGCGATTTGGCGAACAGGACCGGGGCATCGCGGTCGGGCACGATGCGATCGGCGGCCGACGCGTCGAAGCCGGTCACCGGACGTGCCAGTGCCGCCGATGCGGCGGCCGGAGCCGCCGGCGATGGTGTGGCGCCGCCGGCCCCCGCCGCGCCCAGGCCCTGGGCCTGCGCCTTGTAGTTGGCCGAGGCCGCCACCAGGTTCCACGGGTACTTGATGGGTGCGAGCACCTTCACCGCGGCCACGTCGTACGCGAAGGCCAGCCCGGCCGTGGACTGCGTGCCGAAGAAGTTGGCAATCTGGTAGAGCCGCGGCTTCACCGTCTCGTATTGCTCGATGAGCGTCTTCATTTCGGCGGGAATCGTCAGCGCCGGCAGCTTCGCGCGCTCGCTCACGTGTCGATTGGTGCCGGCGATGTCGACGACGCGTGCGCCCATCACCATGCTGATGCGCGTCGCGCCGTCGGCCTCGAAGGTCATGAGCGAGAAGCGGGTGTCGGGCGTGGCCTTGAGTGCCGGCGTTTGTGCCGAGACGAGCACGGCGGCGGTGAACGGTACGACACAAGTGGCCAACGTGGCCACGATCCACGGAATCCTCGATGATGCGGCGCGGTGTCCTGACATGTGGCGTTCTCCAGTGAGGCGGAGTATCGCAGCGGCCCCTGGCACCCTGGGGAGGGCGAGTGTCTTTGGTGTAGTCTGGACACCCCGTGCCTCACACCAGGCTCCAGGCGCTGATGGCGACGTTTGCGTTGATCGGCTGTGTCACGACGCTCCCCACGACACACGCATCAATTCTCTCTGCGAACGCGGGTGCACAGGTTCAGGCAAGACCCGCTACCACCAATCGGGCGGATGAACTGCCGTGGGTGACGCCGCGGGTTGAGGCGCCGCGGGTGAGTTTCCACACGTTCAAGAGTCGCGCAGCAAAGTCGGAGGTCAGTTACCACGTCTATACGCCTTCGGCGTACGAGGCGTCTGGTCCGAAGCGGTTTCCGGTGTTGTACTGGCTCCATGGCACGGAGGGCGGCGTGAATCACATTCGCCCCCTCTCCCAGATGTTTGATTCGGCGATACGCGACAAGGGCGTGCCGCCGATGATCGTTGTGTTCGTCAATGGGTTGTCCCGGCGATTGTGGACGAACTCCAGGGACGGCCGTGCCCCCATCGAGACCGTCTTTATCGAGGAGCTGATTCCCCTCGTCGATCAGACGATGCGCACCATTGCGCGTCGAGAGGGCCGGATCCTCGAGGGTTTCAGCATGGGGGGCTATGGTGCAGCCCGAATCGGATTCCGACATGCCGAACTGTTCAGTGGAATTTCGATTCTTGCTCCCGGCCCAATCGACCTGGAGTTTGAAGGACCTCGCGCCACGGGGAATCCGCTTCGAGACCAAATCCTCGAGGATGTCTGCGATGGCGACCTGGCGTGTTTCAAGGCGACTCACCCATGGACGGTTGCAGCGTCACAGGCGGAGGTGTTGAGAAAATCCGGAACCGTCATTCGCCATGCGGTAGGGTCAGAAGACTTCTCGTTGCACCTGAATCGCCGGTTTCACGAGCACCTCACGTCCCTTGGGGTCCCTCACGAATTCCACATCGTGGAGGGCGCAGGCCACAACACACCCGCACTGATGGCAGGACTGTCCAGCTCGGAGTTCTATCTCAAGGCGCTTGCCCTGAAAGCCCGGTGAATCGGCCGCCAACCAGCGCCATCGAGCGTGTCCGTTAGCGGAGTCGGATGCGGGCGGTCACGGGAAAATGATCCGACGGATACCGCCCGGCCACGGCCGACCGCAGGATGTCTGCGCCCATGACCTCGGTGCCCGGTTCGACAAAGATGTAGTCGATCTTCTCGCCGGACGTCTGACCGAACTTGAAGGAGTTCGCGGTGCCGGCTTCGCTGGCCGTGGGATGAACGACCCGGTAGGAGTCGCGAAACACCTTCCTCATGGCCTGGGCGGCTGGGTTCAATTCGCCGGTGTTGAAGTCACCGGTGACCACGACCGGGAGCGACGGTGCACGCTTCGCGATGCGATCGAGCAACAACGTCACGCTCTTCTCGCGCGCGGATTGCGACACGTGATCGAGGTGCAGGTTGAAGACATAGAACGAAGTGCCCTGGGCATCGTCGAACAACGCCCACGTGCAGATGCGTTCGAGTGCGGCGCCCCAGGTATTGGACTTCACCACGTCGGGTGTATCCGAGAACCAGAACGTGTGCGTCTGCCTGACCGTGAGGCGCGCCGAACGATAGAGGATCGCCGCGTACTCCCCGCTCTGCCCACCATCACTCCGCCCCACACCCACCATGGCGTAGCCCGGGACAGCGGCGAGGATCTCGTCGATCTGGAAGTGCAGCGCCTCTTGCAGGCCAATGACGTCCGGGGCCTGTGCCTCGAGCAGGTCGAATAGCTGACCGCGGCGCAGCTCCCAGCGATCCGGTCCGTCGTTGGCAGTACCGTAACGGATGTTGAACGTCATCACGTTCAACGGCTCCGGTGCGGTCGCGCTGGCACCGGGGACAGCCAGGACCAGTGCACCGGCTACGAGCAGGACCCGTCGGCGCATCGCGGATACTCTGGCACAGCTCGAGCCGAAGTGGAAACGTGGGTGGCGGCAGCGCCGCGGCCTGGCGTCCTCACCGAACGTGATCCGCGCCGGGCTTCATGCTCGGGTTGCTTACCACAGCGTGCGGACCGCTCGGCTGCGGCGCATATCGGCGTCGGCGTGAGCCGTTCAGCGGGCAGTCTGCACATTCTTGGCTGGAGGGCACCATGTCGCGTTTATTCGCTGTACTTGCCGTCGCGGGGATTGTTCTTTCGGTCAGCCCGGTCTATGCGCAAGCCCTGGCTTCGTCAGTGACCCCGGCCGCCGAACCCCGGTTCGAAATCGGCCTGAAAGCGGCCATCGGTCCGTTCAACTATGGCGACGGCCTGCAGCCTGGCAACCGAACGTCCGCCAGCGTCGAAGCGTGCCTGCTGTGCGGCTGCCGCGCACTCGTGTTCGAGTACTCGCACTGGTCGAAGCCCAGTGCTTCGTACCCCACGGCTTACCGATCGGCCGATACCTTCACGGGGGCCCTGCGGTTTCAGGGCCGCCAGCGGCGCGCGCGCCCCTATGTTGACGTCGGCGCCGCCATTGGGAACGCCAGATGGTCGACGACAGCCTTCACCACGGCCGGCGGCATGGTTGGCGCCGGACTCACCGTGAGTCCCTCCGGCCGCTTCTATCTCCGATTCAGCGGGTGCCTGTTGTTGATGAGCGAGTTCTACGTCGGAATCGATGCCGCGGTGGGTGCCGGCTGGCGCCTCTGAATCGCCCGCAGGAAAAGATGTCCTGCCGTTCGCCGGCTGCACACAGATAGTCAAGCACGTCGTCGATCGCCGCCGGCGGGAGTGTGATGCGCGATTCAGGCCGCGTTGCCGCTGATTCGTACTCGAACAGCAACGCCACGGATATGACGTGAACGAATCGCCCAGTCCCGACCAGCGACAGTACCCGGTTCGAGGCCCCCAGTCCTGACCGAAGTCCGGCCACCAGGTGTGAGTCCCAAGCCCTAACGGCGACAGGCCTTCCAGTCGCGTAGAATGCACGCGCAGAGGACCCGCACATGGCCCGACTCACACGCCGCGCCCTGTTGGCCGCCGCGGCCGCCGCCGCGACCGGCATCCGCCACGCGTCGGCTGCCGAGCCCGTGGCCAAGCGGAAGCTGCGCGGTGCGCTGCTGATTCTCCACACCCCGTTTACGGCCGACGGCGCCGTCGATTGGGACGATTTGGTCGGCGAGGCGCAGTTCGTCGATCGCGCCGGGGCCAGCGCGGTCGTGTGGCCGCAAGGGTCGAGCAGCGTGGCCACCCTCACCAAGGACGAGCGCATGCGCGGCATGGCCGTGCTCGCCGACGCGACCCGCGGGCGCGATGTGGCACTTGTGCTCGGCGTGCAAGGCGCTGACACGGCAGAAATGCTCGAGTATGCCGCTCGGGCTGAATCCCTCGCCCCCGAGGCGTTCATCGCCATGCCGCCGACGCGTGCGACCTCGCTCGACGACTATCGCGCCTACTTCCGCGCGCTCGGCGCCGCGACCCGCCGGCCGGTCATCCTCCAAACGAGCGGCGGCGCACGGGATCTGGTGCCACCGCCGACGCTGCTGGTCGACCTGGCCCGTGAGCTTCCGCATCTCGGCTACGTCAAGGAAGAGAGCGAGCCGATCGTCGAACGCATGGCGGCCGAACTCGCGCACCGCGACGTGATGCGGGGCATCTACTGCGCCAATCTCGGCGTCAACTGGCTGTATGCGATGCGTCTGGGCCTGGACGGCATCATCACCGGCAACGCGATGTACGCGGACCTGTTCGCGACGATGTGGACGCTGCACGAGCAGAACCAGCGTGACGCGCTGCGCGAGGCCTACGCGCGCTTCCTGCTGATGCGAAATCTGAACGAACTGGTGCCCGGTGCGGATCTGTTCGTCATGAAGAAGCGCGGCCTCTTCAAGACGACCTACGTGCGCACGGCGCGGCCGCGGCCGGGCGAACGGCCCCCGGTCGTCGAGCGCACGTTCTCCAGGGCCGACGTCGAGGAGATCGAGTACCGCTACGCGGCGCTGGCTCCGTTTCTTTCGATACGCTGATCGGTTGCGGTCTCTCCGGATCCGGCTCGCCGATGCGCTGCCGGCAGGCTCACGGCAGCGACAGCGCCACGTACTCCGGCGGATGATTGCGCGCGCCGACCGACACGACGATGAACTGCTTGCCGTTGCGCAGGTAGGTCATTGGCCCGGCGGTGGTGCCGGATGGCAGGTCCATCTCCCAGATCACGCTGCCGGTCGCCTTGTCGTAGGCGCGGAACTTGGTGCCCCAGGTCCAGTCGGCTCCAGCCGTGCCGCTAATGGCGTTACTGCCCTCGCCGAGGAACAGCAGGGTCTTGGTGAGGAGCGGCGCCGGGCGGTTCGGATAGCCGAGCGGCGGCAGGTTGAGATCCTTCAGCAACGGATGGAATCGCGGCCCGTCGCCGTTGGCCTTCATCCAGACAGGCTCACCGCGATTCATATCGATCGCCGTGATGCGGCCGTACGGGCCCTTGATGATCGGCAAGCCGTCGATGCTGATGGCGTCCATGGTCGAGGGCGGCGCTTGCGACGCGGGCGGATTGGTTGCGCCAACGGCCGGCTCGAAGTCGGCGTACTCCATCGTTGCGCGGGGGTCTGCCGTCTGCTTCCGCGCGGTGCGGTTCGCCGGCCCCAGCGTTTGCGAGATGGCGTAGTAATAGCCGGTGTCGGGATCGAACGCGCCGGTATTCCAATTGGCGGATCCCCACGCGCCCGGCTGGACCAGCGTGCCCTTCGGGCCACCCGTCTGGTCGCTGGGCACTGACGGCGGCGTGAACACCGGGCCCATGAGGTACTGCTTCGCGATCGTGCGGGCGCGCTCCTTCAGCGCCGTTGTGTAGTCGATCAGATCGGCATCGCTGATGCCCTGCAGGTCGAACGCCGGCGGTTTCGTCGGAAACGGCTGCGTCGGCGATGACCGCTCGCCCGGCACCGTGGACTGCGGCACCGGGCGCTCCTCGATCGGCCACACCGGACGGCCGTTGGTCCGGTCGAGCACGTAGAGAAAAGCCGCCTTGTTCGCCTGCATCACCGCCTTGATGCGCCGGCCGTCCACGGTGATCTCGCCGAGCATCGGCGGCCCGATGGTGTCCCAGTCCCACAAATCGTGATGCACCGTCTGGAAGTGCCAGACGCGCTTGCCGGTCTTGACATCCAGTGCCACCAGCGAATTCGCGAACAGGTTGTCGCCCGGCCGCCAACCGCCGTACCAAGCGGCCGTTGGCGACGACAGCGGCACGTAGACGTAACCGAGCTCTGCATCGGCCGTCATCGGGTTCCACGCGCCGAGGTCGCCCGCAATCTTCCACGAGTCGTTGCCCCACGTCTCGTTGCCGAATTCGCCGGGGCGCGGCACCACATGGAACCTCCACAGCAGCTTGCCGGTCTCGACATCGAAGCCGCGCACGTCCTCTGGCGCCGCTTCCTTGATGTTGCCGCCGTCGCCGGCGCCCGCCGTGTTCCCGGTCACGACCACGACGTTGCCGAGCACGAGGGGGCCGGTGCTGTCGTTGAAGCGCCCGGCGAGCGGCTGACGATCGGTGAAACGAAGCAGTACGCGCCCGGCCTCTCCGAACGCCGGCACCGGCCGGCCAGTCGCGGCATCGAGCGCGTAGAGATACTCACCGCGAATCGCGAGGATGCGCGCATCCGCGTTGCGGCGCCAGTAATCCACGCCGCGCGTGGACGCGCCCCTGGCATCGTCGAGCGTAGACCCGAACGGCTGCTCCCAAATCGTCCGGCCGGTTTCTCCATCCAGCGCGATCACCAGGCCGTGCGCATCCTGGGTATAGAGCACACCGTCGACGATGATCGGCGTGGAGCGAAGGTAAGCGTTTGGCTGAGTGCCGGGAAATGCCGCCATCAGCTTCGCGTTGGCCGCCGGGCGCCGCCAGGCAATGCGCAAATTGCGCACGTTGTCGCGAGTGATGTGCGACAGCGGTGAATAGCGCGTGAATCCCTTGTCGCCGCCGTAGTACTGCCATTCAGTGGACGGCGCCGGCGCCTGCGACGCGGCGGCCACAACGGTCACTACCGCACCAAGGCTCAGCAGAACCCTCAACGGCCTGGCGTGTGCCATCATTCGGTCTCCCGGTTCGCCCATCATAGCCGCTCATCAGGTCCTGGCCGACATGGTGCTGGTCGACCAGAATCCGATCAGGAACCTCAAGGTTCGCTATCGTGCCAGTCACTTCCGACTGAACGACACCACCCGCCGCACCGAGCGGATCGGCGGCGTTCGCTACACGATCAAGGACGGCATCGTCTACGGCGCCAGGAAGTTATTGGCCGATGTCGGCGCCATAGTCGCGGCACAAAAGCCACAGCGCAAGCCCGGCTAGCGTTCGAACCCGGGCAGCTTCTGCATCAGATGCGAACCGCGTCACCGCGGTGCCCCCATTGTGGATCTTGCGACGGACCCGGGACGTCGCCCTCCCCGAGGGCATCGATGTCGGCGAGGTCCTTGGGTCGCCCGGCAGCACATTTGTTCTTGCTGTAGCAATCGCGGCCGATGAAGGCCGGCACGCGGCTGCCGAACACGCCGGTCTCGGGACTTGCCCACACCTCATCCCAGGACACGCCGTCGATGGCGCTCATCACGCGGATCTGCACCGCAGGCACGCCCATCTCGATGACCTTCCTGCCGGCGGCGATATCCGCTGGAGTCACGGGGGCGCTGCGAAACCCGGAGTCGGCGATGGCGTCCAGCAGCCGGCGGCCCGCGCTGTCAGGATGCGGTGCTCCCGAATCCTGAAGTCGTGACACTTGCTTAGCGTCAGCGATTCATATGCATGGCGCGCGTGCGGATCGCGTTCAGCAATCACTCGTCTGCTGCCGAGCACGCAACCGGATATCGAGAGCGGCGCCGTATTCAGCAGCACGACGTTGACGGCGTCGGTGGCGGGGTGGCGGGTAGCGGCGCGAGCAGCGGCGAGAGGGACGGCGTGGCCATTGGCGCCGGGGACCACGTGGATCGCGACATCGATGTCGCTCCGCGGGGTCAGCGCGCCTGTGGCGGCGCTCCCGAAGAGACATACGAACTGGATGTCCGGAGAGCTGCGGGCGACTGCCTGGCCGAGGCCGGCGAGGCGGTCCTGCACATCCAACGGGAGTGTCAGCTTCATCGCCACACGGTCAGTGTTGCCGTGCGGCGGACAGGTGAGGGGCCAAGCACTTCATACGAACCGATGCGGTGCCCTGCGGATAGCGCCACCTGAGGATCCCGGCGAATAATACGCGTGGTCAAGTTGATGCGGTCACGGACCATGTCAGCGCGTTGCCGAGGAGATCGGCGCGCGAATCGCCCGGCCCGGCCTGGCTACGGTGACCGTCCCCCCGTCGACGACGACCTCGCCGCCGACGATGACATACGGGATCCCGGCCGATGGAATCGACGCATCTTCGTAGGTGGCGCGATCGATCACGGTTGCAGGGTCGAAGATCGCGAG
>VFZG01000020.1 GCA_016871275.1 Acidimicrobiia bacterium | reverse complement strand
AGGGGTGGCTGCGTGGGCCGGTCCGCAGCGAGATGACCTACCGCCGGTCAGCGGCGCCGAAAAAGATCGGCCCGTATGAGACCCGGCTCCGTGAGGCGCGGGCGACTGATGCGCGGCGCCCGCGGCGCGAGCGTCGCACCGCCCGGAAGCAGGGTCTGCGAACCGCCGTTTGGTGCACCAGAGGCCACTAATACGGCTTATCGTCCTAATACCGTCTATCGTCTTCCTTGTTGAAGCACCAGGATTGCTGTAAGCTCAGCGCCTCTACACCAAGGTCGGGATGGTTCGGGTCTGCTTGCCGCCGGCTGATGGTCCGGTGCCCCTGCGGGCGACGTTTGGACCCTCTCAAAAAGAATCGAGGAGTCCGATGAGTCGCTGTCGATTGTTGGTGTGCCTGACCGTGCTGGGCGCTGTGTTCCTGGGAACGGCGCGTGAGGCATCCGCCCAGAGCGCATTCACTGGTGTGGTGCGCGACGAGTCCGGTGCGCTGTTGCCCGGCGTGACGGTCGAGGCGTCGAGCCCCGTGCTCATCGAAAAAATGCGATCGGCGATTACGGACGAACAAGGTCGTTATCAAATTCCCGACCTGCGGCCTGGCACCTACACGCTGGTCTTCACGCTCGCCGGGTTCAGCAGCTTGCGCCGAGAGGGTCTTGAACTGCCCTCGAACTTCGCCTTGACGATCAACGGCGACATGAAGGTCGGCGCCCTTGAAGAGAACGTCACCGTCACCGGCGCCGCACCGGTTGTCGACGTTCAGAACGTCCAGCGCGCGCAGGTGCTCAACCGCGCGATGCTCGACGCCGTGCCGACGGCACGCAATTACGCCGGTCTGGCTGCGCTGATGCCGGGTGTCCGGATGAGCAACACTGACGTCGGCGGCAACCAGCAGGCCGAGCAGATCTACATGACGGTCAACGGCTCACGGCAGACCGACGTGACCGTCCAGATTGACGGTCTGAAGATGAACAGCATCATGTCCGACGGACAGGTGCAGGCGTACTTCAGCGACGCGGCGCAGTCGGAGGTCACCTACCAGACTGGTGGCGTCGGCGCCGAGGTGTCGGGCGGCGGCGTGCGTATCAACTTCATCCCGCGTGACGGAGGCAACACCTTCAGCGGCTCGGTGTTTGCCGGCGGCACGTCGGAAGGCATGGTGTCGGAAAACCTCACGGATGAGCTGAGAGCTCGCGGCCTGCGGCGAGGCACCTCGGTGTCGCACATCTCCGATGTGAACCTCGGCCTTGGCGGCCCGCTCAAGAAGGACAAGCTGTGGTTCTTCGCCAGCTACCGAAAGATCCGGACCGACTCGATCGTTGCAGCCGGCTACTGGGCCGATGGCCGACCCGACCCCACGCAGGAAGAGCAGCAGGTGCAGAACCAGATGCTGCGGCTCACGTGGCAGATCAGCCAGAAACACAAGCTGGCCGCGTACCACGACCGCTATCCCAAGTTCAAGGTGCATGAGTTGGTCGGCAACTGGATCCCGGAGTGGCAGACCGCATCGGGGCGTCGCGACCAGGATCAAGCGCTCTACTACACCGGTCAGGTGAAGTGGACGTCGGCCTTCAGCAGCCGGCTTCTGTTCGAGGCCGGCTATTCGACCAACGTCGAATACTTCACCGGCAAGTACCAGCCCGGCATCCAGAAGGATCGGGGCACGCCCGAGTGGTTCACGCAGACCGGCAAGGAAGATGTGATCACCTTGCGGATGTGGGATGGCCGACGGACACCCGCGCAAGGGATCGACCCGAAAGCCAACAACATCACGGCGACCTTGTCGTACGTGACGGGAAGCCATGCCCTCAGGGCAGGGATGCAGTGGGGGTTCGGCGACTACGTGACCGAGTTCGACATCAACGGCGATCTGGTGCAGATCTACCGCAACGGTGTGCCGGACCAGGTGCGGGTGTACAACACGCCGATTCGGGCGAACGAGTTCCTCAACCGCGATCTCGGTCTCTACGTGCAGGATCAGTGGACCCTGAAGCGCATGACCATCAACGCCGGCGTGCGGTTCGAATCGTTCAATGCCCGCATCAAGAGCCAGTTGGCGAACCCAGGTCGCTTCGTGGGGCTACGGACGTTGCCCGAGCAGCCAAACCTTCCGGACTGGAACGATATCGCCCCGCGCATCGGCGCGTCCTACGACCTCTTCGGCAACTCACGCACCGCCATCAAGGGGTCGTTCGGTCGCTACATGGCCGGTCAGGCGCTCGGCTTCCCGCAGCGCTACAACCCCCTGCAGCTCCAGTCGGACACGCGAACCTGGCGAGACACCAACGGCGACAACATCGCGCAGGACAATGAGATTGGACCGAGTCTCACCCAGAACTTCGGCGGGCTCGTGGCTCAGAACCGGCCAGACCCGAACCTGCAGCGCGAATACGATTACGAAACCACCGCACAAGTCCAACATCAGATCATGAACGGCTTGTCGATCAACGGCGGCTACTTCCGCCGGACCACGCACGACCAGCGCATCGGGCGATACGACAACTTCACGAACGCGGACTACACGATCGTGGACGTCGTCAGCCCGCTCGACGGTATGGTGATTCCCGTCTATAACCTCGCGGCGTCGAAGGTCAGCCTGGTCAAGCGGATGGACGTCAACTCGACCGACTCGAACCTGCGTCGGCGCACCTACAACGGCGTCCAACTCGGATTCAACGCCCAGGTGCGAGGTGCACAGTTCTTCGGCGGGTGGACGTTCGACCGTATCGTCGACGTGCGGTGCGATGCGATCGAGAGCACGGTGGGCCGCCTGCCTGGAACGGCCGCCATTGCTGGCAGCAACCAGCCGAACCCAGACTTCCACTTCTGCGATCAGAGCAAGCTCGATATGCCGTTTCTGCACGAGTTGAAGCTCGCGGGCTCGTATACGCTGCCCTGGTATGGCATTCAGACCAACGTGGCCTTCCAGAGCTACAACGGCCAGCCGCTGTTCACGCGCTGGAACATCGGCCGGACTACGCGGTACGCGGCCGACTGCAAAGGGCCCTGCCGACCGGGCGAGCTCGTCATCCCCAACATGAGCCTGGCGAGCTACACCGTCGACCTAGTTGCGCCAGGGAAACAGTTCTACGATCGCCTGAACCAGATCGATTTCGGCATTCGCAAGATGTTCCGCGTCGGCAAATACCAGCTCTCGGGACAGTTCGATCTCTTCAACGCCGCGAACTCGTCGTACGTGAAGAATCAGAACATTACCTGGGGCTCGTCGCTCGGGACCCCGCTGGACATCCTCACGCCGCGCACGCTGCGCCTCGCCGCGCAACTGCGCTTCTGAACGTCACCGCAGCCGTAGGTTGACCTGGGGCCGCTCGACATCGTCGGGCGGCCCTTTTTGCTTCGAATCACCGGAGTGTCCTCGAGACGTCGCGCCGACTGAATCGTCCCGGGTTTTTCGGAGGGCTAATTCCTTGAGAGGATTCGCCGATGGCAACGCCGAGGAAATCCTCCCCTGAAGTCCGAGAGCGCGCCGTGCGGATGGTGCGCGAGCATGGTGTGGAACATCGAGCTCCCGTGCGAGCGACGCCGGCCCGTGAGCGGTGAAGGCGTCCGCAAGCGCACGGCAGTACCACAACTGGTCGTTACGTGGGGCGTTGAAGCGACCCCCCAGAGCCTCCCCCGCTGTCCGGTAATCCTGGATGGCGGACCAGACATTCGCGAGCTTGTCGGCGGCAGACACGAGCCGGACGTCAGCTGACTTTCCGGGAAGACCGGCGACGTACTTCTGCCTGCGCTCCGCCCACGGCGGCTTCGGCTTCACGAATGCGTCCGAACAGCCGGCGACGATGTCCGCCACGGCGAGACCGAAGCTGGCGGTGATGTCTTCCAGCCGTTCCCTGCCACCCTGGTCCTTGGGCGTGATCCGGTTTGGTGGACATCTGCCGAAAGGTGGATACGATGTCCCGAATATCCAAGCACCGCACGAGCCGGCGGCCCCGCCGGCAGTTTACTGATGAGTCCAAAGCGGGGGCCATCCGACTGGTCCTCGATGAAGGGAAGACGGTCGGCGCCGTCGCCCGTGAGCTGGACCTGACGCCGTCGGCCCTGGCGGTCTGGGTGCGACGTGCCCAGGCGGACGCACGTGTGGGGCACGGATGGCAGAGTGGGAGCAAGCTGCGGCAGAATGGCGACGGGCGCATCTCGGTCTCAAGGAGAGTGAGTGATGAGACATCTACTGCGTGTCGTGGTTGCGGTGATGCTGATGGCGGTGACGGGGACGGCGTGGGCGCAGACCACCCTCAGCGCACAAGAGGTCGACACCATTCGAGCGCGGGCATCAGCTGGCGATGCTGCGTCTCAACTCAGTCTCGGTCGAATGTATTTTGACGGTCGGGGCGTTCCGCTCAATACGTCTCAAGGAGTGATGTGGATCGGTAAAGCTGCCGACCAAGGACATCCCCACGCGCAATACTTACTCGGCGTGCTGTATGGGCAGGGCAGCGGCGTTACGAAAGATGAGCGTAAAGCGCTGTCGTGGTTTAGCAAAGCCGCCACCCAAGGCAACGTGTCAGCGCAAGTGCTCCTTGGTGGTATCTACGCCAACGGCACACATGGCGTGACGCGCAATCCTACGACTGCGTATGTCTGGTGGAGCGCAGCAGCCGTCAGCGCCACAGCAGCGAATGACGTGGAACTAGCAGCATTGGTGACGAAGCAGCGCGACACCTTGGCGACAAAGATGACGGCTGCGCAGGTCACAGAAGCAGAGAAGCTGGCAAAACAGTGGCAAGCGCTGTTCGATACTCATAAGCGGAAGTGATCGCTCTGCTTAGCGGTCACCTCGCACACCCTGAACCGACCCGAAGTAGGGTGGGGCGGGAGATCGGACCGGCCGAAGCCGCGGCATCCAGAGCTCCAGATTCGACGGTTCCATGGGCGGGTGAGCCTTGATGCCGTCAGGGTGGGTGCCGGCGCCTGGAAGATTGGTGAGGAGGTGATCAGCCACTTGGCGGGGTTGATGAGGGCCAACGTCACGGTGACGCTGGAGATTGAGGCCGCGTTACCGGACGGAGCGTCCGAGCAGGTGGTGCGGACGGTTACGGAGAATTGCCGGACACTGAAGTTCGAGTCGCAGGGGTTTGAGAGGGAGTAAGCCGCCGTCGCTTGGAACGAATGGAGGTTGAAACGTCATGCATCCAGACGACGAATTCCGCGAAGCGATGGCGCGCGATCCTGGTATCCGTCCTCTGCGTCAGGACGACGACACACCGCGGGAGACAAAGGCCCGCATTGTGTCCACGCCGCCACGGCTGCTTCCGGAGACGCCAACAGCTCCGGCTGCCGCCATGAACACGGCGGGGAGCCATTTAGACCCGCAGGTGGAAACCCTGGAGCGCGCCCTCCAGGCGGAACAGCAGGCACATGCCCGGACACGCGACACGCATCAGGCACTACGAGCGCAGCATGCCGCACTGTTGGCAGAACTGGAGCGGCGTTCGGTGGCGGCTGCTGCCACTGTAGCAGCCGCTGCCGCGCCACGTGAATCCTTACTGGATCTGCTGCGGCGAATGGGCTTTCAGGCCGCCGCGTCGCGCTTTGCCGAAGCGCTGACGGCGCTGCAGGACCAGGACACGCCGTTGGGCGAGCGCGTGCTGGCCAATTTGTTCGTCAACACTGACTCGTCAGACATCGCGCACCTGATGCAAGACAAGGTGACGTGGCGGTGTGACGAATGTGCGCACGATGCCGGCGCCGCGGTGATCGTGCGCGTGGCATCCGTCGCCTGTGACGTGTGCGGCGGTTCCGCCATTGAAGCAGCCGCCAGCCATCTGCGAACACGCTGCCGCGACAACCGGGTACGCAAGCTGCTGATCATCGGAGGGTCACCCGCGTATCACAGCCAGCTTAGGCTCGTCTTGCCGCCTTCGTCTGACCTGGAGCTGCGCATGATTCGAGGTGACAATCACCTGAGTGCGGCACGTGCCGCCCAACAGGTGAAGTGGTGCGATCGAGGATTTATCTGGTCATCAACCATCCTGGACCACGCAGTGAGCAAAGTCTTTTCCGGACCGCGTATCTCCGCGATTCCCGTGCGGGGCATTGGGCGTTTCCTGTCAGCGATGGCCGACCGCATTTCGGAGGCTGATTAGCTGCTGATAGGATTGCAGCAATGACAGCGAGAACACCGTAGTGTTGCCGTAAGCTCCCCCGTCAAGTGGACAGTCTCCTTATCGACTGTCGACCCACCGGGGGAGCTTACGAGGAGGCGTCGGTCAGCGGGCTCGAGCGGCGGCCCCGGCTGACCCACTTGGCCACGGTCCGCACGCTGATCGCCAGGGCGTCGGCAATCTGACGCGGCGTCCAGCCTTGCTGGCTGCGCTCGATGATCACCTGTCGCATCTTCGGTGTGGTCTTCGCGTTACGATGGGTATCCATTCGGGAGTGCCTCCAGAACTCTGGGTTGGTGTCGTAACCCCCATTGTTTCCAGAGCCTCCCGAATGAACAACGTGTTTAGCATTCACAGCGAGTCGGCCAGTGTTTGTGAGATTGTCATCATACGCTGCTGCGAGGCCAGGGCCATGCTCAACAGCCGTCCACCCGACGCCCTGCACGCCTGGCGCATCAACAACGCCAACTGCGAGCCTCGAGCGCTCGCGTGTTCCGCGCCTACCAGCGGCTGATCTCGGCCACCAGCCGTGAGTCACGACAGCTCCTGAAGAATGCGCGCGCGCAGGTCGAGGGCCTCCTGCTTCAGCCGGCTCATCAGCTGCCGGTTCATCTCTTCGCTGCCCTTGTCGTTCGAGGCCCAGTAGATTAGCGCGTTGATGTCCTCTGCGGCGAGGCTGAACAGTGGCGGATTGCCTTCGGGCGGTCGGATGCCGTAGGGCATGTCGCCGTTGGTGTCGGTATTGAGCAGCGGAGCCAGCACGCCGGCATCTAGCACGCGGTTGGCCGCCAGCTTGTACTGGATGCTGTTGATGTCCCGCAGCTGCTGAATTTCGTAGACCTTCGCCCGGGCCGCGATGTAGCGGTTCAAAGCCACGATAATCGCGTGATTGCGCAGCAGCCGAAGGCCGCCGGTATTCTCGAGCTGTCGAATCGCGCCCTCAGAACCGTAGAAGGGTTCGCGCACAGGTATCAGGCGGCCCAGATAATAAATGCGTGCTGTGGACTGTGTCCGATCAGGTGAGCGCAGCAGGGCGATAAATTCGTCGATCTGCGCCTCTTTCTTCCGCTTGAAGCCGATGCTGAAATCCAGGCGCTCCACGTCATCATGGAGGTCGTCTGCCAGAAGCTGCAGATATTCGCGTGCAGCCGCCCGATTGCTCCATCCCTGGCGCATGTTCTCGGCAAAGAAGCTGAGCGTCACCGCCAAGAACATCATCACGAATTCCGCCAGGTATGCGCGTCGAGTCATGAGATTCCATTGCCTCCCGTGTGTGTGGGCTGTGGCGTCACTGCCGGCGCCTAGGGTGTGATGCGCAGATGATCCTCAATCACAAGGCCGTGTTCAAGTCCCTGGTCGGCTAGCCGACAGTCCGTATTACGTGGGTGTTTTCCAAACATCATGGGCCAACGTCACGGTGACGCTGGAGATTGAGGCCGCGTTACCGGACGGAGCGTCCGAGCAGGTGGTGCGGACGGTTACGGAGAATTGCCGGACACTGAAGTTCGAGTCGCAGGGGTTTGAGAGGGAGTAGGCCTCGTAGGCCGAGGAGGTCGTTCCCTTGTGCGAAGAGGAGTTCGTCGGCAATCGACCAGAGCGGTGCGCAGCTAGTTGACCGGCGGCGAGAACATCGGGCGGCGAGGTTCGACCACTATCGTTGCATAGGTGACTTTTGCCATTGGCGATTTGTGATGTGTGATTCGGCCCTAACGACCGTTCAACGCCGCCGCGGCGCGCTCGAGCGCGGCAGCCAGCTTTCCTTCCTGCGCGGTCACTCGAACCGCGTCCCGCGCGTTCATCGCCTCCGCAAGGCCGGGCAGCAGCTCCGGCGCATACGTGGCCTTGGGCGCGTAAATCTGGTGCCGGTACCACGGCCTGCCGGGAATGCCGTCCATGTCGAGGAAGCCGCGCTCGGCGCGCATCAGCGCGCGGTTGATCGCGTCGAGCGCCGATCGATCCTGCGTGTCGAGCGCCGCCGCGCCTCGCGCGGCAATGGCCGTGGCCGCCTCGGCCAGCTTCACGTTGGCGTCGCGTGCGGCCTGGAACAATCGTGGCGCGACACCCTCAGGTGTCACGATCTTCGTCGATGCCCCTCGCCGCTCCAGCTCGTCGAGGAACTCATCAATCCTGGCGGCGTAGGGGCGATAGTCCAGCGGCAGAAGGTCCGCGTTGGCCAGGCGCGTCGCCATCAGGCCCCAGAGCCGCGTCATCGCCGCGTGGTACTTGAAGCCGGGATCGCCGATGCGCGATATCCATTGATGGTTGTCGTACATCGAGTGATACACGCCGTAGGGACCGTCGAACGCCATGTCGACGATCGGCGCGCCGATGAAATTCAGGAAGACCGTGTAGTCCGACCCGCTGCCGAGTCGGTTGTTCACGAGATCCGCACCGGCGCCCGTCGGCAGCGCCCCGCGCTCACGCATCCCGCGCGCCTTCCACGCATCAGTGAGCGGCACGCGCGTATTCGGATCCGGCACCGCGGCCGCGGCTTCCGCGATGAACTGGTTCAGCGCGGGCACCGACGCGGCCGTGAAGTTGGGCCCGGACGCGGAGCTGTCGACGTTCAGATACGCCACGACCTTGTCGCGCAGCTCCCGTTCGAACTGCTCGCCCCATTCCGTCGATGAGGTGAGCGTCCACTCCTCGGCGTCCCAGCTCGCGAAGACGATCGTCCGCCTCGGCCGCAGACCGTCCCTGGCCAGCGAGCCGAGCGTGCGCGCGACCTCCATCATCGACGCCGACCCGCTCGAGGGATCGACGCCGCCGTACACCCACGCGTCGCGGTGATTGCCCAGCACCACCCATCGATCCGGCTCGCTCGCGCCGCGGATGCGGCCCGTCACCGTCCAGATCGGCCGAACCTTGTCGTCGTTGCGGACGGTGACGCGAACCGATGCGGGCCCCGGCCCCACGTGATAGGTGATCGGAAGACCGCCCTTCCACTCGCGCGGCGCCTCGCGTCCCCCGAGCGCTTCGAGGATCACGCGCGCGTCCTTGTACGACATCGGCACGCTGACGATCGTGGGCAGCGACACGGCGTCCGCAGCCGCGATGCGCTTTGCGCCTGGCACCGAGGCCCATCCCGGCGTCAGCGGATCGCCGGGCACCATGAAGTCGTAGACGATGCCACCGCGCTGAATGTGGCTCGCCGGCCCCCACGGACCGTCCGGGTACACCTTCCCCTTCCCGTAGCCGTCGTCCGCCGGATCGGAATAGATGATGATGCCCGCCGCGCCGCGCTGCTGCGCGGTGAGCGCCTTGAAGCCGCGATAGCTGTAGGGCACCGAATAGCGGACGAGCGCGATGCGACCCTTGATGTCGATGCCGTGCGAGGCGAGCCAGTCGTAGTCGGCAGGATTGCCGCTGCCGGCATAGACCACTTCGCCGCTCACGTCTCCCGAGGCGCTGTACGCGTGGTAGGCGAGGCCGACATCGACGGTCGTGTCCTTGTCGCCGGCGATCGGCTCCTCGCGAAGCGACGCGCGCCACGGCTGCGGCGCCGTCATCTCCACGCGGACGTCAGTGGCATACGGCAGCAGCACCTGATGCTCGACGATCTCGACGTCTTCGAGGCCGGCCTTCCGCCACTCGGCCGCGGTCCATTCGGCGAGCTCGCGATCGCGGGCCGAGCCGGCGACGTGCGGCGCCTGGGTGAGGAAGCGGTGATCGGCGCGGAGGCGATCCGTCGAGGGATACCGCAGAATGCGCTGCTCGATCGCACGCTGCGCTTCGAGCGAGGAGGCGGTGAATCCAAGAACGGGTGTGGCTTCCGGCTTCAGCCGGAAGGCCGCGCCCTGCGCGCGCGCGCCCACGAGCGCTGCCATCGTGAGGGCGAGTCCCGCGGCCAGCAGCATGAACGGCGAGCGCGCGCGAACCATGTCGCGATACTAGCGCACGCCGGGAGAGCGGATAAACAAGGAGATCGGGGAGCGAGAGATCCGCCCCGCAAACTCGGCAGAAATACGTCAAGAAACAGACGGCTGACTATACTTGGTAGAGATAAACTGTCGAATTCCGCAGTTGGTGTGCGGGATAGGCCGTATTAGCGGCCTCCCTTACCTGGGGTGGGTTCCCCGAGGGGTTGAGGAGGCCGGGGTAGGTTCCCCAGCGGGTCTCCGCAGCAAATAACATCTTGGTATAGTCGCAGATACATCCATGGTTTCGCGCAGCCTGGCGGATCGTGTCGGCGCGCTGTCGGCGACGGCCCTCTTCAGTGGAACCAACCTGAAGTTCTCCCCGGACGGTCGGCACATTCTTCTGATGCGGGACGAAGGCACCGACGGCCTGGCTGATGCCGTACCGGGCGAGCAAGGCGACTCCGCCGCGGCGCATTCTCCAGGGGCTCTCGGGGGCAAGACATCCGCCGGTGTTTTCCTGGATGCCTGACAGCCGTCGCGTGTTCGCGGAGTCGGACACCGACTAGGCGCTGGCGTCAATGGCGATCTTCCTTCGCACGAAACAGAGACGGGTCCGGTGCACCGGCTCTGCTGGCGGTGAGCTTGGCCGCCAACCGTTTCGCGATGTCGGGGAACTGCGCGATGACATTGCGCTTCTCGCCCAAGTCCGACGCCAGGTTGTAGAGCTGGCCGCCAGGATCGTTGCCGAGTTCGATGTTGGTGCCGGCATCGATCCTGGCGCCGGCCCGCGGTTCGATGTACTTCCACGCGCCCACGATGATCGACAGCGCGCCGGCCTGCTCGACGAGATGATCGCGGCCCGTATTCGTGCGTCCGATGAGGGCGGGCCAGACATCCACGCTGTCGCGCCGCGCTTCGGGCGTGAGCGTCTGGCCCGTCAGTGACGCGAGCGAGGCCAGGAAGTCCATCTGGCTGACCAGGGCATCCGACGTCCCGCGCCTGACCTCGCCTGGCCACCGTACGACGAACGGCACGCGCGTGCCGGCCTCGAATGCACTGTACTTGCCGCCGCGCAGCGGGCCGGCCGGTGTGTGGCCGTTGAGTCTCTCCACCGCCTCGTCGGCATAACCGTCGTCCAGTACCGGGCCGTTGTCACTCGTGAAGATCACGACCGTAATGCCCGCGAGGCCGAGACGATCGAGCGAGCGCGTGATTTCTCCCACTGACCAGTCGAGTTCGAGGATGGCGTCACCACGCGGACCCAGGCCGCTTCGGCCGGTAAACCTGGGATGCGGGACGCGGGGGACGTGAATGTCGTGCGTGGCAAAGTAGAGGAAAAACGGCCGCGAACGGTGCTGTTCGATGAACGTGATCGCGCGGCGTGTAATCGTGTCGGCCATGTCCTCATCCGACCAGCGCGCCTTCACGCCGCCGCTCATGTAGCCAATGCGGCTGATGCCGTTGACGATGGTCTTGTCGTGCCCGGCCGTCAGGCCCATCCGGAGGAGTTCGGGGTGGTCCCTGCCGGTGGGTTCCGTGCCCACCGGGGTGGTGTAGCTCACCGAGATGGGATCGGCCGGGTCCAGATTGACGACGCGCCCGTTCTCCACGTAGACGCAGGGCACGCGATCGCCCGTGGCGGGAATGATGAACGAGTCGTCGAAGCCGACTTCAGCCGGACCCGGTGCGATGTGGCCGTTCCAGTCGAGGTCGCCGTGGCCGAGGCCGAGGTGCCACTTGCCGACGACGCTCGTGACGTAGCCGGCTGCCTTCATCATCGCGGGCAGCGTAGTCCTGGAGGGATCGACGATCAGGCGCGCGTCGCCCGGCAGCACGTTCGTGCCGGGCTTCCTCCAGGCGTACTCGCCGGTCAGCAGGGCGTAGCGTGAGGGCGTGCACGTGGCCGCCGGGGCATGCGCGTTCGTAAACCGCCGGCCCTGCGCCGCCAGTCGATCGATGTTGGGCGTGGCGATTTTCGTGGCGCCGTAGCAGCCGACGTCGCCGTAGCCGGCGTCGTCGGCGTAGATGATGACGACGTTGGGCTTGGCCGCAGCAGTCAGCTCGGGCAGCCCTCCGGCCGCGGCCGCCGCGCAGGCGGCCGCACTCTTCAGCAGGAACTCACGTCGCTTCATGCCGGCACTTCCGTGCGTTCTCGTCCTAGCGCTTGATGATCTGCAGGATCCCGTCCTGCTTCATGAGCGCTTCGATCTCGGCGAAGTTTCGCGGCGCACCCGCCGACAGCACCTCGTGCCCGGTGTCAGTGATCGCCACCGCGTCTTCGATGCGGATCGCGATCACGCCGGCACTCCGCGCCCGCAGCAGTGCTTCACCTTGGTGCCGCTGCCGCAGGGGCACGGGTCGTTCCGGCCCGCCGCCTTCAGGGCGCGGGCCCGGTCGCGTCCGGCAACCCATGCCATGACGTTGGCGGGCGGACGGCGATGCGCCAGTTCGTTCCCCATGAACGTCATCGGCTCATCGACGTGCCTGAAGAACCGCTTGTAGGCGGCGCAGAGATAGTTCAGGTCCCGGCTCCCGTCCTTGGAGGGCATGAACCGGTGCTTCGGACACTCGCCGTGACACGCGAATCTGACGTCGCACTGACGGCATTCGCCGGGCAGGCGGTCCCGCTTGGCGTCACCGAAGGCCGTCTGCGCGGGCGATTCCACCATCGCACCAAGCGATTCATTCATCAGGTTCCCGAGCCGGTAGCGCGGATACACAAAGTGATCGCACGCGTAGACATCGCCGTTGTGCTCGAGCGCCAGCGCGCGCCCGCAGGTCTCGCGGAACACGCAGACGGACGCTTCCCGTCCAGTCCACGATTCGAGCGACACGTCGAACTGCTGGACGAATACCTTCCCCACGTCGCGTCGCACCCATTCCTCGAACACGGCGACAAGAAACTCCCCGTACGCCGCCGGCTCGACGGACCATGGCGTGACATGCGCGCGCGTCTGGTCTTCGGGATCGAGCAGCGACAACGCATCCGGCGTGGGTACTGCTGCGGCCCGTTCAACGACGGGAATGAACTGAATGAAGCCGCTGCCCGTGTCGCGCAGGAACCGGTACACGTCGAGGGGATGCTTCGCGTTCTCGCGATTGACGACGGTGAGCGTATTGAAGGCCACCCGGTGCCGGACGAGCCGCTCCAGGGCCTGCATGACAGCGCGAAAGGTCGGGCGGCCTCCGCGATCCACCCGATACCGATCGTGCAGATCTTCGGGACCGTCGAGCGACAGGCCGACAAGGAACTCGTGCTCCGCGAGGAACGCGCACCATCGCTCGTCGAGCAGAATGCCGTTGGTCTGAATCGCGTTCTCGATCGCGCGTCCATTCGAGTGCTGCCGCTGCAGCGCCACGACGCGCTCGAAGAAGTCGACGCCGCAGAGCGTGGGCTCGCCGCCCTGCCAGGCGAACGACACGACGGGCAGATCCACGTGCGCCTCGATGTGCTGCCGGATGAACGACTCCAGCACGTCATCGGGCATCCGCCAGTCGGTCGTACCGGGATACAGCCGCTCTTTCTCGAGATAGAAGCAGTACTGGCAGTCCAGGTTGCAGAGGGGCCCGGACGGCTTGGCCATCATGTGGAACGGCGGCACACGCGGAGTATGCCACAATGACTTCCGCGCGCCGCGCGTCCGAAACGGCTCAGTCCTTCGCCGCGATCTTGCGCGGCGGGCGCACGCCAGGTCCGGGCTCGCCGGTGTCGCCGAGATCGGCCCTGGCCGCAGCGGCAATGGCCTGCAGGCGGCGCACGATCTCAGGCTGTTCGTTCACGAGATTGATGGTCTCGCCGATGTCGGTCTCGAGGTTGTAGAGACCCAGTTCGACCTTCAGCGTGCCTGTAGTGCCCGGAATGCCGTCCCACCCGGGCGTGTGCCCTTCATACGTGCGCGCTTCGTGCGGGAGCTGGAGCTTCCACGGCCCCTGCCGGACTCCGGTGAGCGTCTGTCCGTAGTAGTACCAATACACGTCCCGCGGATTGGCGTTCTGATCACCGCGCAGGAGCGGCAGGATGTTCACGCCGTCGATGCGGCGCGCCGGCAACGGCGCATCGGTGATGGCCGCAATCGTCGGCAGGATGTCGATCGTCGCCGCCATGCGATGGCACACCGTGCCCGCGGGAACCTGCCGCGGCCACCGGACGATGGCCGGCACCCGGCAGCCGCCTTCCCACATCGTCCCCTTCCCCTCGCGAAATGGCCCTGCGCTTCCGGCGTGGTTGCCGAAGTTCAGCCAGGGCCCATTGTCCGACGTGAAGATGACCACCGTATCGTCTTCCAGGCCGTGCCTGCGCAACGTGTCGAGCACCTGGCCCACCGACCAGTCGACCTCCATCATCACGTCGCTGAAGAGCCCGCGCCCGCTCTTGCCGCGGAACCTCCGGGACACGCCGAGCGGCACGTGCACCATGCTGTGCGGCAGGTAGAGGAAGAAGGGCTCGTCCTTGTGCGCGGTGATGAAGTGGACCGCGCGCGCCGTGTACAGCGCCGTGAGCGAGCCCTGGCCCGAGAAGTCCCTGATTTCCGGCCCCTGCGCGTTGCCCTCCATCAGGTGCAACGGGGGCCAGTAGCCGCGGTGCTGACGCGTGTCGGCCGGATCGCGCTTCTGGCCCGGCGTGATGGGCGTGCCGTCGTAGTCGACCGGCCACATGTCATTCGAGTACGGCAGTCCGAAGTACTCGTCGAAGCCCTGCTGCAGTGGCAGATACGGCTGGTGGTCGCCCAGGTGCCACTTGCCGAAGATGCCGCAGGCATAGCCGCGGCGCTTGAGCATGTCGGCAATCGTGTCTTCGTCCGGGTCGAGACCCGTCGCGGCGTTCGGGCCGAGCGCGCCGAGGACACCGACACGATTCGAATAGCAGCCGGTGAGCAGAGCCGCGCGCGACGCGCTGCACACCGCCTGCGCGACGTAGAAGTTGGTGAAGCGCATGCCCTGCGTCGCCAGGCGGTCGATGTTGGGCGTCGTGCCGGGCGCGCCGCCGTAGACGGCGGGATCGGCATAGCCCATGTCGTCCATGAAGATCACCACGACATTCGGGCGCCGCGGGCCGGATTGCGTGGCGGCCGTGCGCTCGAACCCCGGCAGCGCCACACCCACGCCGGCCAGGCCCAGGTATCTCAGGAAGTCGCGCCGGCGTGTGGGGTGCGCCATGCGGCCGAGTATACGGGAACCCGTCTCGATGGCGCACGGCGCGGGGCATCTTGCGCTAGGATGCCTGCATGGTCAGCCGTCGCGATTTCGTAAAGGCGGCCGGAACGGCCGCCGCGGTCGCGGCCGTGGGCGAGCTGCCCGGCACGGGCATGCCGGCGCAGGCCCGCCGCCCAAACATCATCTTCATCATGGCCGACGATCTCGGCTGGGGCGAGCTCGGCTGCTACGGTCAGAAGAAGATCCGTACGCCGAATATCGATCGAATCGCGGCCGAGGGAATCAGGTTCACCGATGCGTACTCGGGCAGCCCGGTCTGCGCGCCGTCGCGGTGCGTGCTGCTCACGGGCTATCACACGGGCCACGCCTACATTCGGGACAACGACGAGCACAACATCACCGGCGGCGATATCTGGCGCGACCTGTCACTCGAAGGACAGCGGCCGATCCTGCCTGGGACCGTCACCGCAGGCACGGCGCTGCAGAAGGCCGGCTATCGCACGGCGGCGATCGGCAAATGGGGCCTCGGCGGACCCGGCACTACGGGCGCCCCCAACAAGCAGGGCTTCGATCATTTCTTCGGCTACCTCTGCCAGCGCGTCGCGCACAACCACTATCCGCCGTACCTCTGGCGCAACGACCAGAAGGTGATGCTCAAGAACGAGTACTTCCATCCGCATCAGGCGCTGCCCGCCGACGCCGATCCGAACGATCCGAAGTCCTATACGGCGTTTCGCGGCCAGGAGTATTCCCACGACCTGCTGGTGACAGAAGCGTTGCAGTTCATCCGCGATCACCAGTCGCGGCCGTTCTTCCTGTACCTGCCGTTCACGATTCCGCACGTGGCCCTCCAGGTACCGGAGGACTCGGTGACGGAGTACGAGGGACAGTTTCCGGAGACCCCGTACAAGGGCGGCACCGGCAACGGCGGCAGCTACCTGCCCAATCGCACGCCGCATGCGACGTACGCCGGGATGATCACGCGCATGGATCGCGACGTGGGCCGCGTCATGGCGCTCGTCCGACAGCTCGGACTCGACAACGACACGATTGTGTTCTTCACGGGCGACAACGGCCCGAGCTGGGTGGGCGGCTGCGATCCGGATTTCTTCGAGAGCCACGGCGTCCTGCGCGGCCGCAAGGCGCAGGTGTGGGAAGGCGGCATCCGCGTACCGCTCGTCGCGCGCTGGCCGGGCAAGATCACGCCGGGCACCGTATCGCGCCTGCCGACGGCCTTCTGGGACATGTTGCCGACGTTCGCCGAGCTGGCCGGCACGACCGCGCCGGCCGGCATCGACGGCGTCTCGATCGTGCCGACGCTCCTCGGACGGCCGGGCCAGAAGGTGCACGAGTATCTCTATTGGGAGTTCATCAACTCCGTGGTGGTCCGGATGGGCGATTGGAAGGGCGTCCTGCCTGCCGGGAAGGAGGCGATTGAACTCTACAACCTCGCCAGCGACATCGGCGAGACGAAGGACGTCGCGGCGGCCAACCCGTCAGTCGTCGCGAGGATCGCGGCCATCATGAAATCCGCGCACGTCGATTCGGATCTGTTTCCCTTGCGGAAGAAGAAGACGCCTGCGTGAGCAGGTTGGGCGCGGACGATAAGCCGTATTAGCGGCCTCCCTTACCTGGGGTGGGTTCCCCGAGGGGCTGAGGAGGCCGGGGTAGGTTCCCCAGCGGGTCTCTGCGCACGGACCCAGGGTGGGCCGGCCTGGGCTCACTCGCCCTCGGTCGTAACAGGGGCGTCGATGATCTTGGGCGGCTGCACGTCGAGCGGGCGCTGACGATGGCTCGCGGCCGAGGAATCAGGTCCGCGAACGGATTGGCGCCCGATCACGCTCGACGCGCGTGACATCGGCAGGTCGATCGCCGGCAATCCGGCAACGCTGCGATTCACGCCCGACGGGGTTGCCTTCAAACCGTTCTTCGAGACGTACGGGCGTTACTCGGTCTATCTGCATGTGACGCCGAAGTAAGGTCGACCGCGTCAATTCATGCCGATCTCGTTGAGCGGCACGTCCCAGTGCGCGTCGAGGATCTCGAAGCGGCGCTGCTCTTCCCTGCGGAACGTCGCCTGATCCGGGTACAGCTTCCTGATGATCTCGGCGTCGTTCGACGGGCCGGTCATGGCCGCAGTGTCCTTGTAGGTGATGGCGACGGCGAACGTCCAGTCGGCGCGTCCGTCACCGTGATAGGTCGGGACGAACGTGCGGACCGTGACTATCCGCGACGGGATCTGTGCCTTCAGCACGGGGTAGTGGTTCTTCCGGAAGAGCGACACGAATTCGTCCTGGAATCCCCATTTCACCCGATAGAAGTACCAGACGGTCCGCTCCGCGCCGGCGGACTGCACCATCGGCGCCTGGGCGCGCACCGCTGGCGACGGAAGAGGCGTGAGGACCAGGCAAGCTACCGCTCCCGCCAAGCCGAGAATCGTTCGTATCGAGCGCTCGCACACGACCATACCCGCTCTCCTTTCGCTGGCGGAAGCATACTGCCGCGGCGCGGCCGGGCTTGATCTATTCCGAAAAGGCCTGTCAGGACTGCCGGCTGCGCATCGAGTAAGGGGGCCCACTCTGGGATAATGCCCCGGGGAGGTCGCTCATGCGCCATACCGCGTTCGTTTTGGGCCTGCTGACCGCCGTCACGGTCGCGGGCCAGCAGCCAGACAAGCCACAGCCGAACCCGCGCCAGCAGCCCGGCGCCATGGTCCACATCTTCGCCCCCGAGCAGCACGACCTGTACGACGGCCACTTCGTCATCTCCGCCAGCCGCATCTACATGATCGGCGGCCTCAACGACCCGGAAGGCTGGGATCATCTCGACAACGACGCGAAGAGCGTCCGCCCCGTGAGCGGGACGGCCGAGATCGACGTCAACGAGATTCAGAACACCGGCCGCTTCGAGGCGCGGCTCAAAATCCCCGACGGCGATCTCGTGCTCGCGATGGACAAATGGCACGAGTTCAGCCCGTGTCAGAACGGCGGCATCGTTGCCTACATCCACGAGCATGGGACCGACTCCGGCTGTGGCGACAACAACTGGCCGAAGACGGTGGGGTTTCTTGCCGGCTGGGGATACGGCCACGCCACGCTGAACGGCAAGCCGCTTTACGACAGCTACGAAATGCACTTCATGGTCACGCAGGGACTGCGCGATCGAAAGACGCTGCGCGTCAACTATCCGATGGCAAACAAGAAGCTGCCGGGTGGCGAAACGAATCCGGCGACGCAGCAGATCGACTTCTACATCCGGAGCCCGCAGCAGAACCCGAAGAACCGGCCGACACGCCAGGTCTTCGTACACTTCTTCGGGATGGAGATCGCCTGGAAGTAGGAAACGAAGCTAAAGCGTCATACCACGACTGTTTGGGAGAAACACGCTGATCCGCTTTACGGCCTCGGCCTGCGTCGCAGGCCGGCCGGGTGGACGCTGATGGGTACCAAACGTCGGCCCGTCTCTCGGCGCCCGCAGCACGGGCTGACGCCGGAACTGCTCGAACTGCTCGCCACCGGCACCTGCGTGGACCACCCGTTGCTCGAGTTCAACTACTCCCTTGAGGAACTCGAGGAACTCCGCGTGATGTATGCGCCCGAGAGTGTGCGCGAACAGCGGCGCCGCGGAAACACGGCGCACACCCGAAAGGATGCTGACCGATGACCCTCACGAATCGCGTTCGACCGATGCCCACCGGTGACCCGGCGGCCGCGGCCGTTGTTCGAGCGGCTGGTGGTGGCGACGACGCTGGCTGCTTGCCAAGCATCCTGGTCAATGTGACAAATTGCCCAATTGTGAATTTCGGCGGCGCCTGCGGGAGACCGACGCATGGCCGCCGCCGGGTGGCCTCGGCGAAGCCCACAACGGCCTTCCTCTCCGACCGGAGCTTCCTCGTTCATTAGCAATGTCTGGCTCCCTCCAACGCTCCGGTTGCAGCGGACGGCGCTGCGCGGCCTTCTATGACCACTATTAAGACGAATGATCAACTCACACTAACCGCTCTCCGACGAACCCGGTGCACTTCAGCCCCTTTTTCGTGATGATCTCCATATCCGCCCGGCGCCCGTTAACAGTTGAGGCCGCCAATACGGTCTATCGTCCTCCCCGGGCGCGTCGTAACAGAGCCACCCGAGCGACACCACGAGCGGAAGCAGCAGCAACAGGCGTCGCGTCAACGGCACCATTGTGTCTTAAAACTCCTCGGAAGGGCTTTAGACCGGCGCTCGGGCGAAATTCTTCCCCGCGCCCCATATAATGACCGCGCCTGAGGCCTTCACCTATGGATGAATCCGAATCGACACGCCGCGAGTTCATTGCCACGGGCGCCATCGCCGCCGCCGCGTTCATGATCGTGCCCCGCCATGTGCTTGGCAAAGGCCAGACGCCGCCGAGCGACATGGTCAACATCGCCATCGTCGGCATCAACGGCATGGGCGCGAGCAACGCGCAGGCGGTCATGAGCCAAAACATCGTCGCCATCTGCGACGTGGACAGTCGGCTGGTCGACGACCGGCTCAACGAGTGGCGCAAGTCGCTGCAGCCGCCTCCCCCGGCCGCACCGCGCCAAGCCGGCGCGCCGCGGACGCCGGAGCCGACGCTCGATTTCGAGAACTGGGGCCCGTCGAAACTGCAGGTGGCCGCGAATCAGAAATGGCGGCCGATGCCGAATCGCGAGGGCGTGAAGCGATTCGTCGAGGAACAGCTCCCGCGCATCAAGCGGCACGAGGACTACCGTGAGATGCTCGCGAACCAGAAAGACATCGACGGGCTGATCATCGCCACACCCGACCACATGCACGCGCCGATCGCCTCGGCGGCGATGGCCGCGGGCAAACACGTCTACGTGCAGAAGCCGATGTGCTGGTCGGTCGGCGAAGCGCGGCATCTTGCGAAGATGGCGGCCGCCAATCCAAAGCTCGTGACGCAAATGGGCAATCAGGGCCATTCGTACGACGATGCGCGGCGCGGGCAGGACTATTTGGCTGCGGGCGTGATCGGCGAGATCCGGGAAGTGCACGTGTGGACGAATCGCCCGCTCGCGTATTGGCCGCAGGGCGTGCCGCGGCCGGCGAAATTCGATGGCGACTGGAAGAAACTCGGCTGGGGCAACGCCGGCGTCAATCGGCGTCTTGCCGACGCCTTCACGAAGAAGACCGACTCGAAGATCCCGAAGGGTCTGCGCTGGGATCTGTTCCTTGGCGCAGCGCCGCACGTCGACTACCACCCGCTCTACCATCCGTTCAACTGGCGCGGCTGGGTGGACTGGGGGCAGGGCGCGCTCGGTGACATGGGCGCGCACCTCATGGACCATCCGGTATGGGGATTGAAGTTGGGGCATCCCACGTCGATCGAAACGATTTCGACGCCGTTCAACGGACTCAGCTACCCCGTCGCGACGAAGACGCACTACGAGTTCCCGGCGCGCGAGGGGATGCCGCCGGTGAAGATGACGTGGTACGACGGCGGCTTCATGCCGGAGCGTCCGGTCGAGATGGGCGACGTGAAACTCGAAGCCGGCGGCGGCGTCCTCTACATCGGCAGCAAGGGCAAGATGCTGCAGGACAACACCGGCACGCGCCCGCGCCTACTGCCCGTGGCATTGCATAACAGCCTGGGCGCGCCGCCCGAAAAGATGCCGCGCGTGCCGAATCAGGCGCACGAGATGAACTGGGTCAACGCGATCAAGGGCACCGACACGATCTCGTGCCCCTTCTCCTACGCGGCACACCTCACGGAGATCATGCTGCTCGGCGTCGCGGCGCTCCGCGCCGGCACGCGGCTGCAATACGACGGGCCGAACATGCGGGTCACGAACAATGCCGCCGCGAACAGCTTCCTCACGCGCGACTATCGGAAAGGGTTCGAGCTCGCCTAGCGCGACAGGTCGCCCTGCTCGATGCGCCGCAGCACTTCGGACCAGTTGCAGATCACCGCCGGATGATCGCGACCGGTCATGTGCAACAGCAGCACCCAGCCGTCCGACGCGACCGAGAATGCGGTCGAGTAGCCTTCGCGTGGCGGCAGCGTGGCGACGTCCTTGACCGTGCCGACGTCCAGTCCATTGCCTCTGGTGGTCACTGTCGCGAACGCGATCTTGGAGCCGCATCGGAAATACAGCTGCGTGCCGTCGGGCATCCACACGGGCGTCCCGCATCCGGTGCTGGTCACACGCCGCAGGCTGGCCCCATTGTCGGTCGGCGCGAATGCGCGCACAAAGACGTCGTTCCGACCGTTGTCCGACAGTGTCGTGGCGATCCACCTGCCATCGGGACTGAGCATCGCCCCGTCGATGGTGACGCCGGGCTGTCACAGGCCGCGCATCACGTCTACCGGGTCTCCGACCCCCTGGCCCGCAACCCGGTTGAGTCGTCGGTGGCCATCGATCCCGGTAATCGCGATCGAATGATCGCCGTCTCGTACCAGACCGGCTTCGAGAAGGGGCCGCGCCCCACCGGCTACATTGACGTCTCGCACGACAGCGGGCGCACCTGGCGCAACGAGCGAGCGGAGGATCCGCTCGGGCGTACGCAGGGCGATGATGTGGTGACGTTCGCAGGGCCGGGCATCGCACTGCATACCTACATCTGCTTTCTCGGGCCTCACGCTCGCGCGCAGCACCGACGGCGGGCGCACGTTCGTGAATCATGCCGTTGACATCCCGCCATTCGAGGTCAGCGACACGGTCACGTTCGGCGACTATCTCGGCGTAGACGCCTCACAGGGCCGTGTGGTCGGCGTGTTCCCCCATATCGTCAACGGCCAGGTCGCGTTGTCGGCGGCGGTGTTCGACTTCCGGTAGTCGCTGCCGTTCGGTTCCGGCGCATCTCTCGCGATCGGCGCCACGAGGTAGGTGTGAAACTCGACGATGCAGATCCACTCGGTTTCGCGACAGACGAGGTCCTCACTATACTCCCTACATGGTGCAACCCATGTCCGCCCTCGTCTTCGGTTTCCTGCTGCTGGCGGCGCCGATCTCGGCGCAGCGCGGCGCGGCCCCGGCGCCATGTGTCACGGCCACCGCCGCCTGCACCGAGCTGGTCACGGTCGCCGGTGGCCCGGGCCGATCGCTCGTCTATCGAAACTTTCCGCTCGATGTGCGCAATGACGCCATTACTCGCGCCATCATCGTCGTGCATGGCGCGGGCCGCGACCCGGACAATTACTACCAGTCGGCGCTGGCCGGCGCCTTCATTGCTGGTGCGGTTGAGACGGCGATGGTGATTGCGCCGCGGCTGGCGTCGAACAACGGCCAAGGCTGCACCGACACGCTCGCACCCGGCGAGATCAGTTACCACTGCAACGCCTGGCGCTCGGGTGGACCCTCGCTCAGTCATCCATCGGCAACGTCGTTCGACTTCATCGACGCGCTGCTGACGCAGCTCGCGCGCCGCGACCTCTTTCCCAACTTGCGCGGCATCACCTTAAGCGGCCACTCCGCGGGCGGGCAGGTCACCAATCGCTACGCGATGAGCAGCAAGGTGCACGACACGCTTGGGGTGCCGGTGACCTACGTGGTGTCGAACCCGTCCAGCTACGCGTGGCCGACCGACGAACGCCCCACCGGACCGGCAGCGTGGCCGCTCGATGCCAACCCGCCCGGCTTCATCCTCGCGCCGGCGCCAAACACACCGGCATTTCGCTCGCTCGGCGACGGCGACGGGTGCCGCGACTATGATCAGTGGCCGTACGGATTCAAGAATCGGACGGCCGGCTACAACGTCGCCAGCAGCGTCGAACAACTGTCGACGCAACTGGCGTCGCGGCCGGTGATCTACCTGATGGGGCAGAACGACATTCTGCCGTTGTCGGGCTTCGATGGATCGTGCGCGGCGATGGCCCAGGGACCGACCCGCCTGGCGCGTGGCCACGCCTACGCCAAGTACATCAACGAGTCGCTTGGCGGCAAGCACCGCGTTGAGGTTGTCACCGGCTGCGGCCACAACGGCCGCTGTATCTATACATCGAACAACTGGATTCGGATTGCCTTCCCAAGGTTCTGAGGCGCAGACGACGTGAGTCTACTCATCCGCGGCGGCGAGATCGTCACTGGCAGCGAACGCTACCACGCCGACATCTTCTGCGGGGACGAGCGCATCACGCGCATCGACCGCGCCATCGAACCGCCGCCTGGCGCTGAGGTCATCGACGCCAGCGGCAAGTACGTCTTTCCCGGCTTCATCGATCCGCACGTCCACATCTACCTGCCCTTCATGGGGGCCTTCGCCAAGGACACCTACGAGACGGCGAGCAAGGCCGCACTGGTCGGCGGCACCACCACGATGATCGAGATGGTCTGCCCGTCGCGTGACATGAGCGCGATGGAGGGGTTCCGGTTGTGGTGCGGACACGCGGAGGGGCAGTCGGCGTGTGACTACACCTTTCACATGGGCGTGACGCGGTTCGACGCGCAGACCCCGGGCGAACTGCGCGAGATCGTTGCCAACGGCATTACCTCGTTCAAGGTCTTCCTCGCCTACAAGGGAGCGTTCGGCGTCGACGACCTCGAGCTCTACAGAACGCTGAAGCTCGCCAAGGAACTCGGCGTGATCGTCACCGCCCACTGTGAGAACGAGACGCTGGTCGCGGAGCGGCAGCAGGAACTGTTGGCGGCCGGGCTCACCGGACCCGAGCAGCATCACGAGAGCCGGCCGCCGCGAGTGGAAGCCGAAGGCGTGCATCATCTGATGACCTTCGCCGAGTTGACCGGCGCCCGCGTCTACATTGTCCACTTGAGCTGTGAGGAGGCGCTGCGCGAAGCGCTCGCCGCGCGCGCGCGCGGCGTCGACGTCTCGATCGAGACGCTGATTCAATACCTCGTCCTCGACAAGTCGGATGCGGAGCGGCCGGACTTTGCCGGCGCCAAATTCGTGATGTCACCGCCGCTGCGCGACCGGCGCAACCAGCCGGTGCTGTGGAACGGACTCCACGGCGGCGACATTCAGACCATCGCCACGGATCACGCGCCGTTTGATGCGAGCGGGCAGAAAGAGATGGGGCGGCACGACTTCACCAAGATCCCGAACGGCATCCCGTCGCTCGAAGAGCGAGTCAAGCTGCTGTTCTCGCATGGGGTGAAGGCAGGAAAGCTCGACCTCCAGACGTTCGTCAACGTGGCGAGTAGCAACGCCGCGAAGCTGTTTGGCCTGTTCCCGCGCAAGGGTGCCATTCAGGTTGGCGCCGATGCCGACCTGGTCGTCTACGATCCCAACTATCGCGGTACGATCAGCGCCCAGACGCAGATGATGAACGTGGATTACAGCGCCTTCGAAGGCTGGCCGTACGAGGGCCGGCCCGAGATTGTGACCGTGCGCGGAGAGGTGGCCGCGCGCAACGGGAAGTTCACCGGCACGATTGGCCGCGGCCAAATGCTGAAGCGCCAGCCCGCGCCCTTCTAGCGGGCGGGTGGAGCAGGAGACGATGCACAGACGACAATTTCTTGGGCACACCGCACTGGGCGCCGTGCTGCCGCTCATCCAGGCCAGTACCGCAGTCGCCGCGCAGTCGCGGCGTCTGTTGCCACGGGCCCTGAAGCCCGGCGACACCGTGGGGCTGGTCAGCCCTTCGTCGGCCACCAACGAGCGGCTCAACCTGCAGCTGGCACAGGAAGCGATGCAGGCGCTCGGCTTCAAGGTGAAGACCGGAGAGCACTACGCATCGCGCTATGGCCACCTTGCCGGCATCGATGCCCGGCGAGCCGGCGACGTTAACGCGATGTTCGACGACCGCGACGTGCACGCCATCGTCTGCGTCCGCGGCGGTTCCGGCGCGGCACGCCTGCTGCCACTGCTCGACTATGGCGTGATCCGCGCCAATCCCAAAGTGCTGCTCGGCTACTCCGACATCACCGCGCTGCACAACGCGCTGCTCGCCCAAGCTGGGCTGGTCAGCTTCCACGGGCCGATTGGTTCTGACGGCTGGAGCAACTTCAACGCCGATCAATTCCGCCGCGTGTTCTTTCAGCGCGAGCTGATGGTCTATCGCAACAAGATCGAAGCAGACGACGAGCTGGTGCCGCGCAAGAACCGCACGCTGACTATCACCGGCGGGAGGGCGAGCGGCGAGCTGGTCGGGGGCAATCTGACGGTGCTCACGGCGCTGGCCGGTTCACCGTATCTGCCTGATTTCAGCGGCAAGATTCTCTTCCTGGAAGACGTCGAGGAGGCGCCGTATCGCGTGGACCGCATGCTCACCACGCTGAAGCTGATGGGTGCGCTCGATCGCATTGCCGGCTTCATCTTCGGCGAGTGCACCGACTGCGACCCTGGAGCCGGCTACGGCTCGCTCAGTCTCGACCAGATCTTCGACGATCACATCAAGCCGCTGCGCGTTCCCGCGTACCGCGGCGCGATGATTGGGCACATCCGAGAGCAGTTCATCCTGCCGGTGGGAGGCCGGGTCGAGCTCGATGCCGACGCCGGCACCTTCCGGCTGCTGGAGCCGGTGTTCGCGGTGTAGATCGCGGTATCGACGGCGTGCGGTGGGGCCGCCCGCGCCTAACTCATCGGCGCGTCACCGCAGCGCCGCCGGGCGCCGCGCGCCCACCGCGGTGAGAATGGCGACGATAGGCCGTATTAGCGGCCTCAACTGTTCACGGAACCCTTGTGCTCAGACCCTGAGGCGACGTGGCGGCTTCTCAGCTGCTTCTCCATGGGTATGACACGGGGCACACTCCGGGCCGCCTCGCCGGCTATTGGGCCGACTGGGATTCGACGGACCAAGTGCCGCAACGCGCGATCGACTCCCGTTTGATCTCGCGCTTCGGAAATCTCGATGCGTCGGACGGCGGGAAGGCGGGTCGCCAGAGCGTCTCAGCGGAATGCCAACATTCCAGCGGAGTCTCGTCGCTCCGGGCTAGTGGATATGTGTTGAGGAACGCGCTCAACCTCTTTTCAAATTTCACGTATTTCCTGGATGACCCCGATAACGGAGATCAATTCGAGCAAGCGGAACGCCGCACCACGACGGGTGGACGCCTGACATATCGGCGTTTGGGACACGTCCTCGGCAATCACCACGCTGAAAGTGCAGTCGGTATCCAGGTGCGTCGCGACTGGCTCTCGCCGGTTGGCTTGTATCGCACCGTCAATCGTGCGCGGCTCTCGACGACTCGTGAGGACGAAGTCGGCCAGACAATGATCGGCACCTACGCCCAGTCGGAGATCGAGTGGACCCGCTATTTCCGGTCTACTCTGGGCGGTCGCGCGGATTTCTATCAGTTCGACGTGACTTCCGATCAGCCGTTGAATTCCGGTAGCGGCTCGAAGGCGCTGTTCAGTCCGAAGCTATCGTCTGTGCTTGGTCCCTGGGCGGGTACGGAGTTCTACGTCAACTTCGGCACCGGCTTCCATTCAAACGACGCGCGCGGCGCCATCACGCACATCGATCCGTGCACCGGTGAATCGGTAGAGCCAGTGACGCCTTTCGTACGTGGAACTGACGGCGAGATCGGCCTGAGGACAGTTCGCGTCAAGGGACTGCAATCGACGCTCACCGCATGGTATCTCGATCTCGATTCCGAACTGCTGTTCGTCGGCGACGCGGAAACGACCGAACCCGGCCGCCCCAGCCGCCGCCTTGGCATCGAGTGGACAAACTACTGGCGACTAAAGCCGTGGCTGACGGCCGACGGCGACGTAGCGTTCACGCGTGCGCGGTTCCGCGACGCGGATCCAGCGGGAGACTTCATTCCCGGAGCTCTCGATCGCGTGATCTCCGCGGGGGTGACAGTGGAACCAACGAGCCGAGTCTTCGGCAGCGTACGTCTCCGCCACTTCGGTCCACGGCCGCTCATCGAAGATGCCAGTGTCGAGTCGAAGGCCACGACCCTCTGGAACGGCGAAGGTGGTATCCGGCTTTCAGGAATGGCGCGAGTGGTGTGCGAGCTTTACAACATCTTCGACGCTGAAGTATCCGACATCGACTACTACTATGCGTCTCGGCTTCAGGGAGAAGCGGCGGATGGGATCGATGATATTCATACGCACCCCGCGCTACCTCGAACGATTCGCTTGTCGTTGCAGCTCTCGTTCAAATGAGCTGTCCAGGAAGTGGTGTTGTTCATCGCCGTGGAGCGTGGGGCGCCAATGGCAATGCCGCCAGCGTCGCCTGGCCCTGTCGACCCCAGAGACCCGCGCGTCGGCTACGACCGTGGTCGTGAGGCCGACGTCGTTATGGTCTAAGCGCCTGAGTCATCGCGGGTTACGTCGATTCGCTCCGTTCTCTGTCACACTCTCGAATCCACGCGATTCGACCCGTGTCGTGGAGAAATGCTGGAGACGATAGCGGCTTGTGCGTGACCAATGCAGGTGTCCTCTTCTGCGTGCGGGCCTGCGACAAGGTGTCGCAGGGGTCGATCGATGCCTGACAGACAATAGAGAGGGAGATGTTGCGCCTCACCGCTCTTGCCGTCGCCGGCGCGGTCGTCCTGGTGTTCGCACTGAGCCGTCCCCCTCTCGAACCAGCGCCCTCGGATCGCGCAGCGGCGCTGGCTGCCTCGCTGATGAGTCCGTTTTGCCACGGGATGACACTCGCGACCTGTCCGTCGTCTGCGGCGGGTGAACTTCGGGAAGAGCTGCAAGTGCGACTCGCCGCGGGTGAAAGTGAATCCTCGATCACGGACAGCCTCGCGGTTCGGTTTGGTACTGACCTTCGCGGCTCTCCGAAACCCGAAGGCGTCGCACTGTGGCTATGGCTCGGGCCGGGCGTGGCGGGGTTGCTGCTGATCATCATCTTGGCGCGCGCCGGCCGCCACGGGAACACAGACAGTGAGTCGATCGGCCGCACGTCGATCGACACCGAACTCGCCGCCCGGCTGGACGACGAACTCCAGCAACTGGGATAAGCATGGCCGTCGAACCACGCAGCATCGATCAAGCGCCGCATGTCGTCATGCCGTGGCTCGTCCGACTGCGATGGGCATCGGTCGTCGCGCTCGCGGCCGCCGCGTGGGCGGCGCACGCGTTCTGGCAGATTCAACTGCCGATCCTGCCGCTGAGCGGACTGCTGGTTGCCATGGCCGCAACCAATGCCGCCCTGTCCGTTCAATTGAGCTCGCCCGCGCCGCGTCGCGTCGTGATCGGCGGTGCGTTGGTGATCGATGCTGGGCTGCTGACGGGCATTCTCTACTTGGTCGGCGGCCCGCTGAATCCGTTCGGCATCGTTTACCTGGTCGGCATTACCGTCGCGGCGATCTCGCTCGGTATGCGATGGGCAATTGGACTGGCGGTGCTGTCGAATCTCGCCTATGCCTTCACATTTTTCAATCATCGGCCGTTGGAATTCATCGAAGGTGCACCCAGCGGCACGGTGATGACCCTGCACCTGTCCGGCATGTGGGTCGCGTTCGCGGCCGCCGCGGCACTGATCGCATATTTCGTCGGACGCGTATCGGAGGCGCTGGCCGATCGCGAGCGAGAGCTCACCGAAGCGCGCGCCCTTGCGGCCAAGCGCGAGCGATTGACGGCGCTGCTGGCGCTCGGCGCCGGCGCCGCGCACGAACTGGCAACACCGCTCAGCACCATTCGCACGGCTGCCGGAGAAGTCGAGCGCATGATGGCACGGCAACCGGCGGCCACACCCGATCGCACCGCCGAGTACATCACCGTGATTCGTGAAGAGGTCGATCGCTGCACCAGCGTGCTCGACCAGTTGAGCGGCCGCGCGTCACCGACCGCTGCTGGTGAGTCACGGGTCGTGCTCTCGCAGCTGGCAGATGAACTCCGGTACCGTCTGGGCGAATCGTTGTCACGCCGGCTCGATATCGAGCTGCCACACGCGGTACCCGCGGTAGATGTGCCGGCAGAGCCGCTGCGGCAGGCACTGATCGCCCTGTTGCGAAATGCGTTTGACGCCTCCTCGCCGAATCAACGCGTGACGATGAAGGTGGAGCACGATCGCGGGTTCCGCGTGGAGATCGTCGATCACGGGTGCGGCATGGATGAGGCACAAGCCGCGAAGGCCGGAGAGCCGTTTTTCACGACCAAACCCGCCGGCGCCGGCCTTGGCCTCGGGCTGTTCCTGGTGCGCGCCTTCGCCGATCAAATGGGCGGCTCGCTCCAACTGCGTTCGACGCCTGGAGCCGGCACGACCGCCACGCTCGCGTTGCCGGCGAGGACATGATGTCGCGTATCGTGTCGAACATCCTGGTCGTCGAAGACGACAATGCGTTCCGCAAGGTGCTGGTGACCGCGTTTCAGGAGCGCGGCTACGAGGCTGAAGGCGTCGCCGACGCCTCGTCTGCCATTGCCGCAGCTGAACGCGACAGTCCGGAAATGGCCGTCGTCGATCTGCGGTTACCGGACGATTCGGGGCTCGAAGTGGTCAAGCGGTTGAAGGCGATCGATCCGACCACGTCGATTGTCGTGCTCACGGGATACGGCAGCATCGCCACCGCCCTCGAGAGCGTGAGGCTTGGCGCGATGCACTACCTGACCAAGCCCACCGATCCCGATCGGATCCTCGCGGCCTTTCAGCACGGACTGGCGGCCAGGCCCCGCGATCTGCCGACCGATCCGCCATCCCTCGCTCGAGTCGAATGGGAATACCTCAATCGCGTACTGACCGATTGCGACGGCAATGTTTCGGAGGCGGCGCGTCAGCTCGGGATGCATCGCCGGTCGCTTCAGCGCAAGCTGTCGAAGATCCCTGGAACAAGATGAATCCGGTCTGATTAACGGGTTGCAGTTCGATTCGAGGGCTGCGACAACGTGACGCAGGGGCGTGGCTTCGGCGAGGTCAGAATCGGTCAGTCGGCGTGTGTCCGCCGCCAGGAGTCTGATGATGTTCACCCGAGTACTGTCTGCCGCCCTCCTCCTTGTATCATCTGCCGCATTCGCCCAAGACGCCGGTCAACCGGTGCGGCTTCGGTTCGCCGCCACCGTCGGCGCCGACCCGGTCGCGTGCGGCACCACCTACAAGGACATCGGCACGACGAAGTCCAATATCAGCTTCGTCGACTTTCGCTTCTATGTGTCAAACGTGCGTCTGATGAAAGCCGACGGCAGCGAACAGCTCGTGACGCTGACGCAGGACGGCCTGTGGCAGGTCGATACCGTCGCGTTGCTCGATTTCGAGAACGGCTCGGGAGGTTGCGCAAACGGTACTGAACAGATCCGTGACGTGATCGAAGGATCTGCGCCCGCCGGTCGTTATGTCGGCGTGCGCTTCGATCTGGGGCTGCCGTTCGACAAGAACCATCAGGATCCGACACTGCAACCGTCACCGCTGAATCTGAGCCGCATGTTCTGGTCGTGGAACGCCGGCTACAAGTTCATGCGCATGGATCTGCGTACGACGGGACAGCCGAAGGGCTGGATGTTGCACCTCGGCAGCACTGGCTGCATGCCGGCCGCAACACCGACGACGGTGCCGACGTCCTGCGCGAGGCCCAACATCGCGACGATTGAGTTGCGTGACTTCGACATCAGCAGCGGCGTGATCGAGATGGACGTCAAGCGACTGCTCGCCGCGAGCAATGTCGACATCAACACGCCCGAGACCGCGGTCGGCTGCATGTCGGGTCCGTCGGATCCGGAATGTGCACCGCTGTTGTCGCAATTCGGTCTGCCAATCAACCCGGCGGAGGCCGCGACACAAAAGGTGTTCCGTGCCCGCCGCACCGGCACCGTCGCCGCCCAACAGTAGTGAGGACATTCAACGCCGCGCTGCTCGGCGGCGCGGCTTGCTTCATCGGCACGCTGTCTGTGGCGCTGGTCGCACAGCAGCCGGCGCATATTCATCATGCCCCGGCACAGTCGCGAATGCTGGCGAGCCCGCTCGATCTCGCTGAATCGGATCTCGACGCGGGCAAGCGTGCGTTTGCATCGCGGTGTTCGTCGTGTCACGGCGCTGACGGCAAAGGTGGCAAGCCTGCGAAGCCGGGCGGAGCGCCCGCGTCGGACTTGACCCGAGCCGACTTGCGGACGCACGCCGACGGTGAGCTGTTCTGGGTGATCACCAACGGGATCGGCGACAGCGGCATGCCGGCCTTTGCGCCGCGCTTGTCTGACGTCGAGCGATGGCAGCTAGTCGCGCACCTGCGTACGCTCGGCGGCGTGAAGCTGGATGTTCGAACCGGAACGGATGCCGGTCCTCGCTACGTGTGGGATCTGCCACCGGGATTTCCGCGCCCACGTGTACCGGCGGACAACCCGATGACGGTCGAGAAGATCGAACTCGGTCGATACCTGTTTTACGACACGCGCATGTCGATCAATCAAACGACGTCGTGTGCCACATGTCATCGCCAGGAATTGGCGTTCACCGACGGCAAGGCGCGCGCGGTCGGCGCGACGGAACAGATCCATCCCCGTTCATCAATGGGGCTTGCCAACATCGCGTATTCGCCGGTGCTGACGTGGGCGAATCCCACGCAGCGCAAGCTCGAGACTCAGGCCTTGGTCCCGATGTTCGGGGAGGATCCGGTCGAGATGGGACTATCCGGCATGGAGAGCTACCTGCTCGCGCGGCTTGCCATGGTGCCGGAGTACCAGAAGCTGTTTGCCGCGGCCTACCCAGGCCAGGAGAATCCGTTCTCGCTCGCCAACATCACACGCGCTATCGCGTCGTTTGAACGGTCGCTGCTGTCTGGACGATCGCCCTACGATCGCTATCGCACCAGTGCTGACCAATCGGCGATCTCCGAATCCGCCAGGCGCGGTGAATCCCTGTTCTTCGATGAGCGCACCGAATGCTTCCACTGTCACGGCGGCTTCAATTTCACCGAGACCGTGGACTACGTGGGCAAAGGCTTCGTCGAGGTCGAGTTCCACAACACCGGGCTCTACAACCTCGGCGCCGCCGGCGCGTATCCGGCTCCGAACACCGGTGTGCATGCGGTGAGCGATGACGAGGAGGACATGGGACGGTTCAAGGCGCCGTCGCTGCGCAACATCGCCGTGACCGCGCCGTACATGCACGACGGCAGCATCGTCACCATCGAAGACGCCATCGCGCACTACGAAGCGGGTGGACGAACCATCGCGAGCGGCCCGAACAAGGGCGTCGGCGCGAACAACCCGCACAAGAGCAGCTTCGTCAAAGGCTTCACCTTGACACCGCAGGAGCGCGCCGACCTGAAGGCGTTCCTCGAGAGCCTGACCGATCGCGATTTCATCACCGACGAACGCTTCGCCGACCCCTGGCCGTCGCACCAGCGGGGCCAATGATCACCTTGGAGGATGTTCAGATGAAACATACCGCGCTCACGTTGATGGTCGCCGCGTTCGTGGCGGCCTCGGCAATCACCGTACTCGCTCACATGAAGGCCGAGAAGATGGAACCCGCTGCCGACGCGATACTGAACGCACCGCCCGCAAAAGTGCAGGTGTGGTTCACGCAGGCGCCCGATCCGAAGTTGAGCAAGATCGAGCTCATGGGACCGGCCGGTGCCGTCACGTTGAGCGGCTTCCAGGTCACGGCCGCCGACAAGTCGGTGATGGCGAAGATCGATGCGAAGCTCGGCGCCGGCAAGTACACCGCCCACTGGCAGTCTGCCGGTGACGATGGCCACGTCCAGAAAGGTTCGTACTCCTTCTCGGTGAAGACGACCCACTAGAGACTGTTTGCGTGGACGACGGCCTGCAGCTCGCCTGGCTACCGAAGGCCGTCGTCTACGTGTGCGCTCAACTTGCGATCGGGCTGGTCGTGGTCCGCAGCCTCGATCGAGCGCCCTCGATTCGCTCTGCCTGGTTTCATCGCACCGCGGTCGCTGTATCGCTGCTCCTGCTCAGCGCGTTGGCGGCGCGAGTGTGGGTACAGTCCGCGTCGGCGTTCGGGACCGCGGATGCACTGCTGGCTGAAAACGTGAAACTGATCGCACTCGAGAGCCGCTGGGGCGGTGCGTGGCGCCTGCAGGCCTACGCCGCCGTCGCGATGGTGCTGTGTGCGTCGATACCTCGCCGCGCGGGCTGGGGTCCGTTCACGATCAGTTCGATCGTGCTGGCGCTCGTGATGCCGGCGCTGGGTCATGCGGGTGGCAGCGTGTCGCGTCACGCGCTTCACGCATTCCACAACCTTGGCGCCGCTGCTTGGTTGGGTACCGTCGGCGTGATGACACTGGCAGCATGGACGCGGCCGCGATCTGAATATGGATCGATCGGAGCGATCGTGGATCGGTTTTCGCCGATGGCGCTGGGCGCGGCTGCGGTCGTTGCCGTTAGCGGCGTCACCGCCGCCTGGCTCTATTTGGGCTCGTGGCAGGCGCTGATCTCTACAGGCTACGGTCGCGCGTTGTTGATCAAGCTCGTGGCCGTCGGCATCGTCGCTGGATGCGGCGCGATCAACTGGCGGAACGTGAGGCGAGGCGATCCGCCCAATCGCACTATCATGGCAGTGGAGTGGCTGGCAGCAGTGCTCGTCGTCGCCTTGACGGCCATCCTGACGGAAACGGAGCACCCATGAGCTGCCGGTGCCAGTGACCGTACCCAAGGAGAAGCTGATGTACCGTTTCGCACTCGTGTCGATGTTCGTCGCACTTGTCGCCGCCGTGGCGCAGGCCCAGCAACCAGGAGCGAAGCCGCCCGACCACATGCAGCATCGCTTTGACGATCCGGCGAAGTTCGCCAAGTCCTTCGACGATCCGAAGCGCGATGCGTGGCAGATGCCCGATCGCGTGATCGCCGCGTTGAAGCTTGCACCGAATGCCGCGGTCGCGGACATTGGGGCCGGCACCGGCTACTTCTCGATGCGACTGGCGCGCGCGGTGCCGAAGGGCACCGTGTACGCAGTCGACATCGAACCGAACATGATCTCGCACCTCAAGACGCGAGCCGCGACCGAGAAGCGGACCAACGTGACGCCGGTGCTCGCATCAGCCGAGTCGCCGAACCTGACGCAGCCTGTTGACGTCATCCTGATCGTCGACACGTATCACCACATCGGCTCGCGCAAGGCGTACTTCCAGGCATTGCGTTCGAAACTCAAGCCCGGAGGCCGCATTGCCATCGTCGACTTCCGCAAGGACGCGCCCGAGGGGCCGCCGGCAGAATTCCGCTTCACGCCGGAACAGATCAAGAACGAGATGGCCGAGGCCGGCTACACGGTCGACTCGGAACATGACTTCCTGCCGCGGCAAGTCTTCCTGATCTTCAAGGTGTGATGACGCGGATCTCTCGAGGATGCTGATGCGTGTGCGAAGGATGAAGACGCGGCCATTCAGGTCGTCGGCATCGGTACGTTGGGCACCGCACCCGCCACGAAATAGTCCGCCGAGTGAAACGCCAGCAGTTCTCCACATGAAATCAACGGGTGATCCGGTCAGCGCGGCTTCTCCGCTGCAAACCGGATGATGCGCATGCGCACCTGGCCGAAATCGGGCAGTGCGATCGGCTCTTCGTAGTGAATGGTGCGCAGGCCCTGGAACATGTGCGGCAGCTCACCGGGGCCGCACAACGAGCCGCCGATCTTGAATGTCTTCGCGGCGTCGGTATGGAATGCTTCCATGATCAGCACGCCGCCGGGCTTCAACGCCTTCTCGATTCGCGGCACGTTCGCCGGATCGCAGCCGGCGTACGACAGCAGGATCAGATCCCACCTGTTCTCGCCCCACTCGAACGTGTCGTCGCGCGCCTCGATGGTCGTCAGCGTGAGTCCAAGCGACTTCGCGTTCTGCTGCGCGATGGCCATGGCCTGCACCGCCGGGTCGAATCCCGTGACTTGCCAACCCTGGCGTGCCAGCCAGATGGAATTGCGTCCCTGCCCCATGCCCATGTCGAGCGCGGTCCCCGGCGTTCTCCGCTCGGCGATCTGCGTCAGGAACAGGTTGGGCATGACGTTGAAGCGCGGCTTGTCGGTGGTGAAGAAGGTGTTCCACCGATCCGCCTCCAGCCGCCGGCCATCGCGCTCGATGACGGCGAGCTGTCGATCGATCTCCGCCGCCGTCACTCCCTGCTGCGCGAGTGTTGCGCGATAGCGCTCGAGCAGTTTGGCATCCCGCTGTTCGACGGGAACGCCAAACAGCCATGCCAGGTACCGATCGTAGATCTGTTGCTCGGGAGTTCGGTCAGGTGTCGCTGTGCTCGTTTGAGCACCGGCCAGGGCCGGCAGACAGAGCAGAACAACCAGGACGGCGAAGAGAAGTCTTCGGTGCTGCATGGCCGAAGACTATCGTGGCGAACTTCATGCGGCTGCGTCACGTTGACGCAGCCGCATGACAATCGCATCATGACGCGTTCGACAGAATCTCTCGGATTCCACGGACCACATCGTCGACACTGGCCTCGTAGGCGAACGTCCGGTTGACGTGGCCTTGTGGGTCGAGCGCAAACACCGCCGTGGTGTGCGAAATCGTGTACTTCGCCGCCGACTGCGGCGTCGGCACGATCTTGTATGAGGCGCCGTACTGCTGCACGACGCGATCGATCTGGCCCTTGGTTCCCGTCAGGCCGACGGCATCCAGCGTGAAGTTGGCAAGGTCCGCCTTCAGCACCTCGGGCGTGTCTCGCTCAGGATCGACCGACACGTAAAGCGCGCGCACGCGCTTGCCATCCTCGCCGAGCCTGCGCACCGCCGTCGACAGCTTCGAGAGCGTGGTCGGGCAGGCGTCCGGACACGAGCTGTAACCGAAGAAGATCAGCACGACCTTGCCGCGTTGCGACGCGAGCGTGAACGGCTTGCCATCGTGATCGGTGAGCGTGAATTCGCCGCCCGCCGGCAGGACGGCCGTCGCAACCGGCGCCGCCGACTCGCACCCGATGGACACGATCGCGCTGAGTGCCAGAGCGACAGCAGTCGCTGCGATACGACGCCGTGTCATCGCTGAGACGCGGGCTTGCGCACCGCCGCGTCGCTGGTCAGCTTTGTACCGTCATCAAGCGTCAGCGTCAGCTTGATTTTGTCGCCGTCGGCGACCTTCTTCTTCATGTCGAAGAGCATGACGTGGAAGGAGCCCGGCTTCAGCTCCACTTTGCCATGCGCAGGCACCGAAATCTTGCTGACCGGCGACATCTGCATCATGCCGCCTTCATTCTTCATCTCGTGCAGTTCGACCTTGTCCGAGATATCCGAGCTGGCGGCGACAATCGCCAGCGGCTTGTCAGTATTGTTCTCGACTACGACGAACGCGCCGGTCATGTTGCGGTTGCCCATAGGCTCGCGTACCCAGGCATCGCGAATGGTGACGGCGGCGGTTTGCGCGTGCGTGGCGACGCCGGCCAGCATCATGGCGGCGCACAGCGCAGGGAGAGCGAACGGCTTAGGGGTCATAACTGGATACTCCTGTTGTCAGTGCGAATCGACGTTGAGAGACATCACGTACAGCGCCAGTGACCGCCGCTCGGAGTCGGACAGATGCGGGAACGGCGGCATGCCCTGGTTGTGGTGCGCGTCGTGGGAGATCTCCGCGGGATGATCGTGACGGGCGATTCCGACGGCGAGCATCTGTGCCAGCGCGGTCTGATCGAAGCGCGTCTTGAACGTCGATGCGCGATGCAGATCGGTGGGTTTGGGATCAAGCGTCGGCGCGAGACGATAGGCCGTATTAGCGGCCTCAACTGTTCACGGAACCCTTGTGCTCAGACCCTGAGGCGACGTGGCGGCTTCTCAGCTGCTTCTGCGACCGGAACTGGCGTATCGAGCACCGAGTCAGCGGCGACTTGCCCAGCCTTATCCAGTAGGCCGATGGCCAAGGCGACCAGGGTAGGGTCCCTCAGCGGATTCGCGCGCACGACACCGGGGGGCTGCAGGACAAGTCCGGTAAGGAGTCTTTGAACCCGGGCGGTGCAGGGTTATTGACCGTGCCTGGCTCTGGCTGCGGGACGGCTTAGAGTCGCTGCTGCCGCCAGCCGATCGAACTCAGGGATGAAATGGCAACGTCTTGTTACTTCGGAAGTAACTTGCTTTCTTGCCACCAACGTTGTTGCCGCTCGTTGAAAACTGACCAGGGAATCGCGGTTGTGCTCGCCTTTCTGTGGGATGAGGTCGAACTTCCACACCAGCTTTCCCGTGCCGACATCGAAGGCCTGCATGACGCCTGGCGGATCGTTGCGATAGACGAAGCCGTCCCACACGCCGTTGCCGACGATGACGAGATCCTTGTAGATGACGGGAGGCGAGGTCTGTGTGTAATGCAGACGATTGGTTCACCACGTCAGGTGCTCGGTCAGATCGACCTCGCCCCGGTGCCCGAAGCCGGGGATCGGCTGGCCGGTGGTCGCGTCGAGTGCAATCAGCCGCCAGCGGCTGTTCATGAAGACGCGCCGCTCGCCTGGTCCCGTCCACACCGCCACACCGCGATGCACGTAGCCCGTGCCGTTGGGCACCTGTCCCCAGTCCGTTGCGCGTGGGTCGAAGTTCCAGATCTCCTTGCCGCTCTCGGCGTCGAGCGCGATGACGCGGTTGTAGGGCGTGCTCAGGTACATCACGTCGTCGAGCATGAGCGGAGTCACCTCGAATGCGCCGGGACGCACGGTCTGGCCACCGTGATGGACCGCGTTTTTGAAAGCCAACGTGATGGCCAAGTTGATAGCCAAACGCATGGACGGAGGTAGAAAACCCGGACACTCTCGAGGGGCTGATCCACGATCGTTCCAATCGGCTGTCCCTCGGTCATGAAGAACACGCACTGATAGAGGTGACCGTCGCTGCGGACGATCAAGTAGTCGTAGTCTTCGAGGAGGGTGTTGCACCCCGTCCCGCGGCCGTCCGCCAGTTGTGGCCGGTTGGCTTCTTCGGGGATGGCGGCCTGCGCACCGGCGATGTCGAGGCGCCTTCGCGTATCATCCAGTCTCATGAGACATCTTCTGGTGTGCGGATTGCTGGTGCTCGGCTGGCCGCTGGCCGCGCGTAGCAGAGCGGCCGATGACCTGACGGTGATGGTGTCGGGCGCCGTCCGTGACGCCTATCAGACGCTCGTGGCCGACTGGCAGCGGTCCACCGGCCATCGCGTCACCACCATCAGCGGCGCGTCGATGGGTGATGCGCCGACGACCATTCCGAATCGCCTCAAGCGGGGCGAGCCGGCGGATGTCGTGATCCTCGCGCGGGCATCGCTCGATGCGCTCGCGAAAGACGGCAGGATCGTAACGGGCAGTGAAACCGACCTGGCGCGCTCGCGGATTGGGATGGCGGTCAAGGCCGGCGCGCCGGTGCCCGACATCTCGTCCGTGGACAATTTCCGCAAGGCCCTGCGGCAGGCGAAGTCGATCGCGTATTCCGAGAGCGCCAGCGGCGTCTACATCTCCACGCAGCTGTTCAAGGCGCTCGGCATTGCCGATCAGGTCGCCGGCCAGGCGAAGATGGTGCCGAGTCCGGTCGCCGACACGGTCGCCCGCGGTGACGCGGAGATCGGTTTTCAACAGATCAGCGAGCTGCTCCCGGTGGCCGGCATCACGCTGGTCGGCGCCATTCCCGACGCCGTGCAGAGCATCACCGTATTCTCGGCCGGCGTGGCGGCCGCCTCGAAGTCCAGCACCGCGGCGCGGCAGCTGATCGCCTACCTGGCATCGGCGCCCGGACGCGAGGCGATTCGCCGCGCCGGGCTCGAGCCGGTCACCGCGCCACATCAGATCGCCCTGACGCGCGTCTTCCCCAACGCCGGACAGATCGGACTGTTTGTCGCCCACGCCGACGGCAGCAACGAACGGCCGATGTTCGACACGCCCGGAATGGACTACAACGCGACCTGGTCGCCGGATGGCGCGTCGATCGTCTATACGTCGGACCGCGAGGGATCGCAGGAGCTGTTCCGCATCAGGCCGGACGGCACCGGGCGCGAGCGGCTCACCGATCATCCGGCCTACGACGATCAGGCGGCGTTCGCGCCGGACGGATCGCGGCTGGCGTTCGTCAGCACGCGGGACGGCGGCTACGCCCGTATCTACACGCTGGACCTGCGCTCGAAGCAGACCCGCGCGGTGACGACGACCACGCGCGAGACGGGGATCGGCGGTGACTTCCGTCCGTCGTGGTCGCCCGACGGCCAGTGGATCGCCTTTTCGTCAGACCGCGGCACCACGATGAAGATGGCGCGCGGCCGCTGGGAGGCCCTCCAGCCCGCCGCCCTCTACCTGGTCAGGCCCGACGGCACCGGTCTGCGGCGCGTCACCGAACACGCCGACTTCTGCGGCACGCCGCGCTTCAGCGCCGACGGCCGCCGCCTGCTGGCGCACTGCATGCCGATCGAGCACACGCTCGAGACCAGACGACTCAACCCGCTGCCCGGCAACGACACCCAGCTGGTCTCGATCGACATCGCGACCGGCGCCGTCACCGTGCTTCCCGCCGGCCCTGGCGTGAAGATCAGCCAGTCGTTTCTTCCCGGCAACGACATCGGCTACGTCCGCAAGGATGGCGCCGAGCCCGGCATCTTCTACACCAGCGGCAAGCGCGGACCGCGCGGCAACGTGCGCGTGGCCGCGTGGTCGCCGGACGGCGCCCGCGTGGTCTTTCATCGCCGCCTGAGCGCGCCGCCGACGTCGTGGCTGCGAACCTTCAGTCGGCATCCGGATTACGAGCTCGCGCTGTCGTCGGTGCTGCCGTCATTCAATGCCTCCGGCGATCGGTTGGTCATGGTCGGCCGGCCCGAAGGCACGAACATCCTCGGCTCGAGCATCCAGGTCGGCACACCCGGCACCGACGCCACGACGACGATCTACCGGGACCTGACCCGCAACGTGCTGGGGCCGACCTGGTCGAACGACGGCAAGACGATCATGTTCGGCGTCGGGACGTATCCGACCTTCTTCAATGGCTTCGTCAATCGCATCCTGAGCCACGAGCAGCGCGTCGAGGGCGGCGCGCAGATTGCCGCGATCAACGCCGACGGCACCGAATACCGCGAGGTGACCCGCGGCGCCAACAACAACGGCTTCCCCTCGATAGCGCCCGACGGCACGCGGTTCGTCTATCGCACCTTCGGTCCTGACGGCGAGGGCCTGCGGATCATGAACCTCGTGACGCGCGCGGTCACGACGCTCACCAACGGCTACGACAACTTCCCGCTGTGGTCGCCGCGGGGCGATCGGATCATGTTCTCGCGGGTGGTGGACGGCGACTACGAGATCTACTCAATTGCTCCCGACGGCACCGGGGTGAAACGTCTGACCACCGCCGTCGGCAACGACGCGCACCAGGGCTGGTCGCCGGATGGCGCGTCGATCGTCTTTGCGAGCAGCCGAATGGGGTTCAAGGATGAAGGCGCCTATACCGACGCGCCGCAACCGTACGGCGAGCTGTTCGTGATGCGCGCCGACGGCACCGGCGTCGAGCAGCTCACCGACAACCACTGGGAGGAAGGAACGCCGGCGTGGCGGCCCTCTCCCGCGACACGCCGCTAGTCAGCGGCCGGGCGGCTTCTTCGCGGGCGGCGGCTCCGGCACGTGCTGATAGTTCAGATTCGGCTGATTCGGCCGGAGGTGCTCGACGTCCTTGTTGTTCTCGTTGCACGTGTACGGCAGCACGCGATCGCCGGGCTTGCCGCGCGTGAAGGTGCGCTCGATCGACCATGGCCGGGTGAAGTACACCGGGTCGTCGTAGGTCACTGTCCACTGGATGGTATCGGGGCCGGTCTTCCTGAACCGCTCGGTCAGGCGCAATGTGGCGCTGTGCTCGTGGCCCGCGGTGTCGAGCCAGCTGCGCTCGTCGATGCCCTGCGTGTCAACGACCAGCGTGTCGCCGTCCCATCGGCCGATCGAGTGGCCCATGAAGTAGGGATAGTCGGCAAGGTCGTCCGGATGCGGGCGGCCATCCAGGTAGATCGACCGCCAGATCGACTGGTACTCGAACAGGATGCCGATCATCGTGTCGCTCTGCACGAGCAGGAACGGGAACGGCGCCGTGAATCCTCGTGACGGCCCGGCGGGCAGGCAGATCGCGGTCGGGTCCTTCGCGGTGTCGACCGTCCGCCAGCGCTCGGCGCCGAAGTCCGTGAACGGCGGCTGCCTGCCGAGCGCGACCGAGAGATCAGGTGTGTATTGATTGATCCAGAAGCCGTTCAAGTCCGGCCGTGCCGGCGGAGCCGGCGCCTGCGCCGCGGCGCCCGCCGCCAGCGCGGCAACGGCGGCAATCGCGGCGACGGCGCGAGCACGCCACGTCAGGGGAGACATCAGCGACCCTTCGTGTAGTAGGTTTGCTGCCCGACGAACAGCTTGCGGCCGTCGGCCAGGACCGCGGTCTGCATGTTCACCAACTTCGATCCGTCGCGGGCGAGGAACCCATCCACGGTAATGATCTCGCCGATTTTCGCCGAGTCCTTGCGCCAGCCGGCGCGATACAACGTACTGGGCGCGCCGCCCTCGATGGCCCAGTTCGCCGTGCCGCCGCCCTCGGCCACGTCAATGTAGAAGTAGATGTGCGGGTTGGCCCATTCCAGCTTCGTGATCGGGCCCTTCAGGGTGATCGGCTTGGTGCGATCGTACTGCGCCGCAAAGGAATGGTGGGCCTCCGGTGCCGGGCCGGATGCGCATACGGCGATGAACGTCAACAGGGCTGCGATTCCGCGCGTCATGCGGCCTCCTACGCCTGGTGAGAAACAGTCCCGCCGCTGACGTGTGCCCGATTGAGATCGCAGCGGGGCCCCATAGTACCACGGCCCTCGATGGCGGATTCCATAAAATCGGACGTGGCGGCGCCAGCATCGCGGCGCACACATCGCACGTGCGCTACGGGAGGTATATTGGCGTCACCATGCCTCCCCCGCACCTCGTCTTCGTGGTCCAAGTTGTCTGGTTCACGCTCTCGTTCGCGGTGGTGGCGCGCATGGTGATCTGGCCCTATTCGGCCCGCCTTGATCCATCGCGACGCGCGGCGCTCTGGATCGCGCCGCAGATGTCGCGCGCCCTCGGCCTCGGGCTGCTCGTGCCGAACCTGTCGCCCGGAATGCCAGCGGAGATGTCCGTGCCGACGGCGATAGGCGACATGACCACCGCCGTGCTGGCACTCCTGGCCTTCGTCACCCTCTATCGCCGCCACCGTCTCGGCCCATGGTTGGGCTGGGCATGCATGATCGTCGGGATCCTCGACGGGGCACACGCGCTGACGACCGCCGCACGCCTCCAGGTCACGGCGCACATGGCGGCGCAGTGGTACGTCCCCGCGCTGAATGTCCCATTGATGGCGGTATGCCACGTGGGCGGCGTGGTCGCGCTTCGCCGGCTCGCCAATCACAGGGAGGCTTAGGGTTCGCCCTCCGCGGTGCTCGGCGTCCAGGAGCCTCGCGGTCGCAGCTGCTCTGGGAAATCGTGACGGTAGACATTGGTTCATGCGCGGACGACGGCCGCGCACCCGGCACGTCGCGTTCTAGCGTCTTCAAGTCGGGGGGGGAACGGTTTCGAAACCATGGTGCGCGATTGATGTCGCACGCTACGCCGCGCTAGAATCCGCGCGAGTCTGCCGCGCGTGCGGGCGTTTCGCGACCCCTGGATGGCTCGGCGCGCCGGCGGCGCGATTGATTGGAGGGCTGATGCGAATCTTGGTGGCCGTCTTCGTGACGAGTCTCGTCGCCTCACCGTCGTCCGGGCAGGTTGTGCCGGCCATCGACATCAAGGCCGGCGAGGTGCAGGCCTTTCTGGCGGCCTTGCCCCGCGACGCGGTGAGCGATCGCCCGATTCGCGTGGTCGACGTCGGTGGTTCCCAGGTGGGTGTCTACGGGGTGTTCAGACCACGGACCTCGAAGCAGGAGGCGATTCTGCACGACACCACGGTGAGCGAGGTCTACTACATGCTGTCGGGCGCCGCCACGCTCGTCACCGGCGGCACCATCGCGCCGCCGACCAGGCAGGCGGCTGGTCTGTCTGGGAGCAACCTCCGCGGCGATCGCATCGAGGGCGGCGTCAGCCGCCGCATCACGCCCGGCGATATCGTCATCATTCCGCCGCGAACCCCCCATTGGTGGAGCCAGCTCGACGGCGACATCGCCTACCTGATCGTGCGGCCCGATCCCAACAGCAAGTTGACGCGCAAGTGAAGGGCGTGTGCTGATGCGCGACGCGAATTACCCGGTTGCTGTCACGGCGCTCACGACCGCCGTGTTCTGCGTCGGCCTCCTGGCCGCTGGAACGTCGGCGCCGGAGACATCGGCGCACGCCGGTCAGGCCGACGCCCGCAGAGTGGCGGTGCGCAACGAACGGCCCAGACCCGGGCAGGAAGTCCTGGTGTTGCGCCATCAGCAGCTCAGCAAAGGCGCGCACGAGGCCTACTACCGATCGAGTCTCGCAGGGGTCTGGCCCTGGTACGAGAAGATCGGCACGCGCATCGTCGGGCAATGGCTGGTCATCGATCCGCCCGGAGACGCCTCGTCTGACCACGCCTACCGACTGGCCCGCTACGCCAGCTTCGAGCATTGGCGGGCCACGCGGGATCCCGCCAACGTCGGTCTCGGCGGCAACGGACCCGATCGTGAGAAGAGTCTCGAATCAGGACGCGACCGGTCCGGAGTGCAAACCGGTTCGAAAGGCGCCTACTTCCTGCAGGGTGAGTTCGCGCCGACGCGGCCGCTGTACATGCCGGCCGTAAGCGAACAGTACGCGCTGGTGGCGGGCGAGGCGGCGTCGGCCGCCGACGCGCTGATTGCCGTTCGCAACGGCGCCGCACAGCAGGGCACCGAGATCGTCGAGCTGCGCTACCAACGGATCGACAAGGGGACGTTCGAGCGATTCGTGGCTGATACCCGCGATGCGATCTGGCCCTGGGAAGAGAAGCTGGGCGCCAGGCCGATTGGCCAGTGGAGAGTCATCCATCCCGACGCGCCGAACCGCACCAAGCCGGACCCGGCCTTCGACGAAGTGGTGACGCTCACCCGCTATGCGAGCCGCGAGCATCGGCTGGCGCTGCAGCCCGATCGCGCCGTGCTGGCGGGCGGCAACGGCCCCGATTGGCGCGCGTGGCGCGACGCGCTGGCGGCGCAGGCCCCGCTCACGCGGGCGACGGAGATCGAGGTGATGCAGGGCGACATGTACCTCAGCCCGCCGGTGTTCCTGCCGCCGCTGAACGAGAAGTACCGCCTGGCGCGGTGATGCGATGCGATCCATTCTCGTCGCGCTGGCGATCGCAAGCGCTCTGAGCGCAGCTGTCACGCCGCCAGACAGGGATAGCGCGCGTGCCGTGGCGCCGGTGACGGCGACGCGTCTGCCCGGCAACCCGCTGATCACCACCCGCAGCTCGCCGGCGCTCGGCGACAACATCAACGGCCCGACGGTGATTCGCGTGCCCGAGTGGGTCGTCCGCCCGCTGGGACGCTACTACATGTACTTTGCGCATCACATGGGGGCGCACATTCGTCTCGCCCATGCCGACGCGATCGGCGGCCCCTGGCGAATTCACGAACCTGGCACGCTCCACGTTCGCGACACCGCGTTCTACCGCCCGCCGCCGGATCCGCCCGAGAACCTCGAGGACTTCTACACGCACGTGGCCTCGCCCGAGGTCATGGTCGACCACGAGCAGCGCCGGTTGCTGATGTGGTTCCACGGGTGGTGGACCGAGGGTTCGATGTGGCCGGCTGGGCCCGCGGCCGCGCGCGAGTGGGCGCGCGCCCGCGGCTACGGGCAGTTCACGCAAGCGGCGGCGTCCAGCGACGGCGTCGCCTTCACCACCCAGCCGGCGGTGTCGCGGCTGTCATACCTGCGCGTCTTCCAGCATCGTGGTTCGTGGTACGGCATGGGGCGGCTCGGCCAGTTGGCGCGAGCCACCGATCCGCAGGCGCGGTTCGAACCCGGTCCGAACCCGTTTGACGACGGCCCGTATGCTCGTCGCGTTCGCCATGTCGCGGTGCTGGTGCGCGGCGATCGGCTGCAGGTGTTCTTCAGCGCGATCGGCGATGCCCCGGAACGCATTCTGCACTCGACGATCGATCTCACCGGCGATTGGTCCACCTGGCAGGCGTCGCTGCCGACCACCGTGCTGGAGCCCGCGGCGCCGTACGAGTGCATCGACCAGCCGGCCGGCGCCTCGGCGGCCGGCGACGTCAAGGGACGCGTGCGTCAATTGCGCGATCCCGCGGTGTTCGAGGAGAACGGACGCGTATGGTTGTTCTATGCTGTCTGCGGTGAGCAAGGCATCGCCGCCGCCGAGCTGCAATGGCCGCCGGCCGCCGGTGCAGAGTGATCGGCCGACTGAGCGCATCCGAAGGAGCAGCCATGCCGCGTCAATTCTTCGCGACGGTCATCTTATTGGCGAGTCTCGCGTCGGCGACGACGATCGCACTCCAGTGGCCCCAGTTCCGCGGATCGCGGGCCGGCGTCACCGATGACGACCCGCGGCTCCCCGACACCTGGAGTGAAACGGAGAACGTGTTGTGGAAGACGCCGTTGCCCGGGCTGGCGTGGAGTTCGCCCGTGGTCTCGGGCCAACACGTCTTCGTGACAAGCGCCGTCAGCACCGGCGCCGAGGCCACGCCGATCAAGGGGCTCTACGATCCCGGTGACGATCAGGGCAGCGTCAAGTCGGCGGCGGTGCACCGTTGGATGGTGTACGACCTTGACGTCGAGACCGGCGCCATCCGTTGGGAGCGCGAGCTGCACCGCGGTCCGCCGCTCATCGCCCGGCACATCAAGAACAGCTTCGCGTCAGAAACCCCCGTGACCGACGGCCAGCGCGTCTACGTCTATTTCGGCAGCATCGGCATGGTCGCGGCGCTCGACATGAGCGGGACCGTCCTGTGGAAGGCGGACATCGGCGCCTTCGAGGGCCACCTGGGATTCGGCGGCGCTGCCTCGCCCGTGCTGCACCGCGGCCGGCTCTATATCACCAACGACAACACCGTGCGTTCGTTCATCGTCTCGTTCGACGCGGCGTCCGGCAAGGAGATCTGGCGCGTCGGCCGTGAAGAGCGGGGCAACTGGTCCACGCCGTTCGTCTGGGAGCACGCGCTGCGCACCGAGATCGTCACGGCCGGGACGGGCCGCGTGCGCTCGTATGATCTGGACGGGCGGCTGCTGTGGGAACTGCGCGGCATGACAACGCTCACGGTGCCCACGCCGTTTGCCGCGCACGGGCTCGTCTACGTCAGCTCCGGCTACCCAGGCGCGGGGCTGCGGCCGCTCTACGCGATTCGTCCCGGCGCCAGCGGCGACATCTCGCTGTGGCCCGATCCGGCGGGCGCCGGGCCCTCGTCCTTCCCTGGCGAGCGCCGGTCGTCGCCCAGCATCGCCTGGGCATACCCGCTGCTGGGCACCTACAACACCACGGCCCTTGTCTACGGCGACTACTTCTACACGCTTCTCGATCGCGGTTTCCTCGTCTGTCACGACGCGCGCACCGGCGCGCCGGTGTACGGGCGCACCCGTGTGTCGGCGTCCTCCAGCGGGTTTACCGCCTCGCCCTGGGCCTACAACGGCCTCGTGTTCGTCCTGAGCGAGGACGGCGACACCTTTGTCATCCAGTCCGGGCCCGCCTACAAGCTGCTGCGCACCAACGCGCTCAACGAGATGACCCTGGCCACGCCGGCGGTCGCCGCCCAGAGCGTGTTCATCCGCACGCAGTCGAAGTTGTACCGGATCGGCAGGAAGTCCTGATGCGACGCCGACGCCTGCCGGTGATGCGATCCGTGATCGTCGCCTCGATACTGCTCGTTGCCGATGGCGGATTGTGGGCGCAGTCGATGACCTTCTCGCGCGTCGGCGTCATCGACGCAGCGGTCGACACCGTCGAGATTGCCGCCGGGCATGCCTACACGGCGTCAGCCAAGGTGCTTGCCGGCTACGACCTGACGAATCCCGCAATGCCGAAACCGACCGGCCGCTACACGTTCCCCGAGGAGATCTGGTCGTTTCGCATGGTGGGGCGGACGATTTACGCCGGTGTGAACTTCTTCGGGCTCGGCGTGCTCGACGTGTCGGCGCCGGCGACGCCGGTGCTGCGCAGCACCTTCAAGACCCCGGGACAGGCCAAGGTAGGCGCGGTGGTGGGCACGCGCGCGGTGGTGATCGATCACATGGAGGGGCTGGTCGACGTCGATCTCTCGAATCCGGCCAAGGCGGTCGGACAGGGATCGTTCTTCCTGGACGGCTACGCTCGTGACGTTGTGGCGGCCGGCACGCTGGCGTATGCGGTCGACAGTCCATCGGGCCTCTACGTATTCGATCTCTCACGCCCCCCGCCCCTCGCACCCATCGCCGCGGTGCAAACGGGAACGGCGCTTCGGCTGATCGAGGTCACCGAGTTGCCAAACGGCCGTCGACTCGCGGTGCTGGTCGGCGGCGGCCTGCTGCAGATCTACGACGTGTCATCACCGACTGAGCCTGCGAAGCTGTCGACATTTCGCACGCCGGGCGGGGCCCAGCGGATCGCGCTGCAGGGTGCGCTGGCGTATGTCGCCGACGGCAAGGCGGGTGTGCAGGTGATCGATCTCTCCAAGCCGTCCGCGCCTCAGGTGGTCGGAGCGTTTCAAACCGCCGCGGCGGCGCGTGACGTTGCCGTGAGCGGCGACCTGCTGCTCGTGGCCACCGCCGACGAGGTACTCGTGCTGCGGACGCGCGCGACGCCCTGACGAACTTCATCGACGGGCGGTGCGAGACTCTCGTTTCATGGCGGCTCCTTGTTGGCGGGCTTTCGCCCTGGTTTGGTCACCAATCGTCCAGCACGACCGGTGAGGCGCCGCCGCTCCGCACATTTCAACAGCCATTGGGACATCCCCGTTGGCGCTGCACTAAAGGTATCTGGAGTATCAAATTGTTTGGAGGAGAGATGGGATTTGCGCGCATCGCGCTCGGGCTCTCGGCGCTCGCATTTGCCGGCTTTGGCGTGGCATGTCTCGCTGCGCCGGTCTCGCTGGCGGCCACCGTCGGCATCGTGCTGCCGGAGCCGGCCGCGGTCATTGACTTTCGCGCCACCTACGGCGGATTCGAGGTCGGCTTCGCCCTGTTTCTGGTCTGGTGCCTGAGGGCGGCCGATCGGGTGCGCAGCGGCCTTGTCGCCTCGGCACTCGCCATCGCCGGCTTTGCCTGTACCCGGCTGGTCGCGCTGCCTATTGACGGCCCGCCGCGCCCGATCATCTACTGGGTTGTCGCGCTGGAGTTGTCGGGCGTCGCCGTGTCTCTGTTCGCGCTGCGCCACCTCGCCAACTGGTCCCGTTCGCGCCGCGGAGGAACCTTCTGATCGCACGCCTGCGCCTCTCCATCGTCGTCGCGGCGCTTGCCGCGCTCGTCTGGCCGACCCTCTCGTCGCCGCAGACACGCGTTGCGCCAGACGCGGTTGTCGCCGTGCTCGGCATCGCGACCGAAATCGTGCCGATCGAGCGCGCGTTGGCCGACGCGGTCACGCGGACGATTGGCGGAATCGTGTTCACGGAGGGTCGGCTCAGCGGACGCCGCGTCGTGGCCGGACGCTCCGGCATCGGCAAGGTCAACACCGCGATTGCGGCGACGATGGTCATCGAGCATTTCACGCCGGCGGCGTTGTTCTTTTCGGGTACGGCTGGCGCGCTCGACCCCGCGCTCGGTCCGGGCGATGTCATCATCGCCTCGGCCATTGCGCAGCATGACGTCGGACTCATGACCCCGAGCGGGCTGACGCGTCGCCCGACGCGCAGTTACCTCCCCGGTGGCGCCAACCCCCTGTTTTTTCCGGCGGCTGACGAGCTGCTGGAGGCCGCGCGCCGCGTCGCCACCCGCGTCGCGTTGAAGCCGCTCCAGGCGCACCGCGCACCTGTCGTCCGCGAGGCGACGATCGTGACCGGCGACGTGTTCGTGGCCGATACCCACCGGCGCGACGAGCTGCGCGCGCTGGGCGCCGCCGCCGTCGAGATGGAAGGTGGCGCGATGGCGCAGGTGTGCTGGCACTACAAGGTGCCGTGTCTCGTCGTCCGGAGCATCACCGACAGCGCCGACGGTTCCGCCAGCGATCGATACCAGCAGTTCCTTGCGGGTGCCAGCGAGAACGCCGCCATGCTGGTGACCGCGGCGATTGTCGAGCTCGGCGCCGCCCGTTAGCGTCGTCGGCGCGGACGGCGCGGTCCAGTGGCAACTTGCCTGAGGTTTCGAGATGACAGACACGTCGATTCCCGGCCGGTTCGTGTGGCACGAGCTGATGACAGACGACGCCGCATCGGCCGCCATCGAACGGCTCAAGGACCTGAAGGCGCTGCTCGAGTGGCGGGACATGCTCCTGGCTCTGACCGTGATCGAGGCCGTGATGCCGTACAAGGAAAAGGTGATAACGAACCTGCGACACTCCCTCGCGCCCCTGATGACGGCAGCGATGAAGTATCGTGTCGTCTGGAGGAGCGATGGATCGGCGGACATTTCTGGCCGGCGCGACGGGTATGGCGGCGGTGCTCGGCGTCGACTGGCGAGCGCGTCTCGAGGCCGCGGCGCAGGCCAGCGCCGGGCGCACGCCTGACGAGCTGGCGCGCGACGAGGACTTCTGGCTGCAGGTCCGCCACGCCTTCACCATCGACCGCAACCACGTCAATTTCAACAGCGGCAGCGTCAGCCCGGCGCCGCGCTCGGTGCAGCAGGCCGTCACCGACTACTGGACGGTGATGAACATGAGCCCGTCGCTGTACGTCGACGAGCAGCTGCTGCCGCGCCTCGAAGTGCCGCGGCGGCACTTGGCGCAGATGTTCGGCTGCGATCCCGAAGAGATCGCGCTGACGCGCAACACCAGCGAGGCCATGCAGATCCTGCAGTTCGGGCTGCCGCTCCGGGCCGGCGACGAGGTGCTGACCACCACGCAGGACTACCCGCGGATGTTGACGACGTGGCATCAGCGCGCGGCGCGCGACGGCATCGTGCTCAAGACGGTGGCGTTCCCGGTGCCGCCGCCGAGCCATGACGATCTGGTCGAACGCCTCGAGCAGGCGATCACGCCGAAGACGAAGGTGATCCTGATCTGTCACGTCACCTATACCACCGGCCAGATCTTCCCGGTGCGCCGCATTTGCCAGATGGCCCGGTCACGCGGCATCGAGACCATCGTCGATGGCGCGCACGGCTTCGCGCAGTTTCCGTTCACCCGCGACGAGCTCGACTGCGACTACTACGCCACCAGCCTCCACAAGTGGCTGACTGCGCCGATCGGCACCGGATTCCTCTACGTGCGGCGCTCGAAGATCGGCCAGGTCTGGCCGCTGATGGCCGCGCCGTTGTCCATGCGCGACGACATCCGGAAGTTCGAGCAGATCGGCACGTTCCCGGTCGCGATTCCCGGCGGCATCACCGAGGCGGCCACCTTCCACCAGAGCATTGGCGGCGCGCGCAAGGCCGCGCGGCTGCGCTACCTGCGCCGCCGATGGGTGGCGCGCGTCAAGGACCTGCCCAAGGTGCGGGTGCTCAATCGCGACGAACCCGAGCACACCTGCGGCCTGGGCGCGATGGCCATCGACGGCATCGGCGCCGCAGCGCTCACGGAGTTTCTCGAGCGCGCCTACCGCATCCACGTGCGGCCCCGCGTCGTGGACGGCGAGTTCTCGTGCGTGCGCATTGCCCCGAACGTGTTCACGACGCTCGAGGAAGTGGATCTGCTGGCCACGGCGCTCGAGCGCGCGGCCACGCGCGGAATCGCGTAGGGCAGGATGGTAAGGAGCGCGGCGTCTGCTGAATGCTCGCGTGTCCGGGACTAGGCGGCGGAACCGCGGACGCTGTAGGGACGAATCAGTACTTCCGCGGACATCCCGAGACCCTGGCGGAGCTTCCGCATCATGTCGATCGTGAGCGCCCTTTGACGGTTCATCACTTCGGCGACGCGCGCACGGCTCCCGAGATAGGGCTCGAGGTCCCGGCGTGTGAGGCCGCGGCTTTCCATGTGGTACAGCAGCGCTTCGATCGGATCCGCGGGTTCGATCACCTCGTGCTCGGACTCGTAGCGATCGACCAACGTCGCCAGAACCTCGAGGCGATCTCCGGAGGGCGTATCAGGCCTGGCGTCCATCAGCCGTTCGATTGCCTTGAGCGCCGCACGGTGGTCAGCCCTGGTCTTGATGGGACGAATCTGCATGAGCGGCCTCAGACGGTGGCTAGGTCGATGCGGTCGTACGCCTGATGCGTACCGATGATCGCGCGTACTACATACAACTGTCATAATGACGGCCTGTCGCCCAAGGAAGGTGCTGCATGAGTGCGTGTCGTCGCCTGCTGTGGCTGTCGCTTCTCGCCACCGGTCTGCTGGCCCCGGTCGTCATGGCCCAGACCTATCCCCACGCATTTCCCCGTACGGGCGTGACGCGGCTGTTCGAGAATGAGCGTGTCATCGCGTGGGACGTCAAGTGGCTGCACGACGTGCCACAGCCCTATCACCGCCATCAGTACGACATGGCCGGCGTCTACACGGTGTATGGTCCGATTCAGGTGACCGGCGTCGACGGTATCGTCGCTCCCATCACGCCGTTTGCCGTGCCACGGCCCTACTACCAGCCGAAGGGCATTACGCACAAGGAAGAGGCCATGGGACTGGCCGGTGCCCCGGTGCGCGAGGCCGTGATGCTGGACCTCAAGGAGGGGACGTTTGCGCCCGTGACACGCGCCGGCACTCCCGCCGCATTCCCCCGCGAGGGGGCCGCCAGGGCGATCGACAACGACCGGGTCGTCGAGTGGGATTACGCGTGGATTCCCGGGCGGCCGGTCGAGACCCGCATTTATGAACGCGATGCCGTCGAGGTGTTCTTCGACGGCGGCACCATCCGCTACCGCACGCCCGACGGCAAGGAAGAGACGCGCACCTTCTCGCGCAAGGATGCGCGTTTCATTCCCCGAGGCACCATCCGCAGTGAAGCCGCCGTGGCCGGCGCGCCGCGCGCGGTCATCGTCGAGCTCAAGTAGTTCAGGGGGCCACGCCGCGCATCCTTTGTCTATGTGATGTGAGCCCCCGACACATTGACATAGACGCTGTACAGGGACTGACTGGCGGTCATGAAGAGCCGATTGCGCTTCGTGCCGCCAAAGCACACATTCGCGCAGTTTTCGGGTAATCGGATCATGCCAATGCGCTCGCCGGTCGGCGCGATGATCTGCACGCCGGGCCGCGCGCCCGCCCAGATGTTGCCGTCCGTATCGCAGCGGATGCCGTCGGCCGCCGCCGGCGCACCGGTGCCGGGAATGTCGAGCTTCGCAAACGTCTTTCCATTGCGCAGCGATGTGCCGTCAACCTCGAACACCCTGATCTCTCTCGGTGCCCCGGTATCGGCGACGTAGAGCAGTTTGTAGTCCGGCGAAAAACACAGGCCATTCGGCCCGCCGAACCCGTCGGCAACTTTCTCGATCTGGCTGGTCTTCGGATCAACCCGATACGCCGCCACCGGAAGTTCGGAGTCCGCCTTGAACCCCTCGTAGTTGCCGTTGATGCCGTAGGTCGGATCCGTGAACCAGATGCCGCCATCGGGATGCACCACGACGTCATTGGGAGAATTCAGCCGCTTGCCATTGAAGCGTTCGGCAATGACCGTGACCGTGCCGTTCGGCTCGTAACGCACCACGCGCCGGCCGCCGTGTTCGCCAGACAGCTGGCGTCCTTGGAAATCGAACGTGTTGCCGTTGCTGTTCCCCGACGGATTCCGCATCACCGACACGTGCCCATCGTCTTCGATCCAGCGCAGCTGCACGTTGTTGGGGATGTCGCTCCACACCAGGTAGCGGCCCACGCCGTTCCACGCCGGCCCTTCCGCCCACAACGTGCCGGTATGGTGCCGCCTGATGGTGGTGTTGCCGATGATGTAGCGGCGAAATCGAGTGTCGAGCGCGATGATATCGGGATCGGGATAACGAACCGGTGCCTGCCCGGACCAGTCGCGCGGCGTGGGATCGGGCGAGACCTGCGCCGGGGCTTGCGCAAGGCCGCGTGCACCGGCGGCCGCTAGGGTCAACGCTCCTCCAAGAAATGTCCGACGGTTCATCTTCAGCTCCAGACTGTCGGTGCCGGCTCTCGCCCGACTCCCGAGAGTTTACTGCCTCGTAAAGGTGAACTCGAGGATAACCCCGGGATCGGCGAGCACATTCACCGTCTCTCCTTTGTCTCCCATGGTGACCCCGTGATCATCGGTGCTGACGTAAATGTGCCGTCCATCGGGACTGATCGCCAGGTCGCGGAAGCGATTCGACAGCTTGAAGTATTCGAGCGGTGCGCCGTCAACCGACGTCCCATCGCGGCTCAACTTCACGCGATACACCGCGCCCGTGCGCATGCCGGTGATCAGGACCGAGTTGGCCCAGCCGGGAATGGCCGGTGACGTGTAGAGATCGATGCCTGCCGGCGCGATCGTCGCGGCTCTGGCGGCGCGGATGTCGTAGCCGGCCGGCACCGTGAAGAACGTCACCAGCGGCGGCACGAACGGTTCGTGCCACTCCGACTCTTTCGTGACCGGCACCGGCGGCGGCGAGGTAATGGCGTCGAACTGCAACGTGCGGCACGGTTCCGGAGACGACGCCGACCAGTTTTGATACGCGTAGCTGCGGTCGTCGCGATAGCCGGCGACCAGCGGCCAGCCGTAATTCTGTCCGGCCGCGATCAGGTTGAGCTCGTCGTCCGAGCTCGGTCCGTGCTCGGCGGCGTAGAGCCGTCCCTCCGCGTTGAAGACCATGCCCTGCGGATTGCGATGGCCGTAGGACAGGATGTGGCTGCGCACGCCCTGGAGCACCGGGTTGTCGTCCGGGATTGAGCCGTCGAGGTTGATCCGGAGAATCTTGCCCTGGTAGGTGCTCCAGTCGCGAGCCGTGACCTCGTCGGCGGTCGGCAGGTCCTGCGAGCGCGTCGGGTTGCAATAGTTGGCGAGCCAGTTGGCGCCCTGATCGCCGCGCGACACATACAACTTCGCGTCCGGCCCGAACAGCAGGCGGCCGCCGCCGTGATCGTCGTGCGCCGGCAGGCCGTCGAGCACGTCGATGGGGGACGTCAGGGTCTGCGACGCGCGGTCGTAGGTGTAGCGGCGGATGCGCAGGTTGCGCGTCACGGCGTCACCCGGGTCAATGTCGTGGGTGTAGGCGAGATAGACGTAATCCCGGCCACGGCCCTTCAATAGATCGGGATGCAGCGCCATGCCGAGCAGGCCTTCCTGGTCCGACGACTGGTAGACGCCCTCGAGCGCCAGCGCGACGCGCTTGGTGCCGTTGGCGGGATTGACGCGCGTCACCCGGAACGCCGATCGCTCGGTGACCCACAAGAATCCGTCGGGGCCCCACGTGATCTCCCAGGGATTGCCCAGCGCCGTGGCGACCACCCGTTTCGTAAAGTGCTCGGGCCCGGGGTTGTGATGGTTGCGGGGATTCTGCGGATGGGGCGCCTGCGCGCCCGCGAGCGCGGTGCCGAGGGCGGCCAGCGTGAACAGCAGGGTCCAGGACGTGAGACGGTTCGTCATGGCTTGGGCTCCACCGAGTCAATGTACCGAATCCAGCTCCTGATGCGTTGCAGGGAGGCAATCAACATCGCGTCGGCGACATTCTCCCACGTCACACTGGCGTCTACATAGTGTATGGTCCGATTCAGGTCACCGAGGCACCATCCGCTACCGCACGCCCGACGGCAAGGAAGAGACGCGAACGTTACTCGCGGAAGGATGCGCGATTCATTCCCCGTGGCACCATCCGCAGTGAAGCCGCCGTGGCCGGCGCGCCGCGCGCGGTCATCGTCGAACTCAAGTAGTTCAGGGGGCCACGCCGATCGGCACGCCGCTCTCCGCATCGTTCAGCATGCCGACCATGTGGCTCTCACTGAACTTCGACTTGCGGATGATCGCTCCTCGCCGAGAGCAGACTACTTTCAGGTGTCTGGCGGTCGGGGAAGCTTCCACTGTTTCGAAGGCGACATCGCTCGAGCTATACGCGAATGGTCTGGTGGCGGGATTCACTCACTACGCCTTCATGAGGTTGTGCTTGAACACGTTGGCGCGGTGGTAGTCCAGATAGGCGTTCTGTTCCCGCGAAACCTCGCCCACCCGAGCGCCGGCGTCGATCCCCCAGGCATCAAGCAACTTGTCGCGCACCTCCGGGACGATGAGCAGCGACTGGTCGCTCGAGAACGTGATGTAGCCACCGTCAAACAGATGGTCGATGTGCGGTGAGAGCAACAGCCCATTCGAGCCATCCAGGCGTTCGGCGTCGGTTCCATCACGCCAAGGCTTGATGTGGCTGGCCTTGAGATGCCTGGCGTCGTCCACGTGTGTGACTCGGCACGCGGACTCCCGGAGCAGAACATTGGCCCTGAAGACGCCTTGCCCGCGTCGCGACTTCACGACCTGATTCCTGAACGTTGGACCGACGATGCCGCGGTCGATGATCTGCTGGTCCGGCTCGAACGGCTCCGAAGGCGTCTGATAGTCGGCGATGCTGGCGTAGGCGTCCCAGTACGCCTGGCCAATGAGCCCGATGAGGGCCTGGGCCATGGGCTCAGGGACTTCGGCGAGATACACAGACTGGAGACCGTCGCCGTTCGCTTGGAGCGGCGAATACCTGGCGGGCAGAAACGGTCGGATGATGTCGATGTGGTCTTTCGGGCGCAGCTGATGTTCCAGCGCGCAGTAGTCGACCGGAACGAACCAGCCTTCCTGGGACCAGTTCAGGCCCGCTGAGCCGAAATCCGGCTTAGGGCTGGTCTCGGCGGGACCCGTGACGACGCCGATCGACTTGATGCGAGTGTCGCAGAACGAGAAGATGGCGTCGCCAGGCGCGACCGATCGCATGTTCTCGTAGAACTGGTTTCGCACGCCGTTGGCGTTCCGTTTTGGCGACCACATGAAGCTACCGCGGACCTCGGCCCGATACGTCTGATTCTGATTCACCCACCAGTACCGCATCGTCGGCCCCTGCGTCAGGAGGCTCGGTACACCTGCTCGTTGTGCCAGCGCAGGTAGTCCGGCCCGGGCGTGTCCTCGCGATCACTCGGAAGGGACACACGGGAACCGTGGAGCGGATAGTAGCTGTGGCCGTTGTCGTAATCGAGCTTCAGTCGAGGACTCACCTCGACGCGGTACTCGGGCGTAATCGTGAAGTAGCCCTGGTCGAACAGCCTGTGCAGATCGGCCCTGAGCAGAACTCCGTTGCGCACTTCATGGGGACCGTTCTTCGCGTAGGGCTGGATATGGGAGGCTTCCAGCGCCGGCAGGGAGTGCTCGTCCGTTACGGCGCAGGCGCGAGAATACGCGTCCATCACCGCCACACGGAAGATCCCCTGTCCGAGGCGCGGCAGAACCAGGTGTGGCGTCCCGTATCGCGGCGCCTCCTCCCGTAGGACAGCCATCCGACTCGCACTCGCCGCGAGGCCGACGACTGCGGCTCGGGCGCGACATTCCTCCCATATGCGCAAGCCTTCTCCGGCGGCAAGATCGTATCGCTTGTGGCGAAGATTGGCGGGCGGCCAGTCCACGGGCCCCTGAACCCACGCATCCCGAGGAAAAAAAGTCGGCTGGGCGAGGAGAATGCAGCCGATCTGGTTCGACGGTGTTGCAGCGCGGTAGTCGATCCGGGCGCGGATGCCACCGATGCGACCTCGCATCTCATCCAGCGTCGCGCAGCCATTCTTGATGCCGAAGGTCTCCCACGCGAGCCAGTCCGGCAGTCGTGCGTACCGAGCGAAATAGGCAAACCCACAGATCGCGTGGTCGTGGCGCGCTTTCAGCTTGAAGAAGAACGGCGCGCCAACGTCGCCGTGGAAGGCGAAGTGCGCAGACGGCGTCCAGAAGTTGACCTCGTCGAGGCCGTCCTGCGCGCGCAGGAACTCGTACCAGCCGTGGTCCGTGATGGCGACCGTGCCGTCCACACGCGGAATGATACGGGACTGTGGCGAACAGCAAGCGTAGGACCTACACTGTCAGCCTGATGACGTAGGCTCGGAATCGGAGAGGTCAGAAGTTCTTGCGACTAGACACTGGTGCAAGTCGCTGATAATCAGTCGGTTGCGCCGACCAGGAACGTGTGGGGATGGCGGCCGTGCAGTAGGATGACGGATCCATTCACCAGTCAAAGACCCGGCGAGGCCTGACGCGC
>VFZG01000019.1 GCA_016871275.1 Acidimicrobiia bacterium | reverse complement strand
GCCGGCGAAGTCTGCAAACGATCGCTGCATTCGATGCAGGAAGGCGCTTTCAAAATCGACGCCGTTGCCAAGATCCCGTAGCAGGTTCGTAATCGCGGCCGGGCCGGCTTCGTCGAGGAGCCGGCGCCCCGCCACGATGCTGGCGGCATAGGCGATGGTGGCGTCTGCGCCGCTCAACTTGCCGAACGGCGCCGACAGCGCCTCCAGCGACGGCAATTTCTCCACCTTTTCCAGCCGCCTAGTCGCCCAGTCCATGTTGTCACTCTCCAGCACCGACGCCAGGCCTTCGTTGAGCCAGGTCGGCAGGCCGCGAGTGGCGCTCGATCGAATCAGTGCGTGCGTGAACTCGTGCGCCAGCACCCGATCGAGCTCTTCGCCGTTCTCTCCAGCGCCGCGCATCGGGATGCGGTTAATGCCGTCGAACGCCGCCGCCCACTTCAGCGAGCGAGTGATGTCCTGGAACTGTTCCCCGGTGTAGAGCACGACCGGCACTGACTTGGGCGGATAGGCACCAAACAAGTCGCAGATTCGCCAATCGGCGCGATTCAGCGACTCGAGCGCCTGTGCCGCCAACTCAGCGTCTTCCGCGCCTTCGAATGAAATTGTGAAGAAGTGCCCGACTTCGAGGCGCATGCGGTCGTGCAGGTCGCGCTCTCGCTTCCACCGCTCCGGCGTGTCGCGCACGCCGGCATCGTTGGGCACTTCGGTGGAGACAATCTCATACAGCCGAATCGCTTCCTGGAAGTCGGCCTGGCGCCTCACAACCTGCGCCAGTTGCGCGCGGGCGCGAACCTGCGTGGGCTCGGGCGCGAGCGCCTGCTCGAGATGAGCCTTCGCTTCAGAGTCGTGCCGCGCCAGAAATTCGGCTATACCCGCGCCCAGGCGCCGCAACGCGTTCTTCGGATCGAGCTTGATCGCTTCGGAGAACGATTCCATGGCGACCTGCGGCTGTCCAGCCTTGATTGCGGCCCAGCCAGCCTGTTCGAGAATCGCCACGCGGGGGCTGTTCTGCGCGGTCAACAGCGCCCCAGCCAGCAGCACGATCTTAAACATCCAAACCAATCATGCGCATTAACTCGAGCGCGTTGCTATGCGTAATCACACCATCGCGCAGCTGGTAGTCGAACGACATCCGGCCGTTCTCTACCTTGTCCTGCAGATGCACGTTCCTGACCTCATCCGGAAACAGCGCCGCGATTTCGGTAAGCGACAGATCATGGGTGGTCACGAGGCCAATGGCGCCGCGCGCCAGCATGGTGCGCACCACGCCCTCGGCCGCCACCCGGCGATCCTTCGAGTTGGTGCCACTCAGCAGCTCATCGAACAGGAACAGCAGTGGAAGCGGGCCGTCGAGCACATCGCAAATCCGGCGGATGCGGAGCGCTTCGGTGTAGAAACCCGAGCGATGCTCCTGCAGCGAATCGGTATGCCGCAGGCAGGTGCCGACCGCAAGCACCGACAGGCGAAGGTGGACCGCCCGCACCGGCGCACCCGCGAGCGCCAGGACGGTGTTGATGCCGATGGTCCGCATCAAGGTGCTCTTGCCGGACATGTTCGAACCGCTGACCAGGAGCACGTGCGGAGTGGCGGACTGGCGGGCCAGCGTCAGCGAATTTCGGATCGCATCGCCAGCGGGGATCAGCGGGTGCGTGATCTCGGTGGCGTCGAAGACCGGCGTCGCCTCGTCCAGCAGCTCGGCGAACGGGTCGGCCGGGTGCTCGTACGAGTATCCAGCCAGTGACAACAGCGCCTCCATGTCGCCAATCGCGTCCACCCAGCCGCGCAGCTGACCACCGTGCGCTCGTCGCCAGCTGTCCGCCGCGCATGCCACCTGCAGCGTGAAGAGAAACGGGATCTCGGAAATCCGGAGGAACGCGTTGTGACGCCCATCCACCCAGTCCGTGATGCGCGCCATGCGTGACAGACCGCGCGAGGCGGATGGGACGCCGCCGTCGCCGCGCAGCTGCTTCGCCAGTTCGACGAGCGCCGGCTCCTGGAACGGCTCGCGCTCGATCTCGCCGATGACCGCGGCGATCAATTCCAGCGCCGCGGATTCGGTGGCGCCGGCCAGCCGCTCGACCAGCAGGTGGCAGCGCTTGAACAGCCAGGCCATCAAGACCGCATTCACGGCCAGCACCACGACGGCCGGGGTCCCTGGACCGCCGTTCAGATAGAGGCCGACCGTCACGGCGAACGCGATGCCGGCACCGACGATCAACGGCCGATCCGCGGCAGCTCCCCACCCTGCTCTGCCCACTCAATCAGGCGCACCGCATCGATCGATCGGCGGCGGCCGGCGTTCACGACGGCAATCCGCTCGCGCAGGTCGATGTAGCCGCGCAGCGCCGCCACCGTGGCCTGGCGATCGCGGATCTCGGCGACCGGCGATGCACGCAGCAGCCAGGAGGCCAGCCGCGCCTCCCCCATCGGCGTCCGGCAGCCGGACAGCAACTGGAACAAAGACGACGGTCCGAAGATGTCGAGATCGTCGGCGTAGGGATGGTCGCGATCGCGGAAGCGATCGCCGCTCGCCTCGCCGCGCATCCAGCGGTCCTCGATGCGCGCCGCGCCCTGGTCGTAGTACGCCACCGCCCCGCGCGCGCGCACCAGCGCGCGAATCACCGACTCGTGCCAGACCGACAGCGCGATGAACACCGCCACGCCGACGCCATAGGCGATTGCCGACGGATCGTCGCCCAGCGCGACGACGCTGTAGACCACGGCGGCGAGAAACAGCGTCACCTTGGCGTTGCCGAGATGGACGTGACGGCGTTCTCGAATCACGACGGTGGCTTCGCGTGCGGACTTGCGGATGGCGTATTCGTCGAGGGGGGCGCGCACGATTGGCTGGATCAATCATGCCGTACAAGCTGGCTATAGGGGTGCCGCACGCCGGTCACGGGACCAGAGGCCAGGAGGGAGCGAACAGGAAAATAGGAGGACACGAGAACCATAAACAAGTTCTCCTGACCTCCTGCTCTCCTGTTGTCCCTCGATCTTCTGTTAGAAACGGAACAGACGCGTCATCTTGACGACGAACGCCCGGTTGCGGAGCGCCAGCGAGCCGCGCTGCGGCTCCAGCGGATTGGTGTCCTGCTCGTCGGTCCAGACCATGAAGAACTCGCTGCCCGGGCGGTACTCCCAGCGGAAGCGCACGTTGCTGCTGAACGTGTGGTCGGCGGAGCTGTACTGCACCAGCGCGCTGGCGAACATGCGCGGCGAGAATCCGTAATCGGTGCGTACGCCGAACTGCCTGGTGGTGAAACCGCCTGACGGCAGGTTGATGTTGTTGATCGACAGGCGCGGCTCAATCGAGAACTGCTCGAGGATCGCGTAGCGGCCGTTGGAGAACGTCAGGGCGCGGATCGTACCGCTGTAATACTGACCGAACTGCACGCCGACATTGCCCGACAGGCGGCGCTGCTGGCCCATGCTGTAGCGAATCGACAGGTCGTTGTAGTGGTAGCCGCCGACCGGAATCGGGTGCCCCGGCGCGGGTAAGAACGGCGTCAGCAGTCGATCGTAGCTGGCGTTGGCCTCGGCGTTGAACGTGTCGCTGTTGTTGAACTCGATGTTGAAGCTGCCGGTGGCTTGCTTCGACTCGACGTCGCCGGCGCCGTTCGTGTAGTACTCGTAGCTCAGCTGCGAGGTGTACTTGCGCACGCGCTTCGACCCTCTCGGCCGTGGACTGAAGCGGGCCTGCGCATACGAGCGCGTGAAGTCGGACCGGCGCAGGAAACCGACTTCAGGATTGAACGCCTTGCCGACCTTGAGGTGCTCGGCACTGAAGCCGTAGCGATCCGGCTGCCAGTCGAACTTGCCCAGATAACTCTCGCTGTCGCCCGCCAGGTTGGTCGTCTCGGTGCGAGCGTAATAGCTGCTGATTGCCACGTTCTGATAGAAGCCAAAGGCCGCATCGATACCATAGGCCTGGTTGTCGCCGGGCCGGTTCGACGTCAGCCTGTTGCGGTTGGTGAACATGGCGCCAATGGTGCTGCGGCGCAGGATGTCGCGCTTGATGCGGAGCACGGTGAAGTTCGTGCCCGGACTCTTCGAGACGGCCTCATCACCGGCCTGGATGTTCATGGCACCGACGCCGAACCCGCCGATCTTGCCGGTGAGACGTCCGCCCGCATCGATCGGCACGACGCGGCCGCGATTCAAGCCAATCCGGCGCGTATAGAACAGATACGGCGTATCGCTGCTCCCTCCTCCACCGCCACCCGTAAACAGGGCAAAGTTGCCGCCGCCCGAGGCGCCGCCGCGGCCAAAGTCGAACAACCCCCGCCCCTCGAGGAAGAACTCGCGCTTCTCCGGCAGGAAGATGTTGAAGCGCGTCAGGTTGACCTGTTGTTCATCGATTTCGACCTGCGCGAAATCGGTGTTGATGGTCAGGTCCGCGGTCAGATTCGCAGTGACGCCGTACTTCACGTCGCCGCCGAAGCTGCCATCCCGGTCGTTCGATGATGGCGGATTGGTCAGCCGATCGGTCGACGTCTTGCCAAGCGCATACGGCTTCAGCTCGAGGTTGCGTCCGGCGGGTGGCAGATCGAGGCCGACCACAGTGCCGAAGGCGCTGACTCGATTGAACGCCTGCGGCCCTGCCATCTGGCGCGGCACCTGCGTCCAGTAGGTCCACTCGTTCTTGTGGCGAATGGCCCGGCGGAACTGCACGCCCCACACCTGGCCGTCGCCGGAGGAGTAGCGCAGCGTCTTGAACGGGAATCTCATTTCGATGGTCCAGCCGCCATCGAACCGGCCGGTCTTCACGTCCCAGACCGGGTTCCAGTCCTTGTTCGGGCTGCCCTCGTCGACAATCGCATAGTCGGCAAAGCCGCCCAGCACATTGGCGTAAAACATGACGCCGCTACGGCGATCGTAGAAGGTGTCGAACCCCACGCCGAAGTGGTCGTTGTTGACCATCTGAAACGTGTCGCGGCGCAGCTCGTTGGCAATCCAGCGCTCCGGCGGAGCGGTGTCGTAGCACCTGGCGGCGACGTAGATGTTCTCGCCGTCGAACATCACCCAGATGTCGGTCTTCTCCGTCGAGGGCTTGCCGTAGTCTGGCGCGGCCTGCACCAGGCCGCCGAACGGCTGGTAGTTCGAGTACACGTCGTCATCGAGCTTGCCGTCGAGTCGCAGCGGCTCTGGCAACTTGATGGCGCGGACGGTCGACTTCAACGTCTTCGGATCGCGCACCATCACGTTGGGCTGATCCGACGGCGCGGGTCCGTCGATGGCAATCGCGGGTGCCGCGGCGTGCGCAGACCCCGCACGAGCCTCAGAGTCTGAGGCTTGTGCGAAGGCCGGCGCGGTGGAGAGGGACAGAGCGAGCGCGACTAACAGGAAATGCACTTATGGTTGTTCTTTGCTCCGAGCTTTTCGAGAAGGGCGATGGTCTCGGGAAACGGTTGAATACGCTGCACGGGGCCGTTGGCCATGTCCACCGTGGTCCGACCCTCTCGGTCCACGGCCTTCACATTGGCCCCCTTGGCGACCAGATAGAGGATCATCTCATTGTCACCGCGCGCCGCCGCATGGTGCAGCGCAGTGTTGCCTTCATGATCGGCGGCGTTGACGTCGGCGCCGAACTCCTCCACCAGATACTGCACCGCCGCCAGCATGCCGGTCGGCGCGTAGCGATGCGAGTTGGCGCCAAAGCCCTCGCCGTAGCCGACGCCGGCGGCGGCGTGCAGCGGCGTCACCGACGGGCCGCCGATCGGCACCGGCGGCAGGCCTGACTGATCGATCACCTCGCGGGTCTCGAGCATGTCGCCGAAGCGGGCCCGGCCGGCGGGCTTCATGGTGGGCACGTTGGGGTCGGCACCATTGGCGACCAGCAGCCTCATCGCCGCGATGTCGCTGGCGTAGGCGGCGCGCCAGAACACGCTGGCGCCGATCTCATCGACGCCCGACAGGTCGAAGCTATAGCCCGAGTACCAGATCTTCATGCGGGTACGGGCGTTGACGTCGGCGCCCTTGTCGATCAGCGCCTCCATCAGGTCGAGGTAGCCGAGCTGCTGCTGCTTGTGCGCCTGCGGCTGCGGATAGAGCGCCTTCGGCGCCCACTCGACGTTCAGCACCGCATACAGCGGACTGGCGCCGTTGGCGGCAGTGGCGTTCGGGTTGGCGCCCCGATCGAGCAGCACCTTGGCGAGATCGAAGTGGCCGTTGATGATCGCCATCACCAGCGGGGTCGTCTTGTCTCCGGCCGAGACCAGATTCACATCGGCGCCGGCTTCGAGGAGCGCCTCGGTGGATTCGTGGAAGCCCTGGCGGACCGCATACAGCAGCGGCGTCAGGCCGCCGTGCGCGACGATCAGTTCATTGAGCTGATAGTTGCGATCGACGCCGGCCATTTGCGGACGACGCGCCGGGGCGCCCGGGGCGCCGGGCACCTGCGGATTACCGCCGAACCCCGCGCCGTCACGCGACAGGTTGGCCAGTTCCGAGACCTTGCTGGTCGCCGTCAGGTCCGCGCCCCTGGCCGCGAGCAACTCGATGACGGCCGCTCGGTTCGATGCCGCGGCGTACATCAGCGGCGTCTGGTGACGCACGCCGTCTTTCGCGTTCACGTCGGCGCCGTGCTCGAGCAGCACACGAACCGCGTCGAGCCGGCCCGAGGCGGCGGCAGCCATCAGCGGCGTCGTGCCGTTGTTGGTGCCGGTCTTGATGTCGGCGCCGGCCTTGATCAGCGCCTGCAGCACCTGGGCCTGGCCATGCTGGCTGGCCAGGTAGAGCGGCGTGTAGGCGCCCAGCCTCGTCGTCGCCTTGATGTTGGCGCCGGCGACGATCAGCATTTGCGCCAGTTCGGCGTCGCCGTTCATGGCCGCCCAGTGCAGCGCCGTCATGCCGTCGCCCTGCGCCGCATTCACGTCGGCGGCCTTCTGCAACAGCGACTTGACCGCCTCGCGATCGCCTCGCGACGCCGCATCGGCAATCGGCGAAGCCGCGATCGACGCATGCGCGCCAATCGACAGCGCAACGACCAACCCAATTGTCGAAACGACTCTATGCATAGTGGCTTCCAGTCACACGAATGCGCCACGGAGACACGGGAGCACAGAGCTGGGGCTCAAACCAGGCCACCTCCGTGCCTCGGTGTCTCCGCGGCACATTTAAACTGCGGCGGCCGTCGTTGCCGGCACCGTATTCAAATCGAACGCGCCGGTGCTGTCGCCGAACGACTTGAGGTCGTTCATACCGAGCATCTGCGACACGGCCAGGAACACGTTTGCCATCGGCGTGCCGTCGGCGGCGCGCAGGTGCAGGCCGCCCTTCAAGGCGCCGCCGGCGTGGCCGGCCAGGAACAGCGGGCACCGCTTGTGGTTGTGCAGGTTCGAGTTGCCCATTGGCGAGCCGTAGATCAACAGCGTGTTGTCCAGCAGCGTCGCGTCGCCGTCCCTGGTGTTCTTCAGCTTGTCCAGGAAGTACGGAATCATACTGACATGGTACTTGTTGATCTTGGCGAACTCGGTGATGCGATCGTCGCGATCCTGGTGGTGCGACGCCGAGTGGAACGCCGCCTTGTAGCCGCTCTCCGCATAGACGCGGTTTGACGCATCGCGGCCGAGCTTGAAGGCGAACACGCGGGTGGTGTCCGACGCGAACGCCAGCGCCTGCAAATCGAACATCAGCTTGACGTGCTCGGCGAAATCGTCGGGCACGCCAATCGGCGCGCCCGGCAACTCGCGCGGCTCGCCCTTGCTGTTGGCGGCCTCGACCTGCTGGATGCGGCGCTCGATCTCACGGACGTCGTCGAGGTAGTCGGCCAGACGCGCCTGGTCGGCGGCGCCGAGGTGCTTGTTGAGGCGCGCCACCGCGCCGCCCAGCCAGTCAAGGATGCTCTTGTCCTCGGCGCGGCGCTCCTGGCGCTCGGCCGGCGTGGCGCCGACCCCGAACAGGGCGTCGAACACGGTGCGCGGGTCGCGAATCATCGGCAGCGGCTGGTCGGGCGCCGACCAGCTGATTGAGTCGGTGTAGGTGCACGAGTAGCCATACGAGCAGCCACCCGCCTGGTCGACGTTCTCGATGCACAGCTGCATCGATGGAATCGCGGTGTCCTGGCCGGCGCGCTGGGCGTAGTACTGGTCGAGCGACGTGCCGACGTAGACGTCCGAGCCCTGGGTTTGCTTCGGATGCATCTGGGTCAGGAACACCGCACTCGAGCGGAAGTGGTCGCCGCCGATCTCAGGGGCGGTGAACGCCTCGGCGTTGCGCACGTCGGTGTTGCTGATGATGGTGAGGTGCTGGCGGAACGGCTCGAGCGGCAGCAGGCTGCTCGGTGACAGATCGAACTCGCGTCCGACGGCGGCCGGCGCCCACATGTTCTGCTTGATGCCGAATGCGGTGCTGCCGGCGGAGCCATGCACCATTTCAATGGCCGCCAGGCGCACCTTGCCGCGCGCGGCCTGAGCCGACGCGCGCGCCGGCACCATCGCCTCGAGGAACGGCAACGCCATGGTGACGCCAACACCTTTGAGGACCATGCGCCGCGACAACTGCTTCCGAGTGAGATACATGTGTTCTCCTGATCCCTGATCCCTGATCACCGCTCGGCGGCGCGGGTGTCCTGCTTTGCCGAGTCCGACATCCCCATCTTGAAGGCCTGGCTGTTGACCACGCCCAGCACGAACGCCGACAGCTTGTTGTCCTTCTTCGACGCGTCTTTCACGATCGCGCGAATCGCCGGCATGTCCGTGTATGCAACGCGGCGTCCGACCGCGTAGGTCAGCAGGCTCTCCGTAAAGCTGGTGAGCAGCATGTCCTGGTGCTCGAGCAAGGCCGCACGCAGGCCGGCCGGGCCTTCCATGCGCGTGCCATCGTAGAGATCGCCCGTCACGTCGACCGGGATCTCGTTGTCCTTGATGCGGTAGGCGCCAGTGACGTCGAAGTTCTCGAGCGCCAGGCCGAGCGGATCGATGACGCGATGGCACGACGTGCAGTTCGGGTTGGCGCGGTGCTGCTCCATGCGCTCGCGCGTCGACAGCATCCTGCCGCCCTCGGTGGCCTTCACCGAATCGTCCAGCGACGGGACATTGGGCGGCGGCGCTGGCGGCGGCGAGGCCAGCAGCACCTCCATGACCCACTTGCCGCGCTGCACCGGCGAGGTGCGATCGGCCACCGACGTCAGCGTCAGGATGCTGCCGTGACCGAGCACGCCACGGCGATACGGCGGCAGCGTCACGCGCTGGAACGCACTGCCGGTGATGTTCGGGATGTCGTAGTGAATCGCCAGCCGTTCGTTGACGAACGAGTAGTCGGCGGTGAGCAGATCGAGAATGCTGCGGTCCTCGCGGACGATCGAGTCGAAGAACAGCTCGGTCTCCTTCTTCATCGACCGCGCCAGCGTGTCGTCGTACTGGGGATACAGCAGGTAGTCCGGGAAGATCTTGTCGAGATCCTGCAGGCGGAGCCACTGCGAGGCAAACCGCGTCGACAGCGACTCGGACTTGCGGTCGGCCAGCATGCGGCGGACCTGCTTCTCGAGGCCGGCCGCGGTCCGCAGGGAGCCCGCAGTGGCGGCGCGCACCAGCTCGGCGTCAGGCACCGAGCCCCAGAGGAAGAACGACAGGCGCGAGGCCAGGTCCTCGTCGGCAATGCGATACGCCACGCCGTCGCGCAAGGTCCGCGCGCCGGGGGCCCCGGCGGCGGCGGTGCGAATGCCCGCCGGCTGCTGCTCGAGACGGAACAGGAAGCGCGGGCTCATCAGGATCGACTGCACCGCGGTGCGAATGCCGCTCTCGAAGCCGCCCTTGGCGCGGCCCTGCTCGTAGAACTTCATCGCGTCCTGCAGGTCGGCCGCGGTTGGCGCGCCACGGAACGCCTGCGTCGAGAGCTTCCTGACGATCTCCGTCGCGCAGGCCTCCTCTTCGGCGGCGGCGGTCGGACGGCAGGTGAAGATTTTCAGGCGGCTCGGCGTATCCGAGACGCCCGTGACGTCGAGCGGCCCCCGCACGATGAAGTCGCGCAGATGCGGCAGCATGGTGACACCCCACGAGATGCTGACGTCGGCGAGGGTGTTCTGGAGCGGCATCAGCAGATCGTCGACCGGGCCATCGAGCTTCTGGACGAAGGCGGCGGTCACGCGCTGCGGCCCGGCCTTGATGTGCACCGGCGGCGTCACCAGCTCGAGGCTGTTCTTCGGATCGGTCTCGCTCATCCGGGTATTCAGATCGAACACCGCCACGCGCTCGCCGTTCACCGAGAACTCGACCTGTTCCTTGAGGTCGTAGGCGGTCATCGAGTTGCGGCCGGCGAGGCCGCCGAGCGGCTCGTAGTGCAACGACGCCTTCAGCACGTAGTGACCGTCGGCCGGGAACGTGTGGACCACCGAGGAGCCGCCGCGCGTGCCCATCGGCGCGCCGTCGACGCGGCGCATCTGCGACGCGGCGCGCGGAATCTTGTAGGTCACCGACGAGGCCGACGCCTGGCGATCGCCCACCGCCAGCCGGCTGATCTGGCTGGCCGCGCGCAGGTAGCCGTCCATCAAGGTCGGCGAGAACGTCTGCGCGTCCGCCACGTTGTCGAACCCGTGGCTGATCGTGTCCGGCGGCAGATAGGTGGAGAGGTCGACGTCGAGATGCAGCAGGTCGCGCACCGCGTTGGCGTACTCCGCGCGATTGAGACGCTGGAACGGGCGCGAGCCGGGATTCGGGTTCAGCACCGCCTGCCGATCCATCCGCGATTCAAACGACGTCACCATCGCCTGCAGCACCGCCGGCTCGGGGCGGCGGGCACCGGCCGGGGGCATCATGCCGGCGCGCAGCTTGCGGATGATTTTTTCGGTGAGCTCGCCGTTGGCCTCGATCGTCGCGGCGTCGAACGACGCCAGCGTCAGGCCGCCGGCCTTGCCGCGGTCGCTGTGGCAGCCGACGCAGTACTGCTTGACGAGGGCGGTCTGCTCGGTGGCTTTCGTGCCGGCAGGTATCGCGGCATGCGCGGCAACCGGCTTCACAGGCGGCTTCGGCGCCTGCTGCGCCGACACGCCAACCGCGCACACCCCCAGCAGCGCGGCGCCCGCCGCGAGTGAATGGCCCCGTCGCCGGTAGCCCGTGGCCCGCAGTCTCAGCATGTGATGCATCGGTGATTGTTCTTGGCGCCAAGCCCTTCGAGCAGCTTGATGGTGTCCGGGTACGGCTGCGTGCGCTGCACGGGACCGTTGGCCATGTCGACGGTGGTATTGCCCTCGCGGTTGACGCGCCTGACGTCGGCGCCCTTCGACACCAGGAACGTGATGCACGCGTTGTCGCCGCGTGACGCGCACAGATGCAGCGGCGTGTTGCCTTCGTGGTCGACGGCGTTGACGTCGGCGCCGGTCTCCTCGACCAGGAACTTGATGGCCGGCAGGAAGCCGGTCGGCGCGTAGCGATGCGAGTTGGCGGCGAAGCCTTCACCGTAGCCGACGCCGGTGGCGGCGTGCAGCGGCAGAATGCCGGGGCCGCCGTAGGGAATCACCGCCAGACCCGAGATGTCCTGAATCTGCCGCGTGCCCTCACCCGTGAACGGACGACCCGCCGGCTTGAACGTGCCGATGTGGGGATCGGCGCCGTGCGCCAGGAGCAGCTTCATGGCCGCCACGTCGCTGGCGTACGCCGCGCGGAAGAAGGGCGTCGCGCCGGCCTCGTCGAAGCCCGCGTAATCCGAGTTGTAGGCCTGGTACCAGACCTTCCGGCTGACGCGCCGGTTCGGATCGGCGCCCTTCGAGAGCAGCGCCTGCATCAGCTCGAGATAGGTCGTCTTCTGCTGCTGGTGGGCCTTCGGGCTCGGATACAGCGACTTCGGCGCCCACTGGATGTTCAGCGCCGCATAGAGCGGCGCCACGCCGTTGAACGCCGCGGCATTGACGTCGGCGCCCCGCTCGATCAGGTAGCTCGCCAGGTCGAAGTGACCGTTGATGATCGACATCACCAGCGGTGTCGTTTTATCCCCTGCGTTACGCTGGCCGATGTCGGCCCCGGCGTCAAGCAGCGCCTTGACGACGTCGGTGTAGCCCTGGCGCGCGGCGAACAGCAGCGCGGTGAGCCCGCCCTGCGTGCTGATCAGCTCGTTGTAACGATAGCCGCGGGTCGCCCCGGCCACGTCCGCCGGGCGCGTGGTGGTCCGCGCCATGCCCTGCCGCGCCATGCTCTCTTCTTCCGGCGCCGTCAGCCCGAACAGGTCGGTCACCTTGGTGGTGGCCTTGTGATCCGCCCCCTTCGCCAACAGCAACCTGACCGCCTCGAGACGATTGAAGCCGGCGGCGAACATCAGCGGCGTCTCACCCTTGGTTTCCGTGGCGTTGATCTCGGCGCCGTTCTCGACCAGCGAGGTGATCGACTTCGTGTCACCGGCCGCGGCCGCGATCATCAGCGGCGTCGTGCCGTTGGAGGTCACCGCCTTGGCATCGGCACCCGCGACGAGCAGCGCCGCGACGACATCCGAGTAGCCGCCCTTGGCCGCCAGATACAGCGCCGTGTAGGAGCCCAGGCGAGTGGTGGCGCGCACGTTGGCGCCGGCCACCAGCAGCATCTGCGTCATCTCGGCGTCGCCCTTGATGGCCGCCCAGTGCAACGCGGTAGTACCGTCGCCCTGCGCTTCGTTCACGTCCGCGCCCTTTTTCAGTAGCGCGCGCACGCCGTCACGATCGCTGTTCTGGGCCGCGGTGGCGATTGGCGCCGCCGATTGCGCGCTGAGCGCAACGGCGAAGCTGAGGGCGGCGCTGAGGGAAAGCAACCTGCGCATCTGAGATCCCATAAGGAAAAGGCTCCGTGTCTCCGTGTCTCGGCGGCGCATCTAGACGGCGGCAGTGGTGGCCTGAAGCTCGTTCAGATCCATCGCCCGCGTGGCGTCGCCGAATTCGGTCAGGCCGCTCAGCCCGATACCCTGCAGCGCCGCCAGCATGGCGTTGGCCATCGGCGTGCCGTCGGCCGCCTTGAGGTGCAGGCCGCCCTTGAGCGCGCCACCGGCCTTGCCCACGAAGAACAGCGGGCACCGCTTGTGGTTGTGGATGTTCGAGTCGCCCATCGGCGAGCCGTACAGCACCAGCGTGTTATTGAGCAGGTTGCCGTCGCCGTCCGGCGTGTCCTTCAGCTTCTTCAGGAAGTACGGCAGCAGGCCGACGTGGTACTTGTTGATCTTGGCGAAGTCGAGGATGCGGTCCTCGCGATCGCCGTGGTGGGACGCGGGGTGGAAGCCGGTGCTGACGCCGCTGGTCGGATAGACGCGGCTCGACGCATCGCGGCCCATCTTGAACGAGAACACCCGCGTGGTGTCCGACGCAAACGCCAGCGCCTGCAGGTCGAACATCAGCTTGACGTGATCGTCGAACGAGTCCGGCACGCCGACCGGTGAGGTCGGCAACTCGCGCGGCTCGCCGCTCTTGTTGTAGGCCTCGACCTTCTGGATGCGGCGCTCGATCTCGCGCACTTCATCGAGGTAGTTCGACAGGCGCACGCGATCGGCGGTGCCAATCTCCCGGTTGAGCCGGGCGAGCTGCGCGCTAATCAGGTCCAGGATGCTCTTGTCCTCGGCGCGGCGCTCGGCGCGCTCCGCAGGCGTGGCGCCCACGCCGAACAGCTGATCGAAGGCCAGCCGCGGATCGCGAATCATCGGCAGCGGCTGATCCTTGTCGGCCCAGCTGATGGTGTCGGTGTAGACGCACGAGTATCCGTAGGAGCAGCCGCCGGCCTGATCCACCGCCTCGATGCACAGCTGCATCGACGGGATCGGGGTGTCCTGCCCGAACTGCTGCGCGTACACCTGGTCGAGCGAAATACCGGCCCGCACATCGGAGCCCTGCGTCTGGCGCGGATGCGCCTGCGTGAGAAACACCGCGCTCGAGCGGAAATGATCGCCGCCGATCTCCGGCAGTTCGAACGCCTCGGCGTTGCGCACGTCGGTGTTGCTGACGATGGTCAGGTAGTCGCGAAACGGTTCGAGCGACGCCAGGCTGGTCGGCGACAGGTCGAAGCCCTTGCCCACCGCCGCCGGCGCCCACAGATTTTTCTGCAGGCCGAATTTGGTGGCGCCGGCCGAGCCGTGCACCATTTCAATGGCCGCGAGGCGCACCTTGCCCGCCTTGCCTTGCGCGGTGAGCGCGGGCGTCATCGCCTCCAGCATGGGCAACGCCATGGTCACACCGAGACCACGCAGGACCGTGCGTCGAGACATGTGCTTCCTGGTCAGACACTCCATCGCGATCTCCTCATCGGGCTAGCGGGCTAGCAGGCTAGCGGGCTAGCGGGCGCTACTTCCTAATTCCTAATTCCTAATTCCTACTTCTCACTTCTCTCCTCGGTCATCTCCGCCGGGGCGACGCGCCCCATGCGGAAGGCGGCGCTGTTGGCGACGCCAGAGATGAATGCCGAGAACCGGTAGTTCTTCGCCCTGGCGTTATTCACGATCTGCCGGATCGCCGGCATGTCGAAGTGTTCGACGCGGCGGCCCAGCGCGTAGGTCATCAGGCTCTCGGTGAAGCTGAGCATCAGGACGTCCTGGTGCTCGAGCAGCGCGTTGCGCAGCGCAATCGGGCCGTCGAGCCTGGTGCCGTCGTAGAGATCGCCAACCGGATCGATCGGGCTGCCGGCGTCCTTGATGCGCCACACCCCGGTGACGTCGAAATTCTCGAGCGCCAGGCCGAGCGGATCGATCACTTTATGGCACGAGCTGCACGCCGGATTCTTGCGATGCATTTCCATGCGCTCGCGCGTCGACAGCACCTTGCCGGCATCCACCGTCGCCGTCTCTTCGAGCAGCGGCACGTTGGGCGGCGGCGGGGGCGGCGGCGAGCCAAGCAGCACTTCCATCACCCACTTGCCCCGCAGCACCGGCGAGGTGCGATCGGCAATCGACGTCTGCAGCAGCACGCTGCCCTGGCCCAGCACGCCGCGACGGTTCGGGTCGGCGATCGTGACGCGCCGGTACTCGTTGCCGAGAATGTTGGGTATGCCGTAGTGCCTGGCGAGCCGCTCGTTCACGAACGTGTGATCGGCCGTCAGCAGATCCGTCACCGGGCGATCCTCGCGGATCAAACTGTCGACGAACAGCTCGGTCTCGCGCACCATCGCCTGCGACAGCGTGGTGTCCCAGTACGAGTAGAAGTGGTGGTCGGGACGGACCTTTTCCACGTCCTGCAGCCGCAGCCACTGCGACGCAAACCGGGTCGCCAGCGCCTCGGACCGGCCGTCGGCCAGCATGCGCTGCAGCTGCTTGTCGAACACCGCCGGCGTGCGAAGCGTGCCGCTGGCGGCGACCTTCAGCAGCGCGGCGTCCGGCATCGATCCCCAGAGAAAGAACGACAGGCGCGACGCCAGATCCGCATCGCTGATCCGATAGGTCTGGCCGGGCTTGAGCGTAGACGGCACCTGCTCGATGCGGAACAGGAAGCGCGGGCTCGCGAGAATCGCCTGCACGGCCATCCGGATGCCGCCCTCGAAATCGCTCTGCTTGCGGCCGCGCTCGTAGAACGACATCAGGTCCCTGAAGTCTTCGGCCGGCAGGTTGCCGCGATACGCCTGCAACGCCAGCTTGCGCACGATGTCGGCGGCGCAGACCGGCTCTTCGGAGGCGCTCGTGGGGCGGCAGGCGAACAGTTTGCGTCGGCTGTCTGTTTCCGATACGCCGGTGACCGACAGCGGACCGCTCACCGTGAAGTCACGCAGGTGCGTCAGCGCGGTCGTGCCGAACACTTCGCCGATGTTGGTGTCGGCAAGGGTGTGCTCGATCGGCATGATCAGGTCGTCGGCCGGGCCGTCGAAGCGCTGCAGGAACGCTGCCGACACCCGGCGCTGGCCCGCCTTGATGTGCACGCGCGGCGTCTGCATCGTCATACCGGTGGCGTCCTGCTCGTTCATGCGCGGGTTGATGTCCATCAACGCCACACGCTCGCCGTCGATTGAGACTTCGATCTTCTCGCCGGCGTATGGGCCGCCGAACAAGTCGCCGGTCGGGCCCATGTGCAACATGATCTTGAAGAAATACTCACCGTCGGCCGGGAACACGTGCAGCACCGACATGCCGCCGCGCGTGCCGAGCGGCGCGCCTTCGACGTGCCGCATCTGCGACGCGGTGCGCGGCACCTTCCAGGTCGTCGACGAGGCCGAGGCGTTGCGGTCGCCGACCGCGAGACGGCTGATCTGGCTGGCCGCGCGCAGGTAGCCTTCCATCAGCGTCGGCGAAATCGTCTGGGCATCGGCGATGTTGTCGAAACTGTCGCTGACCGTATCGGCCGGCAGGAACTGGTCGACGTCGACGTCGACCGCCAGCAGGTCCTTCACCGCACGCTGGTACTCAGCGCGGTTCAACCGCTGCGAGGGACGCCAGCCCGGGTTCGGATTGAGGGCCGCCGCGCGATCCAGGCGCGTCTCCATCGCAGTGACGAGCGCGTCGATCGTCGCCTGGCCTGGACGCCGCGAGCCCGCCGGCGGCATCATGCCGGCGCGCAGGCGGCGGATCATCTTCTCGGCGACGTCGGCATGGTCGGTGATCTGGTTGGCGTCGAACGACTGAAACGACAGTCCGCTGGTGCGGTCCTTGTTGCGATCGTTATGGCACGTGACGCAGTACTGCTTGACGAGCGCCGTCTGTTCGGCCGGCAACATCGTCATGACCGCCGGCGCGTGGGATACCACCGGCTTCACCGGCGCGGCAACAGGTTTCGCCGCCTGTTGGGCAGCGATTGACACCGGCACGAGAACGAGAAGGGCAACCGCGAGTCTTTTCATCTGAGCTTCGGCCTATTCGCCTATTCGCCTAACAAGACACACACTTATTGCTGTTCTTCGATCCCAGCTTCTCGAGGAGCATCAGCGCCTCCGGCCAGGGCTGCACGCGCTGCACCGGGCCGTTGGCCATGTCGGCCACCGTCTGCCCTTCGCGGTTCACCTTCTTGACGTCGGCGCCCTTCGACACCAGGTAGAGAATGCTGTCGACGTCGCCGCGCGCCGCCGCATGATGCAGCGCGGTGTTGCCCTCGTGATCGACCGCGTTCACATCCGCGCCGGTCTGCTCGACGATGAACCTGATGCCGGGCAGGAAGCCGGCCGGCGAGTGAATATGGGAGTTGGCGGCGAAGCCTTCACCGAAACCGACGCCGGCCGCCGCCTGCAGCGGCGGAATGCCCGGGCCACCCATCGGAACCGGCTCGAGGCCCGACACGTCCTTGGACTCCCGCGCCGCGCCGACATCGCCGAGCGGCCGGCGGCCCGCCGGCTTCATCGTGGAAATATTGGGGTCGGCGCCGTGGTCGATGAGCAACTGCATCGCCGGCACGTCGCCGGCGAACGCGGCGCGCCAGAACGGCGTTGCGCCGACCTCGTCCACGCCGGCGAGGTCGAAGTTGTACTCCGAGTACCACACCTTCTTGGTGAGGCGCGCATTCGGATCGGCGCCCTTGGCGAGCAGCGCCTTCATGAAATCAAGATAGGTGATCTGCTGCTGGTTGAAGGCGCGCGGCTGCGGGTAGAGCGCGCGCGGCGCCCAGGTGACGTTCAACGACGCGTACAACGCCGTCACGCCGTTCTCCGAGGCGGCGTTCGGGTCGGCGCCCTGATCGAGCAGCCACCGAGCGAGATCGAAGTGCCCATTGATGGCCGCGATCAACATCGCGCTCGTGCGATCGCCGGCGCTGATGTGATTGACGCCCGCGCCGGCCGCCACCAGCGTCTTGACGACATCGGCGTAGCCGCTGCGCGCGGCCAGAATCAGCGCGGTGTGACCGCCCTGGTAGCCGATCAATTCGTTGTAGAAGAACGGGCGCTCGACGCCGGGCCTGCCGCCGAAACCACCACGGCCGCCACCGCCGCCACCCTGCGCCTGTCCCTGCGCGTTGGGCGGAGCCTGGCCCGACCCGGTTGCCACCACCTGGCCGCTGCGGCCCGTGCCGTTGCCGCCGGCCTGGTTGCCCGAACCCGACGCCTGCGCCAGGAATTCCTGCTGCGGACCGCTCAGGTTGCCGACGTTGTTCACCTTCGACGTCGCCTCGAGGTCGGCGCCGGCCTTGATCAACGCCTTCACCGCTTCAACGCGATTGTTCGATGCCGCGAACATCAACGGCGTCTGCCCGAAGGTCTTTTCCCTGGCCGCGAGCTCACCGCCGTTCTCGACGATGGTGGTCACGGCCTGCGGATTACCGGACGCCGAGGCCAGCATCAATGGCGTCGTGCCGAGCGAGTTGGCGGCTTTGGCATCCGCGCCGCCGGCCAGCAACGCTGCGATCACCGGTGCGTGTCCCTGGTCGGCCGCCATCATCAGCGGCGTGTAGGCGCCGAGGCGGGTCGTCGCCTTGACGTTGGCGCCGGCGTAAAGCAGCATCTGCGCCAGCTCGAGATCGCCGGCGCGGGCCGCCCAGTGCAGCGCGGTCATGCCGTCGCCCTGCGCCGCGTTGACGTCGGCGCCGGATTTCAGCAGCGCCTTCACGGCCTCGCGGTTCCTGGCCATGGCAGCGTCAGCCACCGGCGCCGGGCCGGCGCCATGCACCAGGCCGGTCAGCATCGCCGCGACCACCAGACCCAATCCCACGTTGCGACTTGCTCTCGGCATAAGTCAGTCCTTCACAGTCACCATCCAGCCACGGAGCCACGAAGACACGGAGACTCGTTGGAAACGCCAGTGGCGCTCGGCAGCATTCGCATTGAGAACAGCGTGCTCCGTGGCTCCGTGGCGTTCTACTCAGCCGCCGCCGTCGTTGCAGGCACCGTCTTCAGATCGAAGCGGCCGGTGCTGTCGCCCAGCGACGCGAGGTCGTGCAGGCCGATGTCCTGCAGCACCGACAGGAACGCATTGGCCATCGGCGTGCCGTCGGCCGCCTTGAGGTGCAGGTTGCCACGCAGCGCGCCGCCGGCCTTGCCGGCGAAGAACAGCGGGCAGCGCTTGTGGTTGTGCACGTTCGAGTTGCCCATCGGCGAGCCGTAGATCACCAGCGTGTTGTCGAGCAGGTTCTGGCCGTCGCCGTCCGGGGTCTCCTTCAGCTTCTCGAGGAAGTAGGGCACCATCGAGACGTGGTAGCGGTTGATCTTCATGAAGTCGGTGACGCGTTCCTCGCGCTCGCCGTGGTGCGACGCCGGGTGGAACGCGCCGCGCACGCCGCTGGCCGGGTAGACGCGCGCCGAGCCGTCGCGACCCATCTTGAACGAGAACACGCGGGTCGTGTCGGACGCGAACGCCAGCACCTGCAGGTCGAACATCAGCTTGACGTGCTCGGCGAAGTCATCCGGCACGCCGACCGGCGCGTCGGGCAGCTCGCGCACGTCGCCGCTGCTGTTCTGCGCCTCGATGCGCTGGATGCGTCGCTCGATCTCGCGAATTTCGGTGAGGTACTGGTTCAGGCGCCGGCGGTCCGAGGCGCCCAGCTCCTTGCTGAGGCGCGACACTTCGGTCGAGACCCAGTCGAGGATGCTCTTGTCGGCGCGCCGGCTCTGGGCGCGCTCGACCGGCGTGGCGCCGACGCCGAACAGCGCATCGAACACCGCGCGCGGGTCGCGCACCATCGGCAGCGGCTTGGTGGGATTCGCCCAGCTGATGCTGTCGGTATAGGCGCAGCTGTAACCGTAGGCGCAGCCGCCGGACTGGTCGACGGTCTCGATCGACAACTGCATCGACGGGATCGCCGTATCCTGCCCGAACTTCTGGGCATAGAGCTGATCCAGCGACGTGCCGGCGTAGACGTCCGAGCCCTGCGTCTTCTTGGGGTGCGCCTGCGTCAGAAACACCGCGCTCGAGCGAAAGTGGTCCGCGCCGATTTCCGGCAGCGTGAACGCCTCGGCGTTGCGGACGTCGGTGTTGCTGACGATGGTCAGGTAGTCGCGGAACGGCTCCAGCGTCGACAGCGAGCCGGGGCTCAGGTCGAACGCGGTGCCGACCTCCGCCGGTGACCAGTAGTTCTTGCCGATGCCGACCTGGGTGGCGCCGGCCGACCCGTGCACCATCTCGATCGCCGACATGCGAATCTGCTTCGCGCCGGCGGCCGTCCTGGCGAACGCCGTGCCCGACGGCGTCATCGCTTCGAGCATCGGCAGCGCCATCGTGACGCCAAGACCGCGCAGCAACGTGCGGCGTGAGATGTGCTTTTTCGTCAGAAACTCCATCGAGTTCTCCTGCCCTTATTGGCGACCGACTACCGGATACCGGCTACTGCTTTGTCGTCGTTCGTTGTCGTGACGTCGTCCGCGCGCGACATTTGAAACGCGCGGCTGTGCACCACGCCCAGCACGAACGCCGAGACGCGGTGGTGGTCCCTGGCCGCGTCGCGGATGATCCGGCGAATCGCGGGTTGATCGAAGTACTCCACGCGGCGGCCGAGGGCGTAGGTCATCAGGCTCTCGGCGAAGCTGGTGAAGAACATGTCCTGGTGCTTGAGCAGGGCGGCGCGCAGGCCGCCCGGCCCGGCCATCTTCGTGCCGTCGTACAGATCGCCGACCGGATCGACCAGGTGGCCGTTGTCGCGAATGCGCCAGCGGCCGGTGACGTCGAAGTTCTCGAGCGCCAGGCCGAGCGGGTCGATCACGCGGTGACACGAGCTGCATTGCGGATTGCTGCGGTGCTGCTCCATGCGCTGGCGCGTGCTGAGCAAGTGGCCGTCGCCGCCCTCCGCCCTGGTCTCGTCGAGCGTCGGAACGTTCGGGGGCGGCGCCGGCGGCGGCGAGGCCAGCAGCACCTCCATGATCCACTTGCCGCGCAGCACCGGCGAGGTGCGGTCGGCGACCGACGTCAAGGCCAGGATGCTGCCCTGTCCGAGCAGGCCGCGGCGGTTGTCATCGGTCAGCGTCACGCGGCGGAAGTCGGCGCCGTTGACGTCGGGAATGCCGTAGTGCTTCGCAATGCGCTCGTTGACGAAGGTGTAGTCGGCGGTGATCAGCTCGATGAGGCTGCGGTCCTCGCGCACGATGCTGTCGAAGAACAGTTCCGTTTCCTTGCGAAGCGCTTCGCCGAGGCCGTAGTCGTAGTACGGGAACAGCAGCGCGTCGGGATAGATCTTCCCGAGGTCCTGCAGCCGCAGCCACTGCGCACCGAATCGTGTCGCCAACGCGTCGCTCTTCGGGCTGGCCAGCATGCGCTTGACCTGGGCGGTCAGCACGCCGGGACCGCGCAACGTGCCGCGCTGCGCGTGCTTCAACAGCTCCTCGTCCGGGCCCGAGCCCCAGATGAAGAACGACAGCCGCGTCGCCAGGTCGAGATCGGTGATGCGATAGATCTGCGACCCTGGCGCGGCGGCCGCGCCAGGGGCCCGGCCCTGCGCGGCGCGCACCGTGGCCGGCGCTTCTTCGAGGCGGAACAGGAACCGCGGGCTGGCCAGCACGGCCTGCAACGCCATGCGGATGCCCGACTCGAAGTCGCCATCCTTACGGCCCTGCGCGTAGAACCTGGTCAGCCCCTCGAGGTCCTGGGCGCTCACCGGACCGCGATACGCCAGCGTCGCGATCTTGCGGATGATCTCGTTCGCGCACGACGCCTCTTCGGGCGTCGACGTCGGCCGGCACGCGAAGATCTTCCTGCGGCTCGGCGTCTCCGACACGCCGGTGACCTTGAACGGGCCGCTGACCGCAAACTCGCGCAGGTGCGGCAGCGTGGTGATGCCGAACCCGGAGCCGATCTGCGAATCCGCCAGCGTGTGATCGATCGGCGGCATCAGATCGTCGGGCACCGCGTCGAAGCGCTGGACGAACGCGGCGGCCAGCCGGTGCGTGCCGGCCTTGACGTGAATCCGCGGCGTCACGATGTTCATGCCGTTCGGATCGGCTTCGCTCATGCGCGGATTGATTTCGAGCACTGCGGCGCGCTCGCCGTCGATTGAGACCTCGAGCAGCTCGCCGCGCACCGTGCTGCCGAACAACTGGCCGGTGGGGATCGAGTGCAGCTGCATGCGGAAGCTGTATTCGCCGTCCGCCGGGAACGTATGCGTGGTCGCCAGGCCGCCGCGCGTGCCGAACGGCGCGCCTTCGACGTGCTGCATCTGCGAGCCGGTGCGCGGCACCTTGTAGGTGACTTCCGACGCGCTGGCGTTCGGGTCGCCGACGGCCAGCGCGCTGATGCGGCTGGCCGCCCGCAGGTAGCCTTCCATCAACGTCGCCGAGAACGACTGCGCATCGGCGATGTTGTCGAAGCCGGCGCTGATGGTGTCGGGCGGCAGGAATGCGGTGACGTCGACGTCGAGGTTCAACAGCGCGTTGACCGCGCGGGCGTATTCGGCGCGAGTGAGCCGCTGGAACGGACGACGTCCGGGATTGGGGGTGAGCGCGGCGGCCTGGTCGAGGCGCGATTCCATGGAGTCGGCCAGCGCGGCGAGCGCGTTGCCCTCGGGGCGCCGCGCGTTCGACGGCGGCATCATCCCCGCACGCAGCTTGCGGATCATCTTCTCGGCCACTTCCGCAACGTGCGCCTCCTGGCCGACCTTCGCTGTATCGAACGACTGCAGCGACAGCCCGCCGGCGCTGTCCTTGCCGCGATCGTTGTGGCACGTCATGCAGTACTGCTTCACGAGCGCGTTCTGTGACGCGAAGGTCGAGGCGGATGCGGCAGAGTGGCTCGCGGCCATGGCCGGGGCACTCTGTGGCTTCGGCGCGGCCGCCGGCGTAGAAGTCACCGGCACGCGCGGCTGCGCGCCCGTCTGGGACGGCTGCGGTGATTGATCGGCGTACAGGCGCAGGCCAAGGGCCAACACCCACGCGGAAATGACAACAAACGAGAACTTCTTCATCAGGTGCCCAGTCCTCACGGACGGGCCGCTCCCAGCACGGCCGTTGATAACACTAACAACCCGCATTATCAACGAGTTAGCGGTCATTCAGGTGTCAACGTTTGTCACGCCCGGTAACCGACGGGCAACCGACGGGCAACCGACGGGTAACCGACGGGACCCACGGGGGCTGGCCCCACATGTCGCATGTATGCCGTAATTTCGGCCTGGTTTCGGCTATTTCTGCAGTCCGATGCGACATTTGGGGCCAGCCCCCACCGGAACTGCGTGATAACCTCCCGGGAAATTGGGGCTGGAGGGCTCATGGAACGACCGAAATCCATCTCTAGAAGACGCGTCCTGGCGGCCGGCACGGCCGGAATCGTCGGCGCGGCGCTGCCGATCGCGGGCCAGAGTGCCGATCAGGCCGCTCGCCCCAAGGTCCCGGCCGACCCCACCAAGGTCCAGGGGCCACCGGCCTCCGATGTCGGCGGACGGTCGCCGTTCGAGCGGCCGAAGCGGCTCTCGTTCTCGGATCGCCGCACGTCGAGCCTCACGCCGCTGCAGGATCTCGACGGCATCATCACGCCATCCGACCTCCACTTCGAGCGTCACCACGGCGGCGTGCCGGCGATCGATCCGCAGCAGTACTCACTGCTGGTTCACGGCATGGTCGAGCGGCCGATGGTGTTCACGCTCGACGATCTCCGTCGCTTCCCCGGCATGTCGATGATCCGGATGATGGAGTGCTCCGGCAACGGCGGGCGCGTCTACCGCCGCGAAGGTAGCCAGACTGACCTTACGCCGCAGCAGATCGACGGCCTGACGTCGACCAGCGAGTGGACCGGCGTAGCGCTCTCGACCCTGCTCCGCGAGGTCGGCGCCTCGCAGAAGGCCACCTGGTTTCTCGCCGAGGGAATGGACGCCGCGGTTATGACGCGCAGCGTGCCGATGGCCAAGGCCTGGGCCGATGCGTTGATCGCGTATGGCCAGAACGGCGAACCGCTGCGCCCCGAGCAGGGGTATCCGGTGCGGCTGTTCCTCCCCGGCGTCGAAGGCAACGCCAGCGTGAAGTGGCTGCGCCGCATCGAGATCGGCGACCAGCCGTTCATGACGCGCGAGGAAACCTCGAAGTACACCGACCCGCTGCCCGACGGCACCGCGCGCATCTTCAGCCTCGACATGGATGCGAAGTCGCTGATCACCGAGCCGTCGTTCCCGGACAAGCTGACCGGGCCGGGGTGGTGGGAGATTCGCGGCATCGCGTGGAGCGGGCGCGGCAAGATCGCCAAAGTGGAAGTGAGCGGCGATGGCGGCAAGACGTGGCAGCTCGCCAGGCTCGACGAGCCGGTCCTGCCGAAGTGCCACACGCGCTTCCGGCTGCCGTGGCAATGGAAGGGCGGCGAAGCGATGATCGCGAGCCGCGCGACCGACGACACAGGCTATTCGCAGCCCACCTACGACGTGCTGCTCGCGGCGCGCGGGCCGTCGACCGCGTATCACTTCAACCACATCCGCGCGTGGAAAATCCTCGCTGACGGCACGGTGAAGTTTGGCGGGGCGTTGTGATGCCAAGGTTCCTCACCAGGGTTCTTCACGAAGGTTCTTCACGGGGGTTCGTCACGGCGGTGCTGCTGCTCTTCGGCTGCTCGGCTGTCGCCCTCGCGCAGAAGCCCGCCGCCGCGCCGCTCGGCATTGGACGCGCCGCCACGCCCGCCGACATCGCGAAGATTGACATCGATGTGCGGCCCGACGGCCAGGGACTGCCCGAAGGCCAGGGCACCGTGGCCGAGGGAGCGGCCATCTACGCGGCGAAGTGCGCCTCGTGCCACGGCAAGAACGGCGAGGGCGCCAGCTTCGATCGCCTCGTCGCCACCGATTCAGGCAAGAACTTCGACTTCGCCACCAACCCCAAGCTGCCGCGCGCGGTCGGCAACTACTGGCCGTACGCCACCACGCTCTACGACTACACGTATCGCGCCATGCCGTTCATGCAGCCGGGCACGCTCAGCGCGAACGACACCTATGCCCTGGTGGCCTACATCCTGCACCTGAACAAGATCGTCCCGGAGAACGCCGTCATGGATCGCTCGACGCTGCCGGCGGTGAAAATGCCGGCGCGCGATCGCTTCGTAATGGATAACCGCAAGGGCGGCAAGGTCGTGAAGTAGGCGTGAAATAGCAAAGGCGGACCGGAAGGTCCGCCTTTGCTTGAACAGTACGGCTCGCGCCGAACGCTACCGGCGTTGCTGCTGCGTGACCGGCTTCAGCACCGTCAGATCCTGCGAGTCCACCGAATACTCGGTGAACGGCTGATACATCTCATCCCAGCTCTGTTCCGACCAGTAGACCTCGAGGTGCGGCGCCGGATTCCACTTGTTGCGGACCGAGTTGTCGTAGACACCAAGGCCCAGGATCTTGCTGCCGGCCGGGATCTTCAGCGGCTCCTTCAACTCGTAGTTGAACTGCCAGTTGAAGTCGAACTTCGGCACGTTGAGGATCGTCTGCTCGCGGCCGTCGGGATAGACGATGACCCATTTCAGGCTCTTGCCGCGCAGGTGCATGTGCGGTGACATCGCGTAGAGCGTGATGTCTTCGGTCACCGGCGTAATGCCGGTGAGACGCCAGTGTTCCGCGTAGGCTGGAATGTTCGGCGTGGTGCGGCTGCGCCGTGTGCTGCCGGGGTCCGCCTTGTATTCCACTTCGCGGCCTTCGGCGCGATAGATCGACAAGCCGCCCCTGGTCGTCGCCAGCGGATCACCGGCCTGGCGAATCAGCACTTCGTGCGTCACCGGCACCTTGTTGAACCAGATGCCCAGCTTGGTGCGGTCCTTCTCGGGCTTGCCGGTCGGGTTGTAGTGCAACTGCCAGTTGATGTACTTGCCGCCGGGAATGCGCTTGCCGATGTCGGCGCGATGGTGGTCGAGCCCGCGGCCCGGCACCCACGACAGCAACTTGCTCGATCCGGGCAGGCCGCTGTCGGTTGACGGCAGACCACGCGAGCCGCGATCGCCGATCACCTTGCCGTCAGGCCCGATGATGCGGCCGTTCTCGAGGCGCGCGCCTTCGGGAATGTCGACGAAGTAGATGCCGGCGTGGTGCAGCACCGCGCGGTTGCTCGGCTTGAGCTCGACGATTTCCGCGAAGCGATCCTCGTCCCACGGCACCTTCGAATAGAACATCTGCACGCCGAGCTCGCCTTCGGCGGGAATCTCGAACTCGACCGGCATCTCGAGCACCAAATCGGGTTCGGTGCCCGCGGTCCATCCGGTCTTGAAGTTCGGCGCCGGCGGCATGTCGGCGCTGTTGCCGCGCGCCACGCCGCCATCGACCCACGCGGCGATGGTGTCGATCTCCTGCTGCGTGAGGCTGATGTCGTTGCGCATCGGCAGCGTCTGCGACATGTCGGCGCCCCAAGGCGGCATCTCGCGCGACACGACCTTCGACCTGATGGCCTTGGCCCAGGGCCGCGCGTCCTCGTACGACATCAGCGACATCGGCGCGACTTCGCCGGGCCGATGGCACGTGGCGCACTTGTTGAACATGATTGACGCGACGTCCTTCGCAAACGTCGGCGCGTGGCGCGGGGCCTGACTTTGTGCGGAAACGTTGAACGACGCGAGGGCTGCAACGCCGAGGGTGATCAACGCGAGACGCTTCATGTTCGTGCTCCTGCGGGCTACGGGCTACGGGCTACGGGCGAACGGGCCGACGGGACATCCACGCAAATACTAGCCTACTTGGGCGCGACTGTCGCGCAGGTGGCGACGGCCTCGACCGCCGACGTCACGTTGATGCGACTGACCTTGTCCTTGATGAACAGGCCGCGAATCACCACCGTCTTGTCTTTCATCTGCGGCAGGTTGAACTCGCTCGTGCCGATCAGGCGAAAGGTGTTCTTGCCGGCCGGCGGCGCTTTCGGGATGTCATCCCCTGCCGCCTGGTTCGCCAGGCTCGGCGTGGGCTCGGTAGCGGCGACGAGCATCCAGCTGGTCCCTTGCTCGCGCAGGCAGCCAGTCACGCTGACGATCTCGACGGTCTTCCTGGCCGGTGGCGCCTGGGCCGCCGAAGGCTCAGACACGACCATCGCCGCAGAAAGCACAGCCAGCACAGACAAGAAAGGCATCAACACGCGGCATATCATAGCCGCGATTGCGTCGCGCCTTTCTGTTTCTCACGTTCGTCGCGCTGGCCGCGGCCCCGGTTGCATCGCATGAGGCCGAGCGCACCAAGGTCACGTTAACGCTCTCCGCAAACGGCACATTCGATTTGACGGTCGCCAACGATCCGACGTGGCTACTGCTGCGTCTCGAGACGTTTGCCGGCGGCACCCTGCCGCCGAACATGACGCCCGACCAACGCGACGCGCGCCTCGCGCAACTCACTTCCGTGTTCGCGGATCGAATCGTGATTTTTGTTGATGCTCATGAAGTGAGAGCGACCACGGTGGAGTACCGGAAGCCATCTGCGCCTTCTGTGCCTTCTGCGGCCCTGGTGCTGCCTGAGCCTTCTGGGGCCCTGGCGTCGTTTCGCCTCACCGGCATCATGCCGCGCGATGCAACGCGGCTGCGCTGGCTCTACGGGCTGGTGGGCGATCGCTACCCGCTCGAGATCCGCCAGCCCGACGGATCGTCGACCATCGAGTGGATCGACGGCACCAACTGGAGCGAGGTGATCGACCTGTCGAAGTCGTTCACGCGGCCGACGCGCACCGACATCGCGCGGCAGTACGTGTGGCTGGGCTACACCCACATCCTGCCGAACGGACTCGACCACATCCTGTTCGTGCTCGGCATCTTCCTGCTGAGCCCGCGCATGAAGCCGCTGCTGTTGCAGGTCACGGCCTTCACCATCGCCCACTCGATCACGCTTGGCCTTTCAATCTACGGCCTCATCGCACTCCCGTCGCGCATCGTAGAGCCGCTGATCGCGCTGTCGATTGCCTACGTCGCGATCGAAAACCTCGTCACGCGCGAGCTGAAGCCGTGGCGTCTCGCCCTCGTCTTCATGTTCGGACTGCTGCACGGCCTGGGATTCGCCGGCGTACTGCGCGAACTCGGCCTGCCGCACGGTGAATTCCTCACGGCGCTGCTGACGTTCAATCTGGGCGTGGAAGGCGGTCAACTGACGGTGATCGCCGGCGCGTTGATCGCCACCGGTGCGCTCCTGAAGAAAGGCTGGTATCGCCCACGCGTGGCGATACCCGTCTCGGTCGCGATCGCGGCGGTCGGAATATGGTGGACGATTGCTCGTGTGGTTGGTGGTGAGTGGTGAGTGGTGAGTAGCCGGTAGCTACTGTTTCACGAACTTCTGCACACGCTGGCCGTACGTATCCGCCGCGTAGACCGCGCCCTTCGAGTCGACAACAATGCCGTGCACCCAGTCGAACTCGCCCGGCCCGAGTCCCTGCTTGCCCCAGGTCGCCACGAGCTTGCCGTCTTTCAGCGACAACTTGTGCACACGCTCGAGCGTGTGGTCGGCGATGTACGCATAACCGTCATCACCCTTGCGGGAAATGCCAATGTCCCACGGGTACCAGCCGTCAACTTTGATCTCTCGCAGATAGTTCAAGTTCTTGTCGTACACCTGCAACCGGTGCCCTTCGCGGTCGATGATGTACATGTTTTCCTGGGCATCGACGGCCAGCTTGTGCGGCAACACCCATTCGCCTGGCCCAGTTCCTTTGTCGGCCGGGCCGCCGGCACCGCGTCCCACTTGTTTGATGAACTTGCCGGTCTTGTCGAACATGACCACGCGATTGTTGCCATAGCCGTCGGTCACGATGATGTTGCCGTTCTTGAGCACGGCAACTCCTGAGGGGAGATCGAAATGCTTCTCGGAGTTCCCCTTCTCCATCGTCGTGCCAAGCTGCAGCAAGACTTTGTCCATCTTCGGAGTGAGTTTCACGACCCGATGCGCGTCGCGCTCGATCATGTAGACGTTGCCTTCCCAGTCGACCGCGCCCGAGTGCTGGTAGTTCGGATCGAGCTTGCGGCCATTGAGCTCGATGTCCCCGCCCCACGCGACGAGCCTGCCGTCGGTGTTGAACACCAGGACCGGCTTGGCGCCGCGGTTGAACACGTAAATGCGATCCTGCTGATCGATCGCCAGCCCCGAGATGCCGGGCTGATTCGTCGGCCCTTGCCCGGCGGGCCGCGGCGCGTTGCCGGTCTGTCCCATCGCGCGGCGCGCGGCGGCCTGCGCTTCACGCTCGGCGGGCGGCAGCGGCGGCGTCTTTAATCCAAAGAACTCTCCGGGAGGCAGCGTCGGCCAGTTCGGCACGAGCCGGTAGCCGCCGTCGGTCGGCGCCGCGACGGGCGCGGGCTGAGTGTGCGCGCCCACTGAAATCAGGGCCACGGCGGCAATGCCGGCTGTCACGAGCACGAGTCGTCGCATATACTCTCCGCGCGTGAGAATACATCAAGTGAAACAGTTGGCGGTTGGCAGTTGGCGGTTGCCGGTTGCAATGGCAGTTGCCATTGCAGTGGCAGTTGCCATTTCGGCAGTCGGTGCGTCGGCAAGTGGCGAAACCTCGCGCCCGGAGGGCGCGACAGACAACGCTGCGCAGCAGGTACCGAAGGGCCAGATGCCGGCTTTGGGCAGGCCGACAGAGACCGGCGACGAGGTGCCGCTGTTCGACTTCGACGCCTACTTCCTCGGCAAGTGGACCTTCGAGTGGAACATGCCCGAGAGTCCGCTGGGGCCCGCCGGGCCGTACGCGGGCACGACGACGGTCACGAAGATCGATGATCGGTTCTACGAGGCGGTGACCGAGGGCGAGGGACCGTCAGGCGCCTTCAAGGCACGCGACGTCATTGCGTACCACAAGAACAACCGGGCGCTGGCGCGTCAGGTGACTGATTCGCGTGGCTTCAATTACCTGCAGTTTGGTCCGATCGGTGGCGACCTGGGCGGGATCTACAACATCCATTTCGACAGCGCACCGTTTACCGTGAACGGCAAGACGGTGCGCGTGCGAAACACCCTGCATTTGCTCTCGCCGCTGAACTACCGCGTCGCGAGCGCGATCTCGGTCGACGGCGGGCCGTTCACGAATCTCGGCACGCCGTGGTGGAGAAAGACCCCGTAAGAGGCTCCGGCCGCAATTACTTCTTCTGTTCGATCTTGATCAGCTTGAGCACGTCGGTCTTCGGCTCGAGCTCGCCTTCGCCGGCCGGCCACTTGTTCATGTGCATGATGTGGGCCACGATGTCGGCCTTCTGAGCCGGCGGGGTGCCGCTCGGGCTGCTCGGCGGCATCGAGACGCGGATGCGCTCGAACAAATCGCCCACCGACAAGTCGTTCCAGTTGCCCATGAATTCGGCGCCGCTGAGCGCCGGCGCGAAGCCGTCACCCATCAGGTCGCCGCCGTGGCATTCCGAGCACGCCGTCTTGTAGGCCGCCGCGCCGCGTTCCGCCTGTGCCGTGGAGAAGACACCGTCCCACACCGTCTTGTTCTGCTCGGCCCGAGCGGCGTTGTGGGACAAGCCGGCCAGCCAGATGAGTGCCAATGCGCCAAAAGCAATTCGAAGCTTCATGACCTGAATTGTAGCCTAATCGAAGAGCCAAGCCGCGCCCCGGACGCCGCTGGCGTCGCCGTGCCTGGCGCGGACCAGTCGCGTGGCGACCCGATCGGAAAAAATGTGCGGCCCCCACAGCGCCGGGATCCGGTCGTAGAGCCGCTCGATGTTCGACAACCCGCCGCCCAGCACAACCACGTCCGGATCGACCACGTTGATGACCGAAGCGATCGCTCGCGCGAAGCGCCGCTCGTAGCGTTCGAGGCACTGCTCCGCGATTGGATGGCCGCGCTCCGCGCGAGCGGCCACCTCCACCGCGGGCACCTGGTCACCCCCGATCCGCACGTGATCCGCGGCCAGCCCCGGGCCCGACAGAAAGGTCTCGATGCATCCCGAACGTCCGCAGGAGCACGGCGGCCCGGGCCGCTCGTCGTCTTGCGGCGCGGGCAGCGGGTTGTGCCCCCATTCGCCGCCAATGGCGTTGGCGCCAACGACGATGCGGCCGTTGACCACGAGGCCGCCTCCGGTGCCGGTGCCGATGATCACGCCGAATACGACCGCCGCGCCCGCCGCCGCGCCGTCGGTCGCCTCGGACAGCGCAAAGCAGTTTGCATCGTTGGCCAGGCGCACCTTGCGACCAAGCGCGCGCGTCAGGTCCTCGGCCAGCGGACGGCCGTTCAGCCAGGTTGAATTGGCATTCTTGATGAGGCCGGTTGCGGGAGAGACCACCCCGGGTATGCCGATGCCGACACCTGGCCTGTCCCGGCGGAGCGCCGAAGGCGCGAGGCCGTCGATGACGAAGCCGGCTCCGGTCTCGACCGCCGAGACGAGCTCAACGACCGCTCGAACCGTGTCGTCGTAATTCCCGCGCGGCGCAGGGATACGGCGTCGCGCTAACTCACGGCCGTCGTCTGCCAGGACAAGCCCTTCGATCTTTGTGCCGCCCAGGTCGATGCCGATGCGCATCGTGACAAGCGTAGTCAGGCGGATGGAGCCGCGGCAAGTGACACCGTCATGGCGTCGACGGCGTCAGGCCGGAACTGCGTGCCGCGGCCTTGCCGCAGCAGCGCAATCACCTCATCAACCGGCCGCGGCCCGCGATACGGGCGGGCGCTCATCAACGCGTCCGCGACGTCGGCGACCGCCAGCACGCGTGCGGCCGGTGTCAGTTGAACGAGCGTCAGGCCGCGGAAGTAGCCCTGGCCGTCGATGCGCTCGTGATGATTGGCCGTGTCCTCCGCGAGCTCGCGGAACACCGGCACCTGGGCGAGCACGCCCAGCGTATGGGCCGGATGCTGCTTGACGATCTCCCACTCCGGTCCGGTCAGCAGACCAAGCTTGTCGAGGATGGCGTTGGGCACGGCGAGCTTGCCAATGTCGTGCAACTGCGCCGCGCGGCGAAGCCGCACCAGCTCAGCCTCCGAGAATCCCAGGCGCGCCGCCACGCGATCGGAGTGCTCGAACGTGAAGCTCGATTCCGCGTCGAACACCCCTGCAAAGGCGGTGGCGATTTGATCGAGCCGCTGATCGGTCGCCTCGATCGCCAGCTCTTCGGGCTCGGCCGCGGCCACGGTGGCATTGCGATCGGTCGTGTCGCGGGCGGCCGACCACCTCGTCAGCACCGCCGACGTGGGGAGCGTGCGTCAGGTCACTATGCCCTTAGGACGCTACGGCCGGTAGCCAGGTCCCCGGATGGGCTGGCCGGGCCGCTCGGCGGTGATCTTGCCGCCGGAGACCACGGCCTTGCCGTTGACCAGGACGTGCTCAATGCCCTGAGAGTAGTGGGTCGGATCCACGAACGTGGACAGGTCGCGCACCGTGTCGGGATTGAAGATCGTCACGTCCGCCTTCATCCCGGCACGCAGGATGCCGCGATCGGCCAGGCCGACGCGCGCGGCGGGGCGGGAGGTAAACCGCCGCACCGCTTCCTCCAGGGTGATCAGCTGTTCGTCGCGGACGTACTTGCCGAGCACGCGCGGAAACGATCCCCACGCCCGTGGATGCGACTTCGACTCCGACAGCGGCCCGTCTTCGGCGCGCGCCCCCGAATCGGTGCCGATCGAGATCATCGGATTCGACAGCGCCAGCCGCACATCGTCTTCGCGCATGATCGAGATGATCACGGACGTCTCGCCTTTGTCGGCGATCACCAGGTCCATCGCCGCATCGCGCGGGTCTATGCCCATGGCCTTGCCGATCTCCACCAGGTTCTTGCCTTCCCACTTGCGCAACGCCGGATCCAGCACGGTCGACACCATCACGCCGGCGCCGCCGCCGGAGCCGTACCATTGGTTCTCCCAGTCCTTGGCGTTGGGATCGTCCATGTCGCGCTTGACGCGCTCACGCATCGCCGGATCCCGCAGGCGCGCCAGCATGCGATCGAGCCCACCTTCGCGCACCCAGAGCGGCAGGCACGCATCAAGGCCGTTCGACGCGCGATCGTAGGGGTACATGTTGGCGGTCACATCCAGGCCCCGCGCGCGCGCCGCGTCGAAGTGCTCGAGCACCTCCCCCATGCGGCCCCAGTTGGCCCGGTACGCCGTCTTGAGGTGCCACACCTCGGTTGGAATGCCGGCGCGCTCGGCGACCGAAAAGGCCTCGTCGAGCGACGGGATGATCTGCGCCGATTCCGACCGCTGATGCGTGATGTAGATGCCGCCGTGCTGCCGGGCGACCTTGGCCAGCTCCACGATCTCGTCGGTGGTGGCAAAGCGCCCCGGCACGTACTGCAGCGCCGTGCTCAAGCCGAGCGCGCCCTGCTGCATGGCCTGCGCCACCAGCTGCTTCATCGCCTCGAGATCGCTGGCACCGGCGGGCCGCTGTTCGCTGCCCACCACGTAGGCGCGCAAGCTGCCGGCGCCGACGAACGTGCCGACGTTCAGCGCCGGCCGGTCCCGTTCGAGCCGCGCGAAGTACTCGCTCAGCGTGCGGAAATCCAGCGACACCTTGAAGCGGTCGTAGGTCGGCTGCGCCGACTTCACCAGCGCGTCATTGAGCGGCGCAATCGACGAACCCTCACCGGTAATCTCGGTGGTGATGCCCTGCGTGATCTTGCTGGCGGCGCGCGCATCGACCAGCACGTTGAACTCCGACTGGCCGAGCATGTCGATGAACCCCGGCGCGACCACCAGGTTCGACGCATCGATGCGCGTCTTCGCCTCGCGGCCGGCCAGCTGGCCAATGGCGGCGATGCGATCGCCGACAATGCCCACGTCGGCGCGGAACCACGGCGCGCCGGTGCCGTCCACCACGCGGCCGTTGGTGATCAAGACGTCAAACGGCAGGTCGGCGTGCGGGGCGGATTGGGCCGGTGCGGCGGGTGCAGCGGGTTGGCGGCACGCGGCCAGCGCAGCCAGGAGAACGAGCAGAGCGATCGGACGATTCATAGGGCTAATCCATAGTAGCTCGCGGCCATTCGCGAGCGCAGGTGGAAATCCTATGTAGAATCATTTCTGGATGTCGAGATTGGTCTCGTTCGCAGCGTGCGCGACGACGGGGGTTGCGCTCTACGCGACGCGAGGCGTCCTCGACCAGACGGCGAGTGGCGACACGGTCACACGCTTTGCGATGTTGCCGCCGTGGCAGACCCTGCTCGGCTTCATCTGCCTCGCCGGGCTGCTCTTGCTGTTGATCGATCGCCTGAACGCGCCCAGCGGCACCACGACGTCCACGCGGCCGCGCCTGGGCGAGTTGGTGCTGCCGCTGTTCGGGCTGCTGGCGCTGTGGCTGCCTTACCTGCCGGTGATTCCGGATCGACTGCCGGCGCTGCAGGCGCTGGCGGGACCGCTGGGCGCCATGGTGTGGCTGTCGGTGGCCGCGCTCCAGGTCTGGGTGCTGTGGCAATCGCGCCTGGTCACCGCGCGCGCCATGGAAAGATGGAGCGTCACGACCGTCACCGTCGCCCTGGTCGCCGCCACGATGCTGGCCGCCGGCGCCGCCGCGCAGCGGTTGACCGGCACGGCGTTGTTCCCGTCAGGAGACGAGCCCCACTACCTGGTGATCGCCCAGAGCCTGTGGCGCGACGGCGATCTCAAGATCGAGAACAACCACCATCGCGGCGACTACCGCGAGTACTACCCGGATGACCTCGAGCCGCACTACCTGACCCGCGGCGCCGACAGCGAGATCTACTCGATTCATCCGATCGGCATCTCGGTGCTGCTCGCGCCAATCTACGCACTGGCCGGCTACCAGGGCTCGGTGTGGGCGCTGATTCTGATGGGGGCGATCGCCGCGGCAATGGCCTGGCGATGGACGATGGCGACGCTGCATGCGCCGGGCGCCGCCATATTCGCGTGGGCGGCGGTGGCGTTGACCGCGCCGTTCATGTTCAACACGTTCACGGTCTACCCGGAGATCGCCGCCTCGCTGGCGGTGATGTTCGCCTTTACGGCGACCCTGTCGGCGACGCGCGACACCGGGTGGGCGCGTTGGATCGCCATCGGCATCGCGATCGCGTCACTGCCGTGGTTCAGCACCAAATACGCGCCGATGTCGGCCGCGCTGCTGCTGGTGGTATTCCTTCGCCGGCGCGACGCTCGAGTGTGGGCGGTGGTGGCGATCTACGCGATGTCGCTGATCGCGTGGTTCGCATTCTTCTACGCGATCTGGGGGACTCCGCTCCCCATGGCGCCGTATGGGGCGCTGGTGCAGACCACGCCGATGAATCTGCGATTCGGTGCGCCTGGGCTGGTATTCGATCAGGAGTACGGACTGCTCGCCTACGCGCCGGTCTACATCCTGGCGGCGACCGGCTTGTACCAGATGTGGCGCAGCGGCGCGGAGCTGCGCCGGCTGGCAATTGAGATTACGGTGATCTTTGCCGCGTTGCTCGGCATGGTCGGCGCGTTTGGCATCTGGTGGGGTGGCGCGTCGGCCGCGGCGCGGCCGATCGCGTCGGGGCTGCCGCTGCTGATGCTGCCGATGGCCATGGCGTTTCGATCGGCCCCGGTGGCATCGCCGCGCCGCGCCGCCCAGCACCTGCTGCTGTGGGTCAGCGTCGGCATCGGCATCACGCTGGCGGTCAGCGAGAACGGCTTGCTGATCAACAACAACCGCGACGGCTCGTCGGCGCTGCTCGATTTCTGGTCGCCGCGTTGGGAGCTGTGGTCGCTGGCGCCGACCTTCGTCGTGCCGGCATGGACCGGCACAGCGTGGATCCACATGTTGTGGTGGATCGCGATTGCCGCGGCCGCTGCCACGGTGTTGGCGCGCGTCGGCAGCACCCGGGCCGGGGTCTCGGCATTGGTCGCGTTCTCAACCTTCAGCAGCGCGTTGATCATCGTCGCGCTCACGTTGCCATGGCTGCCGCAGGGCCCGCCGATCCCGCGCGTCGACCTGGGCGCGCGTGCCCGGCGCTCGGCGCTCGACGGCTTCGACGCCCGCGCGCGGCCGGCGTCGATCATCTACGACCCGGTGCGGCGGGGCGCGGCCGTGGACGTGATCCCCCAGCTGGTCATGGGCGTCAAGCCGATGCAGCGCTTTGATCCGCAGCCGGTGCGCGTGATTCACAACGGCCGCTTCTCGCTGCCGGCGGGCCGCTACACCATCGCGGTGGACTTCAACGACCGCACCTTCGATCGCGCCTATCCCGTGTCGCTGCAGGTCGGCCGCAACGGTCCGCCGCTGCAGACGTGGGACCTGCAGCCGCAGCCCCATCAGCGATGGGAAACCACGCTGTGGTTACCGGTGGATGCGAACTTCGTCGGCCTGCGTGGTCCCGCCGAGATCGAGCGCGCCGTGGAACGGATTACCATCGCGCCGTCCGCGGTGGTCGATGCCGGCGATCGGCCGCTCGTGCCGGTGGTGCTGGCGGCCGCCACCTACCCCGCGGCCAACGTGTATTTCCACGAAGAAGGCATGTACCCGGAGCCGCAAGGCTTCTGGACGATGGGGGCGCAGGCATCGCAGGTCACGGTCGCGGTGCCGGCCGGCCAGGCATCCCCGGTCACGCTGCGCGTCCATTCGGGCGCGACGCCGAACCGGGTCACCTTCAGCACGTTCGGCTGGCGACAGGCACTGGATCTGACGCCCGGCAACGGTGCCGACGTGGCGCTGCCGCTGTTCCCAAGCGGCGTCATCCCGCTGACCATCGACGTCGAGTCCGGATTCTCTCCGAAGGACGCCGATCCGAAGTCGACCGATCGGCGTTTTCTCGGTATCTGGGTTGAGCTGAAGCAGCCCACTTCCGCCAGTGCTACGGTGGGGACACCATGACCGACATTGCCGATCTCCGCCGTGAATATGCCAGCCGTGCGCTCGACGAACAGGGCGCCGACGCCGATCCGATCGCGCAGTTTGGCGTGTGGTTTAGCGAAGCCCTGAAGGCGGAGCCGATCGACACCAATGCCATGACGCTGGCCACGGTGTCGGCAAGCGGCGAGCCCTCCGCGCGCACGGTGCTGGTGAAGGGATTCGACGAGGCCGGCTTCGTGTTCTTCACCAACTACGACAGCGACAAGGGCCGCGACCTGGCCGCCAACGCGCGCGCCAGCCTGCTGTTCTACTGGCGCGAGCTCGAGCGCCAGGTGCGTATCAACGGGGCGGTGACCAGGACGTCGACTGAGGAATCGGACGCGTACTTTGAATCGCGCCCGTTCGAGAGCCGGATCGGCGCAATCGTCTCCCCGCAAAGCCGGCCCGTCCCCAGCCGCGGCGATCTCGAAGCACGCTACACCGAAGCGCTCGCGCAGCATCCGGACGGCCGCGTGCCGCGGCCGGCGTCGTGGGGCGGTTACCGCGTCCAGCCCGATCGCATCGAGTTCTGGCAGGGACGCGCGAGCCGGCTCCACGATCGGCTGCTCTACGTGAAACAGGCGGACGGCTCGTGGGCGCGCAGCCGGCTCGCCCCTTAGTCGGGCGAGCCGGCTCCGGCGCTACACATCGATCGTCCCTTCACCCACGCGCACGGATGTCCCGCCCACCAGCACGCGCGTGATGGCGCCGCCGGCGTCCTGTTCGATGCGCATGTGCAAGCGGCTCGGCCGGCCCATCGCCACGCATGATCAGGCTTCGTGCTGTTCGATAGGCACGTTGGCGACGGCGATACAATTCCGCCGTGCGACTCGCGCTCGCGATCCTGATCGCGCTGCCGTCACTGGCCGGCGCCCAGCCCCTGGTCATCACCGCGCCTGCCGCGCCGGGAGGCGGGTGGGATCAAACCGCGCGCGCCATGCAGCGCGTGCTGGCCGAGATCGAACCCGGCGCCGGCGTGCAGGTGGACAATGTGCCCGGCGCCGCCGGCACGATCGGGCTGGCGCGATTCGCCCGTTCGGAGCGCGGCAATCCACACGCGCTGCTGGTGACCGGTCTGGTGATGGTCAGCGGCGTCATCATCAACGGCTCACCGGTGTCGCTGGCGGACACGACGCCCATCGCTCGACTGACCGGCGAGTACGAAGTGATCGTCGTGCCGGTGGCAAGCCCGTTTCGGTCACTGCGGGATCTGGTGACGGCGTTTCGACAGGATCCCGGATCGATCTCGTGGGGCGGCGGTTCCGCCGGCGGCACCGACGACCTGCTGGTTCGGCTGTTGGCAGAGCAAGCCGGCATCCCCGCCTCGCGTGTCAACTACATCGCGTTTCCCGGCGGCGGCGCGGCGCTGGCGGCAGTACTTGGCGGCCAGCTCTCGGCCGCGGTCAGCGGCTATGCCGAGTTCGCCGGTCAGATTGCCGCCGGCCAACTGCGCATCCTGGGAGTGTCGTCGCCGTCACGCGTCACCGGCATCAACGCGCCGACGGTGCGCGAGGGCGGGATCGATCTCGACCTGGCCAACTGGCGGGCGGTCGTGGCGCCGCCGGGGCTGTCGGCGGTTGAACAAGCGGCGCTGGCCGATCGCATCACGCGCCTCGCCGTGAGCGGGCAGTGGCGAGAGACGTTGCGGCAGAACGGCTGGGACGATCAGTTCCTGGCCGGTGCGCCGTTCAGACAGTTTCTGCTCGCCGAGCAATCCCGCATCGAAGACGTGCTTCGCAGACTGTCGGCGGCCGACCAGTCGCAGCCGTCGAACAGGGGGCCTGCGCTCACGCCGTCCACCACTCCAACGGTCATCGGGACGACGTTGCTGCTGATGCTGCTGGCCGCCGGCGCGAAGGCCGCACGCGCCTTCCAACCAGTCGGCCAACCTGGTGTCCGCATGAGCGGCACGATTGCGGCGGCACTCGTCCTCTTGCCGGTCGTGTTCACACGTCTGGGGTTCGTCCTCGCCGCCACGCTGCTCTTCGCGATGGTGGCCACGGCGATGCGCTCGACGCTCGCGATTCGCACCATCGCGATCGATCTCACCGTGGGCGTCGCGTTCTCGTTGGCGCTGTCCATGGTGTTCACCCGGGGACTCGGCGTGGCGCTCCCCTCGCTCACCTTCTGATGGGCGAGCTGCTCAACGGTTTCGCCGTCGCGCTCACGCCCGCCAATCTGCTGTGGGGACTGGCGGGCACCACCATGGGCACCGCGGTGGGCGTGTTGCCGGGCATCGGCCCGGCGCTCACCGTGGCGCTGCTGCTGCCGGTCACCTACCACCTCGACCCGACCGCGGCGCTGATCATGTTTGCCGGCATCTACTACGGCGCGATGTACGGTGGATCGACCACGTCGATCCTCTTGAACACACCCGGCGAGAGCGCGACGATCGTGACGGCGATTGACGGCCACCAGATGGCGCGGAGCGGCCGCGCCGGGGCCGCGCTGGCCACGGCCGCGATCGGGTCGTTTGTCGCCGGGACGCTGGCCACGCTGGCGCTGTCAGTCACCGCGCCGCTGATGGTGAAGCTTGCGCTGGCGTTCGGGCCGGCCGAGTATTTCGCGTTGATGGTGCTGGCGTTCGTGATGGTGACGACCATGCTCGGCGCCTCACCCCTAGGAGGCTGGCTGAGCCTGCTCCTCGGCCTGACGCTCGGCTTCGTCGGCATCGATGGCCTGAGCGGACAGGCGCGCTTGACGTTCGGGATCCCTTATCTTCTCGACGGCATCGATCCAGTCATCGTCGCGATCGGGCTGTTCGCCGTCGGCGAGACCCTGTGGGTGGCGAGCCGTGGACCGCTCGTGGAAGAGATTCTCCCGGTGCGCGGATCGCTGCTGATGACCACGGACGAATGGCAGCGGTCGTGGAAGCCGTGGCTGCGCGGCGCCGCCATTGGGTTCCCGCTCGGCGCGCTGCCGGCGGGCGGAGCGGAGCTGCCGACGTTGATGTCGTACGGCATCGAGAAGCGACTCTCGAAACGGCCCGAAGAGTTTGGCCGCGGCGCCATTGAGGCGGTTGCGGGACCCGAGGCGGCAAACAACGCCTCTGCGGCCGGCACGCTGGTGCCGCTGCTGACGCTGGGGTTGCCGACGTCGGCCACCGCTGCGGTGCTGCTGGCGGCATTTCAACAGTTCGGCCTGCAACCCGGACCCCTGCTGTTCGATCACGAATCGGCGCTGGTGTGGGGCGTCATTGCCAGTCTCTACATCGGCAACGCAATGCTGCTGATTCTCAACCTGCCCCTCGTCGGGCTGTGGGTGAAGCTGCTCTCCATCCCGCGGCACTGGCTCTACGCCGGCATCCTGGTGGTCGCGTCGCTCGGCGCATTCAGCGTGCATCGATCCGCGGGCGACCTGTGGCTGGTGGCGATCATCGGCGTGGTGGGCTTCATGATGAGGCTGATGGACGCGCCGGTGGCGCCGGTGATGATTGGCCTGATCCTCGGCCCGGCGGCGGAGCAGCATCTGCGGCGGGCGTTGTCGATCAGCCAGGGTGACTGGACGGTGCTGTGGACACGGCCGCTGGCGCTGGGGCTCCTGGTCGCCGCCCTGGCGGTTGCCGCCGCGGGCATCCTCAGCCGGCGCCAGCAAGTCCGCACATAATGGAGAGCGTATGACACTCAGCGAGCTGTTCGGCGGCAGCGCCGGTGTTCCGGCCGATCAGTTTCCGGATCCCGCCCTCGACATCCCGCCAGATCCCACGACTACGCCTCAGTCGGTCGTCCTCGGCGGCGGTTGCTTCTGGTGCACCGAAGCGGTGTTCGTGAAACTCGACGGTGTGATGTCGGTGACGTCTGGATACGCGGGCGGCACCGCCGGCACCGCCGACTACCAATCGGTCTGCAGCGGCACCACCGATCACGCCGAGGTCATTCGCGTTCGCTTCGACTCCAGCCGCATCAGCTTCGGGCAGATCCTCAAGGTGTTCTTCGCGGTCGCGCACGACCCGACGCACCTCAATCGCCAGGGCAACGACATCGGCCGCCAGTATCGCTCGGCGGTGTTCTATGCCGGCGAGCGGCAGCGGGATGTCGCCGCCGCCTACCTCCAGCAGTTGAAGGACGCGAAGGTGTTCGAATCGCCGATCGTCACCACGCTCGAGCCGCTGGAGCAGTTCTTTGACGCCGAGGACTACCACCAGAATTTCGCGGCGCGCAATCCCGCGCAGCCGTACGTGGCGGCGGTGGCGATGCCCAAGGTCAGGAAGCTCGAAAAGGCCTTCTCGGACCGGCTGAAAAAAGCGACATAATACGAGCGTTGCGCGCTCGTAGCTCAGATGGATAGAGCATCTGGCTTCGAACCAGAGGGCCGCAGGTTCGAGTCCTGCCGAGCGCACCATTCGACTCGCAAACGCCGCGCTCGGCGCGTCGCTTGCTCACTCATGGCAGGCCAACACTTCGATTAGCGACCATGCCGAAAGCGGTTTCGTCCAACTGGCCTGAACTGAGCGACGAGCAACTGCTCAATCTCCGGCTGTCCGAGCTGCCGCTGACGCTCGACGGCACCGTGCTCGAGGCGCGCATCGACCAGTTGAAGCGCGAGCTGTCGGCGCGCGGGCTGAACTTCCCGCTGCACTTCTATCTCTCGGACGAATGGTTTACGCCCGACGGGCAGGCGTCGATGGCGGTACCGTTCTACCTGGCGCATCCGCGGCTCGAGCGGCTCGAGAAGACGCAGATGCTGGCCGTCGAGGGCGGTGAGCACGAGTGGTGCATGCGCATTCTCCGCCACGAGGCCGGCCACGTCATCGACAACGCCTACAAGCTGCGGCTGCGCAGGCAACGCCGCCGGTTGTTTGGCAATCCCAGCAAGCCGTACCCGCAGTTCTACGCGCCGCGGCCCTACAGCAAGAGCTACGTGCTGCATCTCGATCCGTGGTACGCACAGAGCCATCCCGACGAGGACTTCGCCGAAACGTTCGCGGTGTGGCTGACGCCCGAGTCGAACTGGAAGACGCGCTACGCCGGCTGGCCCGCCATCCGCAAGCTGCACTACATGGATGAACTGATGCAGTCGCTGGTCACCAGGCAGCCGCTGCTCAACAAGGTCGAGGAAGTCGATCCCTTGCGCCGCCTGCATCGCACGCTGCGCTATCACTACCGGAAGAAGCGCGGTCACTACGGTGTCGAGCATCCCGCGTTCTACGATCGTGACCTGCGCAAGCTGTTCTCCGACGCGCCTGAACATTCCGCGCACATGACCGCCGCCCAGTTCCTGGGCCGCGTGCGACGGCCGGTCCGCAAGGTCGTGGCCAACTGGACCGGTATTTATCAATACACCATCGACAAAGTGCTCGAAGACATCATCGTCCGATGCCGCGAGCTGAAACTCCGCCTCGCCACGCCCGAAGACGAGGCGCTGCAGGAATTCACCGTGCTGCTGACCGTGCAGGTCATGAACTACCTGCACAGCGGCCGCCACCGCATCGCGCTCTGACGAACCGGCGATGAAACCACAACGCGTGCTCGCGCTCGTGCACAAGGGTCTCGAGCCTCCCGATGAAAAGGTCGACAAGACCACCGCCCAGACCGCCGAGTGGCGCATGGAATACGACGTCGTCAGCACCTTGAAAGTGCTGGGCCACGAAGTGCGCGTCATTGGCGTGCACGACGACCTGACGCCGATTCGCAGCACCATGGACGAATTCAAGCCGACCATCACCTTCAACCTGATGGAGGCGTTCGACGATGTGGTGGTGTTCGATCAGAACGTGGTGAGCTATCTGGAGCTGCTGAAGGTGCCGTATACCGGCTGCAATCCACGCGGCATGACGCTGTCGCGCGACAAGGCGCTGGCCAAGAAACTGATGGCCTACCACCGCATTCCGGTGCCCGACTTCCTGGTGGTGCCGCTCAATGCCAGGCCGACACTGCCCAAGCGCCTGCAGTTTCCGCTGATCGTCAAGTCGCTGACCTACGAGTCGTCTACCGGCATCTCACAGGCGTCGGTGGTGGCCAACGAGGAGCAGCTCAACAAGCGCGTCCAGTTCATTCACGAAACCATCATGACGCCGGCCATCGTCGAGGAGTTCATCGATGGACGCGAGCTGTACGTGGGCGTGATGGGCAACGACCGCCTGCAGACGTTCCCGGTGTGGGAAATGTCGTTCGCGAAGATGCCCGACAACAACTGGAAGATCGCCACCGAGCGCGTGAAGTGGAGCGTCAAGTACCAGAAGAAGCACGGCATCGATACCGCGCTGGCGGGGCTCACCGAGGATCAATCGGCCAGGGTGCAGCACGTCGCCAAACGCGTCTATCGGGCGCTCGACCTGTCTGGATACGCGCGCATCGACCTGCGCATGAAGGACAACGGCGAGATGTTCGTCATCGAAGCGAACCCGAACCCGCAGCTCGCCCAGGGTGAGGACTTCGCGGAGTCGGCCAAGCGCGCGGGGGTTTCCTACGCGAAGTTGATCGAACGCATCATCAATCTGGGGCTGCAGTGGCAGCCGTCACGGATGGCGTGATCAGCGATTAGGGATTAGGGATCAGAACATCAGGCGCACGCCGGCGTTGATCGATCGGCCGTCGAGCGGCGCCCAGGCGTCCACGGTCCAGCGGCCGTCGATCGCCTGCTGCGACCTGGTCAACGGGTCGTGCTTCGTCTGCCGGACGTTGGTGATGTTCTCGGCGTTCACAAAGATCCGGAACGTCTCGAACGTCTTTTCCGCCAGCACGCCGACCACCGCGTAGGCCTTCGAACGAGTGCGATACGGGTTCCCTTCAAGACGCTGTGCGCCGGTGAAGTAGTACTCAAGGCCGACGCGGCCGACATCCTCTTTTTCCCACATGCCGACCAGGCCGGCGCTGTGGGCCGGCGTGAAGGCCGTTTGGACGCGCGCGCCGTTGCGCTCTTCGCGCGACCGCACCGCGGCGTAGGTGCCGGTCAGCACGAACGGCGCCTGGCGCAGCGTGGCCAGCACCTCCAGGCCAAGATTGGTGGCAGGGCCTCCGGAGTTGCGAATCACGTAGGCCGTCTCTCGCTCCACCTCGACGGCGTTGCCGACCCGGGAGGCAAACAGCGTCGCTGTCATCGACAACGGGCCGGCGGCGCGCGTCACGTCGGCCAAGACGCTCGTGCCCCGCTCGGCTTCGAGCGGCGCCGGCATCGAGAGGCGCGACAGACCGGCGGCCTCGGTCTCTTCGGTCAGCGGCGTCGGTGCAAAGAATCCACGGCCAACGGATACGCGGCTGGTCCAGCCGTCACGATGCACCAGCACCGAGGCCCTGGGGCTGAACACGTTGCCGTGGGTGTGATGCGCATCGAGCCGGGCGCTGGCCGACACCGTCAGCCAGTCGTTCCATCGCAGGTCGTCCTGCACGAACAGGCCGGTGGCTCTGTTGAAGTAGGCGAACCGCGGCACCTCATGCGGGTCGAATGAATCACGCTCGAAAGCTGCGCCGCCGACCCAGGTGTGGCGCCCCGAAGCGCCGCCGATCGACGCTTCGGCAAACATGTTGGTGCGGCGATCGCGTTCGTGCGCGACGAAGAACACATGATCGCGGCGCTGGAACGTGGCGGCCATGCGGCCGGTGAGCACGTACTTGCCGTTGAGGATGTGCTGCACGTGGCCGCCCACGTCGCCCCTGGTGGTATCGATGGATTCGACGCCGCCGATTCGACGCGCCAGCGAACTGTTTTCAACAGCACCGCCGGTGCGGCCTTCAGAGGTGAGACCGGCCGTGGCCCAGGCGCTGGTGGCATTGCCGTCCGCCCAGAACAGCCGTGTGCGCAGCACGCCACGCGCATACCCGGCGACATCGTTCCACCCATCGTCATCGATGTCCTGGCGGGACTGGCGGTGGCCGCCGGCCAGCAACGTGGCACTGATGCGCCTCGCAAGGAATCCGGAGAGGAACGCCACGGCATCGGTGCCGCCGAGCGTCGACTGATTGAAGAGGAACTCGCGGACCGGATCGTCCTGCGGCCGCCTGGCAACCAGGTTGATCACGCCGCCCATCGCGCCCGATCCATACAGGGCCGACGCCACGCCCTTGATGACTTCGACCTGGCCAAGATCCATCGGCGGGATCTGTAACAAGCCCAGGCCGCCCACTTCCTGCCCGGCCAACGGCAGTCCATCGAACAGGACGCGGGTGTGACGGCCCTTCATGCCTTGCACGCGCACCGTTGCCGCGCCCAGCGCCGGCGAGGTCGCCTGCACGCGCATGCCGCCTATTTCGTTCAACATCATCACGATGTCGCCGGGCGTCATCAGCATTCTCTCTTCAATCTCTTCGCGCACCAGCACTTCGACGCGCGTCGGCTGATCGTCGATGCGCCCGCTGGTGCGCGTCGCGGTGACGATCACTTCCTCTTCGTGCTCGAGCTCCGGCTCCTCGGGCTTCTGTTCCGCAGGCGCCGGCTTGGGAGCCGGGGTTGCCGGGGTCTGGGCGTGAAGGCCGGCCGCGCACACCAGCAGCGCGGCAAGAACAGATGTCGCCAATCGGATCATTACGGTGCGATCAGCTGCTGGAATTCCGCCGAGGCGCGGAGCTTCGCGAACGCCGGGTCGTTGGCGGCCTCGAACTTCCATGGCTTCGGTTGGCGGGCGATGGCGCGCGACAACTGCTCCACCGCGCGCCGGCCGTCGCCCGACAGCGCGTAGACTCTGGCGAGCGCGTAGATGGCCGTCTCCGCGCGCGGGTTGATGTCGAGCGCCTTCTGCACCGCGGCAATCGCATCGGCGTGCTTGCCGGCCTTCGACAGTTCGGTGGCGCTGGACAGCAAACGCTGCGGCACGCCCTGCGTCATCTGCAACAGCCGGCGCAGTTCGATGAACGGCTCGGGGCCGTCATCGACGCGAATGTCGACGATCCGTTCGACGGTGGACTGGGAGGCGGGATCGAGCGGCCGGACCACGAGAATGCCCGCGGACTGCATGCCGCGGGTGTCCCCGCCCCTGGCTTGCGCCGCGTCGAGCGCATCCATCAGCCGATCCGCCATCGTGCCCGTGCCGTTCTGGTAGGCATCGGCCATCGCCTCAACGACGGCGCGGCTGGCAAGGGTGTTGCCCTGGGCCGAGAAGTTCATGCCGGAGACGTGTCCTGCGTACCCGCCGAGATGCACCAGGTCCTTCGGATCTGAATTGCGATCGATCACACGCTTGCCGGTGTACACGGCGGAACGCCCCTTGGCATCGATTACGGCGACCTGCCGCGTATCGCGGCCGGGGTCTTCGTCGGTGATGCGCTTGACCACTTCTGCGGGCGAGAGTCCCTGCTCGAGCAACGCAATCGCCTTGGGACCGTACTGCCGGTTCGCCGACGCCTGCGTGGCCACCGCACCCACGCCCGGCTTCGCGTATGGCACAGCCGCCCCGGCCCCAAACGCCCGCGACTGGACCCCGACGCCCAGCTCGTTGGCAGCCGGGTCGAAGGCGATGATTGAAAAGGTCCCGAACCACGGATCGCCTCCGGCCGTTGATAGGCGTGGAGCGTCTTGAGCGGATAGGGACGCAGAGGCCAACACGGCGGCGATGAGGACCCTCTTCATGGCCGTCACAGTTTAACGAAGAATGGCGGGTGTCATGACTCGAATGCCTGGCGCCGTAAGGATGGCGCTGCTGCGCTTGGCGCCGACCGCGGTAGAGGATCCGACGAAGACCATTTGAGTTGGAGTCTACGCCTCCAATCACCCGCAACTCGAGCAGTGGACTTCGAAGTCTTGACTCAACGTAAAACGCTACAGTTCGACCTTCACACTGACAGACAATGGTTTACCTGAACACATTAAACAGATACGAGTACTTGACGATCAGCGATCGATCGGTCCGCTCCGGACGGTCAAACAGGTCGTACAGTCCGCGCGTGTCGGTATAGACAACGAACAGGCCGGTATTGGCGGCCTGCAGCCATCCGAAACGGAAGTTCATGGACCACAGGTCGGCGCGGTCGTTGTACTGCACCAAGGCCTGGGTGAAGACCCGGGGAGAGAATGAATACGAGACGCGCGTGCGCACCAGGTTGGTGGTGAACTCGCCCCACGGCAAATCGATGTGGTTGCGCTGGTAGTCGATCTGCGCGGACAGGGCATCGCCGGTACGGAAGCGGAACGTGGGATTGATCGCCAGGCGCTCGCCGCCGAAGAATCCGCCAGCGAAGACGCGCACCGACACGCTCACTGGTGCGGCCTGGTTGCTCCACGCCACCAGCTGCGCTTCCTTGTGATCGTAGGTCCCGGGCGGCACGATCACGCCGGGGAAGATCTCGAAGGGCCTGCGCACGCCCTCGCGCGTGAGGTTCATGCCGGTGTGAATCTCAGTGCTGTCGCGGAACTGCCAGTGATTGTCGAGATGCAGGAAGCCGGTTTCCTGGAAGCCGTCGAGGCCCCAGAAGCCGCGGAACATCGAGTGGGGACGCAATTCCTGGATCTTGATGAAGTTCTTCGGGCGGAAGCGCGTCATCAGGAACGCATCGGATTTGCGATAGCCGCGGCGGCTGTAGAAGCCGATCGCCGGATTGAATCCCGAGCCGACCTCCTGGAACCCGAGGGTCAGGTCCCACTGCGGCCGATTGATCTGCGAGCGGAGGTTGTAGGCGTGATCGCTGCTCTCGACACCCGGTGTGTCCGTCTTTGCGAAGAAGCCCGACACCGTCGTCGTCTGGCCGAAACCAACCTTGCCGTCGAGGCCGAACGTCTGTCCATCGATGGCCCCGGTCCGCACGTCGCCGGTGGCGCGGCGATTGGTGAAGATGGCGCCAATCGACGAGCGATTCGGCAGATCGCGGCTGACACGCGCCACGCTGAAGTTCGTGCTGGCCACCGTGTCGCCGTTGTCCGACGTCTGCATGTTCAGGAAGCCGAGGTTGAACTTGCCCGCCTTGCCCGACATGCGGCCGCCACCCATGATGGGGATCGCCTGGCCGCTGTCGCCGATGCCGATGCGGCGGCTGAAGAACAGATCCACTTCGCCGGGGTTGCCGACGGTGAAGAAGCCGGCGTTTTCGAGGAAGAACGGGCGCTTCTCCGGGAAGAACAGCGTGAAGCGATCGAGGTTGACCTGCTGATCGTCGACTTCGACCTGGGCGAAGTCGGTGTTCACCGTCGCGTCGAGCGTCAGGCTCGGCGTCAGGCTGTATTTCACGTCGGCACCGAAGTCGTAATCCGTGTTCGTGTCGACAGGCCGGACGCCGGAGGCAAACGCGTTGCCAAGCCCGAACGGCGTGATGAGCAGATTGCGCAGCAACGGCGTCTGGATGCCGGTCACTGAGCCAGCCAGCGACACGCGATAGAGGTTGAACTGACGGGGGATGGGCGCCCAGAAGGCGCGCTCGTTCCTCCGCCGGATGTTGCGCTGAAAGTTGATGCCCCAGGTCTGCTGGGCGGTGGCGGGATAGCGGAGCGTGCGAAACGGGATGGCGAACTCCGCCGACCAGCCGTAGTCACCGACCTTGGTGCGCACTTCCCACGCGCCGTCCCAGTTGATGTTGAAGCCTGCCCCGGACCCTCCCGACTGATTCCGGCCGAAGGCGAGACCGCCACCGCCTTGTCCTTCGTTGGTGACTTGTCCGTCGTATTCGACGCCGGCCGCATTGGTCCCGAACACAAAGCCGTTCTGGCGGTCGCGAAAGGTGTCGAGGATCATCCGAAAGCTGTCGGTGTCATCCAGGTCGCCGTCGCGGCGGGAGTCGGACATGACGATTCCGCCAGGCTCGCGGTCGTACATCACGGCACCGATGTAGAGCGCGTCGTTGGTGAAGATGACGCGCACTTCGGTCCCCTCCGACACCGGCTGCCCTTCATCCGGTTGTTCCTGCGTGAACGAGGAAATTGGCGTGGCCTTCGCCCACGCGGCATCGCCAAGGACGTCGCCGTCGAGCGTCGGCCGTTCGACGGTTCGCGACGCGGAGGCGACAGGCGTGCCGGAGATTGGCGCGGAGGGTTGCGCCCAGGCCATTGACGAACCGGCTCCAACGACCAGCAACGTGAACAAGAATGAGCGGGCTGATGACATGTGGTTACAAACGGTCGACAAACAATCCAATAGCGTACTACACGGCGCCGATCTTGAGCAGCCGTCGCGCGGCGGCCGCAGGCCGCGCCCCCAACCGCCAACGCGCGCGCTAAGCATCAGCGCCGGCATGGCGATGAAGACGAGGACTTCGATGGGAATGGCGGGCGAGGCTACACCGAGTCGCGCTGATCCAGATCGAGCACGGTCTTCAGCAGCACATCGGCGCCGTGCGCGCAGTCTTCCCACGACGTCAGCTCCTTCGGCGAGTGGCTGATGCCGCCGATGCTCGGCACGAAGATCATCCCCATTGGGGCAATCTTTGCGACCTGCTGCGCGTCGTGACCGGCCCCGCTCGGCAGGCGCATCGTGTTCAGCGACGCCTTCGCCGCCGCCCGGCCAATCGCCTCCTGGACGCGGCTGGTCGCCATTGCCGGCGAATTGGTGCTGGCGAGCCTGAAGGTGATCGTCGTGCGCGTCTCCTTGCCGATCGCGGCGCCGCGCGCCTTGATCTGGTCGCCAAGCTCGCGCAGCACCTGCTCGGAGAGATCGCGGAACTCGACGCTCATCGTCACCTTGCCGGGAATCACGTTCGGCGAGTTCGGTTCGATCTCGATGCGGCCGACGGTGCCGACCTGCCGGCCCTGGCGCCTCGAGGCAATGTCACGCACCGCGAGCGTCAGTTGCGACGCCGCCACCATGGCGTCCTGCCGCTCGGTCATTGGGGTGGTGCCGGCGTGGTTCGCAAAGCCCTCGACGACCACGTCGTAGCGGTGAATGCCGACGATGCCTTCGACGATCCCGATCGGCACCTTCGCCTTGTCGAGCGTGCCGCCCTGTTCGATGTGCAGCTCGACATACGAGTGCCACGTGCCCTTGCCGCGGATCGCAGTCTCGATCTCGTCGGGACGGCCGGCAATGCGGCGGATCGCATCGCTGCGCTTCATCCCGTTCCACGTGCGGTCCATGTCGCCGGCCTGCAGATCGCCGGCGACAATGCGGCTGGCAGCGGTGCCGACGCCGAATGCGGTGCTCTCTTCGTGCGCCCACAGCACCATCTCGAGCGGATGGCGAGTCTGCACTTTCCCGGCCTGCACGGCCTGCAGTACCTCAAGCGCGGCCATCACGCCCAGGTCGCCGTCGAAGTTGCCGGCATTCGGCACCGAGTCGATGTGCGAGCCGAACAGGATCGCCGGCCGCTGCGGGTCGCCGCCGACGCGCGCGAAGATGTTGCCGGCGGCGTCGATGCGCGGCACGATCTCGGCCTGCTTGATCTCGTCGATGATCCACGCGCGCGCGGTCAGGTCCGGTATTGAATACGCCACGCGGGTCACACCGTCGGCGAACGTGCCGCCGGGGCCGCGGCCGTGGTAACTCAGTCGTTCGAGGCGGTTGCGCAGGCGGGCGGCATCAATCGACGGCGCCGCCTGAGATTCGAATAGGGAAACCATCCTGCCACGCCACGGCAGCGGAGCAGCCAGAGCCGGCGCCGATGCGCCGGCCATGGAGAGAAACGAGCGCCGCGTGATCATCGACTACTGTTTGCGTTCTGCAATCGATCCCCAGAAGCCAATCATCATCTCTTCCCACGTCTGGTCGCCCCAGCGGACGTCCTGAGTGGGATCGGGGTTGAACTTGTTCTGCGGGGAGTTGTCGAAGTGCGCGACGACTTCGATTTTGGTGCCCTTCGGCATCCGCTTGGCTTCCTTCAGCTCATAGGTGATCTGCCAGTTGAAGTCGTACTTCGGCACATGCAGCAGCACCTCGGTGCGGCCATCCGGATACGTCGCGGTGTAGGTCATGTCCTTGCCGCGCACGTGCATGTGCGGCGTGAACGACGTGATCAGCGTGTCTTGCTGCAGGATGCGCGAGCCGCGCACTTCGTGGTTGGGCGCGCCGGCCGGAATGACAAACCGCGGCTGCAGCACGCTGCCGCCGCGCTGCTGGAACTGGGGCGCTTCGTCAAGGAAGCGCAGGCCGACCTGCGTGCGATCGGTGGCTGCCTTGCCGTTGGTCGTGTAGTGCATCTGCAGCACGATGTCGGTGTTGCCCTGCAGCAGGCGGCCGACACCGGGATCGAACACCACGCCAGGCTTGTTCGGCGTCACGCCGCCGATGTTGCCGGGGCCAAGCGCGCCGGCTTCGGTCATCGGCGCGCCGGCGGGAATCGTGAACGCGATCACGTGGTGCACCTGGGCGCGAGCTTCGGGCTTGATCTCGATCGCCGCCATCCACTTGTCTTCCGTAATCCCGGTCGGGATGCGGATGTACTGATACTCGACCGTGCCGGTCGCCGGGATCTGGAACGGCTCGGCCATCGTGAACACCGCGTCGGGCTTGCCAATGCTCCACCCTGCCGCGAACTCCGGCAGCTTCGGCAGGTCCTCGTCGTTGCCCTTGGGCGCGCCGGCATCGACCCATTTCTGAATGGTCGCGATTTCCTTGTCGGTCAGGCGAGGGTCGTTCTTGAAGGTGCCGTGCGCCGGATCGGCGCCCCACGGCGGCATCGTCCCGGCCGTCACGCGACTACGAATCGATCGCGCCCACGGACGCGCCTCCTCGTATTTCACCAGCGACATCGGCGCGAACATCGTCGGCCGATGGCACTCGACGCACTTGGCGTAGAAGATCGGCGCCACGTCTTTCGCAAACGTCGGAGTCTGGGCACCAACGGTAACGGGTGCCAGGAGCAGTGCCGCAACAACCGGTAAAATTCGCATGGCGCATTTTAGGCCAGAACAGGCGCAGATGCTACAGAAGATTGGCGTAACATGCCCGGCATGAACCGAGTCTTCCTGGCCCTCACGGCCCTGTTGTTTGTGCCGGATTTCGCCTTCGCCACATGGTCGGTCATCGCGGTGGACCGCGAAACCGGACGCGTCGTCATCGCCTCGGCCACCTGCGTCGATCGGGATGATCAGTTCCTGATGGGGGTCCAGGCCGTCGTCGTGCCCGGCAAGGGGGTGGCGGCGTGCCAGGCGGCGGTCGACGGCACGCACAAAAACCAGATGCTGGTCTACCAGGAGCTGCAGAAGGGCACGGATCCAAAGCAGATCATCGCGATGCTGAGCCAGGACCCCGCCTTCCAGGGACGGCAGTTCGGCATCCTCGATCTGCAGGGACGCTCGGCGGGGCACTCGGGATTGACCAACGGCTACGTGTCGCAGGACGTGCAGGGCCAGGTGCCGGGCACGCAGATCTTCTATTCCATCCAGGGCAACATCCTGCGTCCCGGCAACGTGGTGCCCAACGCCGTGCAGGCGTTCATCAAGACCACGGGCACGATCACCGACCGGGTGATGGCGGCGATGGAAGCGGCCGACGGCTCGGGCGGCGACAGCCGCTGCAGCTGCCCACCCTGGCCGGCGGACGGTTCGACGCCGGCCATCCCGTGCGACGGCCGCACGTCAACGGTCGCGTACATCCTTGCCGCCGACTCCAAGGACACGAACGGCGACTCGCACAACAACGGCAAGTACGCGATCTACCTCACGACGTCGCAGCCCGGCCAGGGCAAGGGCGAGTACCAGATCAAGCCGGGAGAAAACCTCAATCCGGTCAAGACGCTGCGCCTGCGCTACGACGCGTGGAAGAAGACCAACCACGCGCCGAACACCGGCCTGCCCAACCCCCTGCCCCCCGCTCCGGCACCGCAGGGTGGCGGCGGCAACTTCCAGAATCGCCGCGGCCCGGCCCAAACGATGACGCTGACGACCACCGCGTGGAGCGACGGCGGAATGATCCCGGCGAAGTACACGCAGGCCGGTGAGCAGGTTTCGCCGCCGCTGGCGTGGAGCAACGTGCCGGATGGGACGACACACTTCGTGCTGATGGCGCACGATACGGATGCGGCCGTGGGCCAGGGTATTGACAACGTCCTGCACTGGATGCTGTGGAACATCCCGGCCTCGGTGCGTTCGCTGTCGGAGGCCGTGCCGCAGGGCGCGCAGTTGCCGGACGGCACGCGACAGATCAGTGCCAGCGGGCCGTACTATCGTGGCCCCGGCGCGCCGGCCTCCGGATCACCGCATCACTACGTGTTTGAAATCTACGCACTCGACGCGCCGATCGACGTGCCGGCGGTCGGCCAGTCACCGCAGGCAACACGGGCCGCGGTCGTGGCCGCGCTGGCCGGAAAGATCAGAGCGCGCGGAACGCTGGTGGGAATGTTCAGGAGACAGTAAATCGGAATTGGGTGATTGGGCGATGCCTTGATTGCTTGACTGTTCGGCGACTGGGCGATTGAGCAATTGCCAAATAATTCGGCGATTGCAAATTGACAAATCGCCCAACAGTCAAGGAATCAAGGAATCACCCAATCGTCAATTCTTGATCGGTTCTTACCAGTTGATCCTGCCGACCAATTGAATCAGCCGCGAGGTGTTCGTACCCGTCAGCGCCGTCACTTCGTAGTTGGCAATCGCGCTGCCCTGATTGGCGGCTGAACTGGCGCCGATGCCGACCGGGACGAAGTTCGCCTGGTTGAACGCGTTCAGCAGCTCCACCCCGATTTCGATGTTGGTCCGGCCCAGGAGCTTGACCTGCTTGGAGAAGCGCACGTCGGTCTGGCTGAACATCGGTCCCGTCATGATCAGCGAGCGTCCGGCGCAATCGCCGTAGTCGGCGTTGGTGTCCACCTCGATGCAGTCCGGCCCGTTGGCGGGCGCGAAGTGGCGGCCGGTCGGCGTCGCGCCGGCGTAGCCGCTCGCGGACGTCGCGCTGACGCTGAAGGCCGCCATGGTGTTGTCGATGACCTCCTGCGGCAGCATCCACACCTTCCGGCCGGCATCGTCGAAGCGCAACTTGAAGAGGTCGCGCGCCTGAGCGATCGTCATGTTCATCAGGCGGACGTTGCCAAGGTCGATCAGGCGGCCGCTCTGCAGGCGGGTGGACAGGCCGATCTGCCAGCCGCCGATCAGGCGATCCACGAAGCCGTTGACGTTGCCGCCCCATTTGCGGCCCTGCCCGAACGGCAGGTCGTAGACGACGTTGGCCTTGAAGGCGTGTGTCACGTCGCCGGGCGTGCCGGCGTCGCGAATCCAGAACAGGTCACGGCGCCAGGTTTCCCAGTTCGATACGTAACCCCTGCCGTAGACGTAGCTGCTCTGGAATGACAGTCCGTCGGCATAGCGGCGGCGCAGTTCCACCTGCAGCGAGTTGTACTTCGTGCTACCGATGTTGGAGAGAAGGAAGGCACCGCCAAGCAGGTCGGGGTTGGCCACGAAGAAGTTCGCGGGCAGGCCGGCGCCGGCGGCATTGGCCCGGAAGGTTGCGCTGCCCATCAGGCCGTTGGTCCCGGCGTTGGCGAAGCCGAACGGATTCGGATTGCGTTCGGCGAGAAAATTGAGGAACGTGGCGTTGGTCCAGTTCGTGCCGGTATACGCGGCGGCGTTGCCGGCGCTGGCCGCGCCCTGGCCGTTGAAGAACGCCAGGAAGGTTGGCAACGGGGCCGTACCGGGAGCGCCGGTAAAGGCAAACGTGTTGCCGCGGCCGTTCGCGATATTGGCGCGCAGATTGCGCTGCGCCTGGCGGAACTCGTCGATGAACCGGTTCTCGAAGATGTTGAACTCGTTCAGGTCGCGCGTGCCGGCGCCGTTCGCCGCGCCGTTGTTGCCGTGCACGTTGGTGCGCCACGAATCACGTCCTCGGGTGCCGACGTAGCGCACCTCCAGCGCCATGTTTCGGCTGATGCTGCGTTGGACGCCGAGCGAATAGGAATCGGCGTTCGGCACGCGCAAGTGCGGATCGATGACGCTGACGTCCTGGCTGATCACGTCGGTCATCGGGTACACCGGCCGGGTTGGGAACGCCGGCTGCGTCAACCGCGCCGTGTCGCGCAGCAGCAGCGGCGTCGTACCCAGGTTGCCGGTCGCTTCGTCGCGATTGACGATGATGCGGATACCCGGGTTGGCGTTGAAGATCGACGTGAAGTCGTTGAGGCCCGGGCGGCTGAACGAGCGCGTGAAACCACCGCGCATCACGAAGTCGCCCTCGGTTCCCATCAACGCGCCAAGCACGCCGCTCCTCTGCCTCGGTGTCCATGCAAACCCGACGCTGGGCGCAAGGTTGTTCAGGTCCTTATCGTAGACCCGCGTCCCCTCGGTCAACTGCTTGAAGGTGGGGCGCGTGCCGGGCATGGTGCCCGGCTGGAACAAGTTGCACGAGTTGTCTCCCTTCCTGCCCGAAACGCCGCACAGGTCGTCGACCGTGGCGTACGAATAGAGGCTGTTGAGCGAGTAGAACGGCAGTTGCACGTCGTAGCGAAGGCCGACGTTCACCGACAGGTTGGGACGGGCGCGCCAGCTGTCCTGCAGGTAGAAGCCGAACTCGCGGAGCCGGCCGGTCTGCCGGCCACGGCCGACCCAAGCGTAGTCGCCGGTCGTCTCATCAATGCGCGCGTCACCGGCAATCTGGTTGATGCGACCGGTCAGCAGCGCATACAGGTTCGCTGCGGCCGTGAGGTTGGCGGCCGACGCTCCGGGGAAGTTCGCGGCATTGAACATCGCACTGGCAGGGTCCGACGGCAGCACGCTGAAGCGCAGCTGCGGCACCAGCATCGAGTTGACCGCCCAGATGTCGTACCGCGTGAACAGACCACCCGCCGTGATGCTGTGATTGCCCTTCAGCCAGCTGAGCGTGTTCTCGAACACCAGGCTGGTGGCGTTGCGCGACTGCGGCGACGGCGTCGGCCCGGGATTGGTCAACGTGGCGTTGATGTTCGGGAAGATGATGGCGTAGCCGGCCTGCGGCGCCAGCGTGCCGGTGAACATGCCGACATTCAGCTCATCGAAGAACCGGACCGGCGCGCCGCTGTAGCCGATCCGCGCCTCGTTGACCAGGTTGGAGGTCAGCACCGATCGCATGGGCGCGCTCCAGCTCATCCGCACCGATTCCTGGCCGGCTGCCACCGGGAAGCCCGGGTAGCTGGCGTCGAAACCGTTCAGCGTGTCCGGGAAGTCGGTGAACTTCTGGTAGTTGTAACTGAAGGTGGCGCGGTGCTTCTGCGACAGGTTGTAATCGAGCCGGAACGTCGGGTAAATGCGCTTGGACTCCACCGGCACGTTGAAGGTGAAACGGCTCAAGTTGCCGTCAATGGTGGCCACCGATCCGCCGCTGGTGGCGCTGACGATGTCGCCGAGCAGCTTGCCGATCGTCGGATCCACCGTGGCGAGCTGGCCGTTGCGCGACGCCACGTCGAGGACGTTGATGGTCGTTCCGCCGTAGTTGAAGTTGCCGGCGACCGCACCCGCGTTCAGGAACGTGCGATTGCGCGTGGTGGCGCTCGGCTGCGTCACCTGCTCCATGTTGAAGAAGAAGAACGCCTTGTTGCGGCCGTTGAACATGCTCGGCACCACGATGGGACCGCCGGCCCGCACGCCGTACTGGTTCTGTTCCAGTTTGGCCTTGGCGACCCCGTTGCGGTTGTTGAACCAGGTGTTGGCGTTGAACTTGTCGTTGCGGTAGTAGTAGTAGCCGCTGCCCGTCAGGTTGTTGGTACCCGAGCGGGTCACGAACCTCACCTGCACCGCGCCGGAGCCGGCATCACCGGCGCCCTGGGTGGCGGTAGTGACGGTCACCTCCTCCACCGCGTCGAGACGCGGGCTGACGATCGCGAAGAACCCATCGGTCGTACGCAGCGTATTGTCCTGCACGTTCACGCCGTCGAGCGTGATGTTGATCATGCCGCGCGGCAGGCCGTTGATGGTGGCGTCGCGGTTCCCGGCCGGCGTGGACACGCCCGGCAGGAACGTCACGAAGTCCATCGCGCTGCGGCTGGTCAGCGGCAGCTTGGTGATCTGGTTGGTGGTGATGGTGGACGACACCGTCGACGAAATCGTCTGGACGATCTCCGACGACGATGTCACCGTCACCTGCTCGCTGAGCGTGCCGATCTCCAGCGTCGCGCGCAGGTTGGCCGGCGAACCGGTGGTCAGCACCACGTCGTCAATCACCACGGTCCGGAAGCCCGTCAGCGTCACGGTCACCGCATACGTGCCCGGCTGCATGCTGGGGAACGCGAAGGTGCCGTCACTGTTGGTGATGGCCTCCTGGGAGACGCCGCGCGCCTTGTGCAGCGCAACGACGTTGGCACCGGGAATGACCGCGCCGGTGTTGTCGGTGACGATGCCGGAGATGGTGGAAGTGACGCCACCTTGGCCGACGGCGGGAGCCGCGTGGAGCACAAAGAGGAGCAAGCTGCAAACGGCGACAGAGAATCGTCGTGCCACTAGGGTAGCCCTCGCTCAAGGACGGACCGTGTGCCTGAGGACAGCCGCCAAACTGGGATGAATAGCCGGAATTCAGGGACGAACGGCTATCAGGCTGTGGCAAATTACCCTTGGGCAGGGTTTCTGTCAACGAGGGGGCTTAGCCGGGAATGGTGACTGGATCGCCCTTCTTGTGGAACACGACTGCGAGGAATCTGCACGGCTGCGTCGCGCTGGCGTTGGCTGACGCGGAGTGCACTTCTCCGGGCGCGTCGAACGATTCAAAGAACATCTGGCCGGCCTCGATCGTCCGAGCGGGCTGGTCGTTGACCGCGAAGCTGTACTGCCCCTCCAGCACGAACCCGATGACGAAGCCGGGATGACGATGCTTCCGTCCCGGCGGGGCTCCGGGCGGAATGGTGACTTCCGTTGCGGTCATCTGCCACCCATCGAGGTTCACGGCCGGCGCGTCCTTGGTCGCAACCGGCCGCGACGCAGTCGTCGGCGCCTGCCCTTCGATTCGCGTCTCGGTCAATAGGGTGGCCATGAAAGCGGCGCCTGCGGCTAAGAACTCGCGTCGGTGGTCGGTCATGTGGGAGTCTCCTTCAGATCAAGTGATGACGGTGTGCGCCGGTTTCCGCTACCGCGCTGACGCCTGCGCGGACCTGGGCACGACGCTAATCGTGAGACTCGACGGGTACTGCCTGGAATGGTGCACTTTGTTGTGCGCCACCACGCCCTTCGACTCGTCGTAGTTGTTGCCGCCGGTGTTCAGATTGCGATCGAAGCGCGGGAAGTTGCTGCTCGACACTTCAATGCGCAGCCGGTGCCCCGGCGCAAAATAGTTGCTGGTGGTCAGCGGCTGCAAGCTCACCTTGTAGACCCTCTCCTTCTCCATCCACACTTTCTTGTCGTAGCCCTCGCGATAGCGCATGCGCTGGATCGATTCATCCAGGTTGAAGGCACGCCCGTCCGGATAGACATCCAGCACCTTCACGGTGAAGTCGGTGTCCTTGGCGTCCGACGACACGTACAGGGTCGGCACGATCGAGCCGGTCAGCTCCAGGCCGTCCTTGAACGGCTCCGTGGTGTAGACCAGGATGTCGTGGCGCGATTCCATCTTGCGCTGATCGAACGACCCGGCCGTGATCGCGTTGCCGGTGCAGCAGACGTTTCCGCCATACGACATCACCGGGTTCATCGGATCGTAGGTGAACGCGTCCGGCGTATCCGTCTCGGGCGGCGCCAGCGTCAACCGGCCGTCGCCGGTCAGCGAGTTGGCCCGTCCGCCGCTCGACAGATGGAACGTCATCGGCTGCGCATTCGCCGGCGGCCAGACGTCCGACGTCTGCCACTGGTTGCTGCCCATCGTGTAGTAGGTGACCTTCGCCAGCTTGCCGATGCGCCCGTTGGCATCGCCCTTCAGGAACTTGTCGAAGAAGCCGTACATGATCTCGTTGTAGTCCAGCCGGGCATCGCCCATGTTGCGTTCGCCGACGATGGTGTTGTCGGTGGCGCGGGTGAAGGCGCAATGCGCCACGGGCGCGATGACCATGTACTGCTGGTCCTTGAACGGCGCGCGTGCCGTCCTGCGCACGTGGTTGAACATTTCAATGTTCGGACCGACCGAGACGTCGTACCACGACATGAACCACAGGCCGGGCAGATTCAGCGGCATGTCGTCGTGCCACAGGCCGCCCTTGCGCCAGGCATCGGACGACGGCTCGCGCTGCTGCATGGCGCCGCCGGATTCGACCGGCATCCGATCCGCGAAGATGCCCTTCGGACCATTCACCTTCTTGATGATGTCCATCGTCGGCAGGTGCCAGAGCGCCTTGTCCCAGTCCACCGGAGGCATGCGGGGGGCGAGATCGAACAGCCGGCCGGCGGCGATCAGGTCCTCGCGCGGCGTGTTGGGCGGGAACATCGGCCGCACCTGGTTCTGCTCGCCGTAGATCCAGGTGATGAACAGCATCTGCATCGCGCCGCCGCGATACCAGTTGCCCTGCTCCCAGTACGGACCGACCTTGCCGACACCGGCTCCGAAGCCCTGCACGTTCATGGCGGCAAACCCCGGATGACCGAGCGAGGCCACCGCGGGCTGCCATTCAGCGGTTGACGAGCAACCGGTGGTACCGACCTTGCCGTTCGACCACGGCTGCTTCGTCAGGTAGTCGATGGTCTCGTAGCCGTCGGTGATCGGCGCGCCGAGAATGTCGTAGTGGCCCTCGGAGTAGAAGTGTCCGCGCTCGTTCTGGCCGACGTAGGCGTAGCCCTTTTCAATCGCCTCGATGATGCGGGACATGTCGGCGGGCGCACCGTTGCGCACGTCCCAGAAGTTCATGTTGTAGGGCGTCTTGACGAAGATGATTGGCACCTTGCCCGAGGCATTCTTCGGACGATAGATGTCCGTGGACAGGCGCACACCGTCCTTCATCGGCAGCATCACCCGGCGTTCGACGACGGCGATGTTGTGAAGTTTGGCCTCGAGGTCGTGCCGCCGCTGCATGTCGGCGGGTGTGAGCGCCTGTTGCGCCGACAGTAGCGCCGCGGCCATGACGGCCAACGCGGTTGTCGTCCACGTGATTTGCCGGATCCTGCGCATGCGGCCTCCTTCTGCTGTTGACGGGATTGTAACCTCGCCCATGCCCTAGAGAACCCCCATCCACAGAACGCCGCCGACGCGCCGTAAAGATGAATTGAGAACCGGCCCTCGTATGCCCATCCCCGCGTGACGAGCGCGCCGGACGCGCCGGCCACGAATATCGCCACGACTGGCCACGGCTGCCGAGCACCACCAAGAGGCCCGCCGCTGTCAGGTCACCGTAGCGACGATCGCGCATTGCACACCGCTTCGACTAGCTCAGGCCAAGCGCGTGACGCACGGTTTCGACCAGCGTCTCATCCGCGGGGAAACCACTGCGGCTCTTCTCGGCGATCTTCGTGCCGTCGACCCAGACCGAGAATTCACCTCGACCGCCGGGTTCGACCTGGGTGTCGGCCCCGATCGAATCCTTGATGAGCGCCGCCACACGGGAGGCGCGGGGCAG
>VFZG01000018.1 GCA_016871275.1 Acidimicrobiia bacterium | reverse complement strand
CGAGCCGCCGCCCGCGATCATCGGCAACCGCGTGATCGGCAGCACCACCGCCGGCGCACCGACCGGCGGCGCGTCCATCACCGCGCGCAGCAACACGCGCGGGGCCTACCGTGTGATCTGGCGGAAGTATCGAGGGCCCGGCGATGTGAAGTTCGCCGACGAGGTGGTGCCGCTCGAGAACGGCGGCGACGCGACGAAGTTTGTCGAGGCGAAGACCACCGCGACGTTCAGCGCGCCCGGCACCTACTGGCTCCGCGCGCAGGTCAACGACAGCTCAGGTGACGGCGGCGGCGGCGACCAGTGCTGCTGGACGACGGCTCATGTAGTAGTGAATGTGAAGTAACCAGTAACCAGCAACCAGTGACCAGTGACCAGTTACAGGAAGAACGGCTGGCAACCGGCAATTGTCAACGGGTAACTGGTAACTCGTAGTTACAGGGGAGTTACAGGGGGGCTGGCCCCAAACGTCGCATCATCGACCACAGGGCGACCACAGGGGGGGCTGGCCCCAAACGTCGCACCCAGCTTCGCGTTGCGTAAATGCGACATTTGGGGCCAGCCCCCGTAGCCCGCCCGTAGCCCGCAACTGCCCGACGGCCCGACCTACCTTCCGAAAATGATCTTCTCCCGATGCAGCAGCCCCGCGGTCGCCCGGACGACGAGCACGGCCAGCGTCAGGTTGACCACTCCCACAATGGCGTAGACCTCGGGGCCGATCGGCTTGTTGCCGAGCACGTCGGTAAGCAGTGACTGCTGGCCGATCCACGGCACGTAGTGCATCCACCATGCGCGGGCAGTGGTCGGGTTCATGGTCTGCATCATGCCCGGAATCATCTGCGCCATCATCAGGAAGGTCAGATAGCTCTGCGCTTCCTTAAATGACTTGGCGAAGGTCGCCACGTACATTTGCAGCGCGACAATCAGCGGGGCGAGTGGCACGACCACCGCCAGGGTGCCAATCAGCTCCGGCGTGCCGAGGCGGAACCGCATGCCCAGGTCCTGCAGCGGCAAGTATCGAAACATGGAGAACAACAGCGCCGCGGTAATTAGCACCGTCACGACGGCGGTCACCGTGCCCGCGAGCCACTTACCCGACGCGATCGCCAGCCGCGGTGCCGGATTGGCCAGCAGCGCTTCAAACGAGCCGCGCTCGCGCTCGCCTGCGGTCGAGTCCGTGGCAATCGCCATGGCGCCGGTGAACGCCGCCAGCATCACGAACAGCGGGATGAAGCCCAGGATCGTCGCAGCGCGCTGCTGCGAACTCGAGACTTCCACCTCTTCGATCTGCATCGGTGTGGCGACAGCGGGACTGACGCCGCGCGCGATTAGGCGGAGGCTGCTAATTTCACTGTTGTAGCGCTGCAGCAGTGTGCGAATCCGCTGCACCTTGGGCCGTGAGTTCTGGCTCGAACTGTCGGCGACCAGGCGGATTTGCGCCGGTCTCGAGACCCGGAAATTCTTGGCGAAATTCTCGGGAATCACGATGACGACGTCTTCGCGGCGATTACGGACGGCATCCTCGGCGTTGTCGGGGCCGTCGGCAATCGTGACGCCGGCCTGCTGGCCGAGCCACTCCACGAATGCCGGTGCGTGGCTCGCACCGACCACCGGAATCGTGACGTCCTCAGCGCTCCGCTGCCGAGTGGCCATGCTGTTGAACATGATGAAGATCAGGCCGGGCGCCAGCAGCGAGCTCACCAGCACGGTGATGATCGAACGGCGATCGCGAGACCAGTCCTTGATCTCCTTGCGCATGACAACGAGGCTTTGGGTCAGCGATCCCGCTCTCATGAGGGTTGCCCTTCCGCTTCGAGTCCGCTGAGCGCCACGAATGCGTCCTCCAGGTTCTGGTGTCCGGTCTGGGTGCGCAGGTCGTCGGGCGTGCCGGCCGCGACGCTCCGACCGCGGGCGATCACCACGATGGTGTCGCAGAGCGCCGAGACTTCCTGCATCACGTGGCTCGAGAACAACACGGTGTGGCCCTCGCCCTTGAGGCGGCGGATGATCTCGCGCACCGCGCGCGTGCTCATGACATCCAGACCGTTGGTCGGCTCATCGAGCAGCACGTTCTTGGGATTGTGGACAATGGCACGGGCCAGCGCGGTCTTGGTGCGCTCGCCGTGCGAGAAGCCGGCGACGCGGCGATCGGCAATCGCCGTCATGTCGAGCATCTGCAACAGGTGCTCGGTGCGCTGACGCAGCTCGCTGCCGGTAATGCCCTGGAGCTCGCCGAAGTATTCAATGTGCTCGCGGGCGGTGAGGCGCGGATACAGGCCTGACTGATCCGGCAGGACGCCAAGCGCGAAGCGCGCCCCCTGTGGGTCGTCGACGGCATCAATGCCATCGACGAGGATCTGGCCGGCGTCTGGGCGCATCAACGTGTAGAGCATGCGCAGGGTGGTTGTCTTGCCTGCGCCGTTGGGGCCCAGCAACCCGGTCACCTGGCCGTCGGGCGCGGCAAATGTGACGCCATCGACGGCGCGCACGTCGCCGAAATGTTTGCGGAGGCTGGTGACGCGAATCATTTCGGCGCCTGTCCCGCTGGCTTGTCCGCAGCCTTGGCGGAGCCGGAAGCGTTCGATGCCGGCGGAACCCCTGGGTCCGGTCCCGCAGGCGAGACGAAGAACGGCGGCCGCGTGACGCGCGACACACAGGACGTGTCGAGACCGTCGACCGTACCCGACGCAATGAAGGCGGCCATGATGCGCTGTCCGCATCCGGTGCCGCCGGCGGTGTGCCCGGTGCCCGGCATCACGATGTGCGTCGAGTGGCTCAACGTCTTGGCGATCTGGTCGCCCCACGCCGGCGGCGTGACCGGATCGATTTCGCCCGACATCACGAGCGTCGGGACGCGGCTGGTGACCGGTTCGTAGAACGAGGGATCGACCTTGCCCCGCGGCCAGAAGCCGCAGGCGTCGCTTTGCAGCTTCATGGCGTAGTTGCCGAACAACGTGCCCTCGGCTTCACGCGCCAGCGCGTCGGCTGTGTTGCGCGGTGCATCCTCGGCGCACAGCACCGACAGCTGCATGCCGATGGCCATCTGTTGCGCGCCGCCGCCGTCGCCCAGGCTGCCGAGCGCGAACATGCTCTGGAAGTCGTTGCGGTCGGCGGCGTCGATGATCGCCGGCACCAGCGCCGAGGCGGTCGGGATGTAGAGCGTGAATACCATCACGTTGGCGAGCATGCGCGCATCGACGCGGATGTTCGCCGTCTCGCCGGTGCGCGGATGCGTGATCTTCACGGTGGGTGGCTCTTTTTCGAGGCGCTCCATCAACGCCTTCATGCGCGGCCCGAGATTGGGGTAGGCCTCGCGGCAGCCGTCGTTGGACTCGCAGTCCTTGACGAGCATGTCGAAGGCGCGTTGCGCGTCCTTGGGGAAGAACAGCGGCAGGCGCATGTCGGGCGGCGCCACGCCGTCCAGAATCGCGCTGCGGACGCGATCGCCGTGCTGGCGCATGTAGACCAGGCCGGCCCGGGTGCCATACGAGCCGCCGTAGATGTTGATCTTGTCGTAGCCGAGAAACGCCCGTACATCGTCCAGGTCGTCCATCGCGATGGGGGTGGCGTACTGGGTGAGGTCGGCGTCGTACTTGTCGATGCAGGCCTTGACGCGCCCGAGCACCTCTTCGTACGAGACCATCGCCGCCCGCAGTGAGTCGTCTTCGGCGTCGCTGAGATCGCAGGTCAGCGGGTTCGACTTGCCGGTGCCGCGCTGATCGACCAGCACGATGTCGCGATCGGTCTGCACGCGGCGGAACATGTCGCGCACCTGCTTGGCCATGCCGGCGGCCGCCTGGCCGGGTCCGCCGGCGAGGAAGAACAGCGGGTCGGGCTGCGCGTCTGCCCTAAGCGCCGGAAGCACGACGATGTTCAGGTCGATTTGGCGGCCCTGCCTAGTGTCGCGGTTTTCGAACACCTTGACCGTGCCGCAGTAGGCATCGACCGGCGCGTCGTGGCCGGTGCACGGCTTAAGTCGATCGATTGCCTGATTGGGTTGGGCTTGGTTGCAGCCGGTGAGGACGAATGTCGTAAGAAACGCGACGAAGAGCCGTCTGAGCATCGCAGAGACTGTAACAAAACAGCATGTATACGGGTCAGGCACGGTTACATAGTCGCAGTCGCTGCCAAAACCTTACAAAGATTGCTCGCCCCAACAACACTCGGGTGCTCGACACCCGGGCGACACCCGGGGACACCAGGGGGGCTGGCCCCAAACGTCGCAGCGACATTTGGGGCCAGCCCCCGGGCGTCGCCCGGGCGTCGCTCCAGGTGTCGCTACGGACGCCAGTCGGGGAGGCGGTCGTTGCCGGGGCCGGTCGTGAGTCGTTGCACGGGGCGTGAGCCGTCGACGGGTACGATGGCGAGGTCCCAGTCCTCGCCCTGGTGATGCTGAGGGCTGACCGAAAAGGCCAGCAGCTTCCCGTCCCTGGACCAATCTGGGTAGTAATTCCAGCGCTTCGGGTCGGCGGCAATCTCGCGCGCGCCGCTGCCGTCGGCGTTGCGAATCTGCAGCGTGGATGGCTCCCTCGCCAGCAAGACGTTGGCGAGCTGGCGGCCGTCCGGCGACCAGCTGGGCCAGCACGCGCCGCCGCTGTTGTCGAGCGCGCGCGTGCGCCCGGTGGCGAGATCGAGGATGTGGACTTGATACTCCCAGAACTGCAGCCGTTGCAGTGTTTGTGCGGCGAACGCCACCAATCGTCCATCGGGAGAGACGTTCGGCATGATGGCGCGACCCACGAAGTGATGCGTGAGGCGATCCACCCGGCGATCGTTGAGCGACACCCGATACAAATCGCTGCGGCTGTCGCGTTCCGAGCTGAAGATCATGCTCTGGCCGTCGGGATGCCAGATCGGGTCGAAGTCGTTGGCCGGATGATCCGTGATGCGTGTCACGTTCCGGCCATCGGCGTCCATCACGTAAAGATCGAAGTTGCCGCCGCGTGACGACACAAACGAGATGCGCCGGCCATCGGGCGACCACTTCGGGTGTTGGTCGTGATGGTTCGCGCCGGAGGTGAGCTGCGTGACCTTGCCGGTCCCGACGTCGATCGTGAAGATGTGATTGCGGTGGCTCGGATTGTCGGGACCGGGCCGGTCGCTCTGAAACACGAGCGTCCCGCCCAGGCCCGCCGGCCATGGGGTGACGGCCTGCGGCAGGGACGGTGCTTGTGCCAACACCCCAGCCACTGCCACCACCATTTTCCACATGTCTCTTTAGACGTGCGCGTCAGCCGGTCCGGTGTTGCGGATGGCCAGGTTCGCCACTCCGCACATCACCCCGAGGCCCGCACCACTCGACCGACGACCTCAGGCGACAAAGTCGGCTACCGTCGTGGGATACCATTGTATGTTTAGGAGACCCGCGTGGCAAAGATCAAGGTCAGGAATCCCGTCGTCGAGATGGACGGCGACGAGATGACGCGCATCATCTGGCAGAACATCCGCGAACAGCTCATCCTCCCCTATCTCGACATCGACCTGAAGTACTTCGACCTTGGCGTCGAGGCGCGCGACAAGACCAACGATCAGATCACCATCGACTCCGCCAACGCGACCAGGCAGTACGGCGTCGCCGTCAAGTGCGCGACCATCACGCCCGATGAAGCGCGCGTCAAGGAATTCAACCTGAAACAGATGTGGAAGTCGCCGAACGGGACGATCCGCAACATCCTGGACGGCACGATCTTCCGCGAGCCGATCATCTGCACGAACGTGCCGCGCCTGGTTCCGCACTGGGACAAGCCCGTCGTGGTGGCCCGTCACGGCTTCGGCGATCAATACCGCGCGCAGGACTTCACGTTCCCGGGCGCCGGCACGATCACCATCAGCTGGACGCCCGAGGGCGGCGGCGAGGGGATCTCGCGCGAAGTGATCAAGACCAGGGGCAGCGGCATCGCGATGGGCATGTTCAATCTCGATGCGTCGATCGAGGGCTTCGCGCGCGCCTGTTTCATCTACGCGCTGGGCCGTAACTATCCGGTCTACCTGTCGTCGAAGAACACCATCCTCAAGGTCTACGACGGCACCTTCAAGAACACGTTCCAGCGCATCTACGACACCGAGTTCAAGCCGCAGTTCGAGGCGAAGGGCCTGACCTACGAGCATCGCCTGATCGACGACATGGTAGCGTCGAACCTGAAGTGGAACGGCGGTTACCTGTGGGCCTGCAAGAACTACGACGGTGACGTGCAGTCCGACACCGTCGCGCAGGGCTACGGCTCGCTCGGCCTGATGACGTCGGTGCTGATGTCGCCGGACGGCAAGGCGGTTGAAGCGGAAGCCGCGCACGGCACGGTGACCCGGCATTACCGGCTCCATCAGCAGGGCAAGCCGACCTCGACGAACCCGATCGCCTCGATCTATGCCTGGACGCGCGGGCTGCAGTATCGCGGCAAGTTCGACGGCACGCCCGACGTGGTGGAGTTTGCCGAGAAACTTGAGAAGGTGTGCGTGGACGTCGTCGAATCAGGACGCATGACCAAGGACCTGGCGATTCTCATTCGTCCGGACCATCCGTTCCTGACGACGGAGGAGTTTCTGACGGCGATCGATACCGAGCTGCGCGCTCGCATGTAGCCGGCCGGCCCGCAGAGCGACGACCCGCGACGGCCGGCAATCGCGATCGACCGCGCTGTATCATTGCCCTATGGTCATTCGCCGCTCTCTCCATGTCCTGCTGTGCGCCCTCGTCCTGGGCGCCGCCGCCGCTGCCCAGCAGGACGATCGCTGGCGTGCGCTCGAGCAGCAGATCGAGCGCATCTACGGGGGCGGCGAGTACGCGCTGCCGCGTTTCGGCCCGGCTCGCTGGCTGGCCGACGGCATCTCCTACACGATCGTGGAGCGCGCCAACGGCGGATCGGAGATCATCAAGGTCGATGCCGCCACCGGCGCGCGCAGTGTGCTCATCTCCGGTGCGCAGCTGACCCCCGCGGGCGCCAAGACGCCGCTCAGCATCGCCGACTACGTCTGGTCGGACGATGACTCGAAGGTGTTGCTGTTCACGAACACGCGAAAGGTCTGGCGTCAGAACACGCGCGGCGACTATTGGGTGCTGAACCTGCGGGGCGGTGGCCTGCAGAAGGTCGGGACGACGCATCCGGAGGCATCGCTGATGTTCGCCAAGTTCTCGCCCGATGCGACGCGGGTCGGCTACGTGCGCGGCAACAACATCTACGTCGAGCGTTTGTCGGACGGACAGGTCACCCAGCTGACCAGGGACGGCTCCGAAACCACCATCAACGGCACGTCCGACTGGGTCTACGAGGAAGAGTTCGGCGTGCGCGACGGCTTCCGCTGGAGCCCGGACGGCAGGTCGGTCGCCTACTGGCAGTTCGACAGCACCGGTGTCGAGATCTTCTCGCTGATCAACAACACCGACACGCTGTATCCGGTGATCACGCGGATCCCGTATCCCAAGGCCGGGACGACCAATTCCGCCGTCCGCATCGGCGTCATCAGCGCCGCGGGCGGGCCAACCACCTGGATGCAAACCGAAGGTGATCCGCGCAACACGTATCTCGCGCGCCTTGGGTGGATCGACTCGAACACGGTGTCGATCCAGCAGCTCAATCGCCAGCAGAATCGCAACGACTTTCTGTCTGCCGACGTGAAGACCGGCGCCGTGAAGCGGATCTTCCGGGACGAGTCGAAGCAGTGGGTGGATGTGAACGAGGACGTGCCGTGGGTGGATGGCGGTCGCACGTTCCTCTGGCAGAGCGAGAAGGGCGGCTGGAACCAGGTGTATCGCGTAGCGCGTGAAGGCGGCCAAGGGCAGCTGATTACGAAGTTCAGTGCCGACGTGACCGACATCGCGGGCTTCGATGAACAGGCCGGCTTCATGTACTTCCGGGCGTCGCCGGACAACGCCGGGCAGCGCTACCTCTATCGCGCCAGGTTGGATGGCGGCAGCGAGCCGGAACGAGTCACGCCGAAGGACCAGCCGGGCACGCATCGCTATGACGTGTCACCGAACGGCAAAATGGCGTTTCATACCTGGTCGCAATTCGAGCGGCCGCCGGTGATGCAGGTGATCGAGCTGCCGAGTCACAAGCCGCTGCGTGCGCTGACCGATCCGTCGGCGCTGGCGGCGAAGGTCGCGCCATTGTTGAACCCGGCCGCCGAATTCTTCCGCATCGACATCGGCGGCGGCGTGCAACTGGATGGCTACATGGTGAAGCCGTCACACTTCGATGCGACGAAGCGTTACCCCTTCATCACCCATGTCTACGGGGAGCCCGCGGGGCAGACCGTCAACGATTCGTGGGGAGGCAACCAGCTGTTGTTCCACCGGGCACTCGCCGAAGCCGGCTATGTCGTGATCAGCATCGACAATCGCGGCACGCCGGCACCGCGCGGCACCGAATGGCGCAAGGTGATCTACGGCACGGTGGGCGATCTGTCATCGAAAGACCAGGCGGCCGCGGTGCGCGCGTTGATGGCGCGGCATTCGTTCCTCGACAAGGATCGCGTGGGCGTGTGGGGCTGGAGTGGCGGCGGCACGAACACGCTCAACGCGCTGTTCCGCTTTCCCGACGTCTACAAGGTGGGTGTCTCGGTGGCGCCGGTGCCCGATCAGAAGCTCTACGACACGATCTACCAGGAGCGCTACATGGGCGTGCCGCAGGAGAACGAGGCCGGCTACAAGATTGGTTCGGCGATCAACTTTGCAGAGGGCCTGCAGGGCAAGTTGATGTTGATCCACGGCTCCGGCGACGACAACGTGCACGTGCAGGGCACCGAGAAGCTGATCAACCGCCTGGTCGAGCTAGGCAAGCCGTTCGACTCGATGATCTATCCAAACCGCTCGCACAGCATTTCGGAGGGGCCGGGCACGACCCCGCACGTCTACAAGCTGATCGCGCGGTATTTCTATTCGAACCTGCCCGCGGGGGCGCGATAGGCCGCCGCGACGGTGCTAGACGTGCTCACCAGGATCGACGGTTTGTTCGGGACTCACGCCGACGATCCGACCACCGAGCGCATCACCGGGGCAGTCGCGCCTGCGCGGCCTTGACGTCGTCTTCTGTGAAGGCGGCGTCGAACACCTCGAGGCTCTCAAGGAATGTGGCGACGTCGCGCAACGAGATGCCCGCCGCCTGCAGCCTCGCGGTATCGAGGTGCAGCTGATTGTTCGCGCCGTCGTTGTAGTAGTTCACGAAGGTCCCCGCCGCTGCGAACCGCTTGCTGAGCTGTGCGACCAGGTCATCCAGATACACACGGCCGCCGACCGGAGGCGCTGTCGGCATGCCGTGATCGGCGGTGATGACGGTGACGTGGCGGCCCGGGCCGGCCTTCTTGTCCATCAGCGCCAGGTAGGCCGCCATCTGGCGATCGAGCTCGGCGAGTGTGGCCGACTGCTCAGCCGAATCAGGCCCGTGGGCATGCGATGTGTAGTCGGGCCCCTTCAGGTTGACGAAGATCAAATCGCTGACGTCATCGGCGCCCACCGCCGCATCATTGACCACCGCCATCAGCGCTTCGGCTTCGTACTGCTGGAAGAGTGCGGAGGCGCGGAACTTCGATGCGCTGGCAATGTCGTGGCCCATCCAGGTGCCGTTGGCGGCCTCCCACACCTTGCGGCCGACGAACCGCTTGAGCGCCTCGGGCATCGTGTAGCACTCGGGATTCGTTTCCCATCCGCCGTCGGCGCCCCCATAGCTGGCGGCCAGCACCCGCTTGCCGCTGATCAGGCACGCGCCGCGCCCGACGAGGCCGACGGTAGCCCGAATCGCGCCGCCCTGTCCGATAATCACCGCCTTGCCGTCGGTCGCCAGGTTCCACGCGTCGGCGAGGGTCAGCGTCATCAACTCGCGGGTATCGAGCCGGTCGTAGGCCTCCTGGGACTTGCCGGTGCTGCGGTTGAAGAGCGTGTTGACGACGATGCCGTGGAAGCGGGGCTCGGTGCCGGTGCCGATGTTGGCATGACCGACGCCGGTGACGGTCGGCATCACGTTGGTTTCCGCCTGAGCGAACCACGCGCCGTCCTTGCGCATGCGCGACAGCGTCGGCATCACCGAGGCGTACTTGTCGAAGTAGTCGGCGCGCATCGCGTCGAGCACGAAGATCGTGACGACGCGTGGCCGGCCGCTGTTGGTCATGGCGTCTGTGAGTATGCGGCCCGTGTAGGTGGGCAGCGGCGACGCGCCGATCAAGGCGCCGACAGTGGGCGCGACGTCCTGCTGCCGCGCCACGGTGTTGAACTGGCCGGCCCTGATGAACGGCGCTCCGTAGAGCAGCATCGGGATGCGCGTGTCGTAGGCGTGCGGCGAGCCGTGCATGAACGCGTACAGCGGCTCGCGCGATGTCACGAACCAGCCCTGCCTTGGCACCACGAACACCTGGCCGCTGCGGCCGGGAAAGTAGCTGCGCGCGAACATGTCCAGCCACTGCTGGCGCGTGGCGGCCGCGGCGCGATTCTCCATCGCCGGCGAAGGCTGGGTAGCGGGCGCAGGTAATCCCGTGGAAGCGCACGAGGCGCCAAGCAGGAGCGTAAGCAGCAGGGCAGCGCGAAGCATCACCTGCAATTGTAGACTTCCCGCGAGCAAATGGGGGCTGGCCCCAAACGTCGCATCGTCGACCACGGGCGACCACAGGAGGCTGGCCCCAAACGTCGCACCCGGCTCGCGTTGCGTGAATGCGACATTTGGGGCCAGCCCCCAAGTCACTCGTCACTCGTGGGATTTACAAGCTGAGCGGAAGATTCGGCTCACTGTCGCCCTGTGCAGGCGCAAGTGCCTGGCGATTTCTACCAAGCGGTATCCGTGCGTCACCCGAGCATCATAGATGCGGGTGGGCAGTTCCGACCGGCCAAGACCCGGCGGAAACAGTTCCGACAAGCTGGCCCTCAGTGCCGACCGGAATAGCCGCGGGAGTTGTCCAAGGCGCAGGTTCTCGCCGACGTAGGAGCGCACGACCCGCTTCACCGCGCAGGGGTCGACTGCCGCGCTCTGTGGACCGAAGTACGCAACCACCGGCTGCGCTTCGTTCATCAGTGCGCGAAAGTGCTGCTGCGCATCCTTGAGCGGCTCGCCGGGGTAAAGAGACTCGAGCCACTCGAGCGACAGGTACGGCGGCGCCGGACCCAGACCGGCGGTTGCCCGATACGTGCTCCAGGGGTAGTCCTCGATTCGGGTTACCAGCCCGGCGCTGACCGGGTTGAGAAAGACGTAGCACAGCGCCGTGAGGAGTTGCACGTCATCCTCGATGACGACGTCAACGAATCGGCCCTGGTACAAGTGTCCGACGTTGCCATGCCGTCTGTTTGAGTAGTCGGCGAAGCGCCCCTCAAACGCGCCGACAAAGTCGGACAGGTTGCCCCGGGGAGTCGTTACGATCAAGTGGAAGTGGGTTCCCATCTGACACTCACTACACACCTTGACGCCGTGAGTCTTCTGTTCCTCGAGCAGAATTCTCGAGAATCGGCGCCGGTCAAGGTCGTCGATGAATATCTGAGCCTTTCGGTTGCCACGGTTCATGACGTGGAACGTACCGCCGGCTATTTCTTCGCGAAGGCGTCGAGCCATACGTGTGTGTTCGTATCAAGTTCCTTGCCGTACGAGCGCAGATGAAAGTGCGGCCAGAATCCCGCGCAGTGGCGGCTCGACCTGATGTCAACATCGAACAAATTGCCGTGGCAGGTGCCGATTCGCATCGCAGTTTCTGCTAGCGCATCGCCCCGACGCTTCGTCCAGAATCAGCCTGCGACATTTGGGGCCAGCCCCCCCAGTCGACTACAGGTTGACGCTGCGACGTTTGGGGCCAGCCCCACGAGGTCCACGAGGGTCCCGCCCGAGGTGCCCCGGGGTATGATGCGGCGCATGAAACAGCGCGTACTGATTGCAACGACTTGTCTCTGCGCGGCGTTCGCGGGTGTGATTTCCGCGCAGCGTCCCGGCGATGCGCCCGCGACGGGCCCAGGCGGCAAACCGCCCGACACGGTCTTCATCGAAGAGCTGACGTGGGCCGAAGTGCGAGACCTCGTTGCCGCCGGCACGACCAGCGTCATCGTCGGCACGGCCGGCACCGAGCAGAAGGGCCCGCACATGGTGGACGGCGAACACAAGTTCGTCATGGACTTTGCGGCCGACAAGATCGCGCGTGCGCTGGGCAAGACGCTGGTGGCGCCGGTCGTGACCTACGTGCCCGAGGGCGGCTGGGATCCCCCTACCGGCCACATGCGCTACCCCGGCACCATCACGCTGCCCGAGGATCGCTTCACCGAACTGCTGGTGCTGGCGGGGCGCAGCCTGAAGTCCTTCGGCATCACGAAGGTCTACTTCCTCGGCGAGTCAGGCGGCAACCGCAACGGCATGCGCGCGGCGGCGACGCAGCTGAACGAGCTGTGGAAGGGCGACGCCACCGCCTATTGGGTAGACGACTACTACACCAAGGCGCACCGCGAGCAGAACACCTACGCCGCGAAGGTGTTGAAGGTCGCCGAGGACCAGGTCGGCAATCACGCCAACATTCTCGATACCTCCGAGCTGCTGTTCGTGGCGCCGACGCACGTTCGCAAGGATCGGCTTACCGGCAACGACTACGAAGGCAACGGCGTCAGCGGCAACAACCAGTCGAAGTCGACGCCCGAGATCGGCAAGGCGCTGCTGCAGATCAAGATCGACAACGCGCTCGCGCAGATCACGCGGATGAACGACGGCACCGAAGGGCCGGTGCCCGCTCCCGCGCAGCAGGGCGGCGGCGGTCGCGGCGGACAGCCGGCCGCCAATCGTCCCGCAGCGGCGGCGGGCCCGGCGCGCCCGACCATGGAGACCGCTCCGGCCAGCAAGACGCCGACCAAGGCGCCCGACACCGTGTTCATTGACGAACTCACCTGGGAAGAGAACCGCGATGCGATGAAAGCCGGCAAGACGGTGTTCATCGTGCCGATCGGCGGCACCGAGAAGAACGGCTACCACATGGTGCTCGGCAAGCACAACTACACGGTCACGCACGCCGCCAACGCGATGGCTCGCAAACTCGGCAACGCGCTCGTCGCGCCCACGCTGCAGTACGTGCCCGAGGGCAACCCCGATCGACAAAACGCCGGCGGCATCTCGCTGCCGTCGCCGGCGTATGACGCCGTCCTCGACGCCATTGCGCGCAGCCTGAAGGCCCACGGCGCCACCGACATCTTGTTCATCGGCGATAGCGGCGGCAACCAGCCGGGCATGATCGCGGTGGCCGACAAGCTCAATGCCGAGTGGAAGGGCGGCACGACGAAGGTCTACGCGCTGACCGGGTACTACAACGAGGGACGCGAACACTATCGCGCGTGGATGGATGCGGCCTTCGGCTACAACGACGACATCATCGGCAGCCATGCCGGCATCAGCGACACGTCGCAGATCCTGCACGTGCGCCCGGCCGGCATTCGCCAGAACATGCTGATGCCGTGGGGCGGACCCAAGGATGCAGGCGTGTCGGGTGATCCAACGAAGGCGACCGCCGAGATTGGCCGCATGGGCATCCAGTTCAAGATCAACGCGGCGCTTGCGCAGTACCGGACGCTGAAGAACCCGCCGCCACCGCGCGGAGGCCGTGGCGGCCAACAGCAGTAGCGAGTGCTCAGAGGCCGGCCATCAGGAAGAGCACGGGTGATGACCGGCTCCCTGATTACCGACCGCCGGGTGTGTAATGCGTGGGGCCTGGAGGCGCAGTCCTCCTGGCCCCATCGCGTTTCCAGGCGTCGTAGCGCATCCGCAGCGTCTTCACCGGATTGGCGCTCTCGCCCTTTTTCTGATCGTCACCCACCGCCAGGTAGGCGTAGTACTGGCCATCATTGTGGGTCTTGCCCGTCACATCGTCCTGGTTGGCAATCGCGATGTAGGCGACGTGCGACGTCCGGTTGTCGCACGGGAAGTCCGGTGCGGAATTGTTGCCGCAGTTGCAGCGGTGGTCGCCGCCGTTGGCATCAGCCGCTTCCATGGCCGCCATGACGTGATCGGCCAGCGTGCCCCTGGCGCGCGTGAAGGCGAGCGCCGCCTGCTCGACGACCTGATCGCCCAGCAGGGTGTTGCCCTGCACCTGGTAGAAGTAGTCACCCACCTGCCCGCCACGGTAGTTCGACGAGCGCGAGTTGCCGCCGCCGTTGAAGCCGGCCCGGTTGTTCTGCGCGGTGATCGTCTTGCCGTTCGGAATCGATACGATGCCGAACTGCCGGCGCTCGATGTTCGGATCCTTCTTCAGCAGTTCGATGATCTGCTCCGGCGGCGTAGCCTTCTTGATCTCGTTGTAGACGAGCATCTGGTTCTCACGCGTGTTGTCGACGCCGGCCTGGCAGGCGGCAACGCCAATGCCCGGCACGATCACCGCCTGCACGTCCATCAGGTCCCGCGCGCCGTTCGGCTTGCGCTCGGGAAATCCCTGCTGCCGCACGCAGGTCGCCGACGCGATGACCACCTGCCCGGTCTTGGCATCGACGGCGATGACCGACCAGGTCGCAAAGGCGGGTGACGCCACCGCCACGATCATTCCGGTTGCAACCATCAACTGCTTCACAAGGTTCCCTCGGGTTCCGTACGGGTAAACGGATGCGCATCGTAACACGGCTGACCTGGAGGTTTCCCTTAGGGACGGAAGGGTGGGGCCGGCGCGCAACCGGCCCCACGAGTCGCCGTGCTAGCGCTTCTGGAGCAGGAAGCGCTGCACACGCCGGCCGGTCGAGGCTTCGCCGACGTAGAGGTTGCCCTGGTTGTCGACGCTCATGCCATGCGGACGCAGCATCTGTCCCAGGAATCGCCCGCCACGGCCGAACTCGCCGACGATCTCCAGATCGGCGCGGCGCAAGATCCAGATCTTGTGATTCGTGCCGTCGGCCATGTAGAGCCACTGTTGCTGTGGATCCGGCGACAGCACCGGCACGAAGGCGGAGCCCGATGACCCGGTCGCCGGCGCGATGATCTTTTCCCTGATGAACTTGCCCGACTGATCGAACTCCTGGATGCGGTTGCCGCGACGATCGGTGACGTAGATCCGGCCGTCGCGAGAGCCGGTGAGGCCGTGCGGCGTGGAGAACTGCGGCGGCAGCTGGCCGCTGGTCATGGTGCTGAAGTCGAATTTGACGGTGTCGTCCGGGGGCTTTCCGTACGCGCCCCAATGACGCTTGTAGGCGCCGGTGGCGCCGTCGAACACGATGACGCGCCGGTTGCGGTAGCCGTCGGAGACGAACGCTTCGTTGGTCTTGGGATCGACCCAGATGCCGGAGGGGCCGCCAAGCAGCTTGGTGTCGGCGCTGCCGCCGACCTTTTCGTACTCGCCGATCTGCAGCACCAGCTTGCCCTGGCGCGTGAACTTCATCACGCGGTGGCGGCTGTGGCTGCCGACCCACACATGATCGGTGTGATCGACGAAGATGCCGTGCGGGTCGCGCGGCCAGTCCGAGAAGTCCGTAAACGATCCCTGACCCCAGCCCTGCACCAGCCTGCCCTGAGCGTCGAACTCGAGGATTGGAGGCGCTGCCTTGCAGCAGGTGCCAAGCGGACTGCCGGCCGGCTTCGGTTTGGCAGGGTCAGGCGAGCCGGCCTTCCACGGCTCTTCGTAGAGTTCCTCTTCGGTGAGCGTCTCCGGCAGGTGTCCGACCCACACGTGTTGCTTGGCATCGACGAACACGCCGGTGACCGAGCCCATGATCCAGTTGTTGGGCATCTCGAGCGGCCACGTGGGATCGACGCGGAAGGTCGGCGCGTTGGCAGTCGGCTTGGCCTGCCCGCTCTCATCGGAGTCCAGGGGTTCGGCGGCCGGCCGCATGCCGGATACCAGCAAGACGATAGCCGAGGCGGTGGCGGCAGTAAGAAGGGTCGAACGAAGATTTCGCATGGGCGGGAAAATATCATGCTTGCCGCCGGACGACATGTCTTGAGTTGTCGGCGGGCTTACCCGGGGTCGGCGCACCCGTCGCACCCCGGCTCGTCCTGCCACCCGAGCGCGGCGCTGTTCTTTTGGCGGCGGATAGTGCGACAATCCGGCAACCTCGAGTCAAAGGAGCGTTCATGAACCGCGCGTTCGCTGGAAGCATCTCGGCCCTGGCCGTCGTCTGCGTGACGATGAGTTCGGCACAGCAAAAGCCCACCGCGACCATTGACGACGCGGCGCTGCGAGCGCCGGAGTCGCGCACCCAGGACTGGCTGTCCTACGGCCGCGACTACTACGAGCAGCGGTTCAGCCCGCTCAACCAGATCAACGACAAGAACGTCGCGCAGCTTGGCCTGGCCTGGTCGTTCGATACCGCCACCGATCGCGGCCTCGAAGCCACGCCGCTGGTGATTGATGGCGTGATGTACACCACCGGCTCGTGGAGCGTGACCTATGCGGTGGATGCGAGGACCGGCCAGCAACTCTGGAAGTACGACCCCGAAGTGCATCGTAAGTACGACAACCTCGCCTGCTGCGACGTCGTCAATCGCGGCGCCGCGTTTTACAAGGACAAGGTCTATGTCGGCGTGCTGGACGGACGGTTGGTGGCACTGGACATGAAGACCGGCAAGCCCGCGTGGACGGCCACGACTGTCGATCAGAACCAGCCCTTCACCATCACGGGCGCGCCGCGCATTGCCAACGGCAAAGTGATCATCGGCAACGGCGGCGCCGAGTACGGTGTCCGCGGTTACGTGTCGGCCTACGACGCCGACACCGGCCAGCTGGCGTGGCGCTTCTACACCGTGCCCGGCGACCCTTCCAAGCCGCAGGAGAACCAGGCGCTCGAGAAAGCGGTCGCCACGTGGAAGGGCGATGTGTGGTGGAAGGTCGGCGGCGGCGGCACGGTGTGGGATTCGATCGTCTATGACCCCGAGCTGAATCTGGTGTACGTCGGCACCGGCAACGGCTCGCCGTGGAACCGCGACATCCGCAGCCCCGGCGGCGGCGACAACCTCTATTTGTGCTCGATCGTCGCCCTCAACGCCGACAACGGCGAGATGGTGTGGTACTACCAGACGACGCCGGCCGACACGTGGGACTACACATCGGTGCAGCCGATGATGCTGGCGGACTTGAACTGGCCCACCGCCGCCGAAGCGGCGGCGGGCCAGCCGGGCCGGCTGCGCAAGGTGATCATGCAGGCGCCGAAGAACGGTTTCTTCTACGTGCTCGATCGCGCCACCGGCGAACTGCTGGCCGCCGATCCGTACGTGGAGGTGAACTGGGCCTCGCACGTGGACCTGAAGACCGGCAGGCCGGTGGAAGTGCCGGGCGCCGCGTATCGCGACAAGGGGACCTACATTCGTCCGGGCCCGCTCGGCGGCCACAACTGGCAGGCGATGTCGTTCAGCCCGACCACCGGCCTGGTCTACATTCCGGCGCAGGACAACGGCCGGTACTACGAGCAGCCCAAGGGCTTCACCTTCACTCCGAACGAGTACAACCTCGGCTTGGCGCCGACGGGACGCAACTTGGAACGCTACGACATCCCGCACAAGGGCCGGCTCCTGGCGTGGGATCCGATCGCACGCAAGCCGCGGTGGACAGCGGAGTACGGCAACTACTGGAACGGCGGCACCCTGGCGACCTCCGGCAACCTGGTGTTCCAGGGAACCGCGGCCGGCGAGTTCATCGCCTACAACGCGGCCACGGGAGGGAAGTTGTGGTCGGCCTACGCCGGCACGGGCATCGTGGCGCCGCCGATCACCTACGCGGTCAACGGCCAGCAGTACGTGTCGGTGATGGCTGGATGGGGCGGCGCGTTCCCGAAGAAGTTCCGCAGCGTCGGGCGGCTGCTGACCTACCGGATCGGCGGTGATGCGAAGCCTCCGGTACGGACGGCGGATCGCCCTGTGACCGCGATCCCGAGCACGGCCAGCGCCGCCGACATCGCCGCGGGCGCGAAGCTCTTCAACACCTACTGCGTGCGTTGCCACGGCGGCGCCACGGTGCTGCCAGACTTACGCCGTTCCACCCCGGGGATCTTGAATGGTCTCGACAAAGTGCTCGACGGCGCCATGGTCGAGCGGGGCATGCCGAGGTTTGCGGAGTTCGATCGCGCAATGACGGGACAATTGCGCGCGTATCTGCTCGATGAGCGCCGCAAGCTCGCGGCGAAATAGGGCTGCGGGCTGCGGGCTGCGGGGAGAGGGGATTATGCGAAACGTTCTTTGTGCCGTCTTTGTTCTGGGATTCGCGTTGACCGCGTTTGCGCAGGCTCCCGCGCCGGCGCCGACCGATCGCACGAGGGCCACACACTTCCGTGCCGCTGATCTGCACGCGGCGCTCGGCAAGCTGCCCGCCGATCGTCCATCCGCATCGGTCCGTGTCTTCTCGCTCGACCCCTACAACGTCGGGGTTGAGCAGCGGCAGCCTCGCGCGCAGGGGGCGGCCTCGCACTCCGATCGCGCCGAACTCTTCTACGTAATCGACGGATCGGGGACGATGCTCACCGGCGGCACGATTACGGATGGCAAGCCGAACGGCACGAACACGCAGGGGACGACGATCAGCGGCGGGACCAGAATCGACTTCGCCAAGGGCGACTTCATCATGGTGCCGTCCGGCGTGCCGCACCAGTTTGTCGATCTGACATCCGCCGTGCAGGTGATGTCGATGTACCTGCCGAACACGGCGAAATGATCGCCGGGCAGTCTGAGCCCAGGCCTCCGCGCCGATCCGTCTGAAGTCGTCGGCTCGCTCGGGTCAACTGGGCCTCAGCGCGGCGCGAGCGGCTCGAGGCCCGTCTTCCGGATCGTCTCCACCGCCTCGGGCGAGGCGAGGAAGCGGATGAACGCGCGCGCGGCGGCCGGGTCTGTGGACTTGGCGGCCACGCCCGCCGCCACCAGCGTGATGCGCTGCACGGCGGAGGGCAGCGGCCCGACCAGGTCCACGCCCTTCACCTCGAGCAGCTCGCTGATCTGCTGAAAGCCGATCTCCGCCTCGCCGCGCGCCACCACCGCGCCCACGCGCTCGCCTGCGATGCGACGGCTCTTGGGTGCGAGCGTCTCGCTCAGCCCCAGCCTGGGAAACAGCTCCTTCGACAAGTACTCGCCGCTCACGCTGGCGGAGTAGGCGATCGACTTCGCCTGCAGCAGGGTGCGCGTCAGCGCCTCGACGGTCGAGATGTCGGGCCTGGGCACGCCGGCGCGCACCGCCATCCCAATCGCTGACCGCGCCAGGTCGACGCGGCTTTCGGCCACGACGAACCCGCCGCGAATCAGGTCCTCCAGGGCCGCGGCGGGCAGGATGATCACGTCCACGGCCTCACCGCGCCCGACGCGGCTCGCAATCGAGTCGCGTCCCACGCCCGTCGACGTCGTCACGGTGACCACGCGATTCTTCGTGGCCTGTTCGAAGGGAGCGACGAGCGCGAGGTGCGGCGCCGCGAAGGCGCCGGATGTCATCACGCGGATGTCGCCGGCGACGGCCACCGAGGCGAGGGCCAGCGGCAGCGCCAGGGCCGCCAGGGGCTGCAGCAGGCGGCGGAGTGCAGGGAGTGGTGCTGGCATGGGGGAACTATAGGGGAGAAACCAGCCGGATGCGGCGGCGCGCACCTGCTGGGTTCGCACGTCGCGAATTGCTCAAGGGCGGTCCCTCGCGACCGGCCTGTTCTCAGACCCAGAGCCGACTGGGCCAGCCCCGCCCCGCGCCTCTCGACGACCGAGAGAGAATTATCTCTTCCCCTCCTGCAGGAATCCTCCTACTCTCCCTTTATGCGATTGGTTGCTGCCGCTGCGGTCATATCCAGCTTTCTCCTCTACCAGCCGGCGCCGCGGGCTCAGGGCGGTTCGTTCCGGTTCAACGTCACGCTCCCCGCTGCCGCCTCGGCGACTCCTGTCGATGGCAGGCTGCTGGTGATGATCGCCAGGGACCCCAAGGCCGGCGAGCCACGCTTCCAGATCGCCGACGGCCCCTCCGGGCAGCTCGCCTTCGGCATCGACATCGATGGTCTCAGGCCAGGCAACGCCGTCACGCTCGACGGCTCCGCCCTGGGCTTTCCGCTCGAGAGCATCAACGACATCCCCGCCGGCACGTATTCGGTGCAGGCGCTGATTCATGTCTACGAGACGTTCAAGCGGTCCGATGGCCACACGGTCAAGCTGCCGATGGACCGCGGCGAGGGTCAGGTGTGGTCGCGGGCGCCGGGGAACTTCTACAGCACGCCGCAGACCATCACGCTGGACCCGAAGCGCGGCGGCATGGTGTCGATCACGCTCGACAAGATCATCCCGCCGCTGCCAACGCCGCAGGACACCAACTACGTGCGCCACGAGCGCATCCAGAGCGAACGGTTGACGAAGTTCTGGGGCCGTCCCATGCACCTCGGCGCGCACGTGCTGCTGCCGGAAGGATGGGACACGCATCCCGAGGCGAACTACCCGCTCTTCATCTATCACGGCCATTTCCCAGCCGACCTGAGCAACTGGCGCGAGACGCCGCCGGATCCGAACCTCGCTCCTGATTTCTCGGCGCGCTTCAATTGGAAGGGCTACAACCGCACGCAGCAGGAATACGCGTGGCAGTTCTACCAGGAGTGGACCGGCCCGAACTTCCCTCGTGCCATCGTCATTGAGATCCAGCATGCCAATCCGTTTTACGACGACAGCTACGCGGTGAACTCCGCCAACATCGGCCCCTACGGCGATGCCATCGTCTATGAGCTGCTGCCGTATTTGGAGAAGAAGTACCGTGGCTTGGGACACGGCTGGGCCCGCTTCCTGTACGGCGGCTCGACAGGCGGCTGGGAAGCCATGGGCGCGCAAGTGAAGTATCCGGACGAGTTCAACGGCGCCTACATCGCCTGCCCGGACCCGATCGATTTCCGCGCCTTCACGGTGGTCGACATCTACAAGGACAAGAACGCCTACTGGCTCGACGACACCTGGAAGAAGACGCCGCGGCCCGGACTGCGCAACTACCTGGGCCATGTGAGCTCGACTTTGCAGGAGATGAACCAGCTCGAGCTGGTGCTTGGGACCAGGACGCGATCGGGCCAGCAGTGGGACATCTGGGAAGCGGTGTTCTCACCGGTCGGGCCCGACGGTTACCCGGCGCGCATCTGGGACAAGCGCACCGGCGTCATCGACAAGCAGGTGGCCGAGTACTGGCGCGAGCACTACGACCTGATGCACATCCTCCGTCGCGATTGGAACCAGGGGCTCGGCAAGAAGCTCGAAGGCAAGCTCCACATCTACGTCGGCGACATGGACAATTACTATCTGAACAACGCGGTCTATCTCGCCGAAGAGTTTCTCGAGAGCACCAAGAATCCGTACTACGCCGGCGAGGTGAAGTACGGCGACCGCGCCGAGCATTGCTGGAACGGCGACCCGACGCGTCCAAACGCGCTGTCGCGCCTGCGCTATCACCAGATGTACATCCCACGCGGCGTCGAGCGGATGCTGAAGACGGCGCCGCCCGGGGCCGATCTTACGAGCTGGCGGTACTGAGCCGCCGGACTGGCCATGACCCAGGCCGGAGTGATTCTCGGGACCACCGCCTGCATGTCGTCGGAACAGGCGCGGGGGAAATTCATCGAGCAGCGGCTGGGCGTGCGGCGCCGGTGCCACCGGCCGGAGTTCCGCCACCGGAATGCCGCGCCGCCTGAAGAGATCGACCACCGGGGCGCCACGCCCTTACAATGGCGCCACCATGGCTGACACCGCCGCCCCGCCCTCGGGCGCCCTCAACCGCTGCCTCAACGGCATCGAGCGTGCCGGCAACAAGTTGCCCGATCCGGCCATGCTGTTCGTGTTCGCGCTGCTGCTGGTGTGGCTGTTGTCGGCGCTGCTGGCGCCGGTGGCGTTCACCGAGATCGATCCGCGCAACGGCAAGCCGATCCAGGTGCAGAGCCAGCTCACCGGCGCGGCGCTGGCCTCGTTCCTCGCCAACATGGTCACCGTGTTCGTGAACTTCCCGCCCCTCGGCATTGTCCTGGTGGCGCTGCTCGGCGTGGGCGTGGCCGAGCACGTCGGCTTCCTCAATGCCGGCCTCAAGGCGATGCTCAACCTGACGCCGCGCGCGCTGGTCACGCCGATGCTGATCCTGGTGGCGTGCCTCAGCCATACCGCCACCGACGCCGGCTACGTGCTGGTGATCCCGCTCGGCGGCGTGATCTTCTACACCATGGGCCGCCATCCGCTGGCCGGCATCGCGGCGGCGTTCGCGGGCGTCTCGGGCGGCTTCAGCGCCAACCTGATCCCGTCCGGCATCGACCCGCTGCTGCAGGGCTTCACGCAGTCGGCGGCGCAGCTGATCGATCCGGCGCGGCAGGTGAACCCGCTCGCGAATTACTACTTCACGGCCGCCTCCACGTTCCTGATCATGGGGCTCGGCTGGTTCATCACCGACCGCATCATTGAGCCGCGGCTCGCCGCCACGCCGGTGGACGGCGACACCAGCGCCATGCCGATGCTCGAGCCGCTGACACCGGGCGAGCGCCAGGGCCTCACCGCCGGCGGGTCGGCAATGCTGATCGGCTTCGCCCTCCTCGCGGCGTGGGCCATCCCGGGCGATTCGGCACTGCGTGCCCCCACGGGCGAGCTCACCGCCTTCGCGGCGCCAATCATGCGCTCGATCGTGCCGCTGATCTTCCTGTTGTTCCTGTTCCCCGCGGTCGCCTACGGCCGGGCGGCGGGGACAGTGAAGTCGGCCAGGGACGTCGTGGCCGGCATGACCAAGTCGATGAGCACGATGGGCTACTACATCGTGATGGCGTTCTTCGCGGCGCTGTTCACCGATGCGTTCGGCCGCTCCAACATCGGCCCGCTCCTCGCCCTCAAGGGCGCGGCGTTCCTGCAGGCGCTGGCCCTGCCCGGCCAGGTCACCATCATCGGCATCATCCTGGTCACTACCTCCGTGAACCTGCTGATTGGATCGGCGTCGGCGAAATGGGCGCTGCTGGCGCCGATCTTCGTGCCGATGCTGATGCAGGTGGGCCTGGCGCCGGAGCTGACGCAGGCGGCGTATCGCATCGGCGACTCGTCCACCAACATCATCACGCCGCTGATGCCGTACTTCCCGCTGGTGGTGGTGTTCTGCCAGCGCTATGTCACCGGCGCCGGCATCGGCACGGTGGCGTCGATGATGCTGCCGTTCTCGGCGGCGTTCATCGTGTTGTGGACGCTGTTCCTGCTGCTGTTCTGGGCGCTCGGCATTCCGCTGGGATTGCTGGCGAGTTATACGTATCCGTGAGCAGCGTTCAGCCTTCAGCTCTCAGCTGATCCGGCTCACGTCAGGCAGCGCATCCCCGCCCTCCTGAACGAAGTACAGGCGTTGATGGGACGCCACCGTGCCCGCTGGCGCTTCGCCCTCTGCGGTTCGAGTGCGCGCAAGCTGAAGCGGCTCGACGCCAACCTGCTGGCCGGCCGCGCAATCAACCGGGCCGCAGGCACGCCTATCGCGCTGCGGCTCGGGTCCCGCGATGCCGGTCTCGCCTGGCGCCCGCCTCGGGCGTGCCGTTCGCGCCGGGGGTTCGTCAGCGCGGCTTGCCGAACAGCCCGCCGAAGAAGTCGCCGGGATTCCAGGCCGGACGCGCGGTCTGCTGCGCGACCTGCCACCCGGTCAGGAAGTTCAGCCTGGCATGGTCCGCGCCGGCCCCGAAGTCGAAGGCCTGGGACATGTCGTCGTTCGGCTTGTGATACACGTCACGGCGGTAGGCGGCGTTGATGGCACCGCCGTCGCGCGTGTCGCCGGTCTGGAATCCGCTCTTGATGAACAGCGACGGCACGCCCTGCCTCACGAAACTGAAATGGTCGCTGCGAATGAACAGCACCTGCTCCGGGATGGGATCCTCGCCGATGGCAAGGCCCATCTTCGCCGCGGCGCGATTCACCGGCGTGGCGAGCGAGGAGTGCTGCGCGCCGTACGGGACGATGTCCTTCAACGGGTGGTACAGAAAGGGCATATCGAGCGTCAGGTCGGCGACCATGCCGCCGGCCGGCACGGTGGGGTTGCGCGCGAAATAGTCCGAGCCGAGCAGGCCGCGCTCCTCGGCGGTGACGAACAGGAACAGGATCGATCGCCGCGGCGGGGACGGCAGCGCCTTGAAGGCGCGCGCCACTTCCAGGACGATGGCTACGCCGGACGCGTTGTCGTGGGCGCCGTTGTAGATGTCGTCGCCGTTCATCGCGACGCCGCGGCCGAAATGATCGACGTGCGCGATGTAGATCACGTGCTCGTTCCTGAGCGCGGCGTCGCTGCCTTCGAGGCGTGCCACCACATTGGCGCTCTCCAGGCTGGTGTGGGTCGACGTGGTCGTGATGGAGACGCGCGTCGCCAGGTCAAACGCCTGCGGCTCGCTCCTGGCGGCGGCCGCGAACACGTCGGCCGGAGTCTTCGAGGCCTGCTCGAAGATCGCAGCCACGGCCGAGTGGTTGAGCAACACCGCTCCGCGCAGCGCGGGATCGCCGCGATTCGGCTGGCCCTGGGCATCGGTCCACGCGTAGTTGCCCTGTGTGCCGGTGGCGACGGTCACATCCCAGCGGAAGCGGGGGTCGTCTGGCGACGTAAAGGTGATGGTGCCGACCGCGCCGCGCTTGACGGCCTCGGCATCCTTGACGGCGCCCGATGAGTAGTAGGCGCGCTCGTTGCTGGGCAGCCTGGCAGGGGCGCCGCTGAGATACGCCACCACCTTGCCCGTGACGTCGATGCCGCCGGCGTAATCGTCGTAGCCCTGCGCGGGCGCGCTCACGCCGTAACCCACAAACACCACGGGCGCAGCCTCGAGGCTCACGTTCTCGCGCCGTTGATCCGCGGCGAGCAGGTAGTCCTTGCCGTAGGCGAGCGTGCGCGTGCCGCGTGCGGACGTCACCCTCAACGAGCTGGCCTTCTGCACGACTACGCTGTTTCTGAGCGGCACGCGCTGGCGGAAGGCGCCGTTGTCGCCGGCGGGGGAGATGCCGTCAGCCGTGAGCGACTTCTCGACGTATTGCAGCGCGGCCTCGTATCCCTTGCTGCCCAGGCCGCGGCCCTCGAACTCGTCGCTGGCGAGCACGGTCATGTGCTGCTTGATGCGATCCGGGTTGATGGCTTCGAGCGCGGCCTCGATGGCCGGAGTGTCGAGCGACACCGCCGTTTCCGCTGCCGGCGCCGCCGGCGGGCCGCCTCCACACGCGGCGGCCAGCGCCGCCAGCGCGATACTCAGTAACCCCCGCTGTCCCATCCGCCGATGCATCCGTTGTCCTCCGCTGCGTGCGAAGCATGGGCCGAGGGACGTCCAAACGCAGGTGAGCGCCGGAATCGCCCCTCCACCTCAGAACTTGTATTGCAACCCCAGCTGCAGCGTGCGCGGAGCGTAGGATGTGGCACCGGTCAGCAGCCGCCCGAAATTCACATTCGTGATATCCGAGGTGGGGAAACCGTACTGGACGCGATTGAGCGCGTTGTAGGCCTCGAGCCGCACCGTGAACGAGTGGCGCCAGGCCAGCCGGAACGTCTTGTAGAGCCCGAGGTCCACCGTCGCCTGGCCGGCCCCAAAAAAGGTGTTCCGGCCCACAACCTGATCGCCCTCACCGAACAGTGCAGTGCGGAACTTGTTGCGCGACAGGATCGTGGTTGACACTGCCGGATCGCTGACGACGGAGCCCAGGATCGACGCGTCGAGCAGGATGGGACGGTTCTCCGCGAAGCCGTCGAAGTTCAAGTCGCGTGCCGTATCGGTGACCGTAAACGGCGTGCCGTGCGCGAGGCGCAGGATGCCCGACAGGGTCCAGCCGCCGGCGATGGCGCCGGCCAGGTCGTTCCGATCCTGCAGCAACGGCAGGCGATAACTGCCATTGAACGTGAAGCGGTGGGGCGTGTGGAATCGCGAGTAGCCCCGCGAAAACCGCTTGTCGGGCCCCAGCTGGTTGCTGTCACCGGCGCCGACGAACGTCGCCTCTGACGTCGTGTCTTCACTCACGCTGTAGGTATAGCTGGTCTGAAACCACAAGCCGCCGGACAGCCGCCGGATCCACTCGATCTGCAGGCCATCGTACCAGCTGAGCGCGTCGTTGGAGACCACCAGGTTGGTGGTGTGGCGCGGATCCGGCCGCCGCTCGTTGGTGCGTGGCACGCGGAAGCTGATCTCGTTGTCGGCGATCGGCACGGCCTGCGGGCAGGCAGCCGTGGTGCCGATGCCGGGCAGCCCGGTTCCGGCGCAGTTCACGTCGGCGGCAATGCGGTCGATGGTCTTGCCCCGCAGATCGGGAAAGCCGGCCGCCGGTGCGTTGTTGGGATGATCGGCGACTCGGACCGGGCCGGCCAGCGGCGAGAGCGGCAGGTTGTCCTGTTTGTAGCGAAGCATGCCCCGCCCCCTGCTGCCCGTGTAAGAGATGCGCATGGACGAATTCCACGGCAGGCGCCGTTCCATGGTCAGATTCCACTGGCGGGTCCGCGGCATCTCCAGGTCACCGTTCGCAATGGTGATGCTGTGCCGCGCGGTCTGCGGGCCGGGCACGAACACGAACCCGCCGGTCGGATCGGACAGATTCAGGATGTCCGGGAGTGTGGTGAACGTCCGCGACAACGCGTTCGGGGGATTCGTGCGGAGGCTCGCGCCGCTTTGCGAGAACACCGACTGGAACACGCGGCCGTCATAGAGGCCGAAGCCGCCGCGAATCGAGAAGTCGCCGGCCGACCCGCCGGTCAGCTTGCGGAGCCAGCCCGAGGACCGGGATGGTGACCAGGCAAATCCCAGGCGCGGTTCCAGGTTGTTGGCGTCGGACGCAATCCCGTAGTCGAGGCGGTCGGCCGCTTCGCCCGGCGCCTCCACGAACTCATAGCGCACGCCGAGGTTCAGCGTCAGATCGGGACGCACCCGCCAGTTGTCCTCGGCATACAGGTTGTACTCGTTCATCCGGTTTTCGAGAAAGAACGGGCCCCACGCCGTCTGGAAGCTGGTCACGCATCCGTCGAGAAAGGCCGCGTAGGAACTGGCATAGGTCACGCCGCCGCAAACCGGATTGAAACTCCAGAAGCCGCGCGAGAAGTTGTCCGCCAGGTCGTCGAGCTGCTGGAAGCGGAGGTCGAGGCCGGCCTTGACCTGATGGCTGCCGGCGAAGAGCTTCGTGAGGTTGTAGACCAGCTGGTTGTCGGTCTGATCGCGGTTGATCGGGAAGTTGCCGGCATTGCCGATAATCGATCCCGAGACCGGCGAGAGCGCGAATCGCACAATCGGCGTGTTGTTGCCGGCGGCGATGCCGACGCGCGTGTGGCGGATGCCGAGGCCGTAGCGCAGCTCGCCCACGGTGTTGCGGCCGATGGTGTGCGTCCAGGTCACGCCGAGGTTGCTCTGCTGGTTGTTCTGACGCGCCTGTTCGCCGACGATGATGTCGTCGGACGCGAACACCTGCTTGGTGTACTGGTATCGGCCGGTGAACGTCTGGCTGGCGGTCGGGGTCCAGTCGAACCGCACCGAGTGATCGTCGGCCGGCTGGTTGATGGACTGCACGGTCTGGTAGGTCCGGTTGCTCCGCGCATCGTTGGGCACGGCCCCGGCTGGAAAGCGCGCCAGGATGCTGTCGATGAAGGCACGATTGGCCGGCGTGTCGTTGCCCCGGGTCAACCGCGGCGCGGCCAGTTCGGCCGGCAGAAACAGGTCGCGGGCGTAGGTCTGAAACCCTTCAAAGCGCTTGTGATCGGCGCTGACGAAGGCGAACAACCGGTTCTGGCGGAGCGGAAAACCCGCCACGGCACCGATGGTGTCGCGCTGGTTGTTGGGCTTCATCAGCGAGAAGGCGCTGCGCGCGTTCCAGTCGCTGTCCTGCCGGTAGTCGTAGACCTCGCCGCGCAGCTGGTTGGTGCCGGCCTTGGTCTGGACCAGCACCACCGCGCCGTAGCCGCGCCCAAACTCGGCGGAGTAGGTATTGGTGATGACCTGGAACTCCTTGATGGTGGCGATGGCGGCGCCCTGCCGGTTCTGGTTTTCCGAGGAGTCGTCGTTGTTGACGCCGTTGATCTGGAACGTCGCGCCGCGGGTGCCCGTGCCGTTGAAGTTGATTGACGAGCCTGACGAGGCGGTGGGGTTGTTCTGACCGGACGTCGGGTTCTCAGCGAAGCCGGCGAACGTCTCGGCCAGCCCCAGGAAGCTGCCGCGGTTGCTCGTCGGCCGATCGTCGATCTGCCGCTCGTCGAGGGCGTGCTTGATCTCGCCGCTGGTGGTGTTGATCGGCGGCGCTTCGGCCCGCACGGTGACGCTCTCATTCACCACCGCCGGTGCCAGCTCGAAATTCACCACCCGCGTGTCGTTGAGCGCGACCGTGACCCGCGGGTGAATGACCGTCCTGAACCCCGGCAGTGCGGCGGTGACCTCGTAGCTGCCGATTGGCAGAAACGGCAGGACGTAGTTGCCTACCGAGTTGGTGACGGTTTCGCGTGCCTGGCCGGTCTCGAGGTTCCGGACCGAGACGACGGTCCCGGGCATCACCGCGCCGCTGGTGTCCTTCACGGCGCCTTGCAGCGTGCCGGTGACGGTCTGCGCGGACGGCGCAGCGGGAATCAGCAGGGCGATCACGAACGCGACACGCAGCATGGCGCGGTCTTCGAATAGGCCGGACGGTCTCTGCATCGAGGTCAGAGTATAGCCGCTCAGGGTTTGCGCAACGTGGTGATGAGGAAGGAACCCTCGGCGCAGGTGTGGTGATGAATTCCTTCGCGTGAGCCCCGTCCAGTCCTGCCGGGTGTAGAAGCGGGGCCGCGGTGGGCGGGCAGGCGTATACTCCCTCTGGTGCGGGCCCACGCGGCTCCGCGGTCGGGCGCGCTCATCCGCAGGAGAGAAAGCATGCGACTCACGTCGACGTCCGCCACTCTGTTCGTCGCCCTCGCGATCGCGGGTGCCGTGGCGACGCCGGGGCGGCTCTCGGCCGCGCAGGACTTCGACCTCGTCATCACCAACGGCCGGGTCATGGACCCGGAATCCGGACTCGACGCGGTGCGCAGCATCGGCGTGCGCGGCGGATCGATCGCGGCGATTGAGCCGGGACCGCTGCGTGGCCGGACGGTGATCGATGCGAGCGGGCAGGTTGTGTCGCCGGGCTTCGTCGATCTCCACCGCCACGGCCAGGACGACGAGAACTACCGTTATGCCGCCCTGGACGGCGTGACCAGCGTCTTCGAACTCGAGGTCGGCACGCCCGACGTGGATGCGTGGTATCGCCAACGCGAGCCCGGCCGCCTGGTCAACTACGGCGTGGCGATCGGGCACATCGGCGTGCGCATGGCCGTGCTGGGCGACACCGGTGATTTCCTGCCGAGCGGCCCGGGCGCCAGCGCCGTGGCCACCGACGCGCAAGTGGCGGAGATGGCGCGGCGCATCGACCATGGGCTTCGCCGCGGCGCGGTGGGCGTCGGGTTCGGCACCGCCTACACGCCGGCGGCATCACCCTGGGAAGTGCTCGAGATGTTCCGGGTCGCCGGCCGGCACACGGCGCCCGCGCACATCCACGTGCGGCGCGGCGTCGAAGGCGTGCAGGAGGCGCTCGCCAACGCCGTGGCCACCGGCACGCCGCTGCACATCGTGCACGTCAACAGCAGCGCCGGCAACGACATCACCCGCATGCTGGCCCTGATCGGCGACGCGCAATCGCGCGGCATCGACATCACCACCGAGGCGTATCCCTACCATCGCGGGTCCACGCGCATCGAGTCGGCGCTCTACGACACCTGGGAACGCATGACCGACGCCGAGATTGCCGAGATCACCTGGGTGAATACCGGCGAACAGCTCACGCGCGACAGCTTCGCGCGTTACCGGAAGCAGGGCGGGTCGGTGATTCAGCGGGGCGGCCGGATGGAGAACGTGCAGATTGCCATCAACAGCCCGCTGACGATGATTGCCAGCGACGGCAGCCAGTTGCGCGAGGGCCGCGGGCATCCGCGGGCCACCGGCACTTTCTCGCAGGTGCTCGGCCGCTACGTGCGTGAGGCGAAGACCCTCACGTTGATGGCGGCGCTGCGGAAGATGACCATCATGCCGGCGCGCCGGCTGGAGGCCCGCATCCCGGCGATGCGCAACAAGGGCCGCATCACGGTGGGCGCCGACGCCGACATCGTCGTCTTCGATCCCGCGCGGGTGATCGATCGTTCGACCTATCAACGGCCGTCGCTGGCGCCCGAGGGCATTACGCACGTGCTCGTAGCCGGCACGCCGGTCGTGTCAAACGGGCGCCTGGCCAACGTCGCGCCGCCGGGCCGCGCCATTCGCGCGCCCATCAACTGAGGCGGCGGCAAACGCGGGGCCGTCTCCGCGCTACACTGAAGGGGCCATGCCCGGCCATGACACGGCGGACCGGCTTCGCGATGCGCTGGAGGGCGTGCGCGGACTCGTGTCCGCATACCTGTTCGGCAGCCTGTCTGAAGGCCGTGAGCATCGCCAGAGCGACGCGGACGTGGGAGTGCTGCTCGATCGCGCCGTGCTGCCGGCCGCCGAGGCTCGTTTTGAAGCCAGGCTCGATCTCATTGGGCGGCTGACGCGCGCGACGGGTCGGAACGTCGATCTGGTGATCCTCAACGACGCTCCGCCCCACTTGGTCCGGCACGTCATGTTCTCGGGTCGGCCGCTCGTGATGGCGGATGCCGCCCGCGACCTGGCGCATCGCCGCCTGGTGCTTTCGAGAGCCGCCGACCTCGAGCCCTTCCTCCGCCGCGCCCGGACGATCAAGTTGCAGGCGATGGTCCGATGACCTACCTCGTCGAGCGTCTCGCCGAGCTGAAGCGTCACCTCGACCACCTGCGCGCCATCGCGCCGCGTGCCACCGACCGCGCCGCCCTCGAACGCGACCTGTCGCTCCACAACGATGTGCTGTTCTCGCTGCTGATGGTCGCGCAGCTGGTCATCGACATTGCCGGCGACCTCTGAGCGAAGCGCGGCGATCGGTTCGAGGATTACACCGAGGCGGTACGGAATCTTGCCCGCGATCCGCGCTTCCCCGCGGCACTGGTGCTCGAGCTCGAGCGCGTGCCCGGCCTCCGGAACGTGATCATCCACGAGTACGTGGCCCTCGATCTCGACCGAGTGTTGGATGCACTCAGGCGGCTCGACCCCATCGAACAGTTCGTCGGCATCGTCGCCGGGATCGAACGGGGAGCCTGACGGCATCGATGCGGCGATGATCCCGTTCGGCTTCGCTGTGTCGCTTCCCCCCGGCACGCGCCAAGAGGGCAACAGCGAGCTGCCGAGGGCCCACCGCAGCCCGGACAGGACTGGGTTGTGATTGGTCAACGGCTTGGTCCTTACGGCCGTTCGCGCCGCCTGCGGCGTCTGGCGCGTCTGCTGGCCCGGCGGGCGGGCAGTGGCAGGTGTCGACGGCGGGTGGCGTCTTTCCGCGCTGGCGGCGCGACGGCCGGGAACTCCACTACCTTGTGCCCAATGGCACGATGACGGCGGCGCCGATCACCGTCACCGGGACTACGATCGCGCCGGGCACGCCGGTGGCGCTCTTCCCACGCGGATCGCCGGCGGCGGCGCGGACTCGGGGCGCCTGGGCCGACAATACGACGTGACCCGCGACGGGCAGTTTCGGATCAACGCGGTGCTGGACGAGGCGACCGCGCCGATCACGCTCAGTCTGAACTGGACCCCCGAGGCGAAGCAGTAGCGTGGCACTCACTCCCGGCTCGGGACTCTGGGTGCTCGTGAGACCGCGTCGGGAACCGGACCTCTAGACCTCGTGAATTCGCCGACGATAAACTGGCGCGCCACGTCGAAGTAGCGCGCTGCAGGACTCGATCAGTGCAGACGCGAGTGCACCGTCGGGTCGCGCTCGATCTCAATGTTCAGGACCGGCGTGGTGGTGATGAAGCCATCGTCCGTTCCCGGATCGATCTCCATGCACATGCCCACCCGGATGCAGTGCATCATGAGGACGCTGCCGCCGAAGGTCGAACCGACGAGTCGGGCTTCAGCCGGCTCGGGAAAGAAACGGCCGCCCTGAACGAGCACGGCCGTGTCGCCCCGCCCGAGGGGAATGATCCGATAGAGCGAGTTCCTGGTGGTGACGAGGATAGGCACGAACGGCTCGGCCTTGCGAAGGTTGATCCCGCCGTCGGCCTCGACTTCGCGGGCGAATTTGTCGAGAGCGGTGTGTCTGGGCACCAGGCCGCTGATGGCCGAATTGATGGGCATGACCCTGATTTGAGGGTAGGCGACTTCGCGCCGCCGCGCCACACCTATCTCACCCCGCCCGTGTCGGTGAAGATTCCCGGGATTCGCGACCTATACTGGCCAGGTGCCACTGTCATTCCTCCGGTGCGGGCGCAAGATCAACCGGTAGGACCCGCCGCACGGGTTTGTCCTTGCGCCATTCGTTCCAGCCGCCTACAATGCCCCCCGATGGGCCAGCGTCGCCTAGCGACGGCGGGCCCCGCGTGGTCGAATCTTCGCTTTGCACTCACGGCACAATTGGAGGGGCAATGAACAGAATCGTCGCAGTTGCCTTGTCTATCCTGGTCGGGTCCGTTGCGGCTCCCGCCTACGCGCAGGTCAGCGCCACCACCGGTTCGATCAACGGCAAGGTCTCCGACGCCACCGGGGGCGTGCTGCCCGGCGTGACGGTGACCATTGCGAGCCCGAACATGCAGGGCACTCGCACTGCCGTCACCGACGAACAGGGCGACTATCGCTTCCCGGCGGTGCCGCCCGGCGACTACCGTATCACCTACGAGCTGATCGGCTTTGGCACCGTCGTGCGCGAGGGCGTGCGCGTCGGCCTCGGTTTCACGGCCACGGTCAACACCGAGATGCGCGTCGCCACGCTGCAGGAGACGGTCACCGTGACCGGCGAGTCGCCGGTGGTGGACGTGACGGCCACGACCACCGCCACGAGCTTCGGCGAGGAGCGGCTGGCGTCGCTGCCCAACGCGCGCGATTTCTGGACGGTGCTCGCCGCTGCGCCCGCCATTGTCGTGAATCGCATCGACGTGGCCGGCAGCGCGGCCGGCACACAGACCGGATACTCGGCGTACGACACCATTACCGACCAGCACCGGCCGATGGTCGAAGGCATTGTCAACACCGAAGGCACCGGCGCCGCGGGCTGGTATTACGACTACGGCTCGATCGACGAGGTCGCGGTCGAGACCAAAGGACACACGGCCGAAATGCCGTGGCCCGGCGTGTGGTCGAACTTCATCGCCAAATCCGGCGGCAACGAGTATCACGGCAAGGTGCACGCCGACTACCAAAACAAGGGCGTGCAGGCGAGCAACATCGAGGACACCGCCACGTTCTTGTGTCCCGGCGGGCGCTGCGGCAGCCTGCAGCCGTCGGATCTGAACCGGCTCGAGAGCTACCACGACGTGAACGGTGACGTTGGCGGCTATCTGAAGAAGGACAAGTTATGGTGGTATGGATCGCTCCGCGATCAGAACATCAAGGTCCTCCTGCCCAACTTCCCGGTCAAGGCGTTCGAGACCGGGCTGCGCAACATCTCGGCGAAGGGCACCTACGCGCTGTCGACCAACAACAAGATCACCGCCTACGGAGGATGGGGGCGCAAGTCGCAGCCCAATCGCCTCGATACCTACGCGATCGGCGCCACCACGGCGCGCCACACCTCTGCAGATTCCACCTGGCGGCAGCTCTACTGGGGTCACACCTACAAGGCCGGATTCGAGTCGGTGTTGAACGACTCGTCGTTTGCGGAAATCCGCGGCGGCCAGTTCCGCTATGTGTGGCCGAACTATCGCTACAGCGAGAGCCCCGCGTATCAGGACATCGGCAACCAGATCGTGAGCGGCGGCAATCGCGACGGCTGGTTCCGCACGCCGTCGCGCAACCAGATCGCCGGCTCGATGACGTATTTCAAGGGCGGCTGGGGCGGGCAGCACAGCTTCAAAGTCGGCGGCGAATGGTTCCGCGAGACCTTCACCGACGAGCGCGGCGTCGGCGTGCAGGGCGTGATACCCGGCGACGTGCTGCATATCCTGAACAACGGAGTGCCCGCGGAAGTCTATTTGTTCGCCACGCCGTCCGTTTCCGAGCAGGGCCTGACGACACTCGGCCTGTATGCCCAGGACAGCTGGCGCCTCAGCTCGCGGGTGACGCTGAATCTTGGCCTGCGTTTCGACCGTTACCGCGCGTTCCTTCCCGAACAGCAGGGGCCGCCGGTGGGCCGCTTCAACGCCACCCAACTGCAGTTCCCGGCTGTCGATAACGTCGTGACGTTTAACCAGCCGGTGCCGCGGATCGGCATGGTCTTCGATCTCACCGGCGCGGGCCGGACGGTGATCAAGGCGAATTACGGCCGCTACGCGTGGAACCCCGGCGCCAGCGGGATTGGCGCCGCCGTCAACAACAATTCCCCCGACTGGTTCCGTCGCTACCGCTGGACCGACACCAACGGCAACGGGCGCTACGACGCCGGTGAAGAAGGCGTCATCATCGCGCAGCGCGGCGGCGCCGCCACCGCGTCCCTCAATCCGAACATCAAGGACACGATGACCAGCGAAGTGTCCGCGTGGTTCGAGCACGAATTGATGCCCGGATTTGCGGTGGCTGGCGGCTACGTGTACCGATCGATCGAAAACTTCCAGGTCCTGGCCAACGAAAACCGTCCGATCTCGGCCTTCAATGTACCGATCACCATCCGCGATCCGGGGCCCGATGGTGTGCTGGGCAATGGCGACGACGGCCCCGGCTTTCCAGGCTTCAACCTCAGCGCGGCGGCGCTGGCGTTGCCGGTGCGCAACCTCTTTACCAATCTCGCCGGCGATGCCGAGTATCACACGCTCGAGTTCTCGGCCAACAAGCGTCAGTCCGGTCGTTGGTCGCTGCAGGGTTCGTTCGCCATACGCTGGAACCAGGATCAGTCGGGCGGGTATTTTGGCAACAACCTGCGGGCGCTGGCGACGCCGTCGACGCCGAACGATCTGATCAACACCGACAGCGGCCGCTACAACTGGTCCCTCTACAACGTGAAGATCAACGGCAGCTACGACGCGCCGTACCGAATTCGGATCACACCGGCGCTGCGCGTGCAGCAGGGCCAGGCCTTCGGCCGCACGTTCCTCGCCGGTGCGGCGCACGGCATCAATTACGGCAGCCAGCGCATTCTCACCGAACCCATCGACACGCAGCGGCAGGACAACATCGTCATTCTCGACATCCGCGCCGAGAAGTTCTTCAGCGTCGCGACAGGCAGACGGGTGGGTCTGTTCTTTGACGTCTACAACCTGACCAACGCCGACGCGGCACAAAACATCAACTGGAACAGCGGCTCGACGTATCGCTTCCCGGTGACGATCATCGGTCCGACCATCATGCGCGTGGGCGCGAAGCTGGACTGGTAGTTTGTCGGCTCGGGGAGGATCCACCGGATCCTCTCCGAGATTCTCCGTCCCGAATCCGTTGCCGGCGCGCCCCCAGCCACCCATGTACGCGAATCGTGTTATGGCAGCGGCCTTCGCGATGGCAGTCCTGTCGTGTGCGGCGTGCCGCACGGAGGTGCGCCCCGCTGTCACGCCAGCACTGGTCGAGCAGAACAACCGGGCCGTCGGCCTGATGGGTCAGTTCGATTTCAATGGCGCAGTCAACGCGTTCACGGCGATTCACGCCGCGGCGCCGGACTGGGCGGGGGGACGCCTGAACCTCGCCGTTGCGCTGATGAACCGCCAGGGCCAGGGCGACGAGGCGCGTGCGGAGGCGCTGCTAGGCGAGTTGCTGGACTCGCCCGAAGCCGGCCGCCGCGCGCGCTACACACTCGGCCTGCTCCTGATCCACAGTGGCCGCGAGGCTCAGGCACTGCCGCTGCTGACCGAGGTTGCCACCAGCGATCCGCCGGATGCGTTTGCCGCCTACTTCATCGGGCGGATCACGATGGCGCAGGCCCCGGCCGAGTCGGTCGAGTGGCATCAGCGCGCCGCCGCTCGACAGCCGCTGTTGCGCAGCGCCTACTACGGTGCGTTCCTGGCGCTGCGCCGCCTCAATCGCGAGGCCGACGCCGCCGTCATGCTCGATCGGTTTCAGGCGCTCGAACGGCATCCGCAGGCGCTGGTCGCGGAGTTCAAGTACACGCGCATGGGACCGCTTGCCGAAGCGATGACGATCGACGCTCCGCCCGGCGCCTCCGGCCCGGTGCCCACCGGGCCCCGCTTCACCCCGCCGGTGCCGCTCGTAGACGCCGCCGTGGCATGGCGGCGTGGCGGACCGCCGCGATCGATCACCGTGGCCGATCTCGACGCGGACGGGGTTCTCGACCTGTTCATTGCCGGCGCGATCGATGGGCCCGCGCCGAACGCCGTGATCGTGCGCCGGGACTCGCGCTACGTCGTTGACGCCGCCCATCCGCTTGCCGGCGTCGCCGGCGTGCGCGCCGCGCTCTGGGGCGATCTCGATGACGACGGGCTCGTCGACGTGGTGCTGTGCCGGGCCGCAGGCGGGACGCAGATCTGGAAGCAGGCATCCACCGGGCGATGGGTCGACGTGACGGCCGCCAGCAGCGTCAGCCTGGCTCGCACCGACGTCGTCGACGGCGCGGTGTTCGACGCCGATCACGACGGCGATCTCGACGTCTGGCTCGTCAACGCCGCCGGGCCGAACGAGTTGCTGAACAACGATGGCAACGGCCGATTCCGGGCGATCGGGCGCACGGCCGGTGTGGCGGGCGACGGCCGCGCGTCGCGCGGCGTGGCGGTTGCCGACCTGGACAACGACCGTGATGCGGACGTGATAGTGGTCAAGGCTACGCCGCCGCACGACGTCTTCATCAATGACCGCGTCTGGGAATACCGTCGCGACGACAACCTGGCAGCGTTGGCCTCGTCGTCGATCGCGGCGCTGGTGGCCGCCGACCTCGACGCGGACGGCGATGCGGAGCTTTATACGGCGGGCACGCGCGGCATCGAGCGGTGGCGTCGCGACCCGGCCGGCGCGTGGCGGCCGGATTCGATGCCCACCCCCGGCCCGGGCGCGGCCTCCCGGCTCGCGATCGCCGATACGGACGGTGACGGCGCGCTGGAGTTGATCGGTGCCGCGCCGGGAGACGCTGACACGGCGCTGGGATGGGCGATTGCGCACCTCGATCCGGCGCTCGGGCCATCGGTGATCGGCATCGGTGACGACGGTGCGCCGGTAGTCTGGCGCCCGGGTCCCGGGCGCTCCCGCTATCTCGGACTGCGGCTCTCCGGACGCGATCCCGCCAGTGACCAGCGCCGCTCCAACGTGTCGGGCCTCGGCGCGCGGGTCGCCGTGCGAGCCGCTTCACGGTGGACGGCTTTCGAGACCCTGCGCGCCGAGTCCGGGCCAGGCCAAAGCCTGCAGCCCATCTCAATCGGTCTCGGCGGCGCGCCGCGTGCCGACTTCGTGGCGATCACCTGGTCGGACGGCGTGTTTCAAACCGAGCTCGCGCTCGAGGCGGGCCGCCTGCATCACATTGGCGAAACGCAACGACAGCTGTCGAGTTGCCCGGTGCTGTTCGCCTGGGATGGCAGCCGCTTCCGGTTCGTCACCGACGTGCTCGGTGTCGGCGGCATCGGTTTCTTCGAGCGCCCCGGGGTCTACTCGGAGCCCGTGCCACGTGAGAACGTGATGTTGCCCGTGGGTGCGGTCGCGGCGAGCGACGGCGCCTACCGGCTCAAGCTCGCCGAACCCATGGAGGAGGTGACCTATCTCGATCATGCGGCGCTGGTGGCCTACGACCTGCCGCCCGGATGGCGCATGGCGCTCGACGAGCGCAAGGCGATTGCCGGCGCGGCGCCGACCGGCGCGCCGTTGTTCTATCGCGAGGAACGCCTGGTGGCGAGTGCCGTGAACGATCGTGGTGAAGACGTGACGGCACGGCTCGCCGCCGCCGATTTGTCGGCGGCCGGGCCGACGCAGCTCGACGGCCGTTTCATCGGCCTCGCTCGACCGCATCGCGTGACGGTGACGTTCGATGGCCCCATCGACCGCGGTCCGGGCCGGCCCGTGCTGCTGCTCGACGGATGGATCGAGTACCCCTACGCGCAGACGGTCTTTGCCGCATGGCAGGCCGGTGCGGTGTACGAGCCGCCGACGTTGGAAGTGCGCGACGGACACGGCCGCTGGCACACCGTGGCGCCGCAGTTCGGTTATCCGGCGGGGATGCCGAGGCAGATGGCCTTGCCGCTGCCGCCGCTGCCGCCCGGTTCAACGGCCGTGCGGTTGAGCACCGCGCAGGAAATCTACTGGGACCGCCTGGCCGTCGTCTTCGCCGAGCCGCTGCCCGATGTCCGCCGGCAGCGGTTGGCTTTGCGCGCGGCCGAACTCCGCTCGGACGGTTTCGCCGTCCGCACCACCGGTCCCCAGCGAGTGCCGCACTACGACGATGGCGCGCGCCGGCCGCTTGACGATACACGGCACCAGCGCGGGTGGTACACGGCGTTCGGATCGATCGAGCCGCTGGTGGCGGAGGAGGATCACGCGTTGGCGATCTTCGGCCCGGGCGAAGCGGTGATCATGGACTTCGAGGCGCCTCCGGCGGCGCCGGCCGCCGGATGGACGCGCGTGCTGGTGCTCGAATTGCGCGGCTGGTGCAAGGACAGGGATCTCTACACGCTGAACGGCGACACCCTCGAGCCGCTGCCCGGGCGTGACACGGCCGCCCGCGCGCGCCTGCATCCGCGCTTCAATACCCGGTACGCTTCCGGCTACTGACGCCGGCGCAGCTCCACGATCCGGTCGGCGTCGAACGGCCCGAAGCGCTGCTGGCTGCCGTCCGCCCAATGGACGGTGACCGACTCCACGTTCGTGAGGCCGCCGAGGCCAACGTGAATACGCGGGTCGTTGGCGGCCAGATAGCTGTAGCCCGTTCGCACATCGCGCCTGAGGGTCCGCCCGCCGGCCGCGATCGACAGCGTGGCGCCAATCGCGTCGCGGCCGTTGCGCTCGAGCACGCGCAGCAGCAGCCAGCGGCCGCGTCCCGGGGCGACGTTCCGCAGCACGTGCGGCGCGGCGTCGCGGTTCGCGACGACGATGTCGATTCCGCCGTCGTTGTCGAGGTCGCCGAAGGCGGCGGCGCGGCTGGTCGCGACCAGCGCCGGCGCGGTGCCGCCTCGTGGCGTCACCTCCTCGAATCGCCCTTCGGTGGTGCCGCGAAACAGCAGGTTGGGCTCGGCATACGGATCCGCCGAGAAGGTCTCGGCCTGGAGCCCGACCCGTCCGTTGGCTTCGTAGAGATCCAGACGGCCATCGTTGTCGAAGTCCATGAACGCCACGCCGAACCGCGTGAAGCGGCGACTGACGATGCGCAAGCCGGCGTTGACGGTGTCGTCGACGAAGAACTTTCCCTGATTGCGAAAGAACGAGTCCGATTCGGTGTCGAGGTTCATGACGATCAGCTCGTTGTCGCCGTCATCGTCCACGTCCGCCGCGTGCACGCCCATGCCGGCTTTCGGCGCGCCGTCCTGATCGATGGCGACCCCCGACATCAGTGCCGACTCGACGAACCGGCCGCCGCCCTGGTTCATCCACAGGTGGTTCGGCGTGCCGTCATTGGCGACGAAGACGTCGACCCGCCCGTCGCCGTTGACGTCGTCGGCGATCACGCCCAGGCCGTTGCCGACCGCGGTGGCGAGACCGGACGCGCGAGATACATCGGTGAAGGTGCCGTTGCCGTTGTTGCGAAACAGCAGGTCGCTCGTCGGCGCGTCGTAGTTCTTCGGGCTGCAATAGTCGGCGACGCCGGTGAGGCTGTAGCATTCGCGCTCGATCTCGCTGTGCCAGTCGAGATAGCGGGTGACGAAGAGATCGAGGTCAGCGTCGGCGTCGACATCGACAAACGCCGCGCTCGTGCTCCAGCCCGATCCCGCCACGCCGGCGAGTCGCGTAACATCGGCGAATCGGCCGCGCCCGTCGTTCTGCAGCAGCACGTTCGCGCCGAGGTTGGTGACGTAGACGTCGACATCACCGTCGTTGTCGTAATCGCCGGTTGCGGCTCCCATGCCGTAGCCCGCCACGGCGGCGATGCCGCTGCCGGCCGACACGTCTTCGAACGTGCCGTCTCCCCGGTTGCGATAGAGGTGATGGCCTGCGGGCGCGCCCTCCTGCGCCGACAGGCGACCGCTCTGGATGAAGAGCGCATCCAGATCGCCGTCGCCGTCGATGTCGAGGAGCGCGGCGCCGCCGCCCATGATTTCGGGGAGCGGGTGGCGCGTCTCATGCCCGGATCGGTGTGCGAACGTGATGCCGCGCGCGGCGGCGACGTCCTCGAACCACGGCGCTGCTGCCGTTGGCGGCGATGCGGCGCCTTTGCCGGGTTCCGGTGGGGGAGCGCACGCGGCCACACACCACGCAGCGATAACCAGGACGCACCTCATCGCGACGTCTTGGCCGCGGTGAGGATGCGATCGCGGGCGGCTGCGAGCCGCGGGTTGTTCGGCTCCGCCTGCCCGGCGCGTTCGATCGCGACCCGCGCCTGCGCGAACGCCCCGACGGCCGCAAAGGTGTCCGCCACGCCGATCAAGGCATCGCCGAGCAGCGGATTCCGGGATAGCGCCGCTTCAAAGCGCTGCCGCGCCTCAAGGTAGCGCATCTGCTGCCCCAGGATCATCCCCATCCACAAGTGTGGCATTGGGTCGCGCGGATCGGCCCCGGCCGCGGCAGCGAGGAGGGCTTCAGCCTCGCGGGTGCGGCCCTGCTGCCAGGCCACCATGCCGCGCAGCTTGGCGGCGTCGGCGCTGGCCGGCCGGAGTGCCAGTGCCCGAGAAGCGTAGTCGGCCGCCCGATCGAGGTCGCCAGTGAACAAGTAGCCGGATGCCAGGTGCATCGTGGCGTCGAACTGCGACGGATCCGCTGCGATGATCGGATCGAGAATCGACGCCGCCCGATCGACCCTGCCGGCCGCTGCGTGCATGCCGCCGAGATACACGCGCAGTGCCTGGTCGGCCGGTCGCAGTTGCATCAACCGGTCGAGCAGCGCGATGGCTTCGTCGAAGCGTCGTTCCAGCCCGAGCTGCGTCGCCTCCTTCAGCATCGCGGCAAACCCGCGCCGGTACTGGCTGATCTCGTCGGACCACGGATCGGTCCAGGCCGGTTGCCCGGTCGAGCCGACGATCAGCGCGAAGCGCGCCTCATCTTCGCGGCCGAGTCTCCGGTAGGCCGTGCCGAGCAGCTGCATGGCATAGCGATCGCCCGGCGTCGCGGCGAGGAGCTTCTCGAGGACCGCCGCCGCTTCGGCGTTCTCCTGTTTCGACAGATGTACCAGGGCCACGCCCGCGTATCCAGCCGGATCGCCGGGTGCGAGGCGGATGGCGGCTTGAAACGCCGAGAACGCGGCCGCGGCGTCACCGCGATCCAGCAACCACATCCCCAGGCGCCATCGCGCCGGCGGGTACTCGGGCGCCAGCGCGATCACCTGTTCGAGGTCTGCGAGCGCCTCGCCCACGTCTCCCCGGCGCTCCCGAACCAGCGCCTGCCGGTACCGCCAGCGCGCCTCCTTGCCGTTGAGACGCACGGCAACCTGATAGCCGGAGGCCGCCGGTACCAGCAAACCGTTGGCCTCGAGGGCCATGGCGAGCCGGCCCCAACGCGCGGCGTCGGCGGCGTCGGCTTCGACCTCTGCCGTCAGTGCCGTGAGCAGCGCAGCCACCTCGGGATCGAGATCGCTGAAGTCGCGGGAAGGCAGTGGCGGCCTCTCGCGGCTGCAGCTCGACGCCAGCAGCACGGCGCTCAGCGCGACGGCAGCGGCCGAACGGACGAGCATCATGGCGCCGCGCGGTCAGTAGGCCATCACGTAGCTGTCGCGCGTGGGACTGACGCCGCCCATCAACACGCCCGTCCTGGGATGAATGACAATCGCCTTGACGGATCCGACACCTCGGACGTTACGGATGTCGAGCTTGTGGCCCATCGCCGCCAGCTCGTCGAGCACGTGCTTCGGCAGTGACGCCGGGACCTGGAGTTTGCCTTCGGCAAGATGCGGGTAATACGAACTCTTGAACGACGTGCTGACAACCGAATCCTGTTCGAGCGCCTGCTGCACGTTCATATCGAATTCAGCCACGTTGAGGAAGAACTGCAGCTGGGCCTGCGGCTGGGTATCCGCGCCCGGCGTGCCGAAGACCATGTAGGGCTTGCCGTCTTTCAGGGCCAGCGCCGGGTTGATGGTCTGGCGCACGCGCTTCCCCGGCCGCAGCACGTTCACGTCGTCCTCGTCGAGCCCGTAGTAGGCCATCCGGTTGTTGAGCACGAAGCCGGCGCCCGCGACGACGTGTCCGCTGCCGAACAGGCTGAGCAGGGACGAGGTGACCGACACCATGTTGCGGTCCTTGTCGACAACGGCGAGGTAGGTGGTGTGGCCGTTCTCCTCAGCCGTGATCACGGTGCCGGGCACGGGCTGCGGAGTCGCGTAGCCGACCCGCGGCTGGCTCGACGTCGCCGGCCCGCGCGGGTTGCCGAAGGGCGCTTCGCCGTCGATCGCCTTGTCGGGGTTGATGAGCGCCCGGCGTGCCGCCGCGTACTCCTTCGACAGCATCTCGCGCATCGGAATGTTCGGCGTGAACTTCGGATCGGCCACGTACTTGTTGCGGTCGGCGAACGCGAGCTTCAGTGACTCGGTGACGGCGTGCAGGTACGGCGCGCTGTTGTGCCGCAGGTAGCGCACGTTCATGCCCTCGAGGATGTTGAGCGCCTGCAGCATCACGAAGCCCTGCGAGTTCGGCGGGCACTCGTAGACGTCGATCCCCTTGTAGGTGATCTTGATCGACGGATCCTCGTTGGCACGGATGCCGGCCAGATCCTTCAGGTCGATGAGTCCGCCCTCGGCCTTCATGTAGGCGGCGAACTTCTCAGCGACCGGGCCCTGGTAGAACGCGGCGCTGCCCTTCGCGCCGATGTCGCGCAGTGTGTTGGCGAGATCCTTCTGGACGACGCGATCGCCAAAACCTTTCGGCGTGTCGCCGTTGTACCAAATCGCCCTGGCGGACGGGGAGAGCTTCTTCGCGCTGCCGCGAATCGCGCCGGCGAGCGACTCGCTGATGGGGAAGCCCTGGTCGGCCAGGTCGACCGCTGGCGCCAGCAGTTCGGCGAGCGGCTTTGTGCCGTAGGTCTTCGCCGCCAGTTCCGCGCCGGCGACTGCGCCCGGCACGCTGACCGAGAGAATGCCGTCGCTGGGCAGCCCGCCCTTACCCTTGTAGAAATCCACCGTCGCCGCCATCGGCGCGACGCCGGTGCCGTTGATGAACTTCACCTCGCCGGTCTTGGCGAGGTAGATGAGCATGAACATGTCGCCGCCGATGCCGGTCATCTCCGGCTCGGTGAGGCCCTGCACGGCCCACGCGGCCACGGCGGCGTCAATGGCATTGCCGCCCGCGCGCAGGATCCTGATGCCGGCGTCGGAGGCGAGCGCATGGCCGGACGACACCATGCCCGTGTCCGACAGGATCACGGGGCGCCAGGTCGACGATTGTTGAGCGGACGGAACGGCCGTGACAGTAAGGGCAACGGCGAGCGCGCACAGGATCAGTCGGCACATGATTCACCTCTGGCTAGAAGCTGTAGCGCACCTGCAGCCGCATCTGCCGGCGGTCCTGCCATTGGTCCGCCAGCAGATAGCGCGATTCTGGACGGATGCTGGCCGGCGAGGCGGCCTGCAAAGCCACCGGGTCGAACGTGCCGCTGAAGAACGTCTGATCGGACACGTTGAAGGTGTCACGATAGGCGGTGGTGAAGTTGCGGGTCACCGTGGCATGGTCGAACAGGTTTTCAACGTTCAACCCGACGTTGATCCGGTGCCCTCCCGGCAGGCGGACGTCGTGCTGTAACAGCAGGTCGGTGCGATAGAAGGTGGCCGTGCGTCCGAGATTGTTGCGGCCAAACGGGAAGAACGGAATGCCCTTCTCGCTCATTTGGGTCTGTTGCGGCGTCCCGCTCTCGAGCAGCTGATAGAGGCCGAGGCTCGTGCCCCACGGCGTGTTGTAGAACCCCTGGACCTTGAAGACGTGCGGCCGGTCGGTTTGCAGCGGCCCGAACACCGCCCGCCCGAGACGATCGAAGGAGTTGTATTGTCCGTCGAAGAACCGGTTGACGCTCGGTGAGTTGCGATTGTTTTCGTCCGAGCTGGTCAGACCGGAGTAGTTGCCCGACAGGCGGCTGAGCAGATACGTCACCGTCGCCTGCCAGTTGTTGCTGAGCCGCTTCTCCAGTCGGAACTCCACGCCATCGTAGTGTCTGGTCGGCTTGGGCTGGTTGGGGCAGTTGGTGCAGCCGGCGAAGTCGCGCAGCACGTTCTCGCCGAGCCGTTCGCCGGGGTTGGTGATGCGATACACCTCGCCGACGCCGGGCACCAGCACGCCGGTGTCCTCGATGGTGCGGTCGAACCGCTTGCGCGCGTAACGAACGCCCAGCGCCGTCCGCTGGTTGAACTCGTGGTCGAGACCGAGCGTGTACTCGCGCGTGCGGATCGGCTTGAGCGTCGGATCGATCAGGAAGTTGGTGGCCGAGTTGGCGGGGTGGCGGAAGTCCACCTGTTCGATGAATGTGCCCGGGCAGTTGGGCCCGGGGTTGACCGGATGGGCGCACTGAATCGCCGGCCAGTTGAACGTGTCGAGAGTCATGTAATACGTGACCGAGTGCTCCGATCCGAACAGACCGCGTGGCATTTCGAGTTTCGACGTGTCGTAGAAGATCCCGAAGCTGCCATAGGCCTTCCATTTCGCGTTCGAAAAGAGATCCCACGCAAAGCCCGCGCGGGGCGAGAGCTTGTCCTTGAAGCCGAACTTGATGCCCGAGTTGCCCTCGCTGTAGGAGGGAATTTCTTCCTTGTCGGTGCGCAGCCCAAGGTTGAGGGTCAGGTTCGGTCGCACCGTCCATGAGTCTTGTACGAACAGCCCGAGCCCGTGGGTGCTGATGTCGCCGGCGCTATGGACTCTGGTCACCGTGTAATGGCCGTAGGTACCGCGGACGCTGCGTCCGTCGAGCGTATTGCGTGGCGAGCCCCACTGCAGGTTGATGGACGGGTATTGTGCGCCGCCCAGCCGGGAATTGCCGATGCGCTCGTACTGGAAGCCGGCCTTGAGCGAGTGCTGGCCCCAGCGGCTGGCGTAGTACGACACGTCGGCGTTCACGCCGTGCCGCGTGAAGTCGTCGAACTTGGTCACGCTGCTCGACGGGAAGTCGGCGTAGCCGCTGACGAATCGCAGGCTGTCGGGTATCTCGGGAAAGTTGAAGCTGCTGCTCTGGATATTCGAGGTGCCGAACACGTGCCGCAACTGGGTGCCGGCGCCCTCGCCGTGCGTGCCGTAGTCGTACAACCCCGTCGTCAGGTTGACGAACAGTTTCGGTCCCACCACCCAGTCGAGCGCGCCGACATAAAAGTTGTCGAACAGGTCGAGGACGATCGTGCCGGGAAACAGTGACGGATTCGACGTGCTGGTGCCGTCTGGTTCAATGGTCGGAAAGCCCGGCTCGTCGCGGAACGACTGACGGTTGACCGTGCCCTTGAAACGCAGGCTGCGGCTCAATTGCGCGGTGACGGTGGCAATCGAGTTGTAGTCCTCCTCGTTCTGCTCGAAGGTCTGCCGCACGCCGTTGCTGCGGAACGTGACCGTGCGCGCGTTGCGCTCGATGTCCGGCGCGGCGCCGAAGTAGAACCACGCGCGGTTACGAATGATGGGACCACCCAGGTCGAACGTCGGCTCGTGCCGCGAGAACGTGTCATCCGGACGCGTGATGTACTCGGAGCGCGCAGAATCGGTCGGCAGCAGGCGCAGTTCCTGACGCGGCGTGCCGTTGAAGCTGTTGTTGCGGAAGTAGTAGCCGACGCCGCCGCGCCACTGGTTGCTGCCGGTCTTGATGATGGCGCTGATCACGCCGCCGGTGGTGGCGCGGAACTCGGCGTTGTAACCAGACGACTTGACCTGGACTTCCTCGACGAAGTCGACCGGCATTTCCTGCCCCGAAACGCCGGTGCGGATGCCGGTGGTGTCCATGCCGTCAATGACGTAGCGATGTTCGGCGCCGCCGGCGCCGTCGATCTGGATGCCGGACTTGCGTTCCTGCTGCGTGCCGGGCGCGGTCTTCACCAGGTCGGTGAAGTCGCGCGCCTTGGGCAGATTGGCAATCTCCTCGGCCGTGATCGATGCCGTGGCGGCGTTCTGCCGGACGTCGATGATCGGCGTCTCGGCCGTGACCGTGACACTTTCGGCCAGCGTCGCCACCGACAGTGCGAGATTGATCGTCAGCACTTGTCCGATGGCCAGACGCACGGCCGCGGTCTTGGCGGTCGTGAAGCCCTGCAGCGTGGCCGTGATTTCGTAGGTGCCGGGCGTCAGCGCCGGGAACCGATAGTTGCCCTGCGCATCGGCGATCGCCGTCTGCACGCCCACGAGCGACGGGCTGGTGGCCTGGATCGTCGCCCCGGGCAACACGCCGCCGGACGAGTCGGTGATGCTGCCGGCAATGCTGCCGGTCCGCTCCTGAGCCATGGCCGGTGCCGCCGTCAAGAGCACGACGAACACTCCCCGGGCAAGCAGTCGTACGCCCATCCAGTCCTCCTTCACACGGCCGAAACGCCCACGGCTCGTGAAACCACAATTCATGACGCCGAACGACAGCCGGATTATGCAACAAGTGGCGCCGGTCAGAACGAGATACGTGAGCATGCGGGCAAACGCGCCGACAGGTGGACTGGCCCGACGGAGTAGGCGTGGCGACCGCGACAGGTGCCGAAATTCAGAGCCACGGACGAGTTCTATGACAGGAGCGGGAAGTACAGACGATAGACTGTATGGGCGGCTTCCCGGTGGACGGAAGGCCTGTGTTCAGACCCAGAGCCGACAGGGCCAGAGCGGCAGGAGGATCGGCGTAAATGACCAAGACGTACGTCGCATCGGGGTGGGTGTTGCTCTCCGGTCTGCTGACGGGGGGCGTCGGTTACGACGGGGGCCGAGACGGCGCGTCCCTGCGGGTGCAGGCGCTCGGGCAGCAGGCCATGACCGCCGAGGAGATCGCCAAGCTCGAGCAGGAGCTTGATCAAGAGAGCCGCCTCTCGACGACTCGCCCGACCGAAGAGGCTGGCGCAGATGCCACCGCGCCACCCGAGCGCACGATTCTGGTCTCGGTGGGGCCGCGTGCCACGTGCTGGCGTTACGAAGTTTCGGGTTGTGAGATTCGCAAACTCGGGTTCAACGCCGGCACCGGTAGCATCACAGACTACGGCCGCCTCGTTGAAGGCACGGGCCACATCTACCCCGTCCTGAGTCCCGACGGTCGGCGAGTGGCGTTCAATCGCCTGACCCAGCAACGCCGACTCGCCCTCATCGTCAAAGACCTTGTCAGCGGAGCCGAGGTCGAGATGAGCAGTGGCGACAAGCCGTCGTGGCTCGACAACGACACGCTCGTGTTCGGCAGCAGAAACGTGAGCGAGCGCGCCGACGAATCGGATCGATGGTCCGACACCTCACAGCAGGCGGTGCCTGCGACCAGCGACCTCCGCGGGTCTGTCACAAACACCAACCCCGTCACAATCGTACTGGGCGCGCTCAACCGCGAAACCGGTATGCGATCGTACGACTGCGCCGGCGAGGACCCCTATCCAATCGCGGGCCGCCCCGGTTGGCTCGCGATTCATTCATCGGTGTGGCGGTTTGCGACGAGACCTACGGGGACTCGCGAGGCTCACACCTGCCCGTGGCTTGTCGGACTCGACCCGTACATCGACAGAAAAGACCCTCGCCCTGTCCTCATCGACACGACCGCCACTGCGTGGCGAGCGGGTGAGACATTCGAACGGGTTGATGTTGCCTCTGCTGGCATCACGGGGTGTGCGCATCTGTCGGTATCGCCCTCGGGCCAGCGTCTTGTTTGCACCAACCAACCGGAGGTCACGGTCACCACAGACATCGTCGATGGCGCCAGGACCAGGTGGAACGACCTTTATGGCTTTACGCGCGACAACAAAGAGTGGACGGCGACGAGAGGCCAGCAGCCCATGTTCGCCCATGTCGCCCCACGTGACCTCGCCGATGCCGAGGTGCTCTGGGCCCCTTCAACGTCGTGCCACGTGTACCGCACCAAGCAGGCTGACTTCTGCAGTGACGACAACACGCTGGTTGCTGACCTCTACTGCGAAGACACCCGACGCGACCCCGCGAATCCCGACCAGGTCTTCGCACGCGCGGTTGTTGTTCGGCTCGAGAACCCCGACGTGCCTGTCTACATTGACCTCACGTCTCGACTTGAAGACGCGCTCGGGCGGGCGCGCGGGTGGCTCGGCGCTTACACGCCCTCGTGCGCAAAGTGAATCGGCCGAGGTGGACTCTGGAGTCTAGCCTGAATTTCTGGCGCTCCTGACTGTTGACGCTCACCGAAAACTGACCAGCCGCGCTCGTTGAAAACTGACCAGGGCTGTCAGCCGGGGGTCGAGTCTGCCGAGAGCGAAGAAGTCCAGACGGGATGCATCGTTCGCCGAAGGCCAGCGAACTTTCGCCACGGGCTGCCAGGCGAGCGCGCGGGTCACCAGGTATTCGGGCAACTCGGAAGGGTGCCGAGCCACGCGAAGCGCGAGCGTTGCGTACGTCTGGCGATCAGCGTCGGCCCGATCGGTGTCGAAGTTGTAGACGGTCGCACCGATGCCCTCGCGTCAGTAGACCACGAAAAGGCCGCGCCGAAGGGCAGGGGTGGCGCCAGATCGCGATCCTTCGGCGTTGATGTCGAGGCGCATCGACTCCCCCTGTGGTGTGTCGTGACGAAGCGGACAAGACATCGTCGGCTTCACGCTGTTCGTCTCGAGCGGGTGTGAGTCCCGCCTCGGTAAGCGCCGGAGCGCCGAGTAGCAGACCCCGGGTCTCGCGCGAGAACACGGCGGCCCGAGCGGGGTGTCAGAAGCCTCTTCGGAGGAAACCAGCATGCGGGCCGCAACCTTACGTGAAGCCTGCAGCCTCGTCAGAGTTGCAACCCGAGCGCCGAGCCGGCCATGTCGCGGCGAAGGCTACATCGCGTGTGTCCTGGTCCGGGGGCGTACCCACACGAGGGCTTGGCGGGGTATGGGGCGTAGCACGGGTGCAGGGAGACGAACGGAACACGAGAGGCCCGACGCGGCAGACCTACGCCGGCCCGCTGGCCGTTGGTTACGACCTGATGACGATCGCCATCAGCGACACGATCGAGACGTACCTGCGCAAGATCCTGGGCGACAAGTAGGGACCGGACGACGCCGCGACTAATTCACCAGCCGGCGCGCCGCCAGCAGCTCGCCGTGCATCCGATCCAGCGCGCGCTGGATGCGCCCGAGTTCGTGGGTGACGCGGGCGGCGTCCTTCAGCCGGAACGCCTCGGCCAGCCCCGGCAACGGCTGTCCGTCGTAGAGCGAGTAGATGTTCCAGCCGTAGAACACGTGGCGGTACCACTTCGTGTCAGCGGCGCCGTCGTCATCGGCCAGCGTCTGCTCCATGCGGCTCAGCCGGTCGTTGAGCGCGGCCCGGGCGGACGAAGACACCCCGCCGACGGCCAGCGCCGCATCGATGGCCTGTTCGAGCGCCACCGACGCGACACGCACGGCCTCGGCGCGGTCCCTGAGCGGCGCCGCGTCCATCGCCACACCTGCGTCGCGTGACCAGCCGGAGGCGGCGTCCACCGCGTCGAGCAGTTTCGTGGCGTAGTGCGAGAAGCGGAACGGCAGCACCTCGGCCTCGCTCATCCGGAGCGCCATCGTGCCGAGCACCTGTGCCATCAGCACGCCCTGCGTGAAGCCAGGGTCGGCGATCTGCTCGACGTAGGCACGCGAGTCGTAGTTCGAGTGATAGGTGCCGAAGCCGTAGCCGTTGTCGCCAATGAACTCGATCGCCATCGTCGGCACGGCCAGATGATCCTGAAAGGGCACGAAGTCGGCGCCGCTGCCGAGCGCTTCGAGGTCCGGCGTAAACGCCGACGTATCCGTCACCTTCTGCCGCGCCGCCTCCGACACCTTCCAACGCTCGTACACCGTCGCGTCCCCTTCAGGCACGTCTTTCGCCACATCCGCTACGAACGCCGCGAGTGACGGCACACCGCCCGGATCGAAACGTCCCTTCATGTACATGTCGATGTTCACGTACATGATGAGCTGCTCCTGGAGCTGTGCGCTGAGGGCTTCCGCATACTCGGTGGAGCCGACAAGACCGAATTCCTCGGCGTCCCAGAACGCAAACGCGATCGTGCGCGACGGCTTCCATCCGGTTTTCGCGAGCTGACCGAGCCCCTTCGCCACTTCGAGCAGGGCCGTCGCGCCGGTGCCCGGATCGACGCCGCCGAACGTCCAGGCGTCGTGGTGTGTGCCGAAGAGGATCGAGCGCTCCGGCGTGCTCGCACCCCTGAGCGACGCGACGACGTCGTAGATCGGGCGCAACCCCTGATCCATCTCGACCTGCACCCGCACGGCCGCAGGGCCGGGCCCCACTTTGTAGGGCATGCGCAGCCCGCCATGGAAACGTTCCGGCGCGTTCGGGCCGCCGAGCGCCGCCATGAGGTGCTGCGCTTCGCCCCAGCTCACGACGACCACGGGGATCTTCGGCAGGGTCGGCGCCGTGGCTTCGGGAATCCGCACGGCGTCTTTGGTCGCGCCGACACCCGGCGTCAGCGGATCGCCGTGCCAGTACCAGCTGTACTTCGCGTTGCCGCGCTGCAGCATGTGCTGACCTCGCCAGTAGCCCTTCGGCCACGCAGGTCCTTTGGCCTCGCCGTCGTCGCCGGGATCGCTGTACAGGATGACCGCGCGGGCGCCAGCCCGTTCCGCCGTGTGCGTCTTGACGGCGCGATGGCTGCGTCCGTAGCGCGCGAGCGCGATCTTCCCCTTGACGGACACGCCGAGTGTGGCCAGTTCGGCGTAGTCGGCCGGCAGGCCGTAGTTGACGTAGACCACCTGACCCTCGGCTGTGCCTGAGGCCGAATAGGCCACGTAGCCGCCGCCGAGTTCGGGATGCGACGACGTCGGATCTTCGGGGATCGCCGGCTCGTCGATGCTGAGCGCGCGTCGTGCCGGCGCCGTCATCGTGATCGCGATCGCCTTCGGCTTTGCGAGCAGCACCTGATATTCGTGGGTCTGCACGTCGAGCCCGTAACCCGCCAGCGTCTGCTGGAGATAGCGAACGACGTCCTGCGTGCCCGCCGAACCTGCGGGATGTGGCCGCGCGGTGAGTGGCTTGTGCAGGGCGGACATCGAGTCCGCGGAGACGCCTTGCCGAAACCGCGTCTCCAGCTGTTGCTGCGCGGCCGACGACGCCACGGTATAGCCAAGCTTGACGCGCGTGGGTAGTTCGCCTGCCGGGGAGATGTTGTTCTGCAAGCAGGCGGCAAACGCCGGCGCCAGGCACAGCAGCGCCGCGGCGCGCGGCAGCGTGTGACAGATCATCGTGGAATCACCGGCAGGATGAGGTGCGACGCCGCATCCGGCGCATGGAACACCGTCTGCCGCGCGGTCACGGTGGTGGCATCGGTCGCAAACGGTGCACCGGTGTTCGGGTTGCGGTCGTAGCGCGGAAAGTTGCTGCTTGAGACTTCGAGACGGATGCGATGCCCTGGCAGGAAGACGTTGCCGGTGGCGCCGACATCGATGCGCACTTCGTAGCGCGCGCCCGGGACCAGCAGCTCGGGCGTGGTCTTGCTCTTCCGATAGCGGGCGCGGAGGATGCCGTCGGTGAGCGCGCGGGCGGTGCCATCGGGCTGCACGTCACTGACCGCAGCAGTGAAATCCGTGTCTTTCGCCGACGAGGCGATGTAGAGCACGGCGGTAATCGGTCCGGTAACTTCGAGTGGCGCCGCAAGAGGCTCGGACGTGTAGACGAGGACGTCCGAACGCTGCTGGATCTCGCGGCGGTCGACGGGCATCCGTGAGTAGGCGCCGGAGAGGCCGGTGGGCACCGGCTTCGCGGGATCGTAGGTGAACGTGTCGGATAATGCCGCACCACTGGCGGGGGCCGAACGGTTGAGCCGGCCATCGCCGTCGAGACCATTGGCGCCGCGGGCGCTGTGCAGGTAGAACGGCGTTGGCTGGGCGCGGCGGAGCGGCCACTCCTGCTCGTCGCGCCAGCGGTTCTCGCCCATCAGGAAGAGCCGCACCCATGCGCCCGGCCAGTCCGCCGCCGTCGATTTGTCTTGCCCTGGCTCGACTGGGGACCTTCCCGAGGACATCCAGTGACGAAACCATCCGACGATCAGGCCCTCGGAATCGAAGCCGGCGTCCGGCCCGAAGTCCACGGCACCGATCTTCGTGGTGGTGCTGGTGGGCCGGGCATGCGTCCATGGACCGACGATGAGCCGCTGGTTGCGGCGCGCGTGCTCGGTGCCGGCGTTGGCGCGGAGCCCGCTGAAGTTGGCGAGTGTGCCGTTCAGCAGGCTGTCGTACCAGCCGGTCAGGTGATACGCCGGCACCTCGAACTGCGGGTGTTTCGCCGCGACGTCGAACGTCGTCCAGAACGTGTCGTACGAGGGACGTTGCAGCAACTCGAAGTACCCGGGTGAATAGCGGCGCAGTTGCAGCGCTTCGATCGTATTGAGCGGCAGGTGGCGATACCACTCGCCCTGCAACTGCTTGCGCTCCTCCGGCGAGAGGCCGAGTTCACCGTCGCGGTTCGCCTGCGGCTCGAGCATCCGTCGGCGGACGTCCTTGGCCTGGCCGAGGCTCCACGACAGGCCGTCTCCCAGGTAGAACGCGCCGCCCTGGAACACCATGTCGTAGCGGCTCGCATACGACGCCGACGGAAAGAGCGCCACGAGATGCGGCGGTCTGAGGGGCGCCGCGAGCAGCTGCACCGTTGCACTGTAGCTGCCGCCGAACATCCCGACGCGGCCGTCCACGTCCGGCCGCGTCGCCACCCACTCGATCGTGTCGTAGCCGTCGGCGCCTTCATCGTGCGGCACTGCGACGCCGTCCGACATGTAGCGTCCGCGCGTGTCCTGCACGACCACCACGAAGCCGGCGCGGGCCAGGCGATGGAACTGGCTGTCGGCCGTCCCCGGATTCTTCGAATACGGCGTGCGCTGCAGCAGTGCCGGGCGCCGTCCCCCGCCGGCCGGGCGATAGACGTCCGCGCGCAGCACGACGCCGTCGCGCATGCGCGCCTCGACGTTCTTCTCGATGACGAGATTCGCCGGCGCCTGTCGCGCCAGGGGCGTCGCCAGCGCGCATAGGGCCAGGAGCAGGGCAAGCCGCCGCATGCCGCGCATTGTAGCGGATGGCGACGGGGCGCTCGATTGTGCCGCTCAGCGGCACTGGCGTTTCCTGCGTAGCTGCGTGGCTCCCTGTCTCCGCGGTGCTTTCGAAAGGCTCCAGGAAGGCGCGGAGATACGGAGCAACTCCTCGACAGACAGGGCCAGATCATCAGGCGCGCCACCACCGCGAACGACAGCGTGAACCAGACCACTTGGACCACGAAGACGAGGTGCGGGGGGAGCCTGAGGACGGGGCCACGATCGGACTCGACGACCTGCGTCAGCGCCTCAGCGTGCAGCGGTGATGGGCGCGGCGCCCGCCCTCACGCCCGCTAGGCATATTGGCGTTACACTTTGCCCACATGAGTCGACTCACCGCACCCACCACGGTGGCCTCGATGCTGGCCGCCACCCTGCTTCTGGCGCCGGTGGTGTCCGGTCAGCGAGCGCCTCGCGCGCGCGACCTCGGGGTGCCGTTTGACGGCAGTCCCGGTCCGCTCAACGCGATTACCGACGTGGCTGGTGTCACCGTGGGTCACTCGACCATCATCTCCGGCCAGGGGACTCTCAAGGCGGGCGAGGGGCCCGTTCGCACCGGGGTGACGGCCGTGATGCCGCGTGGCCTCGATTCGATGGCCAAACCGTCGTTTGCGGGCTGGTACTCCCAGAACGGCAACGGCGAGATGACCGGCACCACGTGGCTCGAAGAATCGGGATTCCTCGAAGGTCCGGTCATGATCACCAACACCCACAGCGTGGGCGTGGTGCGCGACGCGGTCATTCAGTGGCGGATCAGGACCGGCCCGCCTGACGCCTCAGGCTACTGGTGGTCGCTGCCAGTGGTTGCCGAGACCTACGACGGGGCGCTCAACGACATCAACGGCTTCCACGTGAAGCCGCAGCACGCCTTCGAAGCCCTTGATACCGCGAAGGGCGGCATGTTGGCGGAAGGCAACGTGGGCGGCGGCACCGGCATGGTGTGTTTCGGCTTCAAGGGAGGCATCGGCACCTCATCGCGCGTCGTGAAGGTCGACGGCGCGAGCTACACCGTGGGAGTCCTCGTGCAGTCGAATTTCGGCCGCCGCGGGCAACTGATGGTGGCGGGGGTGCCGGTGGGCAAGGAGATTCCGCAGACACCGCAGCAGGCGGCGCTGGAGGCCGATCCGGCCCGCGGCGATCTGGGTTCGATCATCATCGTCGTGGCCACCGACGCGCCGTTGATGCCGCACCAATTGAAGCGGCTCGCACGCCGTGCCACGCTTGGCATGGCGAGAACCGGCGGCCTGTCGGGCAACGGCTCCGGCGATATCTTCCTGGCGTTTTCCACCGCCAACCCCGACGCCTTCAAGGCCTCCGGCCTGGCCGCTTTGCAGATGGTCTCCAACGAAGAGATCAGCCCGCTCTTCGATGCCACCGCCTGGGCCACGGAGGAGGCAATCATCAACGCCCTCGTGGCGGCAGAGACCATGACGGGGATCAACAACCGCCGCGTGGAGCGTCTGCCGCACGACGGCCTGCGTGCGGCACTGCGCAAATACAACCGGCTTAGGCAGTAGCGTGCGATCGTCGGGTCGGCGGCCAACGCCGCGGCGTCCTAATTGTGAAGTGGTGCGGATCTCGGGGCTCGTGCCGGCCTTCAACGAAGCGCAGGGCCTTGCCGGCACGCTGGCGGGCATCCGCACGGCGATGGCCGTCTTCGAGGCGCGCGGCTGGGCCGCCGAAGCGATCGCGCACCAGGTGGGCACGGCAATCGGCTAGGCGACGAAAGTGCAGGTCGAGTTGCCGGTCTCGATGGTCGGCCGCCTTCAGAGCGATGTGTCCCTCAGGCGCGCCACGGATAGGGTGGCCGCCGGGTATGCCAGTCGGTGTCGCGCTGGAAGTGCCGGACCGCGTCAATCACCGCCTGCTCCGCCCAGGGCCGACCCATCAGATGCAGGGCGAGCGGCATGCCGTCGGGGTCGAACCCGCAGGGAAAGGACATGCCGGGCAGCCCCGACAGGTTGCCCACCCAGTTGAGACGCGGCAACTGCGGCGGCGCCGGCGACACGGGCGGCGGCGGCAGCGGTGGCGACGTCGGAGCGTAGCGATCGGGGGCGCCCCCAGGGAACGTGGGGCACACCACCAGGTCAAAGCGCTGCAGCAGCGCATCGCCGTCCATCACGATGAGCTGACGGATGCGCTGGGCCTGCAGATAGTCGTAGGCCGGGGCCATGCTGGCTGCCATCCAGTCGGCGCGCCGTGACCAGTTATACGGAAACAGGCCATTCACTGAGCCGTCCGTGAACAGGCGCCGGAACGATGCGGCGCTTTCCACACTCGTGAGGTGCATGAACACTTCGAAGTACGGGCGTACCGGCAGGACAAAATCCTCGACGGTCGCACCGAGTCGACGGAACACCGCGAGCGCGTCATTGAAGGACCGGCGGTTTGGCGCAGCTTCTGGCGCATCAATCTCGGGCCGATGCACGCCGATGCGCACACCCTTCAGCGAGCCCAGTGTGGTGTTGAATTGAAAAGGCCGATCGGCGGTGCCCGGGTCGCGCGGGTCGCCACCGGCAATCGCCTGCAGAATGACGCCGCAGTCCTCGGCCGACCGGGCGACCGGCCCGATCTTGTCGAGGCTCCAGGCCAGCGACATGCAGCCGAAGCGGCTCACCCGGCCAAACGTCGGCCGCAGGCCCGTCGCGCCGACCGCCGAGGCGGGGAAGACAATCGACCCACCCGTTTCGGTGCCGATGCCGAATCCGATAAGGCCGGCCACCACCCCGACGACGGTGCCGCTCGATGAGCCTTGCGTCGAGCGGTCGAGCTTCCACGGGTTCAGAGCTGTACTGATACTGCCCCCGGCAAACTCGGCTGTCGTCATCTTGCCAATGAGCACGGCACCAGCGGCCCGCAGCCGTTCCACGACGGCGGCGTCTCGGTCGGATACGCGCGAGGCGAAGACCTGTGAGCCCCAAGTGGTACGCACGCCGCGGGTGTCGAGCAGATCCTTGACGCCGTAGGGAATGCCGTGGAGCGGTGACTTCGGCGGACCGGCGGCGAGGGCACGGTCGGCCTCGGCCGCGTCAGCGAGGGCCTGCTCGCGCACCACGGTGGTGACCGAGGCGAGCCGATCACCGGGACGATCCTGCGGACCGGCCGGCAGCGGAAACGGCGGCGTGTCGAGCCGCTCGATGCGATCGAGATAGGCACGGGTCAGCGCCACCGACGACAGGGTGCGCGCGGCGAGCTGGCGCGACAATTCGGCAATCGACTGGAACCAGAGTTCGTCGGCCATGGCTCAGCTCCGACTGAACATGACGGCCGGGGGGACATCCGCCGGCACATCGAAGGCGCGCAGGGCCGCGACGATGATGGCTGAACGCGTGACCGCGCTCTGCAGTTCAGCAAAGCGCGCCGGGTCGGCGAAGATGCCGGCCCCGCCCTGCGCATCGAGCAGCGCCCTGAGCGTGTCGGCTGTGACCGTGCCCTGTGTCTGCGCCTCGGCGACCGCCTGATCCCACAGCGGGGCGGCGGCCAGGGCACCGAGCAGGGCGGCAAAGTTGCGTCGGGATGTCTCCATAGCGCGGCATTGTAGTGGAATCATCACTCCAGTAGCATGGCGGCGCATGATTCACGATCCGGTGGCGCTCATGGCGTTTATGCTCGGGCTGATCGCGTTCTCGCGGTGGCTCGAGCGCCGCGTGCCGGCCGTGCAGCAGATCAGCTCGGCGGTCGTCTGCACGCTGCTGGGCATCGTGCTGTCGAATGCGGGCGTCATGCCTCACGCATCGCTGGCCTATGACGGCGTCAACACCTACGCGGTGCCGTATGCGATCGTGCTCGTGATTCTCGCGTCAGACTTGCGCGACCTGCAGCGCGCAGGCCGTTCGATTGTGATCTGCTACCTGCTCGCGATGGTCGGCAGCTTTGCCGGTGGTCTTGCGGGTGGCCTGCTCTTTGCTGACGCTCTCGGTCCGGAAACGTGGAAACTGTCTGGCCAGTTCGCAGGGGCATTCGTCGGCGGCGGGATGAACTTTGTGGCTATTGGCCGCGGACTCGAAACAGAGCCGTCGATCTTTGCAGCCGCCTCGGTGGCCGATAACCTGTCGACGGTGCCCTGGATGCTGGCGCAGGTCGGGCTGTTCGGCCTGTTATCTCGCTTCTACCGAAACGGCGCGGTGACGACCGACCCAGAAGCGGCCGAGCGGGAAAGCGCGCGCATTCGCGATGCCTGGTCGCACGCCGACCTCAGTGTTACAGAGATGGCCATCCTGGCCGGCCTTCCTCTGGCGATTCTATGGCTGTCCGCACAGCTTGCGCCGCTGCTGCCGGGTTTTCCCCCCGTCCTTTGGCAGACAACGCTCGCCCTGATCGTGGCGCAGGTGCCCGCCGTGCGCCAGCTGAAAGGCACCACGGTGTTGTCGTACTTTGCCCTGCACCTGTTCTTCGTGGTGATCGGCACCTCGGCGGTAATCAGCGAACTGGGCACTTCAGGCCTCATGCTGTTCGCCTACATGCTGACCATCATCGCCGTGCATGCCGTCATCGTCTATGCCGGGGGATGGCTGCTGCGGCGTGATCTGGCGACGATCACGATCGCCAGCCAGGCCGCCGTGGGCGGGCCCGGGTCGGCGCTGGCCCTCTCGATGTCGATGAAGTGGCCCTCGCTCGTCACGCCGGGCATTATCGTCGGCATCTTCGGCTATGCGATGGGCAACTACATCGGCTTCGCGTGTGCGTACGTGACGCGCGCGCTCCTGCACTGAGGCGATGCCCTCGCTGAATGGACGGCATGCCGTGGTGACCGGGGCCTCGCGAGGCCTCGGCCTCGGTGCGGCTGCGGCACTGGCCCGGGCCGGGGCCCGCGTGACGCTGGTCGCCGAAGTAGCCGACGAACTCGAGGCCGCCACCAGCCGACTGGCAGCAGAGGGACTCCTGGTGCAGGCGCGAGGCGTCGATCTGGCAGACCGTCCGTCGGTGCACGCGCTCGGACAGTGGATGGCCGCTGGTGATGATGCCGCCGACATTCTTGTGAACAATGCCGCCGTGCTGCCCATCACGTCGATGACCACGACGGACGATGCGGTGTGGGACCACGTGCTGGCAGTGAACCTGTCGGCCACCTTCCTGCTGATGCGTGCGGTCGCGGCCAGGCTCGCGATGCACGGCGGGTCTGTCATCAACGTGTCGTCAAGAGCTGGTGTGCAGGGGTTCGCCGACGAAACGGCCTACTGTGCCGCGAAGTTCGGCGTCGAAGGCCTGACACGTGCCGCCGCCCTCGAGTTCTGCGGGTCTCGCGTGTCGTTCAATACCGTCACGCCTGGGGCGCGGATCAAGCCGACCGGAGTGACGGCCGCCGAGTATGACGCGTGGCCGGAGGCCCGTCGCGCCGCCCTGCGTGATCCCGAAGCGCTGGGGCCAGCGTTCGTGCGCCTCGCGCAGGCGCAGGGCTCACCGACCGGATGCCGCTTTGACGCCTGGCGTGTCTGTCAGGGGCTCGCGGCGTCAGGCAGTGGCCTGACAGATGACGAGCTGCTGGCTCTGGCCGAGACCGTTGAACGCGGCGCGCCCTGAGGCGTCGAGGCCCTGGTCTGTTCTCAACGCGTCGATGGCGCGCGTCGGGTTGGCGCCACGCGGCGCACCGAGGCGTGTCCGCCGAGTGCGGTGCGACGTCAGCGTAGCGCGATGTCGGCCGGACGCACCCATCGGCGTTCGGTGCCCGACAGCCGCACCGCATCGAGCACACACTGGGTGGCAAGGCCGTCGGCGAACGTCGCCGCCTGCGGCAGCCGATGCCCCTGCTGGATGGCGGCACCCAGCGCCTGCAGCAGGCCCACCACCGACACATTCCAGATGCCGGCGCCGACGCCGGGCAGGCCCGCATTCGGATCGGCCACCGAGATGTCCTCGAATGCACTGCTGCCGCGCGCCAGCCACAACCGCTCGTCCTGGTTGTCGAGCAGCAGCGTGCCGCGTGAGCCGAACAGCTGCGTGACATTCGACATGGTGCGCGCGGCCACCGCCGAGATGAACACCTGCGCCACCGCTCCTGATGCCATCTCCGCGGTGAAGTACGCCACGTCGTCGGCCGTCGCTGTCCACGCCTCGCCGCTCGCCGGGTCGCGCCGCTGCGGCACCATGACCGGTGCCGCGCCGGTGACCCACGACACCGCGCCCAGCCACCACCTGAGCAGATCGACCTGGTGACTGCCGTTGGCACCGAGGCGGCCGCCGCCCTCGGAGGCCAGGCTCCACCAGTCGTGGCGCGCGCGACTGCCGGGGTCGTTCCAGGCTGCACCGATGTTGGTGATGATGACGTGCCTGATGTCGCCCAGCGTGCCGTCGGCAATGAGCGAGGCGATGCGCATGCGGTTGGGGTTGAAGCGCAGCTCATGGTCGATGACATGCAGACGCCCGGCCGCCTCGGCGGCCTCGAGCATGGTGCGCGCTTCAGCGGCATGCATCGCCGCAGGTTTCTCGCACAGGACGTGCGCGCCGGATGCCAGCGCGGCGAGCGTCTGCGGGGCGTGCAGGACCGTGGGCGTCGCGATGCACACGAGATCGAAGGTGTGCGCCCGCAGCATCGCCTGCCAGTCGTCATAGGCATGCGGCACGCCGAATTCGTCCGCCACTGCCCGCGCCCGGTCGAGCCGGGCCGAGGCCAGCGCGACCACCGTCGCGCCGGGGACGTGGCGCAGGGCCGGCAGGTAGGCCGCGCGGGCAAATCCGGCACCGATGATTCCCACCTTCATGCGTGTCTCCTTCGTCGTCGCCGTGCCCCACGGGTCACAAGGCCACCGTCACCGGCGACACCGCCGCCATCTCATCGTCATTGGCGGCGCCACGCCACATCAGCACCGAGAAACACGATTCCCGGTCGAGGGCGACGATGCCGGTGTGCCAGACACCCGGGCGATAGGCGACGCCCAGCATGGGGGGGACCAGCCAGGCGCAGGCGCGGACGATATCGGGCGCGCCGCTGTCGAGGGACGGCATCACGACGATGAGATAGGTGCCCGCATCAAGCGGCAGGAAGATCTGGGCGGCGTGCGGATGCCGTTCCACCTGAGAGACGGTCAGCGGCAACCGGCTCGGCGCCACCCGGTTGACGTGCAGCTGCGGCCGAAGTCCCGTGACAGGTAACGCCCATTCGCTGAACATCTCCCGCTGGCCTGCGTGCGCCGGCGGATGAATCAGCGTGCCGAAGGGCGCGAACGCCTCCGCCTCCACGGGACGGGCCGTGATGGCGGGCATCACAGCGCCGGTGGGGGCACGTGCGTGCGCCAGTGCAAGGCCAGGTCGCGACGCCGGCAGAGCCAGACGTCGGGATGCCCCTGCACGTGATCGAGGAATCGACGCAACCCGACGAGGCGACCCGGATGCCCGGTAATGCGGGCATGCAGGCCGACCGACATCATGCGCGTGCGCTGCTCGCCCAGCAGTTCGTGGGCCGTGTCGATGAGCATGTCACCGAAGGCACGGCCTGTGACGAGCGGCCCGCCCACGAGCTTGGCATCGTTTGTCGTCAGCGAATACGGCACCACCAGGTGTGCCCGTTCCCCGACGCGCACCCAGTAGGGGAGTTCGTCGTTGTAGGCGTCGCTGTCGTAGGTGAATCCGCCGTGTTCGACCACCAGGCGACGGGTGTTTGCCGACGGAGCGTAGCGGCAGTACCAGCCCTCGGGGGCCTGTCCGGTGAGGCGGAGAATGCTCGCGTAGGCGCGGGCGATGTGATCGCGTTCGGTATCTTCGTCGAGATCGGTGTGAGCGATCCATCGCCAGCCGTGGGCCGCGACGTCCCAGCCGTTGCGTACCACGGCTTCGGCAACGGCCACATTCCGCTCGAGTGCCAGCGCCGCCGCGAAGACGGTGGCGGGGACGCGACGTTCCTCGCACAGGCGGATGAGCCGCCAGATGCCGACGCGACTTCCGTACTCAAACAGGCTTTCGGCCGCCAGGTCGCATACGCCCGCCGGCAGGCGGGCCTGGGCGATGTCGAGCAAGCCCAGGTCCGAGCGCCCGTCGCCGTGCTCGAAGGCGTATTCGGCGCCTTCCTCATAGTTAATAACCAGGTTGACGGCGAGGCGGGCCCCTCCGGGCCACGTGATGGACGGGGGCTCGGTCCCATAGCCGAGCAGGTCACGTGACCCGTCGTGCCTCATTCGCGCGTGCCTTCAACCTTGCAGAAGAAGCAGCACCATTCGCCCGTGGTGACGTTCGGCAGGGCACGCAGGCCGAAGATCATGCCGTCAGCCGGCGCGACGAGTTCAGCCAGCGTGTCACCAAAAATGTTGGTGATGCGGGCAATCGGCGTGCCCTTGGGCATCGGGGTGAGGAACTGGATGTCCTCGCGGGGCAGGAAGAGCCCCGAGGCCGGCGCGAGCAGTGCTTCCTGCTGCCCGCGGTAGCGCGGAGACGGATAGGCGGCTTCCCCGGGATACATGCGGTAGTGCCGCAGGATGTTGAGGATGGCATCGGCCAGCGCCCGTCCGACGGCCGCGAAGGCAGCAGGCGAGGTGGCTGACCGTCCGCCCAGTTCCACGGTGATGCCGACCTTGCCGATGTCCTTGAGATAGGCCATCGGGCTGCCCTTGGGGCTGATCGACGACATGATGCAGCCCCAGCCGCGTCCCATGGCCGTGGCGAGCTCGACCGACGCCGGACGCTCGTCGACGAAGATGGCCTTGTCGAGGAACGAGTGTGCGCCGCCCGAGTGAATCGAAATCTCGAAATCGGCGACAGCACCCATGGCCTCGGCATGGGCCGCTGCGACGCGCTCGGTCAGGTAACCGGTGGCACGACCCGGATAGATGCGGTTCATGTCATAGCTGAACGTATCGAGCGGATTGCCGCGCTGGGCCGCCTCGAAGGCCGCCACGTTGAGCACCGGGCACAGCACCAGCGTGCCCGAGAGCTGCGCCGGGTCGACCTCGCGCATCGCGATCTGGCAGGCCAGCGGGCCTTCGGGCTCATCCCCGTGGATGGCCCCATCGACCCAGAAGCACGGACCCGCCTGGGCGCCGTTGATGACCACGACGGGAATACCGAGCGGCGTGTCGCCGGCGAGCGTGGTGACCGGAATGATGCCGCGAACCACCGAGCCCGGGGCGGCGGTGGCCGTGCCGACTGTCACTGTCCTGGCTGCAGACATGCGTCAAATCCCCTGATAAGCCCGGTACTCGTCGAGCTGCGCGGGCGTGTAGACCTGCATGAATTCGATTTCAATGCCGCCGGCATCGTTGTCGAGGAAGGCGACCCAGCCTTCCGGATGCGGATGCGCGCCGAACTTCTGGCACGCCTGGCAGATGCGGAGCGCGGCGCCCTGCGACACGGCGTGGGCCAGCGCGGCCTCGATGTCATCCACTTCGTAACAGATGTGATGCAACCCTTCGTGGCCGCGGGCGGCAATCCACGATGCAAAGCGGCCATCGGGCTGCAGCGACTCGCACAGCTGGAACTCGATGCCGCCCAGCGTGAACAGCGCCACCCGGTTCTGCGACTTTGGGTAGATCTTCAGCTCGGTCGCGGCCGGCACATGCAGGAAGCGTGTGTAGGCTTCGAGCGCCTGCGCCGCATCGCGGACGGCGAAGGCCATGTGCTTGATGCTGCGGACGTTCGGGTTGTCGGAGATCATCGGGACGGCTCCGTGCCGGCTGGCGTGGAAGAGGAGGTGGCCAGTGTCTGTGCAACCTGGGCCATGCGCCGGCAGGCTTCTTCGATGCGAGCGGTCGGCACCGTCAGGGAGAGGCGGATGAAGTCGTCGGTGTAGTCACCGTAGACGCCGCCGGGAAAGGCGAGCACGCGTCCCTCACGCAGCAGTCGTTCGCAGAAGTCGGTAGCCCCGAGTCCGAGCGCCGCGACGCGGGCGTAGACGAAGAAGGCGCCCTGCGGTGTGGCATAGGGAATGCCCAGGGCGTCGAGGCCGGTGCAGAGCGCGCGACGACGTTCGTCGTAGGTCTGCCGCATCTGGTCGATACAGTCCTGCGGTCCCTGCAGCGCAGCCAGCGCCGCATGCTGTGCGACGGCCGACGTGCTGATGGCCAGCCCGTTGTTAATCGCGGCCAGCGCCGGCACGAGTGCCGCCGGCGCGGCCAGGTAGCCGATGCGCCAGCCCGTCATGGCGTACGTCTTCGAGAAGCCTGAAATGGTGATGGTGCGGTCCTGCATGTCCGGCAGCGACGCCACGGGTTGCACGCGCACACCATCGACCACGAGCCTCGAATAGATTTCGTCGGAAATCACCAGCAGGTCGTGCCGCCGAGCGACATCGGCAATGCGCGCCACCTCATCGGGCGGGGTCACCGTGCCCGTCGGATTCGAGGGATTCACCAGGACGATGATGCGGGTGGCGGGCGTGAGCTGCGCCTCGATCATCTCGGCTGTCGCGCTGAAGTTGGTGGCGAGCGTCGTGCGCACGTCGATGACGTGCGCGTCGGCGAGTTCGGCCGCCTGATGATACGGATGGTAGCCGGGGCAGGCGGCGATCATCTGCTCGCCGGGATTCAGCAGCCCGAGGGCCGTCGTAAAGAGCGCCTGCTGCGCCCCCGGGGTGACCACGATCTGATCTGGCGTGTACGACGCCCCGCCGTGCGCTTTGATGTCGCGCACGATGGCCTGCCGCAGCGGCAGGATCCCCTGTGTATGCGTGTAGTGCGTCGCACCGTTGGCCAGCGCCGCCTGTCCGGCAGCGATGATGTGCGCGGGTGTGTCGAAGTCGGGGTCGCCACGGCCCATGCGGATGACATCCGTGAGGCCGTCCGCAATGTCGAGCAGACGGGCGTTGATGCGGGCATCGCGCACCGTTGCGCGTCGTGCAGGTCGGAGGGAGTGGGTCATGCGCGGTCACCGGGGGGTCGGAAACTTTCCTAATGTATATTGACGGTCGCTTCTGCGCCAGCGGTCGCACTGGTGGCCGCGTCTGTGCCACGGCAACTTGGGAGGCATGGCCATGATTCCGATGACGGCGGTGACGCGCACCAGCCTTGAACTGTTCACGGTAGCGACACTGCGGGCTCTGGGCCTCTCTGACGAGGACGCGGCCATCTTCGGTGGTGCACTCGTCTTTTCCGAGCTGCGGTTTCATCCGGGCCACGGGCAGGGCGTCAAGCGGTTGCGCCGCTATCAGCACCGCATTGCCCAGGGGCTCACCGATCCGTCAGCGCCACTCGAGGTCGTGAAGGAAAGTCCGGCGCTGGCGCTGCTCGATGCCCACAACGGGCTGGGTACGGTCGCGGCGGCGAAGGCGATGCGCATCGCCATCAACAAGGCCCGCGTGTGCGGCGTGGGCACGGCGATCGTGCGCCACTCGACGCACTTCGGATCGAGTGCGGTGCACGCCTGCCAGGCGGCCGAGGCGGGGTGCATCGGGCTGGCGTTCACGAATGCCGGTCCCGAAATGGCGCCGTGGGGCGCCCGTGAAGGTGCCGTCGGCACCAATCCCTGGGGCCTGGCGGCGCCGACCGGGCTCGGATTTCCAGCGGTGCTCGACATCGCCCTCACCACGGCCGGCAAGGGCATGATGCAGTGGCGCGCGAGGGAAGGGCAGCCGATGCCGCGTGACTGGGCCCTGACAGCTGAGGGCCATGAGACGGACGATCCGCAGGAGGCAATGACCGGTGCCCTGCTGGGCATCGGCGCCTACAAGGGGTCGGGACTGGCCTTCATGACCGATGTGCTCACCGGTGTCATCGGTGGCGGCGGCTATGGACTCATGCCGTATGCCGATCAGGGCCGCCTCGATGTGAGCCACACGCTGATGGCCATCGACATCTCGTGGTTCATGCCGCTCGACGACTTCCGGCAGCGGATGGATGACTTTGCCCGCATGGTCAAGTCACGGGCTCGGCGCCCGGGCGTAACAGAGATTCTCATTCCCGGCGAACTCGAGGCACGCCGCGTCGCCCTCAAGTCCGCGGTCGGGGTGCCGCTCGATGACGAGGTGCTGGCCGATCTCGAAGCCCTGAGACGCGAGCTCGGCGTGCACGCCATGCTCGACCGCGTGGGCCCCTGGCGCGAGCCCACGCTCTGACCATTCAGGGCGGTGCCCTGGACGGCACCGTGTCCAGGCTATCGTGCAGGGGGTGTGGCGGCGGGCGACAAACCCGAGTGTCACGATAAGCGCGACGTCAAATCATGTCGTTTTGTGGGGAAATTGTGGTGAGCCCGGAAGGAATTGAACCCTCTCGGCTCGGTTTCGGTAACTCATCGATGGCGTGGCGGTTCTGGTCCTCAGCGCCTCGCACCTCACGACTCCGGCACGCGACGCCATTCGACACGACACGACGGGCGTGGTGGGCGTCGGGTCTGCGAACCGGCGTGCGGTTTAACCGGAGCCGCTCAGACGGCGTATCGTCCCCAATCCGTGGTAGACTCGCCGCCATTTCATCAGGAGTTGCCAATGTCGAGACTCGGACTAGTGTCCCGTAACCATGGTTCGTGACATTTGTTGCGCGGCCCTGGCGTCGACGGTCCGCTGGGCGAAACGGGCGATGCTCGCGAGGATCTCCTCGGCACTC
>VFZG01000017.1 GCA_016871275.1 Acidimicrobiia bacterium | reverse complement strand
ATTGGACGTGCGACGTCGCCGCCACGCCGCGGAGCGCACGCCTGACCGAACCATTCGTCGCGCTGGGGCGCAACGCGATCCTGCTGTTCGTGCTGTCGGGATTGATCGCCAAGACCTTGCTCTACCTGAAGTGGCCCGACCCAGGGCTGTCGCTGGGCGGATGGATTTACAGAAACGCGTTCCTGCCAATTGGCCTGCCCTACGTCGCGTCGCTACTGTATGCCGTTGCCAATCTCCTGCTGCTCTATGCGCTGCTCGCCTACCTACACCGGCGGAAACACTACTTAACCGTCTGAGTCAGCAGTCAGCAGTCGACAATCGGCAGTTAAGAGTTGTCAGTCAGCAGTCAGCAGTCCAGTCAGCAGTCAAGTCAGCAGTCAGACAGTCTTCTTGCGCCGCCTGGCTTGTTCCTCTTCCGCAATGCGCATCGACATGTTGGTGATGATCTTCGAGAAGATGGCGCAGAGTTGGTCGGCCTCGTCCTCCAGGTTGTGTCGTGCTACGAGCGGCGCGTTTTCTAGCGGTGTTTGGACGGTCTTCGTCAGGCATGCCTTTGACTCCTTGGCTTCACGCAGGGCGAGTCGCATCTTGTTGAGGAAATCAGCATCCGAAGACCCGTTGCCGGCTTCGATCAGATTGCCGGAAGCGCTGTCTGCGCATCGCACGAGTTGTTTCCACACCACCTCACTCGGATAGCTCATCTCGTGTTTCGGATAGAGCCGGTTGACATCCGTGCTGAACCTGATGGCCCGCGAGTGCAGTGCCAGCGTCCGCTTGCGGGCAGGCGATGGTTCTTTCATGGGGCTGGGACATTGCAAACGAAATGCCGTCAGGTTTCTCCCAAGAATCGCGACGGCAGGGTCTCAGGTGGCGCAGAAACTGCGTTGCCGAAGCCGCCGGCACGTGGCACGAATTTCGGACTGAAGACTGCAGACTGAACTGCTGACTGCCGACTGACAACTCTTAACTGCCGATTGTCGACTGCTGACTGCTGACTGCCGGCTTAGCCTCCTCGCGTGTGCATTTCGAGGTGGGGGTCGCGCTTCAGTACGTTGAGCGGAATCAGCGGGGCGCGATCGCGGGTCGCGAGCCGGTGCTCGGCGCCGCGATCGGTCCGGGCATGCCACACGCTGGTGATGAGATCGCGAAGCGCCTCGTCGCTCACGCCACCGCGCAGTGGCCCGCGCAGATCGATGCCGCGCGCCGCATACAGGCAGAGGTACCACAGGCCGTCGGCCGTCAGACGGCTGCGATCGCACGTCCGGCAGAACGGCTCGGTCGTCGACGCGATGATCCCGAACACCGTGCCGTCCGGAAGGCGGTAGCGGTCGGCGGGCGCCGACGAGTCTTCGCGCAGATGCGCGACCGGGCCGTAGTGCGAGCCGATCGTGTCCAGCATCTGCGGTCGCGACACGACTTGCGCGCGCGACCAGGTAGTGGCTCCGCCCACGTCCATGTACTCGATGAATCGAATCTCGGCGCCGCGCGCCTTGGCGAACTCGAGCAGCGGGATCATCTCGTCATCGTTGACGCCGCGGATGACGACCGAGTCGATCTTGAATCCCGGGAAGACGTCGACGGCCGCGTCAATGCCCGCCTGGACGCGCGCCAGCTCGTCGAATCGTGCCAGCGTGATGAATCGCTCGCGCTGCAGGGTGTCGAGGCTGATCGTCAGCCGGTGCAGACCCGCGCGTTTGAGGTCGTGGACCGCGGGACCGAGCAGCACGGCGTTGGTGGTCATGGCCAGGTCGCGGATGGCGGCCTTGCCGGACAACCGCTCGATCAGCGCCGGGAGGTCTCGCCGCAGCAGCGGCTCGCCGCCGGTCAGACGCACCTTCGCCACGCCCAGGGCCAGGAAGTGATCGACCAGGCGATCCATCTCCTCGAACTGCAGAATGTCTTCCCGCGGCAGCCAGAGATAATCTTCCTCCGGCATGCAGTACTGACAGCGCAAGTTGCAGCGGTCGGTCACCGACAACCGCAAATTGGCCAACGGCCTCTGGTGAACGTCAATAACGGACACAGGAAGGGGATTGACTCACAACTCGTAATTGCCGACTGTCGACGGCTGACTGCTGACTGTTTCAGCAGTGTTTCTCGAACGCTTCCTGCAGTTCGGCGGCGATCATGTCCGCCGAGCGTCCCTCGATCTCGCGGCGCTCCATCATGTACACCAGCTGGCCGTCCTTCATGATCGCAATGGACGGTGATGACGGCGGGTACGGTGCGAAGTGGTCGCGCGCGGTCTGGGTGGCTTCCACGTCGGCGCCGGCGAACACCGTCCCGAGGTGATCGGGGCGCTTGCCCTTCGCCAGTGCGATGGCGATGCCGGGGCGGGCCTTGCCGGCGGCACAGCCGCACACCGAGTTCACGACGATCATCGTGGTGCCGGATTGCCTGACGGCGGCGTTAACGGCTTCCGGCGTCTTCAGGTCTTCGAACCCCAACCGCGACAACTCGGCGCGCATCGGCGCAATGAACGGTTCGGGATAGCGCTGGACGATCATGTTTTCAAACTCCTATCAGCTATTTGCCAAACAGACGGTGAATCTCAGCTTCGACCTTGCCATATTCGACGCCGAGCGCGTCCACCAGCGGCGGTGCCAGAATCACATCGGTGGGCGTCGGCACATCAGGGCGGGTGCGCAGCCGTTGCACGACCCTGGGCCCCGAAATGCCGGGCATCTCCCAATCGAGCAGTGCCAACGCCGGCGGATCGTTGCTGTTGAGACACGCCCAGGCCTCGTCGCCATCCTGCGCAAAAATCACCGCATAGCCCGCCTTTTTCGGCATCGCGCCGACGACGGTTCGTGACACCGGCTCGTCGCCTGCGACCAGGACCTGCAGGGGCACCATCTGACCAGATGTTATCCCACTTGTCGGCCGTCGCCCGTTGGGGAGCGATGGATCCTTGATAAGCTACGGCGCCATGAGAACCCGCATGACGCTCGCGTTGCTGGCCGCTCTGGCACTCCCGGCGGCGGTTTCGGCGCAAACCACCGCCTTCGTGGGTGGCCGGGTCATCGACGGTACGGGCAAGGTGATCGACCGCGGAACCGTGGTGATCACCGGCGCCAGGATTACCGCCGTCGGTCCCGCATCGACACCGGTGCCGGCCGGCGCGGCCCGTGTCGATCTCACGGGCAAGACGATTCTGCCCGGCCTGATCAATGCCCACGGCCACGTCCCGGCCACCACCGGGCTCCGGACCGATCCCGCGTCGTATACGCGCGACAACCTGTTGCGGCAGCTCCGCACCTACGCGATGTACGGCGTGACCACGGTGTTCAGCCTCGGTGACGATCAGGCCGCCGGGTTCACCCTCCGTGACGAGAATGCCACCGCCACCGATCGCGCCCGGATCTTCGTGGCCGGCGCGGTGATCGGCGGCACGACGGCCGATGAGGCGCGCGCCGGCACCGCCAAGGTGCTGGAAATGAAGCCGGACCTGCTCAAGATTCGCGTCGACGACAACCTGGGATCGACGCGCAAGATGCCGGAGCCCGCATGGCGCGCGGTGATCGCCGACGGCGACGCGCGCAAGCTGCCGGTCGCGGTGCACATCTACTACCTGGCCGACGCCAAGGCGACGCTGATGGCCGGTGCCGACCTGATCGCGCACAGCGTGCGCGACGTGCCGGTGGACGATCAGTTCATCGACGAGCTCAAGTCGCGCAACGTCTGCTACTCGCCAACGCTGACGCGCGAGATCTCCACGTTCATCTACGATTCAACACCGCCCTGGGTCGATGATCCGTTCTTCCTCAAGGGCGTGGAGGCAGGCGTCCCCGAACAGCTGAAGGATCCGAAGCGCCAGGAACAGATTCGCAACAGCGCGGCGTGGAAATCCGGCCAGCAGTACAAGGCGAGCCTGGAAGTCGCCAAGGCAAACCTGAAGACGCTGGTCGATCGCGGCGTGCGGATCGCCATGGGGACCGACACCGGTCCGCCGGCACGCTTCCAGGGATTCTTCGAGCACGTCGAGCTCGACATGATGATCGAATCCGGCATGACGCCAATGCAGGTGATCGTCTCTGCGACCGGCGATGCGGCCCGCTGCCATGGCAAGGCCGGTCAGCTTGGCGCTCTCACGTCGGGCGCCGCCGCCGATTTGCTGATCGTGAACGGCAACCCGCTCGACAACATCCGCAACCTCCGGAACATCGACGCCGTCTGGATCAACGGCAGGAAGGGCTACTAGAACCGGCCGCTATTGCCGGCGCGCCGGTCCGTACAGCGGACGTCCGGGCCGGGCGCCCGTCAGGCCCCTGGGATCGAGCACCGTGACGCCGTTGACCACGACATAGTCGATGCCCGTCGCATATTGATGCGGGCGCTCGTAGGTGGCGGTATCGGCAATCGTGTCCGGAGTGAAGACCACCAGATCGGCCAGGGACTTGTCGCGGATCTGCCCGCGATCGGGAATGCCCATCTGCGCCGCCGCAAGTCCGGTCATGCGATGCACCGCCTCATGCAGCGGCAGCGTCTTCGTCTCGCGCACGTACTTGCCCAGCACGCGCGGGAAGGTGCCGTAGGCGCGCGGATGCGGAGCGCCCTGCGCCAGGATCCCCTCGCTCCGCAACGCCGCCGAGTCGGTGCCGATCGTGACGAACGGCGCCCGGAGTCCGGTGACGACGTCGGCTTCACTCATCATGTGATACAGCGCGCCGACGCGGCCCCCGGTGTCGATCAGCAGGTTGAAATACACGTCCCAGGGGTCCGCCTTGCGCTCGGCGGCGATCTGCGTGATGCGCTTGCCAACCAGCGACTGGTCGAACTCCCGAGGCACCGACGCCACCTGGATCCCGCTGAAGGTGGTGGCCATCAACAGATTCTCCCAGCCGTCGATCGTGGTTTCAATCTCCCGGCGGGCCCGCGACCGCGTGGCCGGATCCCTGAGCCGCTCGAGCAGTTTCTCGCGACCGCCCTCCTGCATCCACAGCGGCAGCGTCGCCGCCAGGCCGGTGCCGCCGGCCGTGTAGGGATACATCGTGGCTGACACGCGAATGCCCGCGCTGTTCGCTCTCTCGATCAGGGCGACGGCTTCCGCCATTCGGCCCCAATTGGCCTTGGCGGCCACCTTCAGGTGATAGATGACCACCGGCAGCTTCGCGTCGCGGCCGATCGCGATCGCTTCCTCGAGCGCGTTGAACAGGTTGAAGCTCTCGCCGCGTACGTGCGAGATGTAGATGCCGTTGTTGCGAGATGCGACGCGGGCCAGCGCGACGAGCTCGTCCGTCCTGGCGAACGTGCCGGGCACGTAGATCAACGCGCTGGACAGGCCGAAGGCGCCATTTCTCATCGCCTGTTCGACCATGGCTTCCATCCGCGACAACTCGTCAGCGGTCGGGGCGCGATTGTCCAGCCCCACAATGGCGCGCCGCACCATGGTGGCGGGCACGAAGGTCCCGACGTTCACCGTGGTGCCCTCGGCGCGCAGCTTGCCGAAATAGCCGTCGAAGCCGGTCCAATCGAAGGTCAATCCGAACGGCGTGAGCGAGTCGCCCTCCTCGGTGCCTTTGGCCCAGAAGGCCGGCGAGCCGGCCTCCCCGATGATCTCGCTGGTGATGCCCTGCCGCAGATGGCTCTCGGCGTTCCCGTCGGCCAGCAGCGTCGTCCCCGACTGCCCCTGCACGTCGATGAACCCGGGCGCGACCACGCGGCCGCTCGCGTCGATCTCGCGCCCCGCACTCTGGCCGGCGAGATCGCCGACAAACGCGATCCGGTCGCCCTGCACGCCGACATCCGCGCGTCGCGCGAGCTGTCCCGAACCGTCGATCACCTGGCCGCCGCGAATGATGAGGTCGTATCGGTGCGGTGCCGTGGTGCAGCCGGCGGCAACGAGGCCGGCGGCGGCGAGTGCCAGGGGAACACATCGAAAGGGCATCATCGGGGCAACTATAATCGCTGGATAATTTCCCGCTCAAATACCGTATCGGTCTTCCTCCACCCAGCCGCAAGGACGCGCGGCCTGTTCACGGCCGCGGACTATGGGCAAATGCGGGCATTCTTTGCCGCCCGCCCGCATCTGTCAAAGAGCCCGCTCACGAGTCTCCCCGAACTGGCGCGGCGCAGCGACGTCGTGTCGATTGCCGCGAAAGATGAAACCGCCAGATTCGGTCTCAACGCCTTCAAGCTGCTCGGCGCCAGGTTCGCAATCGAAACGCTGATCGCCGACGGCGCCGTGAAGACCGGCGACACGCTGGTGTGCGCCAGCGAAGGCAACCACGGTCGCGCCGTCGCCCGTGCCGCGCGCGACGCGGGGTGTGCAGCGCGCGTCTACCTGGCGCATGACGTCGCGCTCGCGCGGGTGCATGCGATCGCCGGCGAAGGCGCGGATGTCGTTCGGGTCGATGGTTCGTACGACGATGCGGTTCGTGTGCTGCAGCGGGATGCGGCAACCAACGGCTGGACGATCATCTCCGACACGTCGTGGCCGGGCTACGAGCGCGTGCCGTTCCTGATCATGCTCGGCTACACGCGGATGCTGGACGAGATCAGGGATCAGGGAGCAGGGAGCGGGGAGCAGGGATTTACTCATCTCTTCGTTCAGGGTGGTGTTGGCGGATTGCTGGGGGCGATGGCGAGCTGGTGCGCGTTTCATGATCCGTCGATCAAGGTGATCGGTGTGGAGCCCACCACGGCGGCGTGCCTGCAGGCTTCGGCTCGGGCCGGGAAGGCGACTGCGGTCGAGGGTCCGCTGCAGACCACCATGGGTGGGCTTCGAAACCGCGAGGTCTCACCGATGGCGTTCGAGTCGCTGCTGCCCAACGTGGATGCCTTCATGGCGATCGATGACACCTGGACGTTCGAGGCGATGCGCGAGCTGAATCGGGCCGGCATCAGGTCGGGGGCGTCCGGTGGCGCCGCGCTGGGCGGCCTGCTGGCGCTCTGTCGTGAACAGTCGCTGCGCGAGGCGCGGGAATGGCTCGGCCTCGGCGCAGGCGCCCGCGTCGTCTCTATTGCCAGCGAGGGCGTCACGGACCCGGCACTCTGGTCTCAGGTCGTCGAGGAGACCTGAGGTGCGTCCCATCGACGGCCCGGGGCAACCCCACAACCCGAATCGTGGCAATCATCGTCCAACCAGGGCAACTCGAAACAATGGACAGTCAACGTCCCACATCGGTCGCACAGGCCACGAGGCGCCAACAGATTATTTACGGTGTGCTCGCGTTCTCGTCATCGCAGGTGTGTCGATTGCGCTCTCGCGGCTGCGCCCGGCCGAGCCGGCCGTCGAGCCCGCACCGGTGCGAGTCGATGTCGTCAAGCGCGGCCCGATGGTGCGGCAGGTCCGGGGCCTGGGCATTTTGGTGCCGGTCGATGAGGCCCGGCGGTGGGTGCCCGCGTCCACGCAGGGCCGAACTGTTCGATAGTTCGCCGCACGTCGGTCCGCAGTCGGCAGGCTTCAATCTTGCGGGCAGTCCGCGCTGTTTGACTGCCAGACGCCTTCCTGCAGACTGGATTGCAGACTGTTGACTGAAAACCCTTAACTGCCGACTGTCGACTGCTGACTGCCCCGAATTATTTCATCGACGATGAAGACGTCGGTGAGGAGCGCGCGGACGTGGATTGAGGCGTTGATGTTGTCGATCATCTGCGAGCTGATCCCCGGCTGCGCCAGCACCAGCCGCAGCGCCGCCTGCGTGGTGGCGGCGTCAACTTCCAGTGTTTTCAGGAATGCATCGAGCGCGCCGGCCGGGCCGACGCCGAGCGCCGCCGCGCACGCGCGGTAGGTCTGCGCCAGGCCGGTCAGCGCCGTCTCAAAGCGTGTGAGGTGATCGCGAAGCTGGCCGGAGTTCGCAGCGCCCTGGTCTGTCGGCAGACCCTGCGCCGCGTAGGCCAGCATCAGTTCGTAGCCGCCTTCGATGGCGTCGGCGCGATTCGAGAGTTCTTCTCTAGCTGCCTCAGGCGACATTTTTTCTTTGGTCGCCTCCGGCGACGGAACGTCGCCCTTAGGCGACGTTCTTCCAGCGATCCGGGTCGTGGTTCTCGAGGTACTCGCGGCGCGTAATCGTGCCGAAAATCATCGCCTTCGTAATCCACAGCTTCTCGGGCCGCAGCGCGAAGTAGATGTGCGCGATCACCAGGCCGACGAAGCCGACGCCCATCAGGCCGTGGCCGACATAGGTCAGGCCCCACGTGATGTCGCTGAAGATGTACGGGTTGCGTTCGACCAGACCCGTGCGAACGCGCCACATCATCATGATGCCGGTGCCGATCACGGTCAGCCCCGCCACCATCACCGCCAGGTGATACAGGCGGTTGCCCAGCGGATACTTGCCGGGGCGTGGACCCGGGTAGTCTTCCCGGCCCATCTCGCGCATCACCTCGGCCTTGATCTCCGGGATGTCCTTCGGACCGACCCAGATCGACCAGAAATCGAGCACGAACGTCGCGTGGAAGATGTGGAAGAGCACCGACGCCGTCAGCAACAGCCCCGCCATCCAGTGCCACTGCACCCAGGCGAACCTCACGCCGACGATTGGCAGGAACGCCGTGAACAGCAGCACCAGCATGGACACCGCCATCACCCAGTGGAACGCGCGGGCGACGAAGCCGTGACGGGTGATGTGCGCGGGCAGGCCGGTCCGCTCACGCTCGAGCTGATCGACCTCCTCGGACGGGCGCTTGCGGTGCTGCGAGAACAGCATGTAGCCGCCGTGCGCCAGCAGGAACAGCAACCCGCCGACCAGCGACGCCCAGAACAGGCTCCATGAGATGTGAGTGAAAATCGACTCACCCCACGGACTGCGGGCGGTTGTTAGGAGGTCCATGCAGCGTCTCCACGAATGGCGCGCTTCACCAGCGCCTTCATCAATGGAATCTTGTAGGCGTTGTGCGCCAGCGGCACGGCGCCCTCGACCGCCATGCCGGCCGCGGTGTCGGCCGTCGCCTTGTCGCGCGCCTTGCCGCGCAGGAACGCTTCAACCGAGTTCAGCCGGTAGGGCGTCGCCGAAACGCCGTTCACGACCATGCGGGCGTCGTTGATCGAGGTGCCCGACATGTCGAACGACGCCGCGATGTTGACCAGCGCGAAGTCCCACACCATGCGGTCGCGCACCTTCTCGAAGTAATTCGCCTTGTTCGCGAACGTGTTCGGAATGCGGATCGCGGTGAGCAGGTCGCCCGGCTGCAGCGACGTCAGCTTGGTGATGTCGATGCCAGGGCCGACGAAGAACTCCTCGGCCGACACCACGCGTTCGGCGTCGCCGTTCCTGATCACGAACTGCGCGTCGAGCGCCACCAGCGCCGGCGCCGTGTCGGACGGGCTGACCGCCACGCAGCGATCGGCGTCGAACAGCGCGTGCTCGCGGTTGATCGCCTGGGGCGTGTCGGCATAGCAGATGTTGCCGCCGGCGCGATAGCACGGCCAGCCGGCGCGGTAGTACCAGCAGCGCGCGTCCTGCGACACGTTGCCGCCGAGCGTGCTGACGTTGCGAATCTGCGGCGATGCCACCAGCAGGGCCGCCTGCGCCAGCATCGGGAAGCGTTCCTTCACCATCGGGTGGTTGGCGATGGTGGTCAGCGTGGTCGTCGAGCCAATCTCGAGACCGCCGCCGGCGTCCTTCACGCCCTGCAGCTCGTTGACCATGCTGAGGTCGACGACCACGCGGGGCTTCTTGATGCGATCCTTCAACCAGTCGAAGGTGTCGTTGCCGCCCGCCATGGGCCACGCATCGGCGCCATGGCGACTCAGCACGCCCAGCGCGTCGGTGACGCTGGTGGGCTGGAAGAGCTCGAATGCCGGCATTACATCGCGAATCGGTGGCATCGTTTTGTCCCCTTAGATGAACGCCTGCAACACGTGCGGCATATCCGGCTTGCGTTCCGCGCTCGCCAGCGCCGACATGATCTGCTCCGGCTGCACCGGTGTGCGCCGAATCACATCGTCTCCAACCGCGTCGCACAACGCGGCCAGTACCGCGCCGGCCGCGGCCACGGTTGACGGCTCGCCGATGCCCTTGGCGCCGACCGGGTTGGTCGGATCCGGCAGTTCGACCGCCGCCCACTTCGCATTGAACGGCGCGTCGAGAATCGTCGGCGGCTTGTTGTTGTACATGCGGTTCGCGAGCGCGTTGCCGTAGTGCGGGTCGTAGACCAGCTTCTGGCTGCGCACGTGGCCGATGCCCTGGATGCTGCCGCCGTTGATCTGGCCGCCGAGCGAGTTCGGGTGAATCACGGTGCCGACGTCGGCCACGCCCGTGAAGTCGACGATCGTCCACACACCCGTTTCGGTATCGACTTCGACTTCGGCAAACGCCGCCATGAAGCCGTAGGTCTGACCGTCACGCGGCAGGTTGTCGCGCGCCACGCCCATCAACCCGCGGCCCTTGTGCGCGGCTGCCGCAGCCTTGGTCATGGCGTTGATTTCCTTCGGGACCTCGGTGCCATCGTAAATGCCACCGAGCTTGATGGCCGCCTCCGCGGCCTGCGCCCAGGTGAGCACCACGCCGCCACCGCGGCGAATGACGCCGTTTGGACCGGTGTCGTAGCTGTCGGGCGAGCCGCCACGCGTCTTGGCGGCGACTTCCTGCAGCTTCTTCTTCAGGTCCTGGCCGGTGGCGTAGTTGGCGCGCGTGTGCGCATACGTCGTCTGGCTGCCGGCCTGGATCGATGACCAAGGCAGGCCCTTTGACGTGTTGCCCCACACCACTTCGCAGTTCTCCCACGGCACACCGGAGACCTCGGCGATGGTGCGCGCCGTATCGAACGTCGAGAGCGTGCCGAGGTTGCCGACGCCCTGGTGGATTTCGAGCTTGCCGTCGGGCCGCAGGATGCACAGGCCATCGACGCCGATCGAACCGGCCGTGTAGGCACCGGTGCCGACGCCGATACCGCGGATCTTCGTGCCGAGGCGCAAGCCGCTGTTGGCCTTCTTCCTTTCCCACTCGAACATCTCGGCGCCCTTGTCGAGGCACTCCTTGACGAAGCAGCTGGTCAGCTTGTTGCGCGGGCGTCCCGGCGGCGTGTTGGGCGGCACGAGGCCGAACTGCGCCTGGCCTTCCGGCGCATTCAGCTTGCGAATCGCGACCTGGTCGATGCCGAGCTTCTTCGCCGCTTCGTGCACCAGCGGCTCGAACCAGACCGACGCCTGCAGACCGCCCGGCGCGCGCTGCGACACGCCCGGAGGCGTGTTGGTCGCGACCGAGAGACCGCGGAATCGCATGTTCGGCGCCTGGAACAACAGCGAGCCGAGATTGGCGGTGGTGGCGTGGTCGCCCTGACGGCGATACGGGCCGCTCGCTTCCACGATGAAGGTGTCGATGGCGGTGACGCGGCCGTCCTTCCTGAAGCCCATCTTGATGTAGCCCTGGTAGCCAGGACGCACGCGGCCGATGTAGGTCTCTTCCGCGCGCGAGATGCGCATCATCACCGGACGGCCGTTGAGCTTCTTCGACATCAGCGCCGGAATCGCCATGGACTGCGCGCCCGGAATCTTGCTGCCGAATCCGCCGCCGGTGTACTCGCTGATCAGCACGAGCTCTTCGGGCTTGATGCCGACCCAGCCGGCAACCGAGGCCACGGTGCGGGCCAGCGACTGCGTCGACACGTGCATGTAGCACTTGCCGTTCTGCCAGTAGGCCATCGCCGAGCGCGACTCAAGCGGCTGGTGCGACGTGGTCTGCTGATGCATGTCGCGCTCGACGATCAGGTCGGCTTGCTTGAAGCCGGCCTCGATGTCGCCGAACACCGCCGTCTCGGTGGCCTCGCCGTCCTGCGGGAACTTGCCGGCGTCGTAGGACGCCATCTGTTCCCTCGTCCACTTGAGCGTCCGCATGCTCGGACCCACGAACACGTTGCCCTGCTCGCGGCCGTTCGACGAACCCGGCCGCAGGCTCTCCATGGGATCGATCACAAACGGCAGCGGCTCGAAGTCGACGACGATCTTCTCGATCGCGTCCGACGCGATTTCTTCGCTGTCGGCGGCGATCGCGAGAATGGGTTCGCCTTCGTACACCGGCTCCTTCGTCAGCGCAAACTCGGGCGGCATGGGCGGAGGCGGCGGCGCCGCAGCGGCACCACCTGCGGCAGCTCCACCACCAGCAGCGCCAGCCGCAGGCGCGGCAGCCGGAGCACCACCAGCTGGGGGCGCGGCGGCGGGTGCGCCGGCGGGCGCAGCGCCCTGGGCCGGCCCCTTGGCGGGCGGCGCCCCTCCCGGAGGTGGCGGCGGCGCAGGCAGATCGTCGGCGGTGAGAATGCCGTGCACGCCGGGCATGGCCAGCGCGGCCGAGGCGTCGATGCTCCGAATCCGCGCATGGGGACGCGGGCTCGGCATCAACTTGACGAACACCATGCCTTCGGCTTTCCAGTCTTCGGCGTAGCGCGCCCGGCCCGTCACCTTGGCGACGAGATCGGGGGTGACGTAGTTCTTGCCCAGGACCTTGAATTCCATCTTCTTGGGCGGGGCGACGGGGGCAGCCGGGGCGACTGGCTTCTGCTGTTCAGCCATGACTTACGCTCCCCTCGACAGGTCGGCCGCATGCATCATGCAGTCGAGAATCTTGTTGTAGTCGGCGCAGCGGCACAGGTTGCCAGAAATGCCATGCGCCATCTGCTCGCGCGTGGGATTGGGGTTGGTCTTCAAGAAGCCCACCGTCGCCATCACGAAGCCGGGCATGCAGAACGCGCACTGGAAGCCCTGGCCATTCACCACGGCCTGCTGCACCGGGTGCAGCGTGCCATCGGGCTTGGCGAGACCCTCAATGCTGACAATCTTCTTGCCGCGCACGGAATGGGTCAGCGTCGAGCATGCATACCGCGGTACATCGTCCACCAGCACGGTGCACGCGCCGCATTCCGCGCGGTCGCATCCGAGCTTGGTGCCGGTGAGACCGAGCTTGTAGCGCAGCGTCATCGCCAGCGTCTCGTTCTTCATCACGTCGACGCGGCGCTGCTGGCCGTTGATGTCCAGCGTGATGAGGCGATCCACCGCGCCGGACATGCCGTCGTTCTGCCCGAGCACGTTGGTTCGGAACAGATACGCGGACGCCGAGACGGTCGCGCCGGCGGCGATCACGCCCTTGATGAAATTGCGTCGTGAGTGCCCCGGCTGTATGCCCGGAGTCTCAGACATGCTTTCGTGACTCATACGGCCCATCCCCCACAGCTTCTTTTCTGAGCTTTCTGCGCCTTCTGCGGACCTGATCTCTGCCTGGTACGGCCCTGTTTATTTGCGCATGATAGCAGCAATTATCACGCGAAAAATCAGGTTTTTTTAGTCGGATATACGGCCTTAAACGATCGTCCTAAACCGTCCATTCGCGGCACGCATCAGTCGGTCACGAATCGCACGCCCGAGCCCCTCGGTGCCCGGAGAGCTGGCAAGGATCGCGGAGACGCCGGTCGCGTCCAGCGTCCGAATTGACGCGAACAGTTCACGGCCGGCGCGCTCCAGGTCCGCTCTCGAGCCGAACGGCTGCACGACTATCTTGCCCGCGGCCGCCGACGGGGCTATGAGCGGCGCGAGCGCGATCAGATCCTCTTCTGGTGCCAGGATGCCGATGACGTTTCCCCGGGCTACGGCGGTCCTGGCGTCTGCCGCAAGCCGTGGAACGACGGCCGACGGCTCCCCTTCGTAGAGCGTCATCTCCGCCACCGGGGCGTAGTGGCGCAGCAGCTGGCCCGGCGCAACCTGTGGCTGGTCCCCGGTCGCCAGGCCTTCCGCGAGCGTGACGTCGGGAACCAGCGCGCGCACCTGCTCGATGGTGATGCCGCCCGGCCGCCGAATCACCGGCGGATCAACGGTGAAGTCGACAATGGTGGACTCGAGGCCAATGTCGGTGGGCCCGCCATCGAGAATCAGGTCGACGCGCCCGTCCAGATCCTCCAGCACGTGTTGCGCGGTCGTGGGGCTCGGTCGTGAGAAACGATTCGCGCTCGGAGCGGCCACCGGCACGCCCGCCATTTCCATCAGCGCGCGGGCCACCCGATGCGACGGCACACGCACCGCCACGCTCGGCAATCCCGCGGTGACCAGGTCCGGCACCTCGGGCCTCTTCGGCAGGATCATCGTCAGCGGTCCAGCCCAAAACGACAGGCCCAGCTTGCGGGCGCGGGGCGGCATGCCGGCCGCGCACTGATTCACCTGGCCGATGTGCGCGATATGCACGATCAGCGGGTCGTTGGCCGGCCGCTCTTTCGCCTCGAAGATCTTCTGCACCGCGGCTGGGTCGAGTGCGTGCGCGCCAAGGCCGTAGACGGTCTCGGTCGGGAACACCACCAGCTGCCCGGCCCGCAAAGCCTGCGCGGCTGCTTCGATGACGGCGGGATCGGGACGGTCGCGATCGACGTGCAGGACGCGGGTGGTCATAGGGCTACGGGCTACGGGCTACGGGCTACGGGCTACGGATTGATGATTGGTGGAAGTTTCAGGACGTCGGTGCCTATGAGCAATTCAATCACGCGCGAGTAGCTCTGCACACCTTCTTCAACACCCTGCGATCGCAGCATCTGATCATACGTGGCCCACGCGGCTCGATCGATCGTCGGCACGCGCGTCTTCAGCCGCTCGCGGATCGCGTTCTGATCCTGGCGCGGTCCGGGCCCAAGCTGCTCGAGCACCAGGCGCTGCGTCACCGGCTGCAACTCCCTGGCGGCTTCCGAGACGAGATCGAGCCACGCGCTATACTCGCCGGCCGGTCCCGCCCGCATCGCCGCGAGCAGTCCCACGAAGCTGGCATCCGACTCTGGCGCATAGCCGGCCAGGTGGGCCCACTCGTGCCCAAGGACCGCCGGGCGCTCCGGCCCGGTGATGTCGGGATTCAGCAGCGTCTCGAGAAACAACGGCGCAAGTTGGCCGCTGACCCCCGCGGCGCGGTAGTAGGGCGAGAACAGCGTGACCTTCGGCCTGGCGACCACCGTCGGTCGAGGCCGCCCGAGCTCCTTCTCCACGCCGTGCAGTCCATCGATCAGTGATTGCGGCGCATCCCAGGTGCCGGGAAACCCGGCCGCGTGCGCGGCGGCATAGGTGCGATTTGCCTGCGCCACCGCATGTTCCGCCAGCGCGCGAACAGCCTGCGGCGTGACCTTTGACGCATCGAACGTGAGCTGGGATTCCAGACGCGGCCGCGAGTAATTCAGTCCCCACACCGCGATGAACCACAAATACACGACTGCGAGGAGCGTCAGGGTTGCGGCCAACCCGCGCCACAAGGCCCGCAGCCGTTGCTGCTTTCGCGCCTGCTTGATCGACTTCGTCCAGATGCCGATCAGGATCAGCAGCCACGCCACCGCCGCGATGTCGAACAGCGCGATCGGAACGCGATTCGAGAGCGACGTGAGGTTCGCCTGGATGATGGGATAGAGCCAGTCCGCGTAGAGCCGCTCCACGCTCGCCGCACCGGGTGGAAAGATCGCCACCAGCGAGGCGATGAACAGCAGAGTCAGCTGCGCTGCGGCCATCGCAGAGAACTGCACGTCTCCATTATGCGACCACCATCGACGGTCAACCAGTAGTCGAAGAATTGCGGGGAGGGTGGCTTGCCACCCTGAGCTCATGAGAAGGTCACGAGCGAAGGGTGGTCGGGATGCCGGGATTCGAACCCGGGACCTCCTGCACCCCAAGCAGGCGCGCTAGCCAGGCTGCGCTACATCCCGTACAGACAGTCGACAGTCAACAGTCGACGGCTAACAGTCTACTTCCTACTCTTCGGCTTCGGTGCAGCTTTCTTTTTCGGTGCAGCTTGCTTTTTCGGTGCAGCTTGCTTTTTCGGTGCAGCTTGCTTTTTCGGTGCAACTTGCTTTTTCGGTGCAGCCGGCGCCACCAGCCGCAATTCCGGCTGATGTTCACCGTCGTTGCCCAGCAGTTCGAGGATCGATTGGAGTCCCGAGCGCACGCTCCTCAGGCTGTCGCGGACGCGATCGCCGACCACTTCCTCAACCAGCACGCTGGCCGCAGGTGCCGGGCCGTCCTCCTGTTCGAGGCGGCGCCTGGCGCCGGACAGCGTCAGGCCTTCGTCCAGGATCAGCTGCTTGATGCGCAGCACGAGCTCGATGTCGGAACGCCGATAGACGCGAGGGCCGCCGCCGCGTGGGACCTGCCCGATGCTGGGAAACTCGGCCTCCCACGATCGCAGGACGTACGGCTGCACCTGCACGACTTCGCAGACGTCGGCGGCCTTGAAGAGCTCCCGCTTCGGTGCGGCCATCGGCATGGAGTGTAACAGGCCAGCAGGCTGGGGGGCTAGCGATGCCGCTTCTTCGTCGTGCGCTTGGCCGGGCGCGCGGCACGCGCGCGGTCGGCCCGGGTTGGCTTCGAGCCCGGCCCCTTTTTGACGGTCTTGCGCTGCATGCGATGACGTCCGGCTTGGGCCGGACCGTCGGGACGCGTTTGCCGATCGTCTCTGCGGTCGTCCTTGCGGCCCCGGACCTGAATCCGTATCGGGTTGCCGAAGAAATCATAGGACTCGCGCAGCCGGTTTTCGAGGAAGCGCTCGTAGGAGAAATGAAACTGCGTCGACGTGTTCGCGAACAGCACGATGGTCGGCGGCGCGACACTCACCTGGGAGGCGTACTTGATGCGCACGTTGCGCTTGCTCGACGTGACCGGTGGCGATGCCGTGGTGACCTTCCCGATGAACCGGTTCAGCTCGCCGGTGGGCACACGCGTACGGCCCGCCGCCGCGACGCGCTCAACCATTTCCAGCAGCTTGGACGTTCGCTCGCCGGTCGCCGCCGAGATATGCAGGATCGGCGCGTAGTCGAGAAATTTCAGGCGGTAGCGCAGCTTCTCGTCGAAACTCTTGGCAACGTCCTCGGTGTTCTCCCCTGTCGGCCCGTTGGCCGGTTCGCCGGTTCGCCCGTTCGCCCGTTCGCCTGTGGGCCCCTTCATCACGTCCCACTTGTTGGCGGCGATGATGATGCCCTTGCCAGCCTCCTTGGCCGCTCCCGCAATCGCACCGTCCTGGTCGGTTGGCCCCACGGTGGCATCAAGCACCAACACGACCACGTCGGCGCGTTCGATCGCACGCTTCGCGAGCAGCACGCTGACCGACTCCACCTGTGACCTGCCCACCCTGCCCGGACGCCGAATGCCCGCGGTATCGACGATGCGGAAGGTCTTGCCGTGCCACTTCAGCAGGGAGTCCACCGAATCGCGCGTCGTTCCTGGAACCTCGGACACGATCATCCGCTCTTCGCGCAGCAACCGATTCACCAGCGACGACTTGCCCGCGTTTGGCCGGCCGACAATGGCAATCGCGGTTTCCTTTTCGACGGGCTCGTCAACGGCTCCCTGGTCCCCGATCCCTGCTCCCTGATCCCCGAGACGTTCGACAATCTCCTCGAGCAGGTCGCCGACCCCCTCGCCGTGCTCCGCGCTGATTTCAACAACGGTGTCGAAGCCGAGACGCGACAGCTCGAGCGCGCCCGCGCGGGCGCGGCGATCGTCGGTCTTGTTGATGGCAAGAATCACCGGTGCGCCGGTGTCGCGCGCGGCTTGGGCGATGTCTTCATCCCCGGGGATCAGCCCCTCCCGGCCATCGACCACCATCACGATCACGTCGCCGGATTTCAGCGCGCGTGCGCCCTGGGTCTTCACCAGCTCATGGAGAGGGTCTTCGCTCGCACCGAATAGGCCGCCGGTATCGGTCAGTTCGAACGTGTGGGAACCCCATGTCACCGGATGGGTAATGACGTCGCGGGTGGTTCCGGCAATTGCAGTCACGATCGAGCGCCTGGTAGCGGTCAAACGATTGAAGAGCGTCGACTTACCGACGTTCGGTCGTCCGACCAACACAACCTGGCGTAATCCGCGGCGCGTCACGGTCTGCCTATATTACTGGTCCAAAAGGGTTTGCACCGATTCGAACGCACGAAACTGCACGGCGCTTCCGATAAATACAGCAATCTAAAGCACTTATCGCGTTGACAGTGTAAGTCCAACGGCTTAAACTACTTACAGTCAACCAATGATCAAGGTCGACATCGTGAACGAGGTCTCACGGGTGGCCGACGTCACCAAAGTGAAGGCCGAGCTGGCGGTCGATGCGGTGTTCGAGGCGATGCGTCACTCGATGCAGCGCGGCGAACGCATTGAGCTGCGCGGCTTTGGGGTGTTCCAGGTCAAGCCCCGCAAGCGCGGCATCGGCCGCAACCCGCGCACCGGCAAGGAAGTCCGCATTCCGCCCGGCCGCACCATTCGCTTCAAGCCCGGCAAAGAACTGCAAAACATCGGGTAAGCTCGATCCACCGTGCACCCCTCGTCTGGGCCCGAGGGTCCTTCGCCAGTTCTGCCGGAACTACGACCCCCAGACCCCGATGACGTCTACCCGGCGGCGTCCGCACAGGACGACCGCGACGAACAGCTGCCGCAAAAGCCGCTGCCGCCGCCCCATGGCAGGCTGTGGGTCCAGCTGGGGCTGCTCGGGCTGACGCTGGCCACGACGACATTCGTCGGCGGATGCCACTACCACTTTTTCACGATCGATCTGGCAACCGCGGCCATGGAACCGCCGCCGCCCGACTTCGGCGATGTGTTCTTCTACCTGCGCGGGCTCTGGTACAGCCTGACCATCCTGGCGATTCTTGGCTGCCACGAGATGGGCCATTACGTTGCGTGCCTTCGATACGGCGTGCTCGCCACGCGCCCCTATTTCCTGCCGGCGCCGATTTTTCTGACCGGCACGCTGGGAGCCTTCATTCGCATCAAGTCGCGAATTCCCAACAACACCGCACTGTTCGACATCGGCATCGCCGGCCCGATTGCGGGTTTCGTCGTTGCCCTGCCGGCATTGTTCCTTGGGCTGATGCTGTCGCGCGTCGATCGACTGCCGGCGGAGTCATCCGGATTGATCGAGCTGGGCGAGCCGCTGCTCTTCAGATTTGCCGCCTGGATCATCTGGGGCGACGTGGCGGACGGCTACTCGATCAACATGCATCCAATGGCGTTTGCGGCCTGGTTCGGCCTGCTCGCAACCGCCCTCAACCTGTTCCCGATCGCGCAACTCGACGGCGGACACATCTCCTACGCCGTGCTCGGCGCCCGCTCGACCATCGTCACGCTGGTGATGGTCGGCGTCGCGATCTTGCTGGCCACCGTCTCATCGAGCTGGATTGCCTGGACGATTCTGCTGCTGGTCATGATCGTCACGCTCGGCCCGAAGCATCCGCCGACGCTCGATGACGATGACCCGATCGACCGGCCACGGCTGATCCTGGCGGCGGTCGCGATGGTGATCCTGGTGCTGTGCTTCACGCCGGCGCCGATCGGCGAGTTCATCGCCCCCGGTCCGTAGCCGGTAGCCGGCAGCCCGTAGCCCGCTACAGCATCGACAGCGGATCGACGTCCACCGAGACGCGCTTGCCGAGCGATGCCTTGCGCGACAGCGCCAGCTGCAGCGCTTCCCGCATGACTCGCCGGTTCGTGCCCTTCAGGAAGAACTGCGCGCGGTGTTCGCCGCGCAGCCTGGTCAGGGGAGCCGGCGCCGGGCCAAGCAGCGCGAAGCCCCTGGCGTTTCTCGCTTCGCCAGCCAGGCTGCGCGCGCCCTGCATGGCGTCTTCGAAGGTCTGGCCGCGCACGACGACGTTCACCATCGCGACGTGCGGCGGATAGCGCATCGCGCGCCGGTATTTCACCTCGGTGTCGTAGAACTGGCGATAGTCCTGCGTGCACGCCAGCGTGATGGCGTAGTGGTTCGGCAACAGCGACTGGATGATCGCCTCGCCACGCCGCGTTCCCCGTCCGGCGCGTCCGGCCACCTGCGTCAACAGCTGGAAGGTGCGCTCGTTCGATCGAAAATCCGCCAGACCGAGCCCCACGTCCGCCGAAATCACGCCGACCAGCGTGACCTCAGGGAAGTCGTGCCCCTTGGCGATCATCTGCGTGCCGATCAGGATGTCCACCTCCCGGCGCGCCACCCGCGCCAGCGTCTGAACCAGGCTGCCCTTCCTGCGAACGGTGTCGCGATCGACCCGCGCCACCCGCGCCGACGGGAACAGTCTTCGCACTTCGGCTTCGACCCGCTCGGTGCCAAAGCCAACCCGCTCCATGTAGGGCGCCGCGCATTTTTCGCAGGTCTTCGGCACCGGCTTGAGGAAATTGCAGTAGTGGCAGCGGCCGTGCCAGTGGGCGCCATGCTTGTGAATCGTCAGCGAGATGCTGCAGTTCGGACACTCGATCGTGGCGCTGCATTGCCGGCAAATCACCGCGGTCGCAAAGCCGCGCCGATTGAGAAGAATCAACGACTGCTCGCCGCGGTCGAGCCTGGCGCCGATGCCGGCAATCAGCCTGCGGCTGAGGACCGCATCTTCACCAGTGGCGGCCATCTCCTCGCGCATGTTGATCACCGACACGCCGGGCAGCGGGCGATCGAGCACTCGGCGGTTCAGCGAGACCAGCGTGTACTTGCCCTCCAGCGCATTGGTATACGACTCCATGGTCGGCGTTGCGGAGCCGAGCACCACCAACGCGCTGGCAAACTTGCCGCGCATGATCGCGACGTCGCGGCCGTGATAGCGGGGCGTTTCGTCCTGCTTGTACGACGTGTCGTGTTCCTCGTCGACAATCACCAGACCGGGCCTGGCAAGCGGCGCGAACACCGCCGAGCGGGTGCCGATCACCACGTCGACGTCGCCGCGGCGGATGCGGTGCCACTGATCGTGTCGCTCGCCGTCGGACAGGCCGCTGTGCTGAATCGCAACCGCCTCGCCGAACCGCGCGCGAAACAGCGCCGCGACCTGCGGTGTCAGCGCGATTTCAGGCACGAGCATCAACACGCCCCGGCCGCTGGTGCGGACGGCCTCGGCCAGGCGGAGGTAGACCTCGGTCTTGCCGCTGCCGGTCACGCCGTGAATCAACGCGACGCCAAAGGATCGAGCGTGTGCCATCGGGAGCAGTCGATCGAGCGCGGCCTGCTGTTCATCCGTGGCGGCGCGATCGACGTGCGGCGCCGCCGCCGACACGGCGTGTTCGAACGGATCGCGGTCGACCCGGTCGTGGCGAATCGCCACCAGGCCCAGCGCCGTGAGCGCGTTGACGGCGGCGCTGGCGATGCCGCGGTCGGCCAGCACCGGCGCCGTCAACCCATCCGGCGATCCCTGCAGCAGCCGCAGCGCCTCGGCCTGGCGCCTGCCCAACCGCGGCCCTTCCGCCGGTACGGCGCTGTGCGCCGCCAGTCGATCGGCCATGTCGAGGCCCGCCGCCGTGAGCGCCGCCACGCGCACCGTCTTGAAGCGATCCGTGCGCGCGGTGAGGCCGTGCGGCGGCAACGCCGCCGCCAGCGTGGCGCCGGGACCCGCAAGGTAGTACTCCGACACCCACTCCGTCAGTTTCACGATGTCGGGTGGGACGAAGGCGTGATCGTCGACGACCTGCGTGATGGGTTTGATGGTGTAGGCCGTGTCAGCCGCGGCTGCCTCACCAAGCACCACGCCCGTCATCGTCCGGGGGCCGACCAGGACCATCACCCGCGCACCGGCTGACGGCATGGGCTGATCGGCTGGCACACGATACGTGAGCAGGCCGAGCGCGGGCACGGGCACCGCGACGGAAACGAGGCGATCAGGCACTGGCGCTGATTATCAGTCGGCTTGCAGGATCGCGCGGACCTTCTTCATGTCATCCCAGACTTCGCGCTTCGCCGACGGATTTCGCAGCAGGTAGGCCGGATGGAAGGTTGGAATCAGGATCGCGCCGCGATAGTCGAACTGGCGGCCGCGAAGACGCGTGATCGGGTCCACGGTACGGAGCAGCGACTGCGCCGCGAACTTGCCGAGCGGCACGATCACCTTCGGTTGAATGACGTCGATCTGGCGGAACAGGTACGGCTCGCACGTCTCGACCTCGTCGGGCTCAGGGTTCCGATTACCCGGCGGGCGGCACTTGATGACGTTGGCAATGTAGACCCGATCGCGCGTCAGGCCAATCGCCTCGATGATCTTGGTGAGCAGTTGACCGGCGCGCCCTACGAACGGCTCGCCCTTCTGGTCTTCGTCTTCGCCGGGCGCTTCGCCCACGAACATCAGCCGCGCCCTGGGATTGCCGACGCCGAACACGGTTTGCGACCGCCCGAGCGTGCAGAGCTTGCAGCGTGTGCACGCCGGACCGATTTCAGTCTTGATGTCCTCCAGCGTTTCGCCGGCGTCTTCATGGGGGCCTCCGGCGTCAGCCGGACAATCGCCGCCACCCGTTGCCTGACTGTTCGGCCGGGTCCGCCACTTCGGATCGCGGCTCACGCCGTCGACACCCAGTTCGCTGAAGTATTGCAGGTGATCCGCCAACTGCCGCGACATTACGCTCTCACTTTAGCGTCCTTGGCGGGTGCGGCGATCAGGAAATGTTCAAGACGATCGAGAATCTTCGCGGCCACCGCGCTCTTCGCCTGCAGCGGAATCGCTTCGACGCCGCCGGCGGTGACGAGCCAGACGGCATTGGCGTCGACGTCGAAGCCGGCATCGCTGCGCGACACGTCGTTGGCGACGATCATGTCCGCGCCCTTCTGCACGAGTTTCGACTTCGCGTAGTCCACGACGTCGTTCGTTTCAGCGGCGAAGCCCACCAACACCGGGACCTTCTGCGCGCGAGACGGCATCCGGCCAAGCTCGCCCAGGATGTCTTTCGTCCGGGTCAGCGTCAGCGTGACCGGACCGTCGTCTTTCTTGACCTTCTGGCCGGCCGGCTGGGCCGGCGTGTAATCGGCGACTGCGGCCGACATGATGATGGCGTCCTGGCCCGCGGCGCGCTCCATCACCGCAAGGTGCATGTCGGCGGCGCTGCGAACCTTGACCACCGTGGCGCCGTGCGGTGCGGTCAGCTGCGTCGGACCGCTCACCAGCGTGACGGCGGCACCGCGCCGCAATGCGTCCGCCGCCAGCGCGTATCCCATGCGCCCGCTCGATCGGTTGCCGACAAAGCGAACCGGGTCGATGTCTTCGAACGTCGGACCGGCGGTAATCAATACCTGGCGGCCGGCCAAGGATGTGGAACGTCCCCTCAGCAACCGCTCGGCCGCGGCGACGACGTCTTCCGGCTCGGCGAGCCGCCCTTTCCCAATCCAGCCGCACGCCAGGTACCCGGAGCCGGGATCGACGACGTGCACGCCGCGCGCCACCAGCACATCGAGATTCCTGGCGACCGCCGGATGGTCGAACATGTTGGTGTTCATCGCCGGAGCGATCATCACCGGCGCCCTGGTGGCAGTGTAGAGCGAGGACAGAAAATCGTCCGCCAGGCCGTTGGCAAACTTGCCCAGCGTGTTGGCCGTGGCCGGCGCCACCAGCAGCAGGTCGATGCTCGACGCAATCGCGATGTGCTCGATATCGGAATTGGCGCCCGCCAGGAACTGGTCGGTGATGACCTGGCGGCGGGTAATGGCTTCGAAGGTGAGCGGACCGACGAACTTCTCGGCCGAGCGCGTCATGATGGCGACGACGTCGTGGCCGTTTTTCTGCAGGCCGCGCGCGATCTCGACGGCCTTGTAGGCCCCGATGCCGCCCGTTACACCCAACGCAATCAATGCCATGGTGCCCTTGTTATCGGCCGTTGGCCGGTTCGCCTTATTCCCTGAAGGTGTCGATGATATCAACGGCGATTGGTTTCATCCGGTGCGTCCTCGACCGCTCCGCCGCGATGATTTCCTGCAGCCGCACGACAGTCGGCTCGAGCCGGTCGTTGATCACCACGTAGTCGTAGTCGACATAGCAGCCCGCCTCGGCGCGCGCCGCGGCCAGCCGGCGCTGCATGGCCGCCTCGCTGTCGGAGCTGCGCCCGCGCAACCGCCACTCGAGAATCTCGAACGACGGCGGCAGCACGAAGATCGACGTGTGATCGATGCCGCTGCGTTTGACCTGCGCCGCGCCCTGCACGTCGATCACCAGCACCACGTCCTGTCCCGACGCCTGCAGCCGCTCGCAGTCGTGGTGCGACGTGCCGTAGAAGTTGCCGAACACCTCGGCCCATTCCAGGAGCTCGCCCCGGCTGATCATGGCGTCGAACTGTTCGCGGCTGATGAAGTTGTAGTCCACCCCGTCACGCTCGCCGGCACGCGCCGGCCGGGAGGTGTAGGAACGCGACAAGCGCAGGTTCGGCAGGATCTGCACCAGCCGCTCGGCAAGCGTGGTCTTCCCCGTCCCGGACGCCGCCGAGATGATGAACAGCAGCCCGCGATCGGGATCGGTTCTCTGTGTCATCTGTGCCATCGGCCTTATTCAACGTTCTGGACTTGTTCGCGCATCCGCTCGAGCTCGGCCTTCGCTTGGATGACGACCTCCGATACCTGCAAGCCGTCCGCTTTCGACCCGATGGTATTCACTTCGCGGTTCATTTCCTGGAGGAGGAAGTCCAGTTTACGCCCGCACGGTTCCGGGCTGTCCGACAACGCATCCCAGTGCGCGAGGTGGCCGTTGAACCGTGTCACCTCCTCGCTGATGTCGGAGCGCTGCGCCACCCGCACCACTTCCTGCGACAATGCCGCCTGATCGACCGGCAACGCGCCGGCGATCTCCCGCGCCCGCTCCAACAGGCGCGTTTCGTGTTCCGCGCGGCCGGTGTCGGCAGCCGCGGCAATCCGCGCGATCAGGCCCGCGAGCAGGCTCTTCCGCGAGTCGAGATCGGTGCGCAGGTGCACGCCCTCGCGCACGCGCATCTCCTCGAGCTGCACCAGGGCGCTCTCGACCGCCTGGTCGACCACGCTTCCCAGCAACGCCGACACGCCGCCCTGTTCCGGGAGGCGCTCTTTGATGCTCAGCGCCTGCGGCAGGCGAAGCAGATCGCCGGGCGTCAGCGCTCCGTCAACCACGCCGCTGGCGCGCGCCTGCTCGATGGCGGCGGCCAGCGCCTGCGCGAACGGTTCGTTCAACTCCACCTGTGGCGCCGTCTGCTGCCGTATCTGCAGTGACACGCTGATCTCCACCCGGCCACGCGCCAGGTGGGTCTGCACCGCCGCGCGCACACGCGGCTCGACGTCCGCGATCGACGGCGGCACGCGCAGTTGCAAATCGAGGAACCGGTGGTTGACCGATCGAATGGTCACGCCAATCACGCCCCGCTCGTCGTCTCGCGTCAGCGACGCGAACCCCGTCATGCTCTTGATCATCGCGAGCGCTCCGCCTCCTTCGCGGCCGCCTGCGCCGCCGCCAGGTAGGCCGCCTTGAGCTCACGGCTGTCCGGCTTGGTTTCGAGCAACTGCAGCTGATGGAGCCGCGCGTACACGCCGTTGGGGATCGCCAGCAGTTCCTGGTGCTTGCCGATCTCGACGACGCGGCCGCGATCCAGGACGACGATGGCATCCGCGCGGTAGATGGTCGGCAGCCGGTGGGCGATCACGAACGACGTGCGGTTCATCATCAGCGTCGTCAGGGCCTGCTGGACCGCCTTCTCCGCCTCGGCGTCGAGTGCCGCGGTGGCTTCGTCCAGGATCAGCAACGGCGAGTTCTTGAGCAGCGCGCGGGCAATCGCAATCCGTTGCCGCTGGCCGCCCGAAATTCGCTGGCCGCGCTCGCCAATCATCGTCCGGTAGCCCTGTGGCTGCGCGGCGATGAAATCGTGCGCGTTGGCGGCGCGGGCCGCCGCCTCGATTTGCTGCGGGGTCGCGCCCGGCGTGCCGAAGGCGATGTTGCCGGCGATGGTGTCGTCGAACAGCACCACTTCCTGCGTGACCACGCTGATCTGCGCGCGAAGCGACGCCAGCGTGACGTCGCGAATATCGCGGCCGTCGACCAGGATCTGGCCGCTGGTGACATCGTAGAAGCGCGGCAGCAGGTTCACCAGGGTGGTCTTGCCGGCACCGCTCCGGCCGACGATCGCGATCATCTGGCCGGCGCGGACCGTGACATTCACGCCGCGCAGCGTGTGGCGGCCGGGGGCGTCCTCGTAGCCGAACGTGACGTCCTTGAATTCGATCTGCTGCGTGAAGGGCGGCAGCTGGATGGCGCCGTCGCGCTCGCGGACTTCGGTGTGCAGGTCGAGCACTTCGAAAATCCGCTCCGACGCCGCGGCGGCCTGCTGCAGGTTGGCGTTGACCCGCGACAGCTTCTTGATCGGCGCATACATGAACAGCAACGCCGCCAGGAACGACGTGAACTCGCCGGCCGTCAGCCGTCCGCTGGCAATCTCGCGGCTGCCGTACCACAGTGCGCCGGCAATCGCGAGGCCGCCGAGCAATTCCATCAGCGGCGGCAGCAGCGCCAGCACGCGCGTGACCTTCAGGTTGGTGCGGAACAGCCTGAACGACGCCGTTTCGAACTTTGCGGCCTCGTGGCCCTCGGCGCCGAACGCCTTGACGATGCGATGGCCGGCGAACGCCTCGGCAGCGACATGCGACATCTGCGCCTGCGCCTCCTGGCTGCGATGGGTGACACTGCGCACTCGGCGGCCGAAGCGTATTAGCGGGTAGACGATCAGCGGCGTCGCCGTCATGCACAGCAGCGCCAGCTTGACGTCGTAATAAAACAGCAGCGCCACCGAGCCGACCAGCACCAGCGATTCGCGTGCCAGGTCGCCGATCGTTTCGGAGACCGCGCGCTGGACCTGCCCGACATCGTTGTTGATGCGCGACAGCAGCGGGCCGACCGCGCGGCGCGCGAAGAACGCTGCGGACTGATCGAGCATGTGCCGGAACAACTGGTTGCGCACCACCATCACGACGCGATGGCCCAGCCCCTCCATCAGGTAGCTGGAGAAATACCCGCCGAGACCCTTGAGGAAGTAGGCCACCAGAATCGCCAGGGCGATGTAGGTCAGATCGCTCTGCGCGATCAGCACGTCGTCGATGATCGGCTGGATCAGGTACGCCAGCCATGCGTTCGCTGCTCCGTACACGACCATGGCCAGTAGCGCACCGGCCATGACGGCGCGGTGCGGGGTCGCGTAGCGAAGCAGGCGAGGCAAGGGGTCCATCAGTGCCACAGGGGCGTCAGCTAACAGTACGGACCCGCGATCGCACGACCGGGCCGTTCCTACGGAACGGCCCCACCGGCTGCGAGGAGCATGCCGGCAGTGAGAATCCTTCAGTTACTGCGCTCAGGTGAATACCCTCGCGGGTGGCCCGAGTGCCACTGCCACGCGTGACGGACGATGACCTCGAGGTCGGGGTAGTTCGGAGTCCAGCCCAGTTCACGCTGCGCGCGGTCACTGGAGGCATAGAGTACCGCAGGATCACCGGGACGGCGCGGCGCCGCGGCCCACGCGACCGGGCGGCCGACCACCCGCCCAACCGCCGCGATGACCGCCTTCACCGAGTGCGGCCGGCCGGTGCCGAGGTTGTAGGCGTCCGACGGCGCGCCCCGTTCCAGCGCCTCGAGGGCTCGCATGTGGCCGTCGGCGAGGTCGCAGACGTGAATGTAGTCGCGCAGGCAGGTGCCATCCGGCGTGGGATAGTCCTCGCCGAACACCTGCAGCGGCGCGCCGCCGGTGGCCGCGCGAATCGCCAGCGGAATCACGTGCACCTCATCTGCGTGATCTTCGCCGATCGTGCCATCCGGGTGCGCGCCCGCGGCGTTGAAGTACCTCAAGGCCATCCACTTGATGCCATGCGCCCGCTCGATGTGCGGCAGGGCACGTTCGATGGTCAATTTGGTTTCGCCGTACGCGTTGATCGGCTGCGTGGCCAGCGACTCGACGATCGGCACGCGCTCCGGCTCGCCGTAGACCGCACAGGTGGACGAGAAGATGAATCGAGTCACGCCGGCGTCCCGCATGGCGTCGAGGACGCTCAATGTGCCGGTGACGTTGTTGCGGTAGTAGTCGACCGGCGTGCGGACCGACTCACCCACCGCGAGCCAGGCGGCAAAGTGCATCACCGCATCGGCCCGATGCTCGATCAGCAGGCGATGCACGGCGTCCCGATCGTGAATCGCGGCACGCACCAGCGGCACACCCTTCGGAACCGCCTGCGCGTGACCGGCCGACAGGTCGTCGAGCACCGCGACGGCGTGCCCGTGTTCGGCCAGCGCGCGCACGGCGTGGCTGCCGATGTAGCCGGCACCGCCGGTAACTACCACTCGCGCCATCAGCGGCCGATTGAGAAGTATGTGAAGCCGAGCTGCTGCATCTGGTCTTTCTGATAGATGTTACGGCCGTCGAAGATCACCGGCGTGCGCATCAGTTTCTTCATCCGCGCGAAATCTGGCTCGCGGAACTCCTGCCACTCGGTGACCACTGCCAGCGCATCGGCGCCTGTGAGGGCATCGTAGTTGCGCGCCGCATAACCGATCCTGGTTCCGAAAACGGCCTTGGCCGCTTTCATCGCCTCGGGATCGTAGGCCTGCACCTTGGCGCCCTTCGCCAGCAGCGCCTCGATAATCGGCACGGCAGGCGCCTCGCGCATGTCGTCGGTCTTCGGCTTGAACGCCAGGCCCCACACGGCGATGGTCTTGCCTTTGAGCGCGCTGCCGAAGTGGGCCTCGATCTTCTTCACCAGCACACGCTTCTGCAGATCGTTGACGGTATCGACCGCCTTGAGGATCTTGAAGTCGTACTTCCGGTCCGAGGAGAACCGGACCAGCGCCTTCACATCCTTCGGGAAGCAGCTGCCGCCGTAACCGACACCGGGGAACAGGAACGAGTTGCCGATGCGACGATCCGAGCCGACCGCCTGGCGGACGCGATCGACGTCGGCGCCGAAGGCGTCGCAGACGTTGGCGACTTCGTTCATGAACGAGATCTTGGTGGCGAGCAGCGCGTTCGCCGCGTACTTCGCCAGCTCGGCGCTGGCGCAGTCCATCACCATGATCGGCGCGCCAGTACGGGTGAACGGCTTGTGGAGCTTCACCATGATCTCGGCCGCGCGAGGATCCTCGGCGCCAATCACCACGCGATCGGGCTTCATGAAGTCGTCAACCGCGGCGCCCTGTTTCAGGAACTCGGGATTGCTGACCACGCTGAAGGGATGGGTGGTTTCGCGGCGCACCACTTCGCGCACGTTCTCGGCGGTGCCGACCGGAACGGTGCTCTTGTTGACGATCACCTTGTAGCCGTTCATCACGCGGGCAATGTCGCGCGCGACCGTCATCACGTGGCGCAGGTCGGCAGAGCCGTCCTCGCCCTGCGGCGTGCCGACGGCAATGAAGCAGACGTCCGCGGCGCGCACCGCCTTGGCCAGATCGGTCGTGAACACCAGCCGGCCCTCGGACTTGTTGCGCGTGACCAGCTCTTCCAGGCCCGGTTCGTAGATTGGGACCCTGCCGCGCCGGAGCTTGGCGACCTTGGCGGTGTCGTTGTCAACACAGACGACGTCGTTACCCGATTCAGCAAAGCCGGCTCCAGCCACCAGCCCGACATACCCGGTGCCTACCACCGCGATCTTCATTCAGCCCCCAAAAGATTTCAGCGTATCATTCGGGTTCAGACCAGTCAACATACTGAACCACAAGGACTTGCCGCGTTTGTGGTACTCTCATCGGCGTGCGGATTCTCGTCGACTACCGGCCGGCGCTGCGCGAGCGGACCGGCGTCGGCGAATACGTCCACGAGTTGGCCAGAGCGCTGGCCGTGCAGTCCGGCCCCCGCCGACTGGACCAGCTCGCGCTGTTCACGAACTCCTGGAAGGATCGGCCGGCGCCTGCTCTGGCATCGGAGGTGCCAGGTGTCCGCATTGTGGACGTCAGGACCCCGGTGCGGGCCTTGGTCTGGTCGTGGAATCGGCTCGAGTGGCCGCCGGTCGAGTGGTTCGCAGGCCCGATAGACGTCGTGCACAGCCAGAGTCCCCTGCTGATCCCCACGACGGGTGGCGCCCAGGTGGTGACGATCCACGATCTCGACTTCCTGCGTCATGCCGATCAGCTCTCGGCGGAAATCCGTCGCGACTATCCGGCGTTGGCGCGGGCGCACGCCGCGAGGGCGGATGCCGTGATCGTCTCGTCCAACTACGCGGCCGGCGAGGTCACGCGCCAGTTGCGGCTCGATCCCGCGCGCGTGCACGTCTGTTCCGCCGGGCAGCCCACATGGGCGGGCGACGTGCGGCAACGCAGAATGCCCCGTCACATCCTGTTCATGGGAACCTTGAGCGTGCGCAAGAACGTGGGCACCCTGCTCGAGGCCTATGGCCGTTTGCGCGCCCGGCTGGGCGATGCCCCGCCGCTGGTGCTGGCCGGGCACCGCACGCCGGCATCGGCCCGATGGGAAGAACGTTGCAAACAGGCACCGCTCAAGGGTCACGTCACGATCACGGGCTACGTGGACACCGCCAGGCGCATCGAGCTCTACGCCGGCGCCGTCATGCTGGTGCTGCCCTCCTACGAAGAAGGCTTTGGCTTGCCGGTGCTCGAGGCCATGGCGTGCGGCGTACCGGTCATCGTGTCATCGCGCGGCTCGCTGCCCGAAGTCGCGGGATCCGCCGCCACGCCGATCGCTCCGGATGACGCCGACGCGTTCACCCGCGAGATGGCAGCGATCCTCGCCGGAGACAACCGCGACCGCATTGCGCGCGGTCTGCAACAGGCATCGAAGTACAGCTGGGATGCCTGCGCCACCGCCGCACGGCGCGCCTATCAATCTGCCCTCGAGGTCCATGCGCGTCGTCATTGACGCGCGCGAACTGTGCGGCCGGCCCACGGGCGTGGGCCGGTATGTGTCGCGGCTGCTCGACGCCTGGGCGGCCAGCGACCGGGCGCGGCGGCACGAGTGGCACCTGGTGGCCCACGCGCCGATCGAGGGCGCATCGCGCTGGCCGGCAGACGTCCATCTTGCCAACGGCGCCGGCGGCACCGCCTGGGAGCAGTTCGTCTTGCCGCGCGCCATCCGTGCACATCGTCCGGATGTGTTCTTCGCGCCGGGCTACACTGCTCCAGCCACGGTGGCCGCTCCCATGGTCCTGACGATTCACGACGTGTCGTTCTTTGCCCACCCGGAATGGTTCTCGTTCCACGAGGGCACGCGCCGGCGGCTGCTCAGCGCCTGGTCGGCCCGGCGCGCACGCGCCGTGATCACGATCAGCCAGTTCTCGCGGGCGGAGATTCAGCGCTACATCGGCATCAACGCCGGCCGCATTCGGGTGATTACGCCCGGCGTTGGCTTCGGCGAACGTTCGCACAGTCGTCCGAACGAACGGGCGAACGTGCTGTACGTCGGCTCCATTCTCGCGAGACGACGAGTGGACCGTCTGATCGCCGCGTTCAATCTTGCCGCCGCGCGCGTGCCGGACGCGTATCTGGACATCGTGGGCGAGAATCGGGACCCGGCGGTCGATCTCGACGCGCTTCGCCGGCAATCGCCGTACGCGGATCGCATCAACCTCCAGTCGTTTGTGGACGACGAGACGCTGGCTGCCCTGTACCGAAACGCCCGCGTGTTCGCGTTCCTGTCTGAGTACGAGGGATTCGGACTGACGCCCATCGAGGCGCTGGTACGCGGCGTGCCGCCAGTGCTGCTCGACACGCCGATCGCGCGCGAGGTGTGCGGCGAGGCGGCCAGGTTCGTGTCGCCGGCCGCATCCGATCAGGATGTCGCCACCGCGCTCGTCGAGCTGCTGACCAGTCGGGACGCCAGACAATCCCTTCTGGATCACGCGCCGGCGGTGCTGGGCCGTTTCGACTGGACGCGCGCCGCCGACGATACGCTGTCCGTACTCGAGGAGGTGGCGCTTGGCCGGTAGGGACACCCTCGCCATCATCATCGTGACGTTCAACTCGGTGGACGAGATCGAACCCTGCCTCCGCGGCCTGGTCGGGTCTACGGATCCGTTCCCGACGACGATCACCGTGGTCGACAACGGATCGACTGACGAGACTGTCGCGCACGTGCGCCAGCAATGGCCGACGGTTCAGGTCATCGAGACCGGCGGCAACCTCGGTTTTGCCAAGGCGAACAACCTCGGCATCCGCGCGACGACGAGTGACTACGTGCTGCTGATCAATCCGGACACCGAGGCGCCGCCGGGAGCGATTCAGACGCTGATCCGCGGACTAGCCGCGCACCCGGAGGCGGCCATCGCCGGCGCCCGGCTGCTGACGCAGCGCGGTTTCCCGGAATTGTCGTGGGGCCCCGCGATCGGTCCGTGGAACGAAATCACCCAGATGTTGTTCACGCGCCTGTATCACGGGAAGATCAGGCGCGTCGTCCGCAAGATGGACAAGCTGAGCCGCCAGGCGCGCGAGGTGCCATGGGTGTCGGGCGCGTGCATGGCAATCCGCCGGCCCGACCTCGAGGCCGTCGGGCTGCTGGACGAGCGGTACTTCATGTATTACGAAGATGTCGACTTGTGCGTGGAGATGGCGAAACGCGATCGTCACACGCTCTACGTCGCCAGCGCAGAGGTGCTGCACCACCGCGGCCGATCGGCGCCGAAGAACCCGCGGCTCGAGCGGATGCGCCAGGACAGTCATCTCGCCTACTACCAGAAGCATCTGCCCCACTGGACGCCGCTGCTCAAGGCGTATTTGATGCTCACGGGCAAGCTGTAACGCCGATGCGCATCGCCATCGACGCCCGGAAACTGCGCGATTTCGGCATTGGCACGTACATCCGCAACATCCTGATGGAACTCTCGCGGCTGGATCGCGAGACGGACTACATCGTGCTGTGCCGCCCCGACGATGTGGAGTCGGGGGATGTGCTGGGGCAGAACTTCCGCATGGTCCCAGAGACGGCGCCGATGTACTCGGTGGCGGAGCAATTCAGGATTCCGGTCTCGCTGGCGCGCGAGCGCGTGCGTATGGTGCACGAGCCGCACTATGTGCTGCCGCCGCTGGTCCGCTGCCGTTCGGTCGTCACCATTCACGACTGCATCCACCTGCGGTTTCCGGAGTACCTGCCCAACCGGCTGGCGCACCTGTATGCGAAGGGCTCGATGTGGGCCGCGTCGCGCAAGGCCGATCGCATCCTGACGGTGTCGGAAGCGTCGAAGCGGGACATCCTGCAGTATGTCGACGTGCCGCCGGACAAGGTCGCGGTGATCTACAACGCCATCGACGAGCGCTTCCTCGCACCCCCGAATCCGCAGCGCATGGACATGGTGCGGCAGCGCTACCAGCTCGATCACCCGTTCGTGCTGTACGTCGGCAACATCAAGCCGCACAAGAACCTCGAACGGCTGATCGACGCGTTCGGGCGCGCCCGCAGCCGGGCCGGCGACGACCTGAAGCTGATTATCATCGGCGACGAGATCTCGAAGTACCCGCCGTTGCGCCAGTCGGTGCACAAGCACCAACTCGACAAGCACGTCCGGTTCCTCGGCTTCCAGCCAACCGAGACGCTCGCCGCGTTTTACCGGCTGGCCCGCGCGTTCGTATTTCCGTCGCTGTATGAGGGGTTCGGACTGCCGCCGCTCGAAGCGATGGCGTGCGGGACGCCCGTGGTGACGTCCAACGTTTCCTCGTTACCCGAAGTCGCCGGTGGCGCCGCGTTGCTGGTGGACCCCTACGACGAAGAGGCCATTGCCGCGGCGATGCTGCAGGCGGTCGGCGACGAGTCGCTGAGGGCGGACCTGATCGACAAGGGCATCCGTCGGGCACACTCGTTTTCGTGGGCGCAGAGCGTCCGCAAGATCCACGAGATCTACATGCAGGTGGCGGTGTAAGGGGCCGGGGATCTTTTTCGGCATTGCTTTTGCGACGGATTGGGCCGAAAGAGAGGAGGTCCCCGTCATGCCAAGACGCCCCCGGCATACCCTCACCGGTATCGCGTTCCACGTGATGAACCGTAGTGTCCGCGGTTCAAAGCTGTTCTTGACCCACCGCGACTTCGAAGCGTTCGCCGCCGTCGTTAACGAAGCCCTCGAACGAGCTCACGGGCGCATTCGCATCCACAACTTCCAGGTGCTCGACAACCACTGGCATTTCTCAATTTCTTGCGATCGAATCGCAGATCTATCCACATATATGCATTGGATGGAGGGCACACATGCCAATCGGTGGGCTGGCGCGCACAACGCGCGCGGCCGCGGCTACGTCTATCAAGGACGGTTCAAAGCAGTGCCCGTGCAGACGACCACCTCCATGATTCGAGTCTGCCGCTACATAGACCGGAACGCACTCCGGAAAAATCTCGTGAAGTCGGCTGAGCATTGGGCATGGGGGAGCCTGTACGCGCAGTGCAACAATTGCCACTTGATTCCGCTATCGCCATGGCCAATTCCGCAACCAGACAATTGGCTCGCGCTTGTCAATACCCCTCAAACAGTGTCGGAGCTCGATGAACTACGACGATGCATTCGACGAGACTTACCCATCGGCGACGCCGAATGGGCCGCGACAGTCGCGCCCTTGCTCGGGCTCACGACGCGTCCGGTCGGGAGACCTAAATCCAAATGAGCCATTCGTTTGGACTGTAATGATGCCCGGCCCCTTCCACTTTCGTGTCTCATCCCGGGACGGAGGGGTGCGAAGAAAATGAGCGACGAGCGATGCGTGGCGAGACGTCGGCACCGTGATTCTGTTCGGCGTGAGCGCCGCGTTCCCACGCTACAATCAAGCGGTTGCGCGTCGCGCTGATTCACGACTGGCTGACCGGCATGCGCGGCGGCGAGAAGGCCCTCGAGGTGTTCTGCGAGATCTTTCCGTCCGCCGACCTCTTCACGCTGGTCTACCTGCCGGGCACCACCTCGCCGGTGATCGAGCAGCGGGCGGTGACGCGCTCGATGATCCACTGGCTGCCGATGGCCGGCCGGCTGTATCGCCAGTATCTGCCGCTCTTTCCGATCGCCGTCGAGCAGTTCGACCTCGACGGCTATGACCTGGTGATCAGCACGAGCCACTGCGCGGCAAAGTCGGTGGTGGCCAACGGCCGGGCGCGGCACCTCTGCTACTGCCTGACGCCGATGCGCTATGCCTGGGATCAGTTCGACGCCTACTTCGGCCCCGAGCGCGTCGGCACACTCGGCAGTACGATCCTGCGGCCGATGCTGGCGGGGCTGGCGCGATGGGACCGCGCCACGGAAGGCCGCGTACACCGCTATCTTGCTATCTCTCAACACGTTGCGCGGAGGATCGCGCTGTACTATAATCGGCAGTCGACCCTTGTCTATCCACCGGTCGATACCGAGTACTACCAGCCGGCCTTCACTGAAGCCATGGCGGGCAGTCAGCCCACGTTTCTGGTCGTGTCAGCGCTCGTGCCGTACAAGCGCGTGGACCTCGCGATGATGGCTGCGCGACAGGCTGGCGTCTCGCTCACCGTGGTGGGCAACGGGCCCGAACGCGGCAACCTTGAAAGACTGGCCGGCGACGGCATCGAACTGCTCGGCTGGCGCAGCGACGACGAGATCCGCGAGCTCTATCGAACGGCCACCGCCACGATTCTGCCCGGTGAAGAAGACTTCGGGATCGTGCCCGTCGAGGCTCAGGCCTGCGGCCGCCCGGTGATTGCGCTTGGGCGCGGCGGCGCGCTCGACACGGTCATCGACGGGGAGACCGGCGTGCTGTTCGACGAACCGACAGTCGACTCGCTCGCCACTGGCATGCGGCGCGCGGCGTCCATTGCCTGGGACCCGGCGCGCATTCGCCGCCACGCCGAAACATTTTCGCGGGCCCGCTTCGTCCGCGAAATCCAGGACGTGGTCGGCGACACCTTGAGTGCGCCGGCCGGGGAGCGATGGTAAGGCGTCACAACCGGCTGCTGGTGGCGTTTCACGTCGGCGCCGACGCCGTGCTGGGGCTGATCGCGTTCCTGCTCGCCTACCTGCTCCGTTTCGAGACCGGGCTGATCTCGGTCACCAGAGGGACGCCGCCGATCGAGCAGTACCTCAACGTGCTGCCGTTCGTCGCGTTGATCGTGCCGCTTGGCTTCCACTTCCAGGGTCTGTACCGGTTGCGACGCGGCCGATCGCGCATCGACGACTTTTTCAACGTGCTGGTCGGCAGCATCTTCGCCGTCGTGCTCGGCGTCGTCGCCACGCTGTTCTACCAGGCCTACTACGCCACGCAGGCACAGCGCGAGGTCGGCGCCTTCGAGGTCTCGCGCATTGTCTGGGGCCTGTTCCTGGTCATCAACATCACGTTCGGCTACCTGTCGCGCAAGTTCATTCGCGAGGCGCTCGAGCGCCGCTGGATGGCCGGCATCGGTCTGCGCCGGATCCTGATCGCCGGCGCCGGCGATCTGGCCCGCGTGGTAGCGGACCGCATCCTCGAGCACCGCGAGCTGGGCTACCAGATCGTCGGCTTCGTCGACGACAAGGCGGGTGGCGATCATCTCGGCTACCGCGGCTTGCCGCTGCTCGGTTCGCTGGCGGATGCCGCCGACGTGGTGATGAACGAAAAGGTCGACGAGCTCTACGTGGCGCTGCCGCTCGAAGAGCACATGAAACTGCTGGACCTCGTCGAGTCGACCAGCCGCGAGGGCGTGGACGTGAAAGTGGTGCCCGACCTGCTGCAGTTCATCGCGCTGCGGGCGCGGCTCGAGAATCTGGACGGCGTGCCCGTCATCAACCTCAACGACGTGCCGCTGCAAGGTGTCAGCGCCTTCATCAAGCGCGTGCTCGACATCGTGATCTCAGCCGCGGCGCTGGCGGCGATGGCCGTGCCCGGCCTGCTGATCAGCTGGCTGATCAAACGCAGCTCTCCCGGGCCGGTGTTCTTCGCGCAGGATCGCATGGGCCTCGACGGCAAGCAGTTCACCGTCTACAAATTCCGCACCATGCCCACCGACGCCGAGCACGACACCGGGCCGATCTGGGCCGAGGAGAACGACACCCGCGCCACCAAAGTGGGGGCGTTCCTGCGCCGGCACGATCTCGACGAGTGGCCGCAGTTCTGGAACGTGCTGGTCGGCGACATGTCGATCGTCGGCCCACGGCCGGAGCGGCCGTTCTTCGTCGAGCAGTTCAAGCACCGCATCCCACAGTACATGCTGCGTCACAAGGTGAAGGCCGGCATCACCGGCTGGGCGCAGGTCAACGGCTGGCGTGGCAACACGTCGCTCGAGAAGCGCATCGAATACGACCTCTATTACATCGAGAACTGGTCGGTGACGCTCGACATCAAGATCATGTGGCTGACGCTGATCCGGGTGCGCAATCCGAACCGGGTCCGCGCCTGATGCCGCGCGTTGTCATCACCGGCGCCGCCGGGTTCATCGGGTCGCACCTCTCGGAAACGCTGCTCGATCGCGGCTATGCCGTGGTCGGCATCGACAACCTGCTGACCGGCGATCTCGCCAACATCGCGCACCTGCGCGATCGGGATTTCCAGTTCATCCGCCACGACGTCACCAACTACATCGATGTGGACGGGCCGGTCGATTACGTGCTGCACTGGGCCAGCCCGGCCAGCCCGATCGACTATCTCGAGCTGCCGATCCAGACACTGAAAGTGGGCTCGCTCGGTACCCACAAGGCGCTGGGCCTGGCCAAGGCCAAGGGCGCGACGTTCGTGATCGCCTCGACGTCGGAGGTCTACGGCGATCCGCTCGAGCATCCGCAGAAGGAGACCTATTGGGGCAACGTCAACCCCATCGGCCCGCGCGGCGTCTACGACGAGGCTAAGCGATTCGCCGAGGCCATGACGGTGGCGTATCGCCGCTACCACAAGGTCGACACGAAGATCGTCCGCATCTTCAACACCTACGGCCCGCGCATGCGCGTTCGTGACGGTCGTGCGGTGCCGGCGTTCATCTCGCAGGCGCTGGTCAACCAAGACGTCACGGTGTTCGGCGACGGCCGCCAGACGCGCAGCTTCTGTTACATCAGCGACCTGGTGGACGGCATCATCAAGCTGATGCTGTCGAAAGAGAACGATCCGATCAACATCGGCAACCCTCAGGAAATGACCATTGAGCAGATCGCCCGATTGATCATCCAGATGACGGGATCGAAGAGCCGAATTGTCTACCAGCCATTGCCGACCGACGACCCCAAGGTGCGGCAGCCTGACATCACCCGCGCGCGGACGCTGCTTGCGTGGGAACCCCAGGTGTCGCTCGAGCAAGGGCTGGGCCGCACCATCGATTACTTCCGATCCAAGAGCCTGGGCCGTTAGTCCAGGGGCCCTATCTTGTCAATTACTTGTCAATTACTTGTCCATGACATATCTTTGACGCCTTTGTGGCCGTCGAGCACCCTATTCGTGCCGCCTCCCAGCTGACCGGGCTGAGCGTGGACACGCTGCGCGCCTGGGAGCGCCGCTATCGCGCCGTCGTGCCGATCCGCACGCAGCGCGGCCGCGCCTACACCACCCGCCATATCCAGCGGCTACGGCTGCTGCGCGCGCTGGTGGAGACCGGCCACGCGATTGGCTCGATTGCCGGCCTGCCGGATGCGGACCTCCGGAAGTTGAGCCCGATCCCGGAGGCCGTCGACCGCACGGGGATTGCGCCGACCATGGCCGATGCGGCGGCGTTGCGACAGGCGCTGGCCCGCTACGATTCGGCCGCCGTGGAACACCTCGTCGCCCGCCACGCTCTCATGCTGCCGCCCGGTGAGTTGGTCTGCCGGGTCATCGCACCGGCGCTACGGGACGCAGGCACGCAGTGGGAGGCCGGACACATCTGCGTCGCGCAGGAGCATCTGCTGTCCGGCGCCGTGCGGAACGTGCTCGGCAGCCTGTTGCGGGTACTGCCGCGACGGGCCGGCGCCGCCAAACTGATGTTCGCATCCCCTGCCGGTGAATTGCACGAGCTCGGTTTGCTGTCCGCCGCCGTGCTTGCCGCCACCGCCGGATGCGACGTGGTGTATCTCGGCCCCAACCTGCCGTCTGCGGACATTGCGCACGCCGTGAAGACACTCAAACCTTCCGTGCTCGTGCTGGCGGCCGCCGCCGGCTGCCCTTCAAGCGATGAGATCAACCGACTCAAGCGGCTGCCGTCTCGCCTCTCCATCTGGGTCGGCGGCGCGCAGTCCGCTGCGCTTCAGCAGCAGCTCGGCCGCCGGGCGCTGCGGGTCGACAGCCTGGACGCGTTCCGCGACCTGCTCGAGCGTCATGCGACTTGACCGCGCTCTCCAGCGGCGCCTCGACGCGGCCTTGGACCGTCCCACGCGGGGGCTAGGCACCCGGCGGGTGGAAACCATCGTGCCGCTGTGGGTGAACTTCCGTATCAAGACGCCCATGCCGGTGCGGATGTCCGCCCAACAGGCGCTGAGGGCGCTGCTGACCGACGATCTTCGTGACGCCGCACCCGCCAGCGTCGCGCTCACATGATAGGAACGCCGTGACACGAACGCTGCTCGTTGCGTCAACCCTTCTCGTCCTGGCGGCAGTCGCCATCGGCTGGCGCGCCATGGCCGGGCCGCCGGCTGCCTCCATCGTGCCGGCGACAGTGACGCGGGTCCCCTCCCTGCAGTCGCTGGTGACGGCCTCCGGAGAAATCGTCGCGGCCCGCTACGCCGACATCGGTTCGAACATGATGGGCCGGCTGGTGTCGTTGATGGTGAAGGAAGGCGATACCGTGAAGACCGGGCAGATCCTGGCGCGGATCGATCCAATCCAGGCGTCGGCCGCTGCTGCCGCGGCCGATGCGTCGGTGGCCGCACTGGAGTCGGACGCCAATGCAGCGGCCACGACCGAGCGGACGTCGCAGGCGGCGCTCGCCGAAGCCCGCTCACGAGCATCGGAAGCCGCCAAGGCGCTGGCCCGTGCGATGCAGTTGCGCGACGCCGGATTGCTGCCGGCCGCCGACTTCGATCGCGCGGCACTCGCCGCGGAAGCGGCCGACGCGCAGGCCACGTCCGCCATCGCGGCGCTCGATCGCTCCCGCCAGGCCGCCGTGGCTGCCGGGCAACGCGTGTCGCAGGCGCGTGCGGAGCGAGCGCGGGCACGCGATCAGCTCCAGAAAACGGAAGTCACCGCGCCGATTGACGGCATCGTGACGCGACTCGATGTGGAAGTCGGCGAAATGGTCGTGATCGGCGTCCAGAATCAACCAGGCACCATCCTGATGACCATCTCCGATCTGAGCAGCATCAACGCTGAGGTCAAGGTGGCCGAGGCCGACGTCATGCGCCTGTCGGTCGGCCTGACGGCGGCGATCACGCTCGAAGCCGTGCCCGGCCGGCGGTTTGCCGGCCGCGTCGCCGAGATCGGCGCCAGTGCGCTGCCTCAACTCGGCGCGCAGGCGGCGGCGCGCGAGTTCAGGGTCAAGGTGCGGCTCGACGCCGCCGATGCCTCGCTGCGGCCCGGGCTCACCAGCGATGTAGAGATCGTGGCGGCCGAGAAGACCGGGGCCCTGGTGGTGCCCTTGCAGTCCGTCGTCGAACGCAGCGGGCAGCGCGGCGTCTTCGTGCTCGACGGCGACAGCGCGCGGTTCACACCGGTGACTACCGGCATCATCGGCGGCCTGACCATTGAGGTCGACGGCGTTCCGGAAGGCACCGCGATTGCGGCCGGTCCCATCCAGACGCTGCGCACCCTGACCGACGGCGCACTCATCCAGCGCGCCGGGCCGGTCCGCTAGCCATGCGGCTCGCAAGCGCGTGCGCACAGGCGGCTGCCGCGATTCTGGCCAATCGGCTGCGATCCGGCCTCGGCGCGCTGGCCATTGCCGCCGCGGTCTCGACATTGCTGATCGTCAACGTCGCGCTCGACGGCATCCAGCAGTACGCCGCCGTGACGACCGCCCGGACCTTCGGGGCCGACACCTTCCTGATCGCCCAGGTGGCCTCGCCCGGCAGCATTTCGCGCTCCGCACTTCGGGATCAGCTCGAACGAAATCCCCCCATCACACGAGGGGAAGCCGCATTTCTGTACCGGCACGCCGACGGCATCGTCCGCTATGCGCCCAACGCGCAAGCCCGCGCCGACGTCGTCCGTGGTCATCGCCGCAGCGAGCGGGTGCCGATCACGGGAACGACATCGACACTCGCGGCGATTCGGGACCTGAACCTTGTCAACGGCACGTTCTTTACCGAAGACGACGATCGGGCCGGCTCGCCGGTCGCGGTGATCGGCGCCGACATCGCCGAGACGCTCTTTCCGGACGGCGACCCGATCGGCGGAGCGATCCGGCTGGCGGGGCGGCGGTTCGACGTCATCGGCGTACAAGGCCGCATCGGGACAGGCTCGTTCGATCAGTACGTCTGGATTCCGATCCGGGCCTTTGAGCGAGCGCTCGGCGCCCCTCGCAGCCTGCAGCTGTTTGCTGCCGCGCCACGCCAAGAGGGCGCGACCCTTGCAGAAGATCGCGCCCGCACCTCGATGCGCGCCGTCCGGTCGCTCGATCCCGCGGTCGCCGACACCTTTGATGTGCTGGCACCCGAAGCCGCACGGGGCTTCGTGGCCAACCTCTCGAGCCGCATTGGCGCCGCCGCCGTTCCGATTTCGCTCATGGCCATGCTGGCGGCGGTCATCGTGGTGGCCAACACCGTGCTCGTGTCGGTGACACAGCGGACCCGCGAGATTGGGCTGCGGCGGGCGTTGGGGGCACGGCGCGGCGACATCATCCGGGAGGTCCTGGCAGAGTCGGTCCTGCTGGCGCTCATCGGCGGCGCCTGCGGCGCGATGATGGTGGCCCTGGCGCTGGCGGCGGCATCGCCGGCGCTGCCGATTCCCCTGGGCATCGACCGGCCGTCGGTGGTGATCGCGCTGGCGGCCGCGGCGGCCAGCGGCATACTCGCCGGCTGGTTGCCGGCGGTCCGCGCCACCCGGCTCGACGTCATTGCCGCGATCCGGAGTGAATAGGTTGTTGAGCCGCCTCGTCTCCTCATCGGATCGGGAAGCGGCGGCGCTGGCAATCGCGTCGCTGCGCGCGCAGCCACTCCGATCGTCGCTGGCGATCGGCGGCGTGGTCATCGGCATCGTGACGGTGGTCGTCGTCGCGTCCACTCTGGTCGGGCTTCGCAACAGCGTGGCCACGCTGTTCCGCGAGCTTGGCACCGACAACATCTTTGCCTATCACCTCAACGGTGAGCCCTACTCCGCGCCAACCGAGCTCGATGTCGCAAGGCCGCAGATGCGGCCCGAGTACGCGGCGCCGCTCACCGAACTGGGCTCGGCGATTCGTGACGTCGGTCTGGAACTGATCGTGCCGACCGTCAGCGGCACCCGCGTCATCACGGCTCGGGCCGGCGGCACCGAATCCGACTCGGTGCTGGTCGAGGGCATCTCGGAGAATTTCCACGACGTCGTCGGAGCGGAATATCGCGCCGGGCGGCCGTTCACCGAGATCGAGTCGCGCGCCTACGCGCAGGTGGCCATCCTGGGCGCCAGCGTGGCCCGGGCCCTCTTCGGCACCGAATCCTCGATTGGGCGGACGCTGCTGCTCGGCGGCGATCGCTACGACGTGGTCGGCGAGCTCGAGCCGCGCAGAGGCACGTTCTTTGGCGAAAATCGCAACGACAGCGTGATAGCGGTTCCGATTTCGACGGCCCGGCGGAAGTTTCCCGAGGCACGCAATCTCGTCCTCTACATCCGCGCCCATCCCGGGCAGCGCGAGGTGGCGCGCGAGGAAGCGCGCGCGATCCTGCGGTTGATCCGGCAGGTCCCGACCGGCGCAGACGACAACTTCGCGATGAATTCGGCGGACCAGATCATCGCGCAGTTCGACCGACTCGGGTACCAGATCTTCCTCGCCACGCTCGGACTGGCGATGGTGAGCCTGGCGATCGGCGCCATTGGCATCGCCAACGTGATGATCATCAGCGTCACCGAGCGCACCCGGGAAATCGGCGTCCGCCTCGCCGTCGGAGCCCGCCGCTCGGAAGTGCGCCGGCAGTTCCTGGTGGAGGCCGCGATGCTCAGTTCAGTGGGCGGGGGGATCGGCGTCGCCATCGCGGTGGTGATTGGCGTGGCCGCATCACTGGCGGCGCCGGGCTTCCCGGTCGCCCCACCGCTCTGGGCGGTCACGTCGGGACTGGCGATGTCGCTGTTGGTGGGAGTGGCGGCAGGCTATTTGCCCGCCCGTCGCGCGGCCTCGCTCGATCCAGTCGAGGCGCTTCGCTACGAATAGCGGCGCGTTTCAAAATCCAGCCCGGCCTACCGGTTGATGATCTTGGCGATGCGCCAGACGTAGTCCACACCCGACGCCACGGTGATCGCCGCCGTCGTCCAGATCGCGGCATCGACCCACCGCGACTGATAGCCGAGGTAGTTGAACAACATCACGACCACGCAGGCGACGATGAAGATCGCCGTGGCGGCTTTGCCAAGCGGGGACGGCTTGAAGCTGCGCGGCCCAATCGCGAGCGTGACGATCGCCGCCGTCAGGACGATGCCCACGTCGCGGCTGATGATCAGGATGGTGAGCCATAGCGGAATGCGGTTGACGAGACCGATGTTCGGCAGCGTCAGCACGATGAACGTGGTGACCAGCAGGAGCTTGTCGGCCGCCGGATCCAGCCAGGCCCCGAGCTGGCTCTGCTGACCGGCGGCCCGTGCGGCCACACCATCCAGCAGGTCGGTGACGCCGGCCATGACAAACACCGCCAGCGCCCACCCAAACTCGCCGTACAAGGTGAGAATGACGAACGCCGGAATCAGCAGCATGCGCAGCAGCGTCAGCTGGTTCGCAATGGTGAAGACGTGCGCGTTCATGGACGGGCGAGCGCCTCGATCCGGCCGATGATGTCCACCGCTTCCGCTCCTGAGACGCCGCGCAGCAGCTCGAAGTTTCCGCCCGACAACCGCATCACGCCCGACGCCACCGCGGCGGAGGCCGCCGGGTAACTGAGGTGCGTGGCGGCCACGTCGTTGATCTGCACGCGCGTCCCCTGCCACTTGCCGGCCAGGTCGGGCTTGATCGCCGCAATCAGCGTCAAGAGCCGTGAGACCGTGGCCGCCAGCTCGTTCCGCCGCACCAGCCGGGAGGGCTCGAACTCGTAGTTTGGCAGCGTGTCCATGACGCCGGATCGCACGACGGGCGAAACCCAGCTCTGCGCCCAGTGGTTGCGCACGTCGGTGATGATGACCTGGCGTGGCTTGGCCCGCGACAACAGCGCCTCCAGCCGCACGCCGATCAAGGCGGCGACGTCGGCCCGCGTCACCTGGTCGCGTCCGGGAATCGCGCGGTACTGCGCCGGCAGCTTGGCCAGCGCCGCCGCGGCGCGAAGCCTGGCCATCACGCCGTCCGGCACTTCGCTTGCGTCGATCGCCTCGGCCCGCTCGTAGGCGCTGATGGCGCCCGCGACATCGCCCTGGGCGTCGAGGATCGCCCCGATGCCGGCCAACGAACGCGCGTCGCTCGGATCGAGCTCAACGGCCTTCCGATAGTGCTCCAGCGCGTTGGCGGTCAGGCCGGCCCGCTGTTCGACCGAGGCCAGGTCGCGATACAGGAACGCGGAGTCCGGCGAGGCCGCGATGGCCTGTCGATAGAGCGCCGCCGCCTCGTCCCAGCGCTGCGCATCGGCCGCGCCCTTGGCACGGCCAAGCATCTTCTGCGTCGCGCGGAAGCGCAGTACGTCGATGCGGCTCTGCAGATCGGTCAGCGACGGATCTTTCGCCAGCGCTGCCTCGAAGCTCACGAGCGCGTCGGCGTCACGCTCCAGTTCCAGCAGCGCCTGGCCGCGGCCGACCAGGGCAGGCACATAGCCGGCGTCCGCCTGCAGGGCGCGCTCGAACCGCATCGCTGCGTCCTTCTCGTTGCCCCGCGCCATCGCCAGGTAGGCCATGGCGGTGTCGGCAGGATGAAACGACGGCTGCCGTTTCAGCGCCGCCGCAAACTCACGCTCGGCATTGCGAAAGTCGTCGAGCTGCAGCCACTGCCAGCCGCGCTCCACGCGCGCGATCAAGTCGGCGGGCGCCCCGGCTGGGGAGACCGGCATCACGAAATCCGGATGCTTAGGAGCGCCAGCAATGGCGGGTGGGCTTTTCGGCGCACAGGCCGCAGCAAGCATAAGAATTGCGGCTGCGGCAGTAACGCCACGGAGACACAGAGACACGGAGCCATCACTCCAAAGGCCTTCGTGTCTTCGTGACCCTGTGGCGCACGTCACATCACGCACGGCGACTACCTGTCTTTTTCGCGACCGGCGTGGCCAGGCCGATCAGTGGCAACAGCCGGCGAGGCACGTCGGCCTCGAGCGTGGCGCGATCGCCCATGGTGGCGTGCGAGTGGACGGTGGCGTGGCGGTACAACCACGCCAGGCGATCGGCATGGACGGCATTCGCCAGATCGAGCTCGACGGTCACCCGCTCCTGGTCGAGCGCCAGCCGGGCGGCGACGCTGTCCAGCAGATCGTCGATCCCGGCGCCGGTGTGCGCGGAGATCAGCAGCGCCGACGGATCCGCTTCCTGCACGCGGCGCCGTTCGTCGGGCGACAGCCGGTCGATCTTGTTGTAGACCTCGACCCGCGGCACTTGGATTGCGCCGACCTCTTCGAGCACCCGGGTGACCGCGGCCACGTGGCGCTCGCGTTCCGGATTCGATGCGTCGATCACGTGCAGCACCAGGTCCGCATCGGCGGTCTCTTCAAGGGTGGCCCGGAACGCCGCCACCAGCGTGTGCGGCAACCGGTCGATGAATCCAACGGTGTCGCTCAACAGCAGCTCACGTCGATCGGGCAGATCGACGCGGCGGACCAGGGGATCGAGCGTCACGAACAGCGCGTTGGATGCTGCCGCGTCCGCCCTGGTCAGCCGGTTGAAGAAGGTCGTCTTGCCGGCGTTGGTGTAGCCCACCAGCGCCACGGTGGGGACATCGACCTTGTGGCGCCGCTCACGCAGCTGCGCGCGCCGGCGACGGACGATATCGATTTCATCCTGGAGCGTCTTCATGCGCACGCGAATGCGCCGGCGATCGGCTTCGAGCTTCGTTTCGCCGGGGCCCCTCGTGCCAATGCCGCCGCCGAGCCGCGACAGGGCTTCGCGCGATCCGACCAGCCGCGGCAGCAGGTATCGCAACTGCGCCAGCTCCACCTGCAGCTTGCCTTCACGCGTCCGGGCGCGTTTCGCAAAGATGTCGAGAATCAGCTGGGTGCGATCGACGACCGTGCGATCCAATCGCTTGCTCAGCTCGCGCAGCTGGGCGGGCGACAGTTCATTGTCGAAAATCACCAGGTCGGCGTCGGCCTCGGCGGCGGCGTGCGCCAGCACCTCCACCTTGCCGCTGCCCAGGAAGGTCGCGGGATCCGGCTTGGGCCGATCCTGCAGCACGCGCAACACCACTCGCGCACCCGCGGCGTCGGCCAGGCCGCCGAGTTCTTCCAGCGAATGTTCCGCGTCCACGCGGCGCGCGCCGCCGGTGACGAGACCGACCAACGCCGCGCGCTCGACCAGCGTGGGCCCGCCCACCGTAGCTGAAGCGGAGGTGGGACGCGCTGCACTCATGGACACTCCGATTCTAGCACCGTCATTCGCGCCTATAATTCAACCACGCCGATGCACGATGCGATCGCCGAGTTCCCGAGGCGCTTGTCCAGCTATCCGACGTTGCCTGGCGCGACGCTCGTGGAGGTGCTGCGGTCGCGCATCGACGCCGACCCGATCAACGCCGTCGCGACGCTGATCTTTCTGCTCGCGGTCGTCCACACCTTCATGGCCGGCCGCTTCACGGCCTGGTCGCATCGCGTGCAGGTACGCCACGAGGCACGGCTGGCGGCCCAACACCGGCCGCCCCGCCCCAGCGTTGCCGCTGAGCTGCTGCACTTCCTCGGCGAAATCGAGGTGGTGTTCGGATTGTGGACCGTGCCGTTGCTGATCGCGATCATCACCACCCACGACTGGACCACCGCGACGCACTACATGAACGACACGGTGGTCTTCACCGAGCCGATGTTCGTGGTCGTCATCATGGCGCTGGCGTCGACGCGGCCGATCGTCAGCCTGGCCGAATCGTGCGTGCGCGCGCTGGCCGCCACCGGCGGCGGCGCGCCGGCGGCCTGGTGGCTCGTCATCCTGACCGTCGCCCCGCTGCTCGGCTCGCTCATCACCGAGCCCGGCGCGATGACCATCGCCGCGTTGCTGCTGGCGCGGCAGTTCTACGATCTGAGACCTTCTCCCGCGCTGGCGTATGGAACATTGGGCCTGCTGTTCGTGAACGTCTCCATTGGCGGAACGTTGACGCATTTCGCGGCGCCACCGGTGTTGATGGTAGCGCGCGTCTGGGAGTGGGACACGCCGTTCATGCTGGCGCACTTTGGCTGGCGCGCCGTGTTGGCCATCGGCGTGTCGACACTCGCCTACTACCTGTACTTCCGACGTGAATTCGCCGGGCTGGCGGCATCGCGGCCGGTCCCGGATCCGGAAGTCGCCGACGAGGAGGCCAGCGGCGATCAGCAGTTGCTGCCTGCGCCCGCGTGGGTGACGCTGGCGCACGTGGCATTCATGGCGTGGACGGTGGCCAATGCCCACTACCCGGCGCTGTTTGTCGGCGGCTTCCTGTTCTTCATTGGCTTCTCTCGCGCAACGGCCGCCTACCAGTCGCGGCTCGACGTCAGGACGCCGATGCTGGTGGGGTTCTTTCTCGCCGGCCTGGTGATTCACGGCGGACTACAGGGCTGGTGGATCGCGCCGGTGCTGTCGAGCCTGTCGGAGAACGGACTCTTCTGGGGCGCCGCGCTCCTGACGGCGTTCAACGACAACGCGTTGATTACGTTGCTGGCAACGCTGGTGCCTGACCTCGGCGAGGGCTTCAAGGCGGCGGTGGTCGAAGGGGCCGTCACCGGCGGCGGCCTGACGGTCATTGCGAATGCCCCGAACCCCGCCGGCCAGGCGCTGCTCGCCAGGTTCTTCGACTACTCGGTCAGTCCCTTGCGCCTGTTCATCTCGGCACTGGTACCGACGCTGATTGCAGCCGCCGCCTTCAGGTTGATCTGATCGTGGCGCTCGCTGCGGGGTGCGGGCTACGGATCGGTCAGGACGGCGTCTTCTGATCCGCTGGCGGTGCGCGACGGTGAGCGCAAACGAGTGCCGATGCACACCGCGAGCAGCAGCAGCAGGAACACATCCGCGACGAATACGATCCTTAAGCCCGCGGATCCGATGAAGCCGGCCACGACCGGACTCACCGCCAGGCCCATCAGCGATGCGGTGGTCATGATGCCGAACCCGGTGGCGTGCGCATCAGCGGGCAGCAGCGCGCCCGCCACCGAGTAGATCGTCGTCGTGCCGGCGCCCATCGCCGTGCCGGCGATGACAATCGCCATACCCAGTACCCAGACGCTTGGCGCCACCACGATGGCGGCCAGCGCGCTCGAGGCCGTCAGCGTGCCGGCCACCAGCACGGTTTTCGCCGAGTAGTGTTTCAGGAGCCGTGGGCCCAACTGCGAGCCAATCGCGGCCGAGATCGCGCCGAGCGAGAACAGCACGCCGGCGACGAAGGCAATGCGCGGTGCGGCCACGCCAACCTGCTGGACGAACAGCGGCAGCACCGGACCAAAGCTCCGATCGACGGTCTGCAGGAGGAAGATGACGACCAGCGCCAGCACGAAACCGGGCAGGCGCATCAACTGCGTGACCACCTCCCACCCGCCGCGCGCCGTGGCGGCGGTCTCGCGCTTCGCCGGCTCCTTGTACACGACCACGACTAGCAGCAGGGCGGCCGCATAGAACAACGCCGCCACCAGAAACGAGCTGCGTAGCCCGACGAGCGACGCCAACACCCCGCCAATCACCGGACCGATCGCCGGACCGAGCCGGTGCCCCGTCTGCACCATGCCGATGGCGTGCGCGATTCTGTCCCGCGGCGCCGACTGCGCCGCCATCGACATGGTCAGCGCACCGTAGCCGGCAAACACGCCCAGCAAGGCGCGGAGCGCGAACAGTTGCCACGGCGCGGTGACGAACGCCATGCCCGCCTTGGTCAGGATGAACGCGGTCAGGGATCTGACGATCAGGAGCTTGCTGCCATATTTGTCGCCGACGCGGCCCCAGAGCGGCGCGCTGATCGCGGTGACGGTGGGCGTGGCGCCGAGAATCAGGCCGGTCCACATGGCAATCTCACCAACGTCGGTGGTGCCCAGTTCAGCGATGTAAAGCGGCAGGAAGGGCATCACCAGCGTGAAGCCGGCGAAGCCAATGCCGCCGGCGGAGGCAACGGCAAAAATGTTTCGACGAGACTGCCGGGGATCCAAATCAGGGATCAGGGATTAGGGAGCGGAGGCCCTCAGAACCGGATCTTCACCGACGGCCCCGGGTACACCTGGATGCTGTCGATAAAGCGCACGCGATGCGGGTTGGTCTGCATGACAATCGAGCTGGTGCGGATGCCGGCGCCGAAGAACTGAATGCCCTTCATCAGCGAGCCGTCCGTCACGCCCGTGGCGGCAAACACGATGTCCTTGCCGCACGCCAGGTCTTCCGCCTTGTAGATCTTCTTGATGTCCTTGATGCCCATGGCCTGGGCACGCTCCTCGTCGTCAGGCTTGGCCACCACCAGGCGGGCGAAAATCTCACCATTGAGGCAACGCATCGCCGCCGCGGTCAGCACCCCTTCCGGTGCGCCGCCGGTGCCCATCAAGGCGTGCACGCCGGTGCCCGACACCGCCGCAGCGATGCCGGCGGACAAGTCGCCGTCGCCAATCAAGCGGATGCGGGCGCCGGTGGCCCGGATGTCGGCAATCAGCCGCTCGTGACGCGGGCGATCGAGCACGACGACCGTCAGCTCATCGACCTGGCGTCCCAGGCTGCGTGCGATCGCACTCAGGTTTTCCCGCACCGGGGCATCGAGGTCGACCAGGTGCTTCGACGTCGGCCCGACCACCAGCTTCTCCATGTACATGTCGGGCGCGTGCAGCAGGCCGCCCTTCTCGGCGGCCGCCAGCACGGCAATCGCGTTGGGCGCGCCGGTCGCGCACAAATTGGTGCCTTCGAGCGGATCGACGGCGATGTCGACCTCGTCCCACTTGCGCCGGTGGCTGGCGTCCCGCTGCGCCAGACCAACTCTTTCACCGATGTACAGCATCGGCGCTTCGTCACGCTCACCCTCGCCGATGACGATAGTGCCGTCGATGGGCACAGTGTCCATTTCCCGGCGCATGGCTTCGACCGCGACCCGGTCGGAGCCGTGACGGTCGCCCTGGCCCATCGTGTGGGCGCAGGCAATCGCCGCTTGTTCGGTGACGCGCAGGAACTCGAGGGAGAGATCAGATTCCATGGGGTGAGTGTCGATTGCTTGATTGAGCGATGGCGGTCGGCGGCTGATTATCGCACGAGAGCGACCTTGACCACGGCGCCCCTGCCAAGCTGTAACGCCGCGGCCGCATCACCCGCATTGATGGCAATTTCCAGATGATCGGTACTGCCGAAGAGTGCGCACAGTTCGTTGATCGGTGCCTCGGCATAGGTGGCGACGATCCGGGGGATCTCCTTGCCGCCAGCCTCAACCGCCAACGCCGCGCCGCCTGAAAACTGCTCGAAGGTCCGGCGGTCGATGTTGCTGATCAGGTTCCCGAAACGATCGACGCGCACGATCTGGCCGCACAGCTCACCGCCGTCAACGATCGCCAGCGGCAGATCAAGTATCTGGTAGTTCGCGAGGCTCTTCCCCATCGACACCAGCGCGACGCCCTTGGCCAGGAAACCCGCGGCCGGCGCGAATCGGTCGCGGCCCTCAAACGTGCGGCTCACGGTCGGGCGGGCGTACTTGCGCTCGGTGAGCTCGACGACCTTTTTCGGCGGCGACTCGTGGAAGACGGCGCTCAATACGCCGTTGTCCGGCGCCACGAATCGATAGTCACCCACGTCGGCGGCCAGGCCCCGCCGCGACGAGCCCACGCCGGGGTCGACCACGACCAGGAAGATTGTGCCGTGCGGGAAGTAGCGATAGCACGCGGCCAGTTCAAGCGCGCCGCTCAGCACGTCGTGCGCGGGGAGGTCGTGCGCGATGTCGACGACCGTCGCCTCGGGGCACACGCTCAGCACCACGCCTTTGAGCGTGCCGGCGTAATGATCGCGGGTGCCGAAATCGGTGAGCAATGCGACGATCGGACGCGTCATACTTGGGTGCCTGGCTGACAGGTGCCCCGGGCCGCTGGTGCCTATCGTCGCGGCGCCGGCTTGCGGAATAATGTTTCGCGCACCTTGCTCTTCATCAGGAACGAGTCGGTGACGCGAAGATCCTTGAATAACCGGATGATGTCGCCGTTCAGCAGGCTGCGCTGCCGCGCACGGACGGCCGGATAGGTACGGTACTTCAGGGTGGAGTCGTCGACAATCACGTATTTCGTGTAGACGGCCTCACGTGAATCCGCGGTGCTGAAGAATCCGAGCAGGCACCCATCGGGTCTCAGCAGCGACGACAGCGACGTCGCCAGTGCCTGTGCCGCAGGACGGTCGAGATAGTCGAGCACGTCCCAGCACAGGATGCCGTCAACGGTGCCTGGGTCCTGTGGGAACCGATTCGAAAAGAACTCGGGAAGCTGGTCGACGATGCCGTCTTTGACGTGACCATCGATGTCCTTGGCGATGTCCTCGACGCGGAGCCGGCAGCCGAGCTGCTCGGCAAAAAACGTGACGTTGCCGCCGACCACGGGACCAAGGTCGAGCAGCAGCGGACCGTCGCTGGCCTGCAGGCCGGCGAGAAACTTCTGCAGGGCTTTGGTGGGATACGAGGCCTCGACCACGTTTGTGACAGACGAGTCGGCCGGACTCGCGTCGGGAACCCGACGCGGTCCGAGTATGCCGAACAGATCGGTCAACAAACGCGTGGACTCGGCCATCGTGCCTTACCGTGCAGCGCTACGCGCCGACCTTCTGCCCCTGTGGCTGCTGCTGTTGGTGCGGCTGCTGGGGCTGACCCTGCTGCGGCGGGTTCGGCTTTGGCTGCGGCTTCGAGCCGCGCTGCATGTCGACGCTGCCGCGGAAGTGCGCGCCCTCGGCAATTGCCACGCGCGGGGACCCAATGTCGCCGTCCACCGAGCCGTTGTCGCGGATGTCCACCTTCTCCGACGCGGTGAGGTTGCCGGTCACTTCGCCGAGCACGATGACAGACTTGGCAAACACTTCGGCCTTGATCTTGCCGTTCGGCCCGATCGTCAGGACATTGTCCTTCAAGTCGATGCGGCCTTCGACGTGTCCCTCGATCGTGAGGTCTTCACTGCCGCTCAACTCACCCTTGATCACCACTGACTTCCCGATGCTCACCATGTCCCTCCCCAGCTGGGCACGCTGCTCACCCGCCGGCGCCGCTGCCGGAGTTGGCGCGGCAGGCGCAGCCGGTTTAACCGAGTCGTCTCGCTTCCACATTGCTGAAGCCTCCCCCCCTACTGGAAATCCGTTGTCGAGGGTCCTACTGAAACTTACCCTTTTCACTTACCTGTTTGACTGACCCATTTGGAACCAGGGGAGTGGGTTTCCCTTGAATTTCCGCCAGAATCGGTGCCGCCGGAAACCGTTGTCTAGTCCTTTGGTTGCTGAGAGTTAGCAGGAATGTTACGATCGATTTTTCGCATCCCATGCGCGTTTATTTGGACCATAACGCAACGACCCCAATGGACCCGCTGGTCGCCGACCGGATGGCCCAGGCGATGCGCGAGGCATGGGGGAACGCGTCCAGCGTGCATCATTTCGGTCAACAGGCCAAAGCCGCACTGGATCGGGCCCGTGGCTCCCTCGCTACTCTTATCGGCGCAGAGGCCTCCGACATTATCTTTACGGCCGGCGGCACCGAAAGCGACAACCTCGCGATCCGGGGAGCCGCCGAATCGCTCGAACCTGCCGGCCGCAAACACTTGATCACCAGCGCCATCGAGCACGAGGCGGTGCTGACCACCATGAAGGCGCTCGGCAAACGAGGTTGGCGCGTCACGACGCTCCCCGTCGGTGCGACCGGGGTCGTCTCCGTCGACCGCCTGCGCGACGCCATGACGGATGACACCGCCCTGGTGTCGGTGATGCACGCGAACAATGAGATCGGCACCATTCAGCCCATCGCTGAGCTCGCCGCCGTGGCGCACGAGCACGGCGCGCTGTTTCATACCGACGCGGTGCAAAGCGCCGGCAAGATTGCCATCGACGTGTGCGCGCTCGGTGTGGACATGCTGAGCGTCGCCGGCCACAAGTTCTACGGCCCGAAGGGTTCCGGCGCGCTGTGGATCAAACGCGGCGTGCGGCTGGTGTCCACCATCACCGGAGGCAGGCAGGAACGCAGCCGCCGGGCCGGCACCGAGAACGTTCCGGCGCTGGTGGGGCTGGGTGTCGCCGCCGAGGTGGCGGTCCGCAAGACCGCAACCGACGGCGCGCGGCTGTCGGCGCTGCGCGATCGCCTCGAGGCAGGCATTCTCTCGTCGATTACGGGAACGGAGCGCAATGGCGCGGCCACGCCGCGCGTGCCGAACACCGCCAACATCAGCATCGATGGTGTCGAGGCGGAATCGCTGCTGATCGGCCTCGACCTGGCGGGGATCGCGGTGTCATCGGGCTCGGCCTGTTCTTCGGGCTCGCTGGAACCGTCGCACGTGCTCAAGGCGATGGGCCTGCCCCACGCCCGCACCCTCGGCTCGATCCGCTTCAGCCTCGGCACCGCCAACACCGACGCCGACATCGATCGCGTGCTCGACGCCCTGCCGCCGATCGTCGATAAGTTGCGCAGCCTGACGACCGCCGGAGGACGCAAATGACAAGCCGGCCAGCGCATTCCTGATCGCATGCGAATCGTCGTAGCCATGTCGGGCGGCGTGGATTCGTCCGTGGCCGCGGCCCTGCTCGCCGAGCAGGGTCACGACGTCATCGGTGTGTCGATGCAGCTGTATGACAACAGCCAGGTGACCGAGAGCGGCCAGCGCGCGTTCGGCACCTGCTGCACCATTGACGATCTCTACGATGCGCGGCGAGTGGCCGCGACCATCGGCATTCCCCACTACATCGTCAACTTCGAATCGCAGTTCGGCGAGCACGTGATCTCGAACTTCGTGCGCGAATACGTCGCGGGACGGACGCCGATTCCGTGTTCGCACTGCAACAGCGATCTCAAGTTCGCCGAGCTGCTCGACCGCGCCCGAGCCTACGATGCCGAGCGCCTGGCCACCGGGCATTACGCGCGCATCGAGCGCGATGCCGCCGGGAGGTATCACCTCCATCGCGGGGCCGACAACTCGAAGGACCAGACCTACTTCCTGTTCTCGCTGACCCAGCAACAGCTGTCATGCGCGTCGTTCCCGGTGGGACATCTCGACAAGGACACGGTGCGCGAGCATGCACGCCGGCTGCACCTGCACGTCACGCAAAAACCCGACAGCCAGGAGATCTGCTTCGTTCCCGACGGTGACTACCCGACGTTCGTGGAGAAGCAGGCTCCCGGCGCGATCCGGCCGGGGACTGTAGTCGACCATAACGGACGGGTGCTCGGCACGCACGGCGGCGTGCATCGCTTCACGATTGGCCAGCGCAAGGGCCTCGGCCTGTCGTCCACCGAGCCGCTGTACGTGCTGGAGATCAAGCCGGACGCCGCGCAGGTGGTGGTGGGATCTCGCGACGCACTCGGCAGAACGCGGCTGACCGCCTCGGGCGTGAACTGGATCAGCGGCGTCGCTCCTACCGACTGGATGCGGGTGGCCGCACAGATTCGCCATCGCCACTCGGCCGCGCCGGCGAGAGTACGGCGTACGGACGAGGAGCGCGTCGAACTCGAGTTCGACGCACCCCAAACCGCCATGACGCCCGGCCAGGCCGTCGTCTTTTACGAAGGCGACGAAGTGCTTGGCGGGGGATGGATCGAATGACTAGTGTCGTGCAGCGTACCTGACAGGAATCGCTCGGCGTCGATGGCCGCCATACAACCCGATCCTGCGGCCGTCACCGCCTGGCGATACACGTGATCCTGCACGTCTCCAGCGGCGAATACGCCCGGCACGCTGGTGCGCGAGCCGTCGTGGGTCTTCAGGTAGCCGTTGTCGTGCATGGCCAACTGCCCCTTGAAGAGCGCGGTGTTCGGCGTATGGCCAATGCCAATAAACACGCCGTCGACGGCCAGGTCGCTCTGCGCGCCGGTCTGCGTGTCGCGCAGCACGAGCGAGGTGACCTTGCCCTGGTCGAGATCCTTGATGTCGATGACTTCCTTGTTCCACAGGAACGAGATGTTCGGCGTCGACATCGCCTTGTCCTGCATCACCTTCGACGCGCGCAGCGAATTGCGGCGATGCACCACCGTCACGCTGGTCGCCAGCTTCGACAGATAGATCGCTTCTTCCATGGCGGTGTCGCCACCGCCGACCACGGCCACCGGCAAGCCCTTGAAGAAGAAACCATCGCAGGTGGCGCAGGTCGACACGCCCCGGCCAGACAGCTTCCTGTCGACGCCCAGGTCCAGCCACTTGGCGGAGGCGCCGGTCGCAATGATCAGCGTATCGGCGGTGTAGACGGTCTGGCCGACGTTGATGGTGAACGGGCGCTTCGACAGGTCGACTGAGGTCACGTCGCCCTGCAGGATCGCCGCGCCGAAGTGCTGCGCCTGCGCGCGCATCTCGCCCATCAAATCCGGGCCCATCACGCCGGCGCGGAAACCCGGATAGTTCTCGACCAGCGTGGTCAGCATCAACTGCCCGCCCGCCTCGATGCCTTCGATCAGCAGCGGCTCGAGGTTGGCGCGCGAGGTATAGAGCGCGGCGGTGAGTCCGGCGGGGCCGGACCCGATGATGACCACCTGCTGGCGATGACTTGGAGACGCCGTGCTCACAGGTGCTTGTCGATCAACTGTGCGAGACGATCCTTCGTCTCGAGACCGACGACCGTTTCCTTGAGGTCGCCGTTCTTGAAGAGCAACAGCGTCGGAATGCCGCGAACCATGAACTTGCTCGGCGTCATCGGGTTCTCGTCGATGTCGACCTTCGCCACCGTCAGCTTGCCGGTGTACTCCTCGGCGAGCTGATCGACAATCGGCGCAATGCGCCGGCACGGCGCGCACCAGGTGGCCCAGAAGTCCACGAGGACGATGCCGTTCTTCACTTCCTCACCGAAATTCGCGTCCGTAAACACTTTGACTTTCTCTGATGCCATGAGTGCGCTTTCCTCCGCCGGATGATTCCTATTGCTTGGATGCCGGTGCACGGCCGGGGTTCCGCCGCCGCAATTGACGATACATTTTGACATACTCAGCCGCGGAGCGGCCCCAGGAGAAGTCGGCCTTCATGCCGTTTTTCTGCAGCCGCACCCACGCCGTGCGGTTTGGGTACGTGGCCAGCGCCCTCTTCAGCGCGTGCAGCATGGCACCCGGGTGGTAGTCGGAGAACAGGAACCCGTTGCCCTGCCCGGTTTCGGCGTTGAACGGCTTCACGGTGTCGACCAGCCCGCCCACCGCGCGCACTACCGGCACGGTGCCGTAGCGCAGGCTGTACATCTGGTTCAGGCCGCAGGGCTCAAAGCGCGACGGCATCAGGAACAGGTCCGCGCCGCCCTCCACCAGATGCGCGCGGCGCTCATCGAACCCGACGAACACGCCGACGCGGTCCGGGTGCCGGTGCGACAACGATCGCCACATGTCCTGGTAGCGCGCCTCGCCGGTGCCGACGATGACCCAGGTCGCATTGAGCGCCATCAGTTCGGACGTCGCGCCGGCAATCAGGTCGAGGCCCTTCTGGTCCACCATGCGCGACACCATGCCGACGATCGGGCGCGCCAGGAGATCCCCGGTGATGGTGAACCCAAACAGTTCGAGCAGCGCCCGTTTCGCCGCCGCCTTGCCGCGCAGGTCGTGCGCATCGAACGGCGCCGGCAAATGCGGATCGGCCGCGGGATTCCATTCGTCGGGATCGATGCCGTTCAGGATGCCGACCAGCCGATCGGCCCGCGCCCGCACCGCGCCGTCGAGACCGTGACCGTACTCCGGTCGCTGGATCTCCTTCGCGTAGGTCGGACTGACCGTGGTAATCGCATCCGACGCGGTGAGCCCTGCTTTCATGAAACTCAGGCGGTCGAAGAACTCGAACCGGTCGATGGTGAAGTCGTGCCACCTGAGCCCGAGCCGCGGCACCCACGACTTGTCGAACACGCCCTGGTAGGCCAGGTTGTGGATGGTAAAGACGGTGGCAGCAGTTCCAGTGGCGCCACGGGTGCCAAGCGTGCGCGCGTAGATCGGCGCGAGACCGCCCTGCCAGTCGTGCGCGTGAACGATGTCGAACGGCTCGGACTGCGTCGACGCCCAATCGATTGCCGCCGCAGACAGGAACCCGAACCGCACGGCGTTGTCCGCAAAGTCGCCATGCGCATCGTAGTAAATGCCGTCGCGGCCGTAGAGTTCAGGACAATCGAGCAGCAGCACCCGCGGCCGCCGTGGCCCGCCGGCGTCGGCAGGCCTCCCGGGATCGATCGGTGCCTCCATCAATCGCGCGCGGAAGCGATGCGCGGCAATCTCGATCGACACGTCGGCCGCCACCGGGCCGTCGGTGACGACCCGATACCGCGGCGTGACCACGGTGACGTCGTGTCCAAGCTGTCCCAGCGCCTTGGGCAGCGCCGACGCCACATCAGCCAGGCCTCCCGTCTTCGAAAACGGCTGGACCTCCGAAGCGATCATCAGGATTCGCAGCCCCTTGGGCGTGGTCCGTTTCGCGGTGGCCAGGGCTTTCCCTGTCCGTTGCGGCATTCCCTCTAGCTTATGATGGCTGGCGTGTCCGGGCCTCGATCCAGTGGCTCGCGCGTCCTGCCGCGCGATGTCGCCGAACTCAAGGCGCTTGCCGAGCGGCAGCCGGCGCTGGCGCCGGCCGCCACGCTGCAGGTCGATCTCATCGAGGTCATTCGCCGGGTGCAGGGACGCCTCACGACGCCCGGGATCGAGACCACCCCCGACGCCCTTCGCGGCCGTGTGATCAGCGGCCAGCCGCTGCTCGACTTCAACCAGATTGCGTTCGACTGGAACGACGTCCGCCTGCTGATCCGCCAGGTCACCGATGTGCTGCGGCGGCACGAAGTCATCGACGCACCGACCTCGTCGGCCCTCCACACGATTGGCCGCAGTCCAGCGCTGCCGGACGTGATGCGCGACTGGTTCGACCAGCGGCCGCTGCCGGAGGTCGAGATGCTCGGAGACGTGCTCGCCTGGTCTGCCCGGCCGTATCTCCAGCGGATCGCCGAGGTGCTGCAGCAGCGTGTCAGCCTCGACGACTGGGCGCAGCGCACCTGCCCGGTCTGCGCCGCGGAGCCGGAGTTCTCGGTGATCACCCTGTCGGGCGAGCGTCAGCTGGTCTGCGGCCGCTGCCACGTGCGATGGCCGTTCAACCCGATTGCCTGCCCGTACTGCGGCAACGACGATCGCCGCACGATCAAGTCCATGGCCACTCCGGACGGCTGGTATCGGGTGATGATTTGCGCGCCGTGCGGCCGGTACATCAAGGCGCTCGACGGACGGAAGTCGAACCGGCCACTGCTACCCTATGCTGACGTGATTGCCACGCTGCCGCTGGACGCGGCGGTCATGGGAAGTGAGAAGTGAGCAAGTCAGAAGTGAGAAGACTCACTTCTCGCTTTCTACTGGTCTTCGTCCTGCTGTTGCTGCGGCTGATGGAATTCGCCGTCGAGCAGCGCCCGGGTGCGCGTCGCCATCCAGTTGAACAAATGGCGCGTTTCCCAGAAGCGGCTGGCGTTTGACTTGGCGCCCAGCACGACGAAGACGACCTGCTGCCCCGATTGCGGCAGGCGCAACAGCGTGGCCAGGCAGTAGCCCGAGCGGCTGATGAATCCGGTCTTGCCGCCTACCACGTCAATGTCGCCGGAGCGGATCATGTGGTTGGTGTTGTTGGCGGTGATGGCGCGCCTGCCGACAGTCGTGCTGTACGACGACTTACGCATGATGGCGCCAAGGCGCTCATCTGCGGCGGCGAAGGCAATCAGCCGCGCCTGATCGTATGCCGACGACACATTGTCGGCGAGCAGTCCCGACGGGTCGGCGTAGGTGGTGCTATCGAGACCGAGTTCCTTGGCCTTGTCGTTCATCCGCTGCATGAACGCCGTGTAGCCCATCACCGACACGCGCGCCAGGGCGCGGGCCGCCGCATTGTCGGAGCCGACCAGCAGCAGGTTCAGCAGGTCCTCGGCGGTCAGCTTGAAACCGTTGCGCAGGTAGGTCGTCGACGCGCGAGCCACATCGCTGCGCTGCACGGTCACCAGCGTCGACAGCGGCGTGGCACTCTCGAGGAACACCAGGGCCGTCATCACTTTGGTGATGCTGGCAATCGAGCGCTGGTCATTCGAGTGATTCTCCCAGAGCACCTCGCCGGTCTCGGGGTTATAAATGATGGCGGCTTCGGCGCGCACGTCCGGCACTTCGCGGCCGAACTCGTCCACAGTGAAGCGCGGGGTCTGCAGTTCTTTCAGTTCACGGGCACGGGCCGCGGCGCGAGCACGCGCCAACTCCGCGCGGCGCGCGCGAGCCGTGGCGGAGGAATAGGCCTGCTTCTTCGGGGCCGCCTTCGAAGCGGCTGCCGCTACCGGCTTCTTGTGGGTCGCAGGCGCAGGTGTTTTCTGCGCGGTCGACCGCTGGCCAGACGCCTTCGTCTGCGCCAGCAGCGTGGTGTCCGACACCGGCAAGTACGCGACCATCGTCGCGACCATCGCCAGAGACACCGCTATTTTCGGGAGGCCGATGCTCGTCCCCATGAAAAAGTTATCGGATTGTAACGAGACTATCCTCAATACGCAATAGGGTTTAGTGCCATTGGTTTACACTGCACCCCTAATGGAACGGGATCCCAAGTCCGAGTATTTCGTGCTCAGGCAAACGGTCGCGGCTCGCGGGACCGCCAGGCCCATCCTGGCCCTGTGTGGTTTCGGGATCTGGGCCGCTGTACTCACGGCCGTGCTCGTGCTTCTTCCCTACCCCGCCGCCGCATCCATACCGCTCATGCTCCTCGTCGTTTCGTTCGAGGTCATCAGACCTTTGCACTTCGGCGCCGAGCGAATTGGCCGTTACATCCAGGTGTTTCACGAGGAAGCGGGCGAGCCCAACCGTCCGCTGAGTGAGACCCCCTCGTGGGAGCGTGTGGCGATGAGTTTCGGCGCCGTGCCGGGGGTTGGAGGGCACCCGCTGTTTGTCCCTATGTTTCTGTTCGCCACCGCCATCAACTACCTTGCGGTGCTCCTGCCGGCGCCCGTCGCGATCGAACTGGGCGTGATGGCCATTCCACACCTCGCCTTCATCGGCTGGCTGGTGACAAGCGATCGCGCCATGCGTAACCAGCGGGCGATTGAACTGGTGCGGATGCGCGAACTGAAGAACGCGCCGCGATGATGGACACCCTCCTCCCCACGGCGGATGGAGCCGCACACCCGTGGGCTTGGAACGTGTTTCCGTTCGTGCGATCCATTCGTTTGGGGCCGGTCAAGGGACCGGCTGCCTTTTTCGCCGCCTCCGACCCGAAATAGCCAGGAATCAGGCCTGATTCGACGCTATTCACTGGTCCCTTCCATCCAGCACGTCGCTTGCATTCCCATTTCTGCAGAACTACGATCCGAGCGGTCTACTTGTGCTCCCGTCATCCAGGATGGGTGTGTGGGCAGGCCCGTTCGTTTGCGTCAAATCACGTTGTGTTGGTTGGAGGAGATCTCATGAGGCTGAACAGGCTGACCGTGCTTTGCCTGTGCTTGACGCTGCTAGCGATGGCAGCACCCACGTTCGCACAGGAATTCCGCGGCCGAATCAACGGCACCGTGACTGACAACACCGGCGCCGTGTTGCCGGGCGTGACCGTCACGGCGACCAGCCCTGCGTTGATTCAACCGCAGGTGCAGGTGACCGGTGGCGATGGCAGCTACCGCTTCCTGGCGCTGCCTCCGGGCGTCTACGCCATTGACTTCGAGCTCACCGGGTTCAACACGGTGAAGCGCGCGGATGTCCGCGTCATCATCAACCAGACCCTGAGCGTCGACATGCAGATGCAGGTCGCCACGCTGCAGGAAACCGTCACGGTGACCGGCGCCTCGCCGATCGTCGATACGTCGACGACCGCGATGGGCACCAACTTCACCAAGGAACTGCTGACGGAAATTCCCAACGCGCGCGACGTGTGGGCGGCCATGGCGCAGGCGCCCGGCATCCAGATGACCGGCTACGACGTCGGCGGCTCCAACACCGGCAACCAGACCGGCTTCCGCTCGTATGGTTTCGACACGCAGAACCAGACGCGCGTGGAGGGTATCGACACCACCGAAGGCACCTCGGCCAACGCGGGGTACTTCGACTTCGGCAGCTTCGAAGAGTTCCAGGTCGGCGGCGCGGGCGCTGACGCCGGCGCGTTTGCCGGCGGTGCGGTGCTCAGCATCAGCGTCAAGTCGGGCGGCGATCGCTTCACCGGCACCTGGTACAGCGACTTCCTCAATCAGGATACCGTCGCCGACAACGTGCCCGACAATCTGCGCCTGACGAACTCGCCCGATCAGAACGGCATGTTCTCGCGCCTCGGTCTCTGCTTCCAGCGCTCCGGCGAAACCATCTGCCGCGGCAACTCCGTCAAGAAGCAGTACGACCTCAACGGCGACGTCGGCGGGCCGATTTACAAGGGCAAGGCCTGGTTCTTCACCAGCTGGCGCCTCAACGACAAGTATCAGTACATTGCCGGCCTCGGCGAGACCACGGAACAGTCGAAGCTCTCGAACAAGTACACCTTCAAGGGCACCTTCCAGCTTGGCAAGAGCAACCAGATCATCGGCTATTTGAACAAGCGCGAGAAGCTGCAGGACAAGCGCGGCATCTCGCTGACGACACCGCTCTCGGCGGCCTACTACCAGAGCTCGCGCAACTACCCGATGAAAGTCGAATGGACCAGCGTGCTCGGCAGCCGCGCGTTCCTGGACGTGCTGGCCGGGCAGTGGTACAACTTCTTCCCGCTCCGCCCGGTCCGCGACTTCGGGTTGTACGACGGCCCCTGGACGCCGCCGCGCATTGATACCGCCACCAACGTGCGCTCGGCCACGGGCGGCAACAGCGGCTACCAGGACCAGAAGCGCTTCAAGCCGCAGTTCTACACTACCCTCTCCTACTTCAAGGATGGCTGGGGCGGTTCGCACGACCTGCGCGTCGGCTTCGACTGGAAGCGCGATCGCCGCAGCTTGTTCAATGATCAGCCGTTCGACATCGACTATCGCGACAACAGCGGCGCGCTGAGCGCGGTGGAGCTGCACAACACGTCGGTCACCGGCATCAACGACGTCGTCTACACGGCGGGCTGGATCAACGACACCTTCAAGGTCAGCAGCCGCCTGACGCTGAACCTCGGTGTGCGCATCGAGAATTACAAGGACGGCTGGCCGGATCAGTCGCATACCCCGAACGGCATCCCGGCGCTCTCGAGTTGGACGGATGCCGCCTATCGCGCGTTCGTCGCGCCGCGCGAGGTGGCAGCGACGACGGTGGCCAACACCACGACGCTGGCGCCGAAGGTCGGCTTCGCGTACGACCTGACCGGCGACAACCGCACGGTCATCAAGGGCTTCATCGGCCAGTCGCGCTGGAACTCCGCCGACACGCTGGCCGACGGCGAGAACCCGGTGGGCCGAGCGACGCGGCGCTACGCCTTCGTGTCGTGCTCGGCGACCGTGACCACCAACTGCGACCTGAACGGTGACCGGCTCGTCAGCTCGCCCGCGGAACTCGGCGCGTTCCAGTCAGCCGGCGGTGGCGGCGGCGGCGTCCGCGTCGACCGCAGCATCGTCCGCCCGACGAGCAACGAAGTCTCAGTCAACCTCGAGCGAGAGCTCTCGACCGGCCTGTCGGGGCGTGCGTCCTGGGTTTACAAGAACATGCGCAACGTGTGGGGCACCATTGACGTCGTTCGCAACGCCGCCTACACCGTGCCGTTCACGATCAACGATCCCGGACCGGACCGGGTGGCCGGCACCGGCGACGACCAGGCGTTCCAGACGCGGGTACTCGCTGCCGGCACTGGTACGGAACGCGTCTACACCAACAGCGAAGCGAACGACGCCGACTTCCACACCATGGAGTTCGCGATCAACCGCCGCTTCTCTGGCAGATGGATGCTGCTCTCGTCGTTCGGCATGACCTGGTCGACGATGATCCATGGCTCAGGCGGCGGCCGCAACTTCGTGTATCGCCCGTTCGACATGCTGTTCGGCGACAACGGCAAGGAAACCTCGACCCTCTGGAACTACAAGCTCGTCGGCCGCTACGTGCTGCCGTTCGACGTGGGTTTCTCCGGCTCGTGGAAGGTGCAAAGCGGCTTCAACTACGCCCGCACCATCTCCGTCACCCTGCCGGTCGAGGGCGCGCAGACCATCCGCGTGCAGCCCGTGAACACGAACCGCTACCCGTCGGTGGCCATCCTCGACCTGCGCCTGGACAAGTCGTTCGACATGGGCAAGTTCGGCAAGATTCAGCCGATGCTCGACGTCTTCAACACGATGAACTCAGGCGTGCCGACGACGGTGCGGACGACCAACACCGCGACGGCGCCGTTCAACGACGTGACCGCGATTCTCAACCCGCGCGTCATCCGCTTCGGATTGCGTTTCAACTTCTGACGGCCGCTCGCGGCCGGCAGATGAGGCTCGGTCACTCGAATGAGTGACCGAGCAACTTCTAATTTCGCTTCGCCAGCGTAGCTTGCCGCGCCTCCGGCGCGGCGACTTCGCTCGCCGCTACACGTCAACGGCTCGTCCTGGAAACAGGGCGGGCCGTTCTACTTGGCGTCGAGTACGTCGCGCACCGTTTGTTGCGCAGGTGTCGGGCGCCAGCTCAGTGGATTCCCGTCGCATCGGATCCGAAACAGTGGTACAACAACCGGCGGGCGCCCACCATGCGACTGTCCCCCCCCCGGCTCGCCGTGGTGCTCGGCTACGCGTTGGCCACGATCGCCTTCACGTGGCCACTCGCCGCACACATCTCCACCCACCTGACCGGTGATCCCGGCGGCGATACGGGGGTGTATGTCTGGAACCAGTGGGTGTTCCATCAGGAGCTGGTCGCGGGCCATAACCCGCTCACGACCGCGAGAATCCTGTCGCTGACGCCCCCGGTCGATCTCAGCCAGCATAACTACACGCCGTTTCTCAACCTGCTGGCGCTGCCGTTGATTCCCACCTTCGGCGTCATCGCGTCGTTCAACATGGTGTTGCTGGCCATCTGCATGCTGAACGCGCTGATGACCTACGGCCTGGCGCGCCACGTGACGCCGGCGACACGGGCGGAAGCCTGGCTGGCGGGACTGGTATTCGCCTGGGCGCCGGTCATGGTGGCGCGCACTACCGGCCACTTCAGCCTGGTGGCGGCGGCCGCCCTGCCCGCGTTCCTGTGGTGCCTGGTCAACGCCGAACGCTCGCGATCCGCTCGCGACGCCGCGCTGGTGGGTCTGTGCATGGCGTGGGCGGCGCTGTCGGATGCCTACTTCGGCATCTACTGCGTGGTGATCGCGGTGCTCTACCTCGGCACCGCGGTGATACGGATCACGCGCCGCGACGCCGCGACCCCGCGCGCCTGGACGTGGCCGCTCGACGTCACGATTGTCTGCCTCGGCGGGTTGATCGTCGGCCTGGTGCTCGGCCGCGGCGGTGAGTTCACGGTGTGGGGCATCCCCGTCCACATGCGCAGCCTCTACAACCCGGTGCTCATCCTGACGCTGCTCGTGATGGCGCGCTTGGTGTTGTGGTGGCGGCCGCGCGTCGAGCGCCGCCTGGGCCCTGGCCGATCGGGCGCGGCCTTCGCCCAGGGCAGGCCGGTGTGGAAGCCGCTGCTGATCGCAGCGCTGGCGTGCGCCGGGCCACTCTCGCCGGTGCTGTACGGCCTGGGTAATCGCCTTCTCGAGGGCCGCTTCAATTCACCGGCGATCTTCTGGCGCAGCAGTCCACGTGGCGTCGACGTGCTGTCGTACTTCATGCCAAACCCGCAGCATCCGATCGTGCGCTGGCTGACCGAGGATGCGCTGGCGGTGCGGCCCACGCACTTCGTGGAGTACACCGCGTCGATGAGCCTGGTGGCCATCGGCGCGATCGGGTTCGCGATGTGGCGCGCCAACTACCGGCCGGCGGCCGGGTGGATGGTGCTGACCATCGGCTTCGCGCTGCTGGCGCTCGGGCCGTTCGTCTACGTGGCCGGCGTCAACACCTTCGTGCCCGGCCCATGGGCGCTGCTGCGCTACCTGCCGGGTCTCGGACTCGCCCGCATGCCGACTCGGTTCGCGCTGATCGCCTCGCTGGGCGTGGCCGTGCTGTTTGCCGGCGCGCTGGCCGCGCTGAGTGCGCGGTGGCCGCACCGCCGCCGGCTCATCGTGTCGGTGGCGGCGCTGGTGCTGGTGTGCGAGCTGTGGCCGGCGCCGCGCACGCTGTACTCGGCGGAGGTCTCCCCCATCTATGCGCGCATTGCCAGCGATCCCCGACCGGTGCGCGTGCTCACGCTGCCGTTTGGCGTGCGCGACGGCACGTGGGAGACCGGAAATTTCCGGCCGCGGTCGCTCTTCAACCAGACCATCCATGGCAAGGCGCTGATCGGCGGCTACCTGTCGCGCATCTCGCCGCGCCGTGTCAAGCGCATGCGGGAACAGTTCCCCACGCTGTCGGCGCTGATCGAGTTGAGCGAGCAAAAGCCGCTCGACCCCGGCGTTGTCCAAACATTACAGGAGCGCGGCGATCGGCTGGTGCGCCAGAGCCACCTCGGCTACGTGGTGATTGACGCGCGATTCATCCCCGCCGACCGCGCGAAACTGGTGATCGACGCCTTCAAGCTACGCGAACTCGAGCGGGATCGTCACCTCACGCTGTTCGTCCCCGAAGCCACCCTCGCCGCGCGGTAGCTGTCGGCCGTGGAGGCGGGGCCAATATAATCACGTGGTGATTCGGCGGGGTCCGTTCCTGTTGCTGTTCGCGGTGTCTGGCGCCGCGGCCCTCGTGTACGAAGTCGTCTGGACCCGCCTGCTGACCCTGCAGATGGGCCACGGCCTGGCCGCGGCCAGCACCGTCCTGGCGGCATTCATGGTCGGACTCGCCGCCGGTGCCGGCGCGGCCGGACGCTACGCGCGCCGGTTGGAACCCCG
>VFZG01000016.1 GCA_016871275.1 Acidimicrobiia bacterium | reverse complement strand
GCCCGCTTGCCCGCCAGCCTGCTGGCCCGACTGTCCCTGCTGGCCCGCTCGCCCGCTAGCCTGCTGGCCTGCCTGCCCCCGCTGGCCCGCCTGCCCGCTAGCCTGCTGGCCTGCCTGGCCCGACTGCCCGTTCTGCGCGCCCCGCTCCTGCATGCGGCGGCCCATTGAATCCACGCCGCGCGCCAGGTCACGCGCGCGATCCATCGCGTCGCCGCTGCGGTCGCGGCCCTGCTGGCCCACCGCGCCGGCGGCTTCATCGATCTTCTTGCGCAGGGCATCGATGTTCGAGCCGATCTCTTCCTCGAAATTGCGCGCGTACTGTTCCGGCGCGCCGGAGCCGAGCAGGCTCTTCGAGTAGCGGATCTTCTCCTTGATCTTGTTGTCGCGAATGCCCGATGCCGCCTCGGTGAGCTTGCGCGCGGTGTCGCGCGATTCGCGCGTCTGCTCGCCCACCATGCGATCGAGGTTCTTCTCGAGCTCGGCGACCTTGCCCTCGAGCGCGTCTTTCCGTTGCCCGAGCTGCTGCGCCCGCGTGAACCGGTCGGGGCCGGCCGCCGGCAACTGTCCTGCGGCACGCGCGATGTCTTCCTGCTCCTGAGCAATCTCGGCAGCCTGCCGCTGGGCGTCACGCACATCACGCTCGCCGCGCGCCGTCTGGTTGCGCGACAGCTGGCGCTGCGCTTCCCGCAACCGGTCGGCCGCCGCGGCCGCCTGGCCGGCCGCCGAGGGATCGCCCTTCGCCGCGGCGCGCCGCATGGCGTCGGCCGCGTTGCGCAACTGCCGCGCGGTGTCGGCCAGGTCCTGTCGATTCTGATCGCGCGACAGTTTCTCCAGCTGCCGCGCCGCTTCTTCGGCCTGCTCCGCCAGGGCGCGCTGCAGGTCGCCGCCGCTGCCGCCGGCGGATTGTCCCGCCGCCAGCCGCCGCTGCCGTTCGATTTCCTGTTCCTGCCGGCGCGCCAGCTCCTTCAACTTCTCGGCCAGCTCGTCAATCTGCTGATCCTGCTGCTGCATCGAGGCCTGCGAGTTGGTCTCGTACTGGTTGGCCATCCTGTCCATTTCCATCTTGAACAAGTCGGCCAGGTCCTGCGCGATCGAGCCCGCGCCGCCGCCACCACCGCCGCCGCCGGCCTGGCGGTTCATCTGCACCTGCATCTCGAACTCTTCTTCAGCCTGCTGCAGGAACTGCAGCGCCAGGTTCTCCGGCGGCAGCGCGCCGTCGGGACTCTGCGCCTGCAGCTTCTTTTCCGCCTCGGTCATCTGGGCGGCGGCCTTCGGCAGCAATTCCGCAATCTTCTTGAACGACGGATCGGACACCACCAGGCGGCTGTTCATGCGCTCGACCAGGCCGTTCACCTGATCGCGCAGCTTGCTCTGCGCCAGCGTCAGCACCACCATGCCCTCGCGGAACTTCGCCGCGCCGATGGTCTGGCGATCGCGCTGCATGTTGAAGGTGCCGGAGATGATCTGCCGCTGCTGCTGCGACAGCGCGCCGACTTCTTGCCCGGCTCCGCCTCCGCCACCACCGCCGCCGCCCGACATGGACGTCGCCGGCTTGAAGTTCTTGTCGAACGGCCGGATGCGAAGGAAGTAAATGTCGCTGCTGGTCTGCTTCGCGCCGCTGACGGAATCGTTGTCGGTCGCCTTCGCGTAGTACGACACGGAGTCTCCGGCCTTCACGCCGAGCTCCTCCATGTAGAAGGTGTGGCCGGCGGTCACTTCCGCAGTCGGACGCGCGCCGCCGAACAGCGGGATGCTCTTCTCCGCGCCGCCGTTGACCGAGTACACCAGTTGCAGGTGCTTGATCGCGTAGTCATCGTCGGCGCGCACTTCGACGAAGAACTCTTCAACCGGCGTGGCATCGGTGTCGCGGCCCGGCTTCGACAGCTTCACCGTTGGTGCGAGATCCGACAGCAGGTCCACGTTGTACTGCGGCGACGCGGTGAGGCGCTCTCCGCCGGCCGAATCCAGCTCAATGCGGTAGAACCCATCGTGGTTGGCGGTGAACGTGCCGGTCAACGTACCGTCGGCGTTCGCCGTCAGCGGCACGGTTTCCTTTTCGCCCAGCACCACCTGCCCACCCTTCGACGCCATCGTCGGGGTAATCGTGAACTTGACCGTCGTGCCTTTCAGCACCGCAATGTCGCCGCCGTCTTCGATCTTGCGCGGCTCGAGGCCGGTGTAGGGCGGAAACGTGTATTCGAGATCGATCTGCTTGGCGTAGGGAACCTCAAGGACGTTGAGCTTGTGCGAGCCGGATCGCACGCCGGCAGCCTCGACGACGTATTCGAGCGGCTCAGCAAGGTCGAACAGCATGCCTTCGTAGGCGCCGTTGTCGGACTTGACCATCGGCACGCGCTCGAACGCGCCGGCCGAACCCTTGCGCACCAGCACCGCGGCCTCGGCGGCGTCAAACCCCGACAACGTAGCGGTGATCATCTGATCGGCGCCCTTGGCAACGGTAATGTCGCCTGGCTTCACCTCGATCCGGTACGGCGCGGCGGCCTCGGCATCGGTGCCGATCACGAAGATCGCAGAGAGCGTATGACGGAAGTACGACGGGCCGAATGCGAACAGGGCGATCGCGGCCACCGTCACGCCGGCCGCGACGTAGACGCAGCGCTTCATCGGCTCGCGCTCGATGCGCTGACCTTCCTGGATTTCGTGCACGCGCTCGATCGCGTTCTCGACCAGCCGGCGGATCAAATCCGGCGACCAGTCGCCCGGACGCTCCGACACTTCCATCGCGCTCAGGATGGTGGAGTCGAGCGTCGGCTCGTGCTCTTCGAGGTACAACGCCACCTGTTCATCGGTGACCTGGCGCGACAGTGGACGGGCGAAGAACCACGCGCCGGCCGCCACGAGCACCAAACCGGTGACGATGCGGGACGCGACGATAGCGTCGGGACTGAACTTGAGCGTTTCGAGGGCGTAGGCGATGGCGATCATCGCGAGCACGCCCGCGACCAGGAAGCCGACCGCGCCCTTCAGCGCGAGCTTGACGCGCCAGCGCCGCCGGACCTGGCGAACAACGTCGAGCAATTCTGCCCGGGCATGCAGCTCACCCATTTCACGACACTCCCTGGGCGAACTGGAGTTCGCCCCGACGCTCAAATTCGAGCGGCCTTCGAAAGACGGTGGGCTAACGCCGTCTCCGCGATCAGCAGCAGGATACCCGCGAACAGCAGGTACCACCACACCCTTTGCGCCAGTTCCTGCGCCTCATCCGGTAAGACGTCGTCACCGGACGTTGAGCCGGTCGTCCCGTTCCCGGTCACCGCCGCCACCAGCTCCTGCGGGTCGATGCGATCGAGATTCGACTCTGCGATGGCCACGTTGCTGGCCGCGACGATCGGTGGTCCCGGCTCTCGTCCCGCGCCGCGCACCTCATAAAAGCCCTGTTCGGTCAGTTCGAGGGCGGTCACCGGCGGCGCGGTGCCGCCGGGCGTGGCAACGACGGGAGCCGGAAGGTCGCGGCGCTGTCCGGCCGGCGTCAGGATGGTCCGGCCCCCGGCGCGGCGCGCCGCGCTGCCAGACGTGGCACCGGCGGCGACTTCGGCCGCATCGATATCCAGGACCTGCCCAATCGTCAACCACGCCGGCTGTTCCTTGAATCCGGAGAGGTGCCGGCCAATCTGGTGCACGAACGGCAGGAACATCGGCTTGAGCGCGAGGTCGTTCCAGTTCAGGTCGAGCGTCGAGGCATAGACCAGCACGCGGCCGCGGCCCGCGGCCCGTTCCACCAGCGCGGGCTCACCGGTATCGAAGCGCGCGAGCACGCTCGCATCCTTCGCGGCGGACAACGAGCGATACGAATAAAACCGTGCGGTCGAGAAATCGCCGCTGCGCGGGGCGCGGAACGGCTCGAACACGGCGTGGCCGAACTCCATGCCACTCAGGCGCGCCGGCGCGCCGCGCGTGCGGTCCACGGTCTGTCCAATCGACACCGGCAGCCACTGCGCGCGTGACGCGGGCCAGGAGGCGCGCGGACCGAGCGCCACCAGCAGTCCGCCGCCGCCTTCGACGAACGCCATCAGCTTGGCCGCGACCGCGTCCGAAACGGCGACGTCATTCAACAGCATCACGCGGGCGCGATTCATCGCGTCGCCGGCCAGCGCCTCGGGTGATTGCATCGAGGCCTCGAACCGCGGCGCGTCGCCGATCGCCAGCGCCCGCGACAGATACAGCATCGCGTCCGCCGCGCTGTGCGACACCGCCATCACCGGCACGGGCGCCGAGGGCGTGATCACGAAGTTGAACACGTTGTCGCGCGGCAGCGCGTCAACCGGCTGGCCCGGCGTGCCGAGCCGCACCACCGCGCGGGTGTTCGGCGTGGTGATGGTCAGCGGCGCGAACGAGATGGTCGCCGACTGGTTCGGCCCGGCGCTGATCTTCAGCTCCTGCACGACTCGGCCATCGACGTCGAGGGCAATCGGCACGTCGGTCGCCGGCGTTGCCGTGCGGTTGAGCACGCCGGCCGTGACCGTCACGCGCTCCGGCTGGCCGGGCCCGCGTGGCCCCTGAGCCCTGTCGACGGGCGATCGCAGCAGCGCCACCGGCGTCAGCGCCAGGCTGGCGCCGTCGGCGCCGCCGACCGGCACCGCCCTGATGGTCGTGCCGCCCGGCATGCGCAGCGTGTCATCCGGCTGCCAGCCGGCGCGCTGGAAGTCGGAGACGACGATCACTTCCTGGCGCGGCAGCAGCGATTCGGCGAGCAGGCTGCCGGCCAATTTGAGCGCGGGCCCGAACCTGGTCGATCCCGAACCCGGCGACGCCGCGGTGATCTCGGCGACCGCGCGCGACCGATCGGGCGTGGATCGCAACGCGACTTCGGCGGCATCCGCGAACAACACCAGCGAGATGCGATCAGCGGGCGTGGCATCGCCAATCGCTTCGCCGGCGAGCCGCTGCGCCGTCGACCAGGTGTTGCCGTAACCCATGCTGTAGGAGCGGTCGAGCAGCACCACGATGTCGCGCGCTCCGCCCTGCGTGGCGGCGATGGCCGAGTCGCGCACGAACGGGCGCGAGAACGCCGCCACGATCAGCGCAATCGCCGCCAGCCGCAGCGCCAGCAGGAACCAGTCGCGAATGCGACGCCGCTGCACCGACTCGTACGGGATCTTGCGCAGGAACATCAGCGACGGAAACTCGACGACCGCCTTCCGCTCCTTCTGCGTCAGGTGAATGAGGATCGGTACCGCCAGCGCGGCCAGCCCGACCAGGAACAGCGGCGCAAGGAAGGACACGCGTGTTACCTCGTCCTCGCCAGGCGCTGCCGCATCGACAGGAAGCGGAACAGCGCGTAGTCGAGCGGCAGGCCGGTGTTCAGCAGCGTGTAGTCGACCGGCTGCTGCGACGCCTTCTTGCTCAAGGTGTCGATGTGCGCCCGCACCAGCGCGCGATAATCGTCGGCCAGCCTGCCCGGCACGATCGGCATCTGCTCGCCGCTCTCCATGTCCTCGAAGCTCGACGCCTCGCTGAAGGAAAAGTCGATCTCCTGCGGATCCATCACGTGGAACAGCGCCACGTCGTTGCCGCGATGCACGATCGGTCCGACCGCGTGGAAGATCGCCTCCGGCTCCGCGTAGAAATCGGAAATCACGACGATGATGCCGCGTCGTCCAAAGTGCTCCGCGACCCTGCGCAGCGGCCCCACCAGCTCGCCCGGCTGCGACGGCGCGGCGCGACTGAGCGTGTGCAGCACCACGTCGAGATGCTTGGCGGAGGCAGGAATGTGATCGACCACCGCGGCATCAAACGTGATCAACCCGACCCGATCGCGCTGGCTGTTGGCGAGATACGCCAGGCACGCGGCCAGCGTCTTGCCGTAGTCCAGCTTCGAGATCTTCGAGCCGAACCCCATCGACTTCGAGACATCGAGCAGCACGGTGAAGTTGGCGTTGGAATCGGCCTCGAATTCCTTGATGTAGTACTTGTCGGTGCGCGCGTAGACGCGCCAGTCGACGCGGCGAATGTCGTCGCCCGGCACGTAGCCGCGATGCTCGGCGAAGTCCACCGACGCGCCGAAGAACGGCGAGCGGTGCGTGCCGTTGATCAGGCCGTCGACGACGGTTTTGGCAATCAGCTCAAGGCTGCCGATCCGCGACAGGACAACGGGATCGATGAACCGCGCGCCGGGGAACGTGCCAGTCGCCACGTTACATCCCTGAACGGGGCACGGGCACCGCTTCGAGCAGCTTGTCGATCAGCGAGTCGGTGGTGACCCCTTCCGACTGCGCGTGGAAGTTGGTCAGCACGCGATGACGCATCACCGAGTGCGCGACGGCGCGAATGTCGTCGAAGCTGACGTGGAAGCGGCCGCTGGTGAGCGCGCGCGCCTTGCCGGCCAGCACCAGGTACTGCGCGGCACGTACGCTGGCGCCGAATGCGATCCACTTCTTGATCGGGTCGGGGCACAACGCGTTGTTCGGGCGGCTGGCGCGCACCAGCTGGAGCGCGTAGCGCATCACCGGATCCGCCACCGGCACGCGGCGCACCAGGCGCTGGAACGCCACCAGGTCTGGACCGCTCACCGGCTTGTCGAACTGCGGCTCCAGAATCGCGGTGGTGGTCTTCACCACCATGAACTCCTCGTCTTCGGGCGGATGCTCGATGACGATGTGGAACATGAAGCGATCGAGCTGCGCTTCAGGCAGCGGATAGGTGCCCTCGAGCTCGATCGGGTTCTGGGTGGCGAATACGTAGAACGGCTCTTCGAGCTTGTAGGTGCGGCCCTGAATGGTGACGCGGTGCTCCTGCATGGCTTCAAGCAGTGCCGACTGCGTCTTCGGCGGCGTGCGGTTGATTTCGTCGGCCAGCAGGATGTTGCAGAAGATCGGCCCGGGCGAGAACACCATCTGGCGGCGGCCGGTGGCGGCGTCTTCCTGGATGATGTCGGTGCCGGTGATGTCCGACGGCATCAGGTCGGGCGTGAACTGGATGCGCGAGAACTTCAGGTCGAGCACGCGCGCCATGGTGTGGATCAGCAGCGTCTTGGCCAGGCCGGGCACGCCGATGATCAGGCTGTTGCCGCCGACGAACAGCGTCAGCAGGACCTGGTTGATGATGTCGTCCTGCCCGACGATCAGCTTCTTGAGCTCCTTGATGATGGCGTCGCGGCCGACCTTCATGCGGTCGGCCAGCGCCACATCGTCCGGAGTGTTCATCTCAATGGTGTCCACGAATGCTCCTCAGTGGGTCAGGGCGTAGATCACGTAATTCACGCCGAATTGATACGCTTGGTTCGATAAGTCCACCGGCACGTAGCCCGTGTCGGAGAATTCCCAGAGCTCGCCCAGATCATGGTTGTTGTTCGCGATCGCAATCAATCGCTTTCGCGGATCGTTGTCTTCGAAGATCCCCAGCCACTCCGTATCCCCGGCGTCGGCGTAGTAGCCCGAGCGTGGATCGAGGGTGCTGATCTCGAAGAACGAATGAAAGATCGGATGCGTGGCGTCCAGCTTCTGGAACCTGGCGCCGGGCATCACGCGGCGCATCTGGTCGATCAGGTTGTCGACATGGTTGCCGCGAAAGTCGTCGAAGATGATGAAGCCGCCCTTCTGCAGGTACGACCGCAGCCCCTCCACTTCACTGTCACTGGGCTGCCAGAATCCCGGCTCCGACATGTAGGCCACCGGAAAGTTCCCCAGCTCCTGGTCGTCGAGCCTCAGCACGTTGCCTTCGTCCACCACCGCCTTGACGTAGGTCAGCTCGCCGAGAATCTTCAGGAAATGGAAGTCCGCGCGCGGAAAGTCGTGGGCCCAGGTTGGCTCGCGGCGAAACCGTCCGGAGGTCAGGCCCTGCGCCCCGTACTGGATGCGCGTGAACGCCAGGCGGCCGTCGTATTCGACTCTGGGATCTCTCGCGCCGATGGACGTGGCGGAGGCGGCCATCGCCAGCGCGGCGACGAGCGCGCTGCGCCAGGCCCTTCGACGCCGCTCAGGCCAGGCCGACGACACGCCGGTACCCCCATTCCGCGCACAGCAGGCCGACCAGCAGCATCAGCACAATCGGCATGTGCCACAAGTCGTGTTCTTCGACGGTCGTGACACCGCGACCGGTGTAGCGCAGATCGTCGGCCAGCGACGCGGTGCTCGACGGAGCGTAAAAGCGGCCGCCGGTCTCCTCGGCAATGCGCCGCAGCGTTGCCGCGTGCATGGTCGCATCGAAGTACTCGGCATCGCCCGGCGCGACGCGGAAGTGCGTCACGGCGCTCCCCACGGTCTTGCCGTCGCGCGTGGCTTCGATCTTCGCTTCGTACCAACCCGGCGCCCTGGTGGCGATCGACGCGTGATACAAACCCGCCTCTTCGCCGTCCCACGACATCGGGATATCGACGATCGTGCCGTCCGGACCAGTCACGGTCGCCATCACGGCGGCGTCGTTCAACTCGACGAACGACGGATCGACGACGGCGGCGGTGAGGGTGGCGGCTTCGCCCGGCTCGACGCGTTCGGTCGTCAGCGCCGGCTCCACCTGATCGGGCACGCCATCCACCAGCCATCGCAGCAGCTGGCGCCAGTAGTTCTCGTGGGTCAGATCCTCGACGGCGACCGACGAGTGCATCTGCCACATCCAGGAATCCTGCGGCAGGAACGCAAACGACTTGCCGCGTCCGTAGCGCTGGAAGATCAGCATCGGCCGCTCGGCGCGCGACTCGTCGGTGCCGGTCAGCAGCACGGTCGCGCCCGGCTTCACGGCGTCGACGCGGTTCACGGCGGTGACGCCCGGCAGCGTGCTCCAGCGCTCGGCCGACCTGGCTTCGTCGGGGCCGAGCTGCGTGACGGCGGTCGCCGCGCCGGCGCGCGTCGGCTTGACGCTCAGCCGCATCACCGTGCCCTTGGCCATCACCTGGTCTCTATCGAGCACCACCGGCAGCACGTCGGCCACGGCGGTGCCGGCGTAGCCGCCCTCGGCGAACGATCGCGGGCCGCCGAGCATCAGCAGGCCGCCGCCGCGGCGATCGACGAACTCCGCAATCATCTTGAGCTGGTCACCGGTCAGCGCCGCCGCCTCGAGGCTGCCGAGAATCAACGACCGGTACGCGAACAGCTCTTCCCGCGTCTTCGGGAACGCCGACACCAGCTCGTCGGCGTGGTCCACGCCCTGGCGCATGTACTTGTTGTCGGCGGTGCGAATCAGGCTGGTGACGATCAGGTTGTCGTCTTCGGGAATCGCGCGGCGGATGAACTTGTACTCCCACCGCGGCTCGCCCTCGAAGTAGAGCACCTTCTCCTTGCGATCGCGGACGTCGATCAACGCCTCGCGCGCGTTGTTCTCGATGACCAGCTCGCCTTCCTGCGGCGTCACGCGGAAGCGCAGCACCCGCGGCCCGGCCTCGTTCATCGTGAAGCGCACCGGCACCGAGGCCGGCGCGCCGGCATCCGGCAACGTCACCTGCTGCGTGCTGACCAGCGTGCCTTCGTCTTCGACGTCGAGCGTGACCTGCCGCCCGTCGTATCCCGATTGCGACAGCACGACGTCTACCATCAGCGTCGTGCCCTTGAGCGCGGTCTTCGGCGTGATGACACGCCCGACCTGGATATCACGAGGCAACGTTTCGCGGCCGACGCCGACCGTGAAGACCGGCAGCCCCTCGGCCTTCAATCCGAGAATCGCGTCGCCCAGCGCGGCGTCCGCCGTGTCGGCGCCGTCGCTGATCATCACCAGCCCGGCGACCGGCAGGCCGGCCAGTTCCTGGCGCACGCCCGACAGCGCCGCACCGAGCCGGGACTGCGATCCGCCAAATGTCAGGTCGCTTTCCTGCGTCGTGCGGCTCGGCGCGCTCGAGAAGCGGAAGGTGCGGACCGTGAAACGCTCGGAGAGCGTCTTCAAAAGCCCGCGATCGGCGGCACCGAACTCGTTCTTCACATACGCCGAGCGCGGCTGGCCGTCGACGTCGGCAATCTGCATGCTGCGCGAGTCGTCCAGTAGAACGCCGAGAAAGTTCTGTTGAGGGACCGCGGCCTTCACGACCAGCAGCGGCCTGAACATGCAGACCAGCAGCACGGCCAGGATGGCGAGGCGGATCGCCGTCAGACCGACCCGATCGCGCGTGCGCGCGCGACCGCGACCGCTGCGGTAGGCGACCACGGCCAGCGCCGCCGCAACGGCCACCGCCGCTGCCGCCATGTACGACCCGGTCGAGGCCGCGAATCGGAATTCCCCTTGACCGAACACCACCGGGGAGAGACCGAAGAAAAACCTAAAGAGGGCGTCGAGCACGAATTTCCTTGGATTCTACTTCGGGCACCGAACGCCGTGGCCACAGAAGCGCCGAAATCACAGACCAGTCAAAATGCGGCGTGGCACAGCTCACCCGGCGTTCCTGGCTCAATCTGGCGGCTGCGGCGTTGCCGGCCGTCTCGACCGCTCTTGCCGCTCGTCAGGTCAGACGGCCTGCCGTTGTCAACGGCCATCGCTATCTGCAGAACGACGTCTTCACGGACAAGCCGCTGACCGGTAACCAGTTGGCGGTGTTCACCGACATGGCCGGTCTATCTGCCGCCGAGATGCAAGCCATGACTCGCGAGACCAGGTTCTTCGAGTGCACCTTCGTTCAGCCCCCCGGTAGCCACCGGCACGGACGTGCGGCTGAGCGTCTTTGGTCCCAACAACGAAATGCAGTTTGCCGGCTCTGCCAGCGGCCCGCTCGGCTGTTATCTCGTGAAGTACGTGCTGATCGGCGAAGGAAGGCTCAGCGCCTCATGAACCCAGGGCCACAGAACGCTCAGATCTGCTGGATGCTCTTATCAAGAAGTTCTGAGCGTGCTGTGCCTGCTGTGGCCCTGGATAGGTTTTGGTAGGATCTCGAGAAGGACTTCATTGCCATGCTTGCCACTGTTCCCGTTACCAGAACGACTCATTCCCGCCTGACCCCGGAGCTGCGCGACAAGGCGGCGTTCGGCGCCGTGTTCAGCGATCACATGCTGATGGCCGACTATGCCAACGGCAAGTGGGGCGACCCGCGAATCATTCCGTACGGCGCGCAGCCGCTGGCCGCCGCGCCGGCCGTGGCGCACTACGGCCAGGGCATCTTCGAGGGCTTCAAGGTGTTCGCGCGGCCGAATCACGGCGCGGTCGCCTTCCGCCCCGACGCCAACCACGCGCGCATGAACCGCACGTGCCGGCGCATGGCCATGCCGGAGATTCCCGCGTCCACGTTCATCGACGGCACGATGGCGCTGGTCGCCGTCGATCGCGACTGGATTCCCGAGAGCGCCGGCAGCGCGCTCTACGTGCGGCCGGTCATGTTCGCCACCGGCGAGCAGCTCGGCGTGCGTCCGTCGGAGACGTTCCGCTTCATCATTGAAACCTGCCCGAGCGCACCGTACTTCTCGGGGTCGGTAGATCTGATTGCCGAAGACACCTACGTGCGCGCCTTTCCGGGCGGCACCGGCGCCGCCAAGTGCGGCGGCAACTACGCCGGCAGCATGCTGGCCGCACTCGAGGCGCAGAAGAAGGGCTTCCACAACGTGCTATGGCTCGACGGCATTGAGCGCAAGTACGTCGAAGAGGCCGGACTGATGAACGTCGCGTTCGTCATCGGCGGCACCGTGGTCACGCCGCCGCTCGGCGGCACAATCCTGCCCGGCATCACCCGCGACAGCGTCCTCACGCTGCTGCGCGATCTGCGCATTCCGGTCGAGGAGCGCCGCATCAGCATCGATGACGTGTTCGAGGCGCACGCCAAGGGCACGCTGCAGGGCGCGGCCGGCATCGGCACCGCGGCCGTCATTGCGCCCATCGGCCGCCTGCGCCACAAGGATCGCGAGATCACCGTGCCGCAGATGTCGCCCGACTCACCATTGATGCAGGCCGGTGCGGAGCTGGAAGGCCTGCGCCTCGGGCGGATCCCGGACCGCCACAACTGGCTGAAGTCGATCTAGCCCGCGTAGCCCGCAGCCCGCAGCCCGACACCTCATCGTCTCAACAACGCCTCGAGCGTGTGGACCTCGCCGTTTTTGATGACGGTCCGCACCTGCCGCGCGTTCTTGATGTCCGCGAGCGGATCGTCGGTGACGATCACCAGGTCCGCCAGCTTCCCCGCTTCAATCGAGCCCAGGTTCGCGCCTTCGCCGAGTGCGTCGGCGGCGCGCACCGTGGCGGTTTGCAGCACCTCGAAGGGCGTCAGCCCGCCGTCCTGAAATATCTCCAGCTCGGTGTGGTACAGCAGCGCGTAGGGAAAAATCGGCGAATCCGTACCGGCGATCACCACGCCGCCGCCCTTCACCACCTGCCGCACCAACTCGCGCATCGGGTGCCACACGGCACCGAGCCGCCCGAGGTCGGCCGGCGCAATGCTCTTGGACAGCCGCTCCATGTCCCGCACCACCGACGCCGGAAACATCGTCTTGAACCGCACATCGTCCAGCCGCGACGGATCGCGCGCCAGCATCCACGGGAATGCGCCGGCGGTGATGCCAATGGTCGGCGTCAGCGTCATCTTCGAGGCGATGAGCAGATCGACAACGTCCTGGTAGCTGCGATTGAGGGCCGAGACCTTCGGCGAATAGCCGCGGCGGCTGGTGCCGCGGACGTGTTCCACACCATCCGCACCGGAGGCCACCGCGGGATAGATTTCGTGCGAGGTCACCGGCAGGCCGTTGGCGTGCGCGTAGTCGATCACCTGCTGCTGCAGCCGATCGTCGAGGCGCACGTAGGTCTTGATCAGGTCGAAGCCGAGCTGCGTGGTCTTCTGCAGCTCAAGCGGTAGTTGTCCGGGGCCAGCCAGCGGCACGCCGCCGGCATAGTAGATACGTGACCCGTCAAAAGGCCCCCCGGTCGAGAACACCCGCGGTCCGCGGCGCACGCCCGAGCCAATCGACTCCTTCTGCTCCAGCGCATCGAAGGGATCAGCAGCGGGGTTGCGCACCGAGGTAATCCCGTACGCAAGCCAGATGCGCCCGAGCTTCTCGCCGTAGTCGGCCGACATGTGCGCGTGCATTTCAATCATGCCGGGCATCACCACGTCGGCGCCGGCGTCGATCACGGTGCCGGTGTGCAGCTCGGTGCGGTGGTCGACGACCTGCTCAATGCGATTGTCGCGAACGATGATGTCGACCTGGGTCCGCAGCGATGCGGTCTTGCCGTCGAACATGCGTCCGGCGTGCACGACGAGACGGCCTTGCGGAATGCGGGGCTGCCAGGTGAGGCCGATGGGCACGTCGGTGACACGGTTGGCGGCCACGTCGAGCAGCTTCAGCCCGCGCGGCGTCTGATACAGCAGGCGATTCGAGTCGGCCGCCCACGACGGCGCGTTGGCGAGATCGTCGGACACCTTCCTCGGCGCCCCGGTGACGTCGCCGGTGGGAGTGGTCGGCATCACGTGCAGATGGCCGTCCATGACGAACGCCATCTTCGCGCCATCGCGCGACCAGACCGGGCCATCGTTGGTGCGCGTGCCGATCGAGTGATGCGGCACGGGGTTGAGGCGCCGAGGCGTGCCGCCGGTTGTCGACACCAGCATCAACTGGTTGGTGCCTTCGCGAAACCGGGTCGAGTACGGCTGGAGCGTCGTGACGGCGATGAAGCCCTCCGGGGCCCAAGTGGGGCGGCCGGTCTCGAAGGTCCGCGCGAAGATTGGCTCGGGGCGGCCGGTGATCGCCAGCGCGCCGTCGCGATTGATGTAGGCGATCTCGCTGCCCCGCGGCGCCCACGACGCCCGCGTCGCCTCAGCCGCGGCCTTCCGGTCGGTGCCGGCGGCGATATCGCGCACCCACAGGTCCATCGTGCCGTCGCGATCGGACGAATAGGCCAGCGATCGCCCGTCGGGCGACCAGGTGAGGTCCACTTCCACGAAGCGATCGTTGGTGACGCGCCGGGCGGCGCCGCCGATCGGCATGACCCACACGTCGCCCAGTGCGACAAACGCCACCTGGTTGCCGTCGGGACTGATGATCGGCGACGTCAGGCCCTGCACCGGCCGCGCGGCCCGCGACTGGTAGTCGCGCACGGCAGGTTTGTAGGGCGTGCGCGTGAATGACAGCGCCGCGCTGAATTGGACCGGCGTGGCCTCGGTCCCGGCCGTCGATCGCCGCTTGATCTTCCCGTCTGCCGTATAGAGGAACTCGGTCGCCGACGTCCACTGGGCGCGAAACGGGAACACGTCTTCATCGCGCGTGACCTCGCGGCCGTCGAACACGAGATTGCTGCGATTGTTCGCGATTACGTTGTAGATCACGCGCGAGCCATCCGGCGTCCACGACGGCGCGCTGACGGCGCCGGTGGCGGCGGCCAGCGGCGTCTCCACCGCGCTCGCGCTGTCCACCGCCCAGATGCCGCGGCGATCCTCGCGCTCGGTCACGAACGCGATGCGTGCATCGACCGGCGAATAGACGGGGCCGTAGTCGTTGGCCGGATTGGTGGTGAGTTGCCGCACGGCGCCGCCGGCGACATCGAGATCGAACACGTCGTAATTGCCGGACCGATCCGACGAAAACGCAATCCGCGCGCCGTCGCGCGACCAGGACGGCTCACGATCGTCGAACGGCCCCGACGTCACGGCGCGCACACCGGATCCGTCGGCATTCATCACGTAGATATGCCACGTGCCAACTTCGTAGCCCTGGAACGCCACCCGCGTGCCATCCGGCGACCACGCCGGCTGACGCGCGTCGAGATACTCGCTGGTGATGCGTGTGGCCGCGCCGCCGGCCGCCGGCAGGCTCCACAGGCTGCCCTGCAGATCGACGATCAGCGTCCGGCCGTCGGGCGACAGGGCCGCCGCCATGTTGGTGCCTTCACGCAACGTGACCGAAATCGTCTGCGGGGCAAAGGGCGACTGCGACAACAGCGCGAGCGCGCCAATACAGGCAAGCAGCGTGGCCTTCATAGACCACGAAGTTTACCCAATCGCGGCGCGTTACCGCCGAAGGCGGGCGGCGAGCGCCCTGGCGATCACTTCGCCGTGGAAGCGGCCGTTCTCGATGAACACCGTGCCGGTGCGCTTCCCTGCCAGCTGGCCGCCGGCAACGAACAATCCAGGCACGTTGGTCTCGTAGGTGTCGATGTGGTAGCGCGGCGACAGCGTCTCGGGATTGATCTCGATGCCGATGCGGCGCATGAACTCGTCATCGGCATGGTAGCCGGTGAGCAGCAGCACCGCCTCCGCAGGAATCGACGTGCCGTTGTCGAGCACGACTTCGGTCGCCGTGATGGCGGCGACGTTGGCGTTGAAGTGGGCGGCGATCGTGCCTTCCCTGACACGATTCTCGATGTCCGGCTTCACCCAGTACTTTACCGACTCCCCAAACCCCGGTCCGCGATGGACCACGGTCACAACGCCGCCGGCGCGATGAATCTCGAGGGCGGCTTCGGCCGCGGAATTCTTGCCGCCGACAATCACCACGCGCTGCCGGTAGAACGGATGGGCCTCTTTGTAGAAGTGCGAGACGTGCGGCAGGTCTTCGCCGGGCACGTTCAGCAGGTTGGGGGCGTCGTAGTAGCCCATGGCCAGCACGACGTTGCGCGCCTGGCGGGTGCGAGCGGCGCCACGCGATGTGCGGGACTCGACCACGAACGGCTCATCAGCCGCCGACGGCGCCTCGACCTTCAGCACCTGTTCGAACAACGACACCTGCAACTGAAAGGCATCCACGACCTTCCGGTAGTACTGCAGCGCTTCGGCACGAGTCGGCTTGCCGAACGGCGTGGTCAGCGGCATGCCGCCAATCTCCATCAGCTCCGGTGTGGTGAAGAACACCATGTTGATGGGGAACCGCGCGATGGCGTCCACGAGCGACCCTTGTTCGAGGACGAGGTAGTCGAGGCCAGAGTGCCGGCAGGCAATGGCGGTAGCAAGGCCGGAGGGACCGGCGCCTACGATCAGGACATCGCGGACGGGCATGTAATAGGGATTGTATCGGGCTGCGGGCTGCAGGCTTCGGGCTACGGGCTTCGGGCTACGGGCTACGGGCTTGCGCGAGTAACATGCGCGAATGCGCGCAGGGCTCTCGATCGCGATCGTCGTAGCGCTGGGTATCGGCGTGCGTGCGAGGCCCGAGGCCCACGGCACTCAGGCACCCAACCCCCAGGCGCCGGTGTTTCGCGCCGGCGTCGAGCTGGTCTCCATCGACGTGACCGCGCTCGACACCAACGGCCGCCAGGTGACCGATCTTGGTGCCGCGGACTTCCAGGTGGAAATCGACGGACAGCGCCGACAGGTCTCGACGGTCGAGTACGTCCGCTCCGTTGATCCGCTGCGCACCATCGGAGCGCCGCACAAGGTGGTCGTTTCAGACGAGACCTTCTCTTCGTCCAACGCGAAGGGGGCGCCGCGAGGCCGGCTGATCGTGCTGCTGGTCGACCAGGGCAACATCCGCACCGGCGCCGCGCGCGCGGCCATGAACAGCGCCAGGAAGTTCGTCGATACCCTGACGCCCGAGGATCGGGTGGCGGTGATGGCCGTGCCGGGCCCGGGCGAACTGGTGGACTTCACCACCAATCACGACAAGGTCCGCGAATCGCTGCTCCGCATTGTCGGCACGGCGGATCCCCCGAAGTCACGCTTCAATATCTCGATCACCGAGGCGATGGCGATCAACCTGCGCGGCGATCCCCAGATGGCGATCGCAGTGATCCTGCGGGAGTGCGGCGCACAGGCGGCGGTAGACCTTGATGACTGCGAGCGCGAGGTCGATCAGGACTCCGCCGAAATCGTCACCGAGATCCGGCGGCGCACGCAGGCCTCGGTGCACGGCATCCGCGCGGTGCTGCAGGGGCTCGGCGGCCTCGAGGGGCCGAAGTCCGTGATCATGATTTCCGAAGGCCTGATCTTCGAGGGGTTGGGATCGGAGACCGACGAGCTCGCGACGGTGGCGGCCGACTCGCGGGCCACGCTCGACATCCTGCTGCTCGAGGTCTCGCCATTCGAGGCGTCGATCGCGGTGCGACCGACCACGCCCAAGCAGGATCGCGATCTGCGGAGCACCGGCCTCGAGCAGCTGGCCGGCGCGTCGCGCGGCGGCCTGTATCGCATCAACACCACCGCCGAGTTCGCGTTCGATCGGATCTCGCGGTCGCTCGATGGCTATTACCTGCTGGGCGTCGACTCGCGCCCGGAGGATCGCAACGGCCGGCGCCATCGCATCGGCGTACGGTCGGTGCGGCGCGGCGTCTCGATCCGCTCGCGGCGGACGTTCGTGACCGCGATGTCGGCCAAGGCCACCACGCCCACCGACGCCGTTACCCGAGCCATCAAATCGCCGCTGCCGATCAACGATCTACCGCTCAAGATCTCGACGTGGACCTACAAGGAGCCTGGCACCAGCAGGGTCCGCGTGCTGATCGGCGCCGAGATCGAGCGCCTGGCCGGACAGTCGCTTGAGTACACCGTCGGCATGGCCATCGTGAACAGGGAGGGCCGTGGCGTCGCCTCGCCGGTTGGCCTGCAGGCACTCACCGAGAAGCCCGGCGATCAGGGCACGGCTGTCTTCTCCGGTGTGCTCCTGGTCGATCCCGGGCAGTACCGGGTCATCGTCTCGATGGCCGATAGCGAGGGACGGGTCGGCAGCGTCAGCCGCGCCGTGACGGCGTTCCAGATGGGCGGCACGGGCGTCTCCCTCGGCGACCTGATCGTCGGGTCGTTCGATGGCAGCGCCAGGTCGATCGAGCCGGCGATCGAGCCGATCATCTCCGGATCGATGGCGGCGCTGATGGAGGCGTATCAGGGATCAGGGATCGGGGATCAGGGATCAGGGAAAGGGCTTGACGCGATGCTCGAGATCGTGGCCAGTGAGGATGCCGCGCCAATTGCCACCGTGCCCATGCACGTCACACCCGGAGCGTCACCTGAGGTGGCGAATGTCAGCGCGCAGTTCAACACCACGGCGCTGCCGCCTGGCCGCTACCTTGCGCGCGGCACGATTCGACAGGGCGGCACGCCGCAAGGACACTTGATTCGGCCGTTCCGCATCGTCGCCAACACCTCGTCGACCACCGCCGGAGCGCCGCCGGCACCGGGGCCGGTGCCGAATGAGATGGCCATGCTGCTGGTCGGTGGCTTGGCCAACTTCGATCGGAAGGAGTTGCTGACGCCGGCGATGCTGACGTCGGTGTTCGCGCTGGCCGAAGGCCGAGCCTCGGGATCGAAGGCCGCGGTCAAGGAGGCGCGCGGCGGCGACCTCGGAGGCGCGGCGATGACGGCGCTCGGCGAGGGCGATCAGGCGCTGGCCACGTTCCTCAAAGGCCTCGAGTTCTACCAGGCGTCACAGCTCGATCGCGCCGCGATGCAGTTCACGAACTCCATGCAGATGGCGCCGGCCTTTACGCCATCCCGCCTCTTCCTTGGCGCGGCGTTTGCCGAAGGCAATCGCCACAGGGATGCCGCCGGCCTGCTGCAATCCGCCTCGATGACACCGCCCAATGCCACCATCGCGCGCCTCGCCGGCGAATCCTGGATCAAGGCTGGACAACCGGCGCTGGCCATCGCGCCACTCGAACTGGCCGTGCAGCAGCCAAACGCCGATCCGCGCTCGGCGAAGCTGCTGGGATTTGCGTACGTGCTGGGGGGACGTCCGGCCGATGCCGCCTCGGTGCTGCCGTCGTACCTCGATGCGAATCCGACAGACGCGCCTGCCTTGCTGGCCGCGATCTACGGCACCTACCAGCGGCATCTCGCCGGCGCGCAGGCAACGCTCGCGGCCGACAAAGCGAATGTGGCCAGGTGGGCGAAAGCCTACGCCGCCGCGAAGGGCCCCATGCAGACCCTCGTCGCTGCATGGGTGCAGCACGTTCAGGGTCTGAGATGAGGGCTGCGGGCTACTGCAGGCTACGGGGCAGCGGGCTACGGGGGGCATTTTTCCGGAAATGTCTCCGTGCCTCCCTGTCTCCGTGGCGTTTGTTTCTCTTACACGACCGCTTTATCAGCGGCGTAGAGCCCCTTGTCGATGATCGCAAACGCCTCCGCCAACTCCGCCTCGGTGATGCACAGCGGCGGATTGGTGAAGAACCCGTTCCATCGAACGAAGGTATAGAGGCCTTCTTCGCGGAAGAACCTGCCGAGCGCCTGCATCTCCGGCGAGGTGCCGTTGAACGGCGCCATCGGTTCCATGGTCTTGCGGTTGCGCACCAGTTCCACGATCCCGAACAGGCCGATGGAGCGCGCCTCGCCGACGCACGGATGCTTCGCCTTCAGGTCGTCGAGCATCTGGCGCATGACGACGCCGGTCTGCTTCGCGCGGTCGATCAGCCGGTCTTCTTCGTAGACCGCAATCGTGGCGATGGCGGCGGCGCACCCAAGCGGATGACTGTTATAGGTCAGGCCGCCGTAGAGCACCTTGTCCTTGAAGTGATCGGCGATCTTGCGCCGCACGCCGAGGGCGCCCAGTGCCACATACGCGCTCGTCAATCCCTTCGCCATGGTGAGGATGTCGGGCACCACCTTGAAGTGGTCGACGGCAAACCACTCTCCGGTGCGCCCGAAGCCTGACATGACCTCGTCGCAGATCAGCAGGATGCCGTGCCGGTCGCACAGCGCGCGCAGGCCTTCGAGGTAGCCGGTTGGCGGCACGTGAATGCCGTTGGTGCCGGTGACCGGCTCCATCAGAAAGGCCGCGATGGTCTGCGGCCCCTCGAGCATGATCACTTCTTCGATTTCGGCGAGGGCTTCAGCGCCGGACAGCGTGCCACGCGCCGGTCCCTTGTAGGGATGCGGCACGTGAATGATGCCGGGCATGCCGGGCTCCATCGCCCACCGCCGCGGATCGCCGGTAGCGCTCAGGCTGGCGCCGGTGCCGCCGTGATACGAACGGTAGCGGGCCAGGATCTTGTGGCGGCCGGTGACGAGCCGCGCGATGCGAATGGCGTTTTCATTCGCTTCGGCGCCGCCGTTGGTGAAGAAGAACACGTCGATGTCGCCGGGGCAGATCGCCGCCAGCTTCTGGCCGAGCCTGGCGCGCGCCTCGGTGGCCATGAACGGGTTGGCGTAGGCCAGCGTCGCGGCCTGCTCCTGGATTGCCTTGATGACGCGCTCGTCGCCGTGGCCGATGTTGACGCACATCAACTGGCTGTTGAAGTCGATGAAGCGCTTGCCCTCCGGCGTCCAGAAATAAATGCCCTTCGCGCGGCTGACCGGGATCGGATCGACGTGCGCCTGCGCCGACCACTCGAACAGCGAATGCTGTTTCGACAACGCGACGATTTCCTGACCGGTCATGCCTGCCAATGTCGTGGACATATCTCACCCATTTGCGAGCGCCAGCACGGCGATCGCCAGCACCTTCGTAGCGTTGATCATATCGTCGATGGAACAGTACTCGTCGGGCTGGTGCGCCAGGTTCAGCAACCCCGGCCCGTAGGCGACGCACTGCGGCACACCGGCGATACGTGCGACATGCTTGTGGTCGTAGGTGCCCGGACTGGCCACGAGCGCCGCCTTCCTTCCGATCACGCGCGCGATGGCGTCGGTCAGCGCGCCGACCACCGGCGCATCCTCGGCGGTGCGCGACGGCTCGAAGATCAGCCGGTCTTCAATCGAGAACGTGACCTCCGGCATGCGCGCCTGTGCCTTGGCGACCAGTGCCGCGATCTCCGCTCGCGTGCGATCGAGGCCCTCCTCGAACAGAAAGCGGCGGTCGAATACCGCGCGGCAGCGATCGGCCACACACGGGCTCGGCGTATCGTCCACCGGCTGTCCGCCATCAATCCCGTTGATGTTGATGGTGGCGCGCCGCGACCCGTCGGGCACGACCGGCATCGCCGTGACGCGGCCATGGAGCGCCGGTCCAAGCTCGTCGCGGACCAGGTCGAGGAAGTGCGACATGCCCTCAATCGCGTTGATACCGAGATACGGCATGCTGCCGTGGGCGATGCGGCCCTGGGCGATCACTTCGAACCAGTAGACCCCGCGGTGGCCAATGCACACGCGGTCGACGCCGAACGGTTCCGGAATGATCACCGCCCTGGTGCGCTCGCGCGACAGCAGCCGCTGCTCGGCCAGCCAGGCGACGCCGGCAAAGCCGCCGCTCTCTTCGTCAACCGTGCCGCTGATCTCGATGGGGGCCACGTGCGTCGCGCCGGCGCGGCGGATGGCTTCCACGGCAAACACCGCCGACGCGATGCCCGCTTTCATGTCGCATGCGCCGCGGCCGTAGAGGCGATCGCCCTCGATGTCCGCTCCGAACGGATTGCGCGTCCATCCCAGGCCGACCGGCACGACGTCGAAATGCCCGTTCAGGTGAATCGCGGGAGCCGCCGCCGATCCTTCTTGCCTGCCAATCACGTTGATGCGCGGATGCTCGGGCGTGTGCTCGATGCGGCCCACCGCCGGCAGCAACTGCACGACGGCGCCGTGCGCGCGCAACTGATCGCCGATCGCCGCTGCGCAGCTCTCGTATGCCTCACCCGGCGGATTGACGGTCGGAATCCGGATCAGCCGCGCGGCGAAGTCAACAATCTCATCGCGGCTGCGGTCGATTTCGGCCACGACGCGGTCGGCTACGGAAGACACGCGGAGATCTTATATGATCGTCACTTCCAGGGTCGCCGAGGGCGCGGAACCGGTGGCATGGAAGGCACCAAAAGCTCAGAGCATGAAAACACTTTTCTCGGCCGCCTGCCTCATCGCCACGTCCACGGCGCTGTTGGCGCAGAACTCGCCCTCGTCCAACTCCACCATCACCGCGGTGCCCGGCATCAAGGTCGGACACCACACGCTCGTCGAGCGGCCGACCGGCTGCACGGTCATTCTGGTCGACGGCGACGGTGCCGCCGGCGGCGTCTCACAACGTGGCGGCGCGCCCGGCACGCGCGAAACCGATCTCCTCGATCCGTCGAATATGGTCGACAAGGTCAATGCGGTGGTGCTCTCCGGCGGCAGCGCCTTCGGCCTCGATGCGGCGACCGGCACCGTGCAGTGGCTCGAGGAGCAGAACATCGGATGGACGACGGGCTCGGGCAAGGTGCCGATCGTCCCGGCCGCCATCCTGTTCGACCTGCCGATCGGCGGCAATCCGAAGATCAGGCCGGCGGCCGACTGCGGCTATCGCGCCGCGGCGGCCGCGACGAACGCACCGGTGCGCGAAGGCACGGTCGGGGCCGGCGCGGGCGCGACCGTCGGCAAGACCGGCGGTCCAGGCCGATCGATGAAGGCCGGCATCGGCAGCTACAGCATCACCATGCCGAACGGCCTGACCGTCGGCGCCATCGTGGCGGTGAACGCGGTCGGCGACATCATCGACCCGGACACCGGGCGCGTGGTCGCCGGCGTGCGCAACCCCGACGGCACCTTTGCGGACGCGCGGCGAATCCTGCGGACCGGCCAGGCCGGCCAGGCACCCCGTCCCGGTGAGAACACCACCATCGGCCTCGTCGCCACCAACGCCCGCCTCACCAAGACGCAGGCGCAGCGCATGGCCCTGATGGCAGACGACGGGTTTGCGCGCGCAATCTTTCCGTCGCATACCATGGGCGACGGCGATACCGTGTTCGCGCTCGCCACCGGCCGGTGGACCGGCGACGTGAACCTCACACAAATCGGCGCGCTGGCTGCCGACGTCATGGCGCGCGCGATTGTCCGCGCGGCCACGGAGGCGACCGGAATCCCCAGCTACCCGGCCGCGCGAGACCTCAAGAAGTGATGAAGAATCTGTTCTCCCTCGAAGGCAAGACGGTGGCGGTGATCGGCGCGGGCTCGGGCATTGGCCGCTCGGTGGCACAGGGCGCGGCACAACATGGCGCGTTTGTATGTTGCCTGGACGTCAACGCGGACGCCGTCGCGGAAACGGCGGCGGGGATCACCAGCCTCGGTTGCCAGGCCTCCTCGATGAGGTGCGACATCACCGACATCACGTCCGTCAGGGACGGTCTCGTCGAGGCCTCGTCGAAACACCACCGGCTGGATGGCGTGGTCTGCACCCCGGCGATCAACGTGCGCAAACCGATCCTGCACTACACGAGCGACGAGTTCGCGCGTGTGGTCAACGTCAACCTGCAGGGCAACTTCAACGTGTTGCAGGCGGCCGGCCAACTGATGACGCAGCAGGGCTCCGGCAGCATCGTCCTGTTCTCGTCGATTCGATCGATCACCACCGAGCCCGGACAGTCGGTGTATTCAATGACCAAGGCCGGCATCGTGCAGCTGGTGAAGACGGCGGCCACCGAATGGGGCACCAAGGGCGTGCGCGTCAACGCCGTCGGCCCGGGCGTGATTGAAACGCCGCTGACCGCGCCGATCAAGCAGAACGCGGAGTGGTACAACGCCTACGCGATGAAGAATCCCATGAACCGCTGGGCGCAGTCGTCGGAGATGGCGGGGCCGGCAATCTTCCTCCTGTCTGACGCCGCCAGCTACGTCACCGGGACAATTCTGTTTGCCGACGGCGGCTGGCTGGCCGCCGACGGGCGGTTCCAGCCGCCAGGGATGTAGGAGGTCGGATGCGACGCTTGCTGATTGCTCTACTCGTGTTCACCGCGCTGGCGCCACCGGCGTTCGCGCAAGCCACCGGTCAAATCAACGGCGTCGTCACCGATGCGTCCGGCGCGGTGCTGCCCGGCGTCATGATCGACGCCACCAGCGACGCCACCGGCGCCACCCGCACCGCGGTCAGCGGCGCCGACGGCCTCTACACCATTCCCCTGCTGCCCCCGGGGACCTACACGGTCAAGGCGACACTGCAGGGCTTTCGCACGGCGCAGCGCGACGGAGTGCGCGTCGTCGTCACCGAGACCGCGCGCGTCGCCTTCCAGCTGCAAGTCGGCCAGCTGAGCGAGACCATCACGGTCAGCGCCGAAGCCACGCTCGTCGAAACGAGCAATGCGACCCACGGCATCGTCATCGATGAGCAGAAGGTCGTCGACCTGCCGCTCAATGGACGCAACTTCACGCAACTCGGCACGCTGATCCCGGGCGTCGTGGCGCCGCCGGGTGGGCTCGGCGGGCAGGCCGGCGACGCCACGCCGGGCGGTTTCGGCAACGCCACCGGCGGCTTCAACGTCAACGGCATGCGCAACCAGTCCAACAACTTCCTGATGGACGGCGCCACCAACAACGACACGTTCAATACCGGCTTCGTGCTGCGGCCGCCGCCCGACGCCATCCAGGAATTCAAGATCCTGACGCACGCCTTCTCGGCCGAATACGGCCGAAACGCGGGGTCGGTGGTGAACGTCGTCACCAAGTCGGGCAGCAACACTTTTTCCGGCGCGGCGTGGGAATTCAATCGCGACGACGCTCTGAACGCCAGGAACTTCTTCGCGCCTCAGACCCAGCCAAAACCGAAACTGAAGCAAAACCAGTTCGGCGGATCGTTTGGCGGGCCCATCATGCGGCGACGGCTGTTCGGGTTCATGTACTACGAGGGCTATCGCAACAACAGTGGCATCACGCAGAACATCCTGGTGCCGTCGGCCGCCCAGCGCGGCGGCGACTTCTCGGGCGGCGCGGCGGTTCGCGATCCGCTGACGGGCCAGCCGTTCCCCGGCAACATCATCCCGTCCAGCCGGATCAGCCCGGCCGCCGCGAGACTGCTGAACGACTTCGTGCCGCTGCCAAATTCGCCCGGCAACCGCTACATCGTCTCGCCGACCGTCAGCGACACCCGCGATCAGTTCGGCGCTCGCGTCGATTTCCAGATCAGCGGGCGGCATTCCGTCCTCGGACGCTACCTGCGCAGCGCCACGGATCGGCAGACGCCGAAGATCATCGCTCCGGTCGATCAGCGCGCCCTGGCGACGCTGCAGGACGGGCTGGTGTCGCACAACTTCGTGATCAGCCCGCGCATCATCAACCAGGCGCGGTTCTCGGTGAACCGCATCTCGGCCAACCCGGCAGTGACGAGCGGCCTGAGCCCGCGCAGCTACGGCATCAACTTCGCGAACACCAACCCGATCGCCGCCGGCCTGCCGTCGATTGCGGTGACCGGCTTCTTTGGCGGCGGCAATGCCGCGCTCGGCGACGCGCAGCAGCCGTTCGTCAATCGCGTCAATCACGTCTGGCAACTGGCCGACGATCTGACCTGGGTCAGCGGCAGCCATTCGCTGAAATTCGGCTTTGACCTGCGCCGCGAGGCCATGCGCATTGCCTTCATCAACCGCCCGAACGGCGACCTCACGTTCAGCGGCGGCATCACCGGCAACGCCGCCGCGGATTTCCTGCTCGGCCTGCCCGCGCAGGCGCGCGCCACCACCCAGCAGTCGATCCAGCAAGGCTGGGGCTGGCTGTTTTCCGGCTACGCCCAGGATGAATACCGCGTCAACTCGCGGCTGACGCTGAACCTTGGCGTCCGCTACGAGCTGCCGACGCCGTTCATCGACAAGAACGATGCGATCACCGGCTTTGTCACCGGCGCCCGCTCGCAGAAGTATCCCGCCGCGCCGGCCGGGCTCATCTACCCGGGCGATCCCGGCGTGCCGCGCGGCATCGTCCCGACCGACCAGAACAATGTCGCGCCGCGCATCGCCGCCACCTGGGATCCGTTCGGCGACGGGCGCACCAGTATTCGCTCGGCGTTTGGCGTGTTCTACGACGCGCTCGCCGGCCAGGGCGACTTCTTCCAGAGCGGCGTGCTGTCGCCGCCGTTCACGCCGCTCGTCGAACTCAATACGCCGACGCCGATCACGATTGCCGACCCGCTGGCCGCCGTCGCCGGCCCGCCCAACCCGTTCCCGCCGGCGCTGACCATCATCGGCTGGGGCGGCGACTTCAAGTCGCCCTATGCGTATCACTTCAACGCCGGCGTCCAGCGCCAGCTGCGGGACCGCATCGGCGCCGAGATTTCCTACGTCGGCTCGCGCGGCTACAACCTGCCGATGTTCCTGGAAGTGAACCCGGGCGTGTATGCGCCCGGCCAGACCGCTCGGGGCGCCAGGCTGATGCCGGCCTTCGCGCTGGTGCGGCCCACCTTCTCGGTGGCGAAGTCGTGGTACGACTCGCTGCAGGCCAGCCTGCGGATGTTGCCGACGCGCGGCCTGAACTTCCTCGCCAGCTACACGCTCGGCAAGACGACCGATCACGTCTCGGGCCTGAACATTGGCGGCGAGGCGCGGCCGGTGATGCCGGTCGCCCAGGGCAACGAGGCGAGCATCGAGCGCGCGCTGTCGTTCGAGAAGGGACCCGCACTCTTCGACGCGCGCCATCGATTCGTCCTCAGCTTCGGCTACGAGCTGCCGGCGCTCGAGTCGTCGTCCGCAATCGTCAAGCACGTCGCCGGCGGCTGGCAGCTGAACGGCATCTACCAGGCACAGACCGGCTTCCCGCTCACCGTCACGCAGGGCGCGGTGCTCGACATCCGCTACATGACGTCGCGGCCGGACATGACCTGCGATGCCAACGACGGCCCGAGGACGACCGCCCAGTGGTTCAACACCTCGTGCTTCACGGCGCTGACGCTGGCGCAGACCGGCGAACGTCCCGGCAACGCCGGCCGCAACACGGTGAGGGGTCCCGGCTTCCAGCGCACGGATCTGTCCATCTTCAAGAACTTCGACTTCGCGACGCGCCATCGCATCCAGGTGCGTATCGAAGGCTTCAACATCTTCAACCAGGCGCGATTCGGACAGCCCAACGGGACGTTTGGGTCGGCGCTGTTCGGGCAGATCACGACCGCGGAAGACGGACGCGTGATTCAACTTGGCATCAAGTACGTCTTCTAGGCGCGTCTTCCTGGGGCAGTGCGGCGCGCTGGCCGTCGCGCCGCTCCGCCAGACCGCTGCCATCGTCACCTCGGACCGCACGCGTCCGGTCATCGACGCCGGCGTGGCCGCCGGGCCGCTCGGCGACGGCCACGCCATTGTCTGGGCTCACGTCGACCGGCCGGGCCGCCTGCTGGTCGAGTACTCCACGACCGCGTCATTCGCCAACGCCTCGAAGCGGTCCGGAACCGTCGCTACGCCCGACACGGGTCTGACGGCGCGCGTCAGGCTGCAGGACCTTCCCGCCTCACAGGACATCTTCTATCGGGTCACGGTCGAGGATGCGGGGAGTGGCCGCGCGCAGAGCGCGCCGGTGGAGGGTCATTTCCGCACCGCGCCGGGCAGCGGCAAGCCGGTCCGCGTGCTGTGGTCCGCTGATGTGTGCGGCCAGGGGTGGGGCATTGATCCCGCTCGGGGCGGGATGCAGTTGTTCCGGACGATGGACCAGGTGAATCCCGATTTGTTCCTGCACGTCGGCGACACCATCTACGCCGATGGGCCGCTCGCCGCGGACGTGAAGCTGGATGACGGCTCGATGTGGAAGAACATCGTGACGCCGGCAAAGTCTAAGGTCGCCGAAACGCTCGACGAGTTTCGCGGCCATCACCTTTACAACCGGCTCGACGAACACTACCGGCGCTTTTCATCCCGCGTTGGACAGGTCGCGCTGTGGGACGACCACGAGGTTCGGAACAACTGGTATCACACCGAGGGGCTCGATGATCCGCGCTACTCGGAGAAGCGCGTTGCGGTGCTGGCGGCACGGGCGCGGCAGGCGTTCCTCGAGCAGTATCCGATCACGATGGATCGGCGCGCCGGCGCGAGGATCTACCGGTCGATTCCGTTCGGACCGCTGATTGATGTCTTTGCGCTCGACATGCGCAGCTACCGCGGCGCCAACAGCGAGAACCTGCAGAGCGTGGCGGGTGCGGATACGGCGTTGCTCGGCGACCGCCAGGTCCAGTGGCTCACCGATGCGCTCACCTCGTCGAAGGCGGCCTGGAAGATCGTGGCGGCCGACATGCCGCTCGGCGTGGTCGTGTCGCATCAGCCCGGGCGGCACGAAGCGGCCGCCAACGGCGACCATGGTCCCGCCAAGGGACGCGAGCTCGAGATCGCCGCGCTGCTCGGCGCGTTGCAGTCGCGCGGCGTCCGCAATGTCGTGTGGGTGACCGCCGACGTGCACTACTCCGCCGCGCACTCTTTCCATCCCGATCGGGCGGCGAGCAAGGGCTTCGACCCCTTCTGGGAGTTCGTCGCCGGCCCGGCGCATGCCGGGACATTCGCGCCGGCACCGCTCGACAACACGTTCGGGCCGGAATCGCGATTCAATGGCACACCGGCCACGCTCAAGCCGAATCGTCCGCCCGACGAAGGGCTGCAGTTCTTCGGCATGCTGGAAGCGGACCCGGCCTCGCGCGCACTGACGGTGTCGATTGTGAACACCGCCGGCACGCGGGTGTTCGAGCAGCGGCTGGAGCCGGCCCGGTAGGAGCAGACCATGCGGCCGCTGCCACAACTGATTGGGATTCCCTACGATGCCAGCTCGTCGTTCCTGCGAGGCTCGGCCGCGGCCCCGCCGCTGATTCGAAGGGCGCTGCAATCGCCGGCCGGCAACAGCTACACCGAGAACGGCGCCGACGTGTCGCAACTGGCCGACGCCGGGGACCTGACATTGCCGGATGAGCCCTCCGCGGCGAGGGGCGCGATTCACGCCGGCATCGAGGCGGTGCTGGCCGACGGGTGTGGCCCGATCGCGCTCGGCGGCGACCACTCGATCACCTACCCAATCATGCGCGCCATCGCGGCGCGGCACCCGCGCGTGACGATCCTCCACATCGATGCGCATGGCGACCTCTACGACCAATTCGACGGCGATCAGTATTCGCACGCCTGTCCGTTCGCGCGCATCATGGAAGAAGGGTTGTGCGGCCGTCTGGTGCAGGTCGGCATTCGCACGCTGACGCCGCACCAGCGCGATCAGATCAAGCGGTTTGGCGTGGACACGATTGAAATGCAGCGCGTCGCCGGCGGCGCGCGGCCGATCATAACCGGACCGGTTTACGTGTCGGTGGACATCGACGGCATTGACCCGGCGTTCGCGCCGGGCGTGTCGCATCGCGAACCGGGCGGACTGACCGTTCGCGACGTCGTCACGCTCATCCAGTCGATCGACGGTCCGATCGTGGGGGCCGACGTGGTGGAGTTCAATCCGTCACAGGACCTCGGCGGCGTCACGGCGTTGGTCGCCGCCAAGATCACCCGCGAGCTCGCCGGCGCCATGCTGCTCGGCGCCTGATCCCGCCCGCCTTCGGCTAGGATCAGGCCCCATGAAACGGCTGCCATGGTGTCTCCCGTTGGAGCCGTTCCGACGCCCATGAGGTTCACGCGCGAATTGGCGAGCGTCGCCGAGTCCCCGATGGTGCAGATCGCCACCATCGCGGAGTCGATGCCGGACTCGCTGAAGCTGTGCTATGGCGAGTCGGATCTGCCGACGCCGGCGTTCATCTGCCGCGCGATGGATGACGCCGCGCGCGCCGGGCACACCTTCTACACTCACACCGCGGGCTGCGGTGAGTTGCGCGCCGCCATTGCCGACCAGATCCACCAGCTGCACCAGGTCCGCTACGAGGTGCCGGAAATCATGGCGACGGTTGGCGGCTCGATGGCGATTTACGCCGCGATTCGGGCGCTGGTCGGGCGCGGTGACAACGCGGTGATTGTCTCGCCTGCGTATGCGATCTACTCCAACAGCATCCTGATGGCCGGCGGCGAGCCGCGGTTCGCATCGCTGGCGCTGGCCGGCGGGCGGTTCGTGCTCGACATGGATCGCGTGCGCGATGCCATTGACGCGAACACGCGGATGCTGATTGTCAATAGCCCGTCGAACCCGACCGGGTGGGTGATGACCGAAGCCGAGCAGCGCGCACTCGCCGAGCTCGCGGAACGGCACGACCTGGTCATTCTGAGCGACGAGGTCTACGAGCGGCTGGTCTACGGAGCGCAGCTGGCACCATCGCTCGCTGGAGTGGTCGAGAACCGGGATCGATTGATCGTCGTGAACAGTTTTTCGAAGACCTACAACATGACAGGCTGGCGGCTGGGGTGGGCGCAAAGCAGCGAACGCACCATCAAGACCCTGTACCGGGCCGTGGAGTTCATGACCTCGAATCCGGCCGCCATGGTGCAACAGGCCGGCATCGTCGCGTTGCGCGACGGCGAGGGTTACGTGGCCGGACTGCGCGCGCACTATGACGCCCGCCGGCAACAGGTGGCGGCGGCGCTGGCGTCGATTCCGGGCATCACGCTTCCCGAGATGCAGGGGACGTTCTTCGCTTTTCCGAAATGCCGCTTCGCCACCGACAGCACAGCCTTTACGGCCGCGCTGGTTCAGGCGACCGGCGTAGCGCTCGCGCCCGGGCTGGCATTCGGCGGCGACGGCGAAGGCTACATCCGCGTCTGTTTCGCATCCACGGAAGCCACCCTCACCACAGCGCTCGCACGGTTCAGGAAATTTGTGATCGAAACCGGCGCATGACCGCCGCCGTAGGGTTGGATTCTCCAACAAGAGGAACGCGCGCCCTTCGACGACGCTCAGGGCGCGCGTGTCCTGACAGCCCGACAGCCCGACGGCCCGTCAGCCCGACAGCCCGTCAGCCCGCATGCCTTCTCGCGTACTGCAGCTCCGGCCGCTCGGTGCCGGCGTCCTGGCACATCTCGACCAGCTGCTTGAAGTAGGTCTTGGCCTTGCCGTTCTGGCTGGCCGCCTCGGCCGCCTTGCCTGCGCCCCAGATGGCCAGGAAGCGGTTCGGTTCCTTCTTCATCACGGCTTCGAATTCGACCAGTGCTTCCTTGGGCTGGTGGCCTTCAAGCAGCATGTAGCCGAGCAGCTCGCGAGCCGGCGCGAGCGGACCAGGCGTCACCGCGGCCTTGTCGGTGAGGTCTTCCATATCCGCGGTCTCGCGCATCTGCTTGAGCGCGGCGTCCTTGCGTCCCTGCGCGAACATCACCCACGCATCGGCGCCGAGACGCTGGATGTTCACCTGGCCGGCCCAGTACTCATCCTTCATCTCGATCTCTCGATCGCGCAGTGCCGCGAGCTTCTCGACGTCCTTGGCCGCGTCGGCCGGCCGGCCGGCGCGGGCGGCGCCGATCGCGCGCGCAAAGTGCGTGATCGCCTCGGTGTACGGCGTGTTGGGTGCCGGACGCGGTTCGAGCGCCGCGGCCTCCGCCCACTGCTGGCGCTCCATCGCATAGCGCGCCGGAATGGCCGCCAGCGCGAACGTGTTCGTCGGACCGGCCCCCGCCGCGCTCTGGTTGCCGCCGGTGGTGCCCGACGCCACCAGGCGCATCACGTGCTCCTGGTTGGTCTTGGCCTGCGAGTCCATGCCCATCTGCAGGAATGCATAGGTCATGTAGTCGCGGGCGTGCATGGCTTCACCAAGACCGTTGGTCTTCTCGGCGATCTCGGCGGACTTCTCGTTGCTGGTGACCGAGTCCTTCCAGAAGCCGACGCGCGTAAAGGTGTGCGACGGCATGTGCAGCGCGTGCGGCACCGCCGGCGCAATACCGGCGTAGCTGCGCGCCGATGGCAGCGCCCTGGCGGCCAGCGCCGGCACGTCATAGGCGTGAATGAGGTAGTGCGCCACGCCCGGATGCTTCGGCATCTTCTTGGCGAGCGGCTCGAGCATCTCGGCCGACTGCAGGTTGCGCGCGTAGGTTTTGTCGGTTGGCGACGCGGCCTGCGCCACGGCCAGCGCCCACCAGATGCGCGCTTCAACGTCGTTCTTGTTGGCCACCGACAGGCGGCCCATCGCCTTTTCGTAGTCGAGCACGCGCTGGCGCTGCGTGGTCACGTCGTTGCTCGACACGAGGATCCCGACTGCCTCGAGGTACGCCCGTTCACGCGGCGTTGGCATGCCGGTCGCCAGGCCCTTGTCGGTCGCCGCCTTGCCGTTGGCGATGGCCTGCGGCGAGCGCTGCCCGGCGAACGGGTTGCCCCAGTAGGTCAGCGCAATGCCCCAGTGCGACATCGCGCAGTTGGCATCGGCCTTCAACACCTCGTTGAATGCGTCGCGGGATTCCTGGAACCAGAACGAGTGAAGGAGCGCGACGGCCTCGTTGAACTTCGCCTTCGTCGCCGGACTGCAGGAGGTTTCGAAATCGACGGTGCCGTAGTCCTTCGGCGCCATCCCAGAATGCTGATGCTGTTCAGCCTGAGCCCACGCCGCCACCGGCGCGAGCACGATACACATACAAAGCGCGACTACTCTCCTCATGCGTTTCTCCTGATGGCCCGACAGCCTGATGGCCCGATGACCCGATAGCCCGTGTTACTTCCCAAACGATAGTCGATCCAATCCGATCCGTCCGTTGCTGACGACCAGCAACGGATCGAGCAAGGTCCTGATGTTCTCGAGCGGATTGCCGTCCACCACGAGGACATCCGCTTCCAGTCCGGCCTCAATCGCGCCGATGCGCTTCTCGAGCCGCAGCATTTCCGCGTTGGTGATGGTCGCGGCCTGCAGCGCCTGGAGCGGCGTCAGTCCCGCCCCGACCAGCTCGGTGGCTTCCCGCGCGACGCGGGCAATGCTGTTGGGGCCGTAGCCCGTATCCGAGCCGGCCACGATCTTGACGCCAAGCGCCGCGGCCCGCGCGATCGCCGCCCGCAGTATCGGACGCATCATCTCGCCGCGACGTTTCAGCCCGGCGTTGTCGTAATCGCCGCCCGGCTCGGTCAGGTCGTTGACAATGTCGGCGGTGGGAACGAAAAAGGTCCCTTGCGTCGCCATCATCTGCAGGGTGTCGTCGGTGAGGTACGTGCCGTGCTCGATGCTGCGCACCCCCGCGCGCACCGCCGCATCCGCGCCCTCCGCGCCATGCGCGTGCGCCATCACCGGAACGTGCCGGGTGCCGGCCTCGACGACGAGAATGCGCAGTTCCTCTTGTGAGTACAGCTGCCGCCGTGGATCCGTGTCGGGCGTGCCGGCGCGCTCGGTCGCGTTGGTCTTGATCCAGTCGACGCCGCGCGACAGATTGGCGCGCACGATGCGGCGGATCGCATCGGCGGTGGTCACGCCCGGCGGCGCGAGCAGATCGCCCAGCTCCGGAAAGTCCATGAAGATCTCGGCGGCGACGCCCGGCCGCACGTGATAGCCGGCCGCGACCATTTCCGGACCCGCAAGGTGTCCGCGCTTCACCAGCTCACGCAGGCCCACGTCCACGTAATGCGACACGCCGGCGCTGCGCACCGTGGTCACGCCGCTGTCGAGCGCCGCCCGCATTTGCGGCAGCGACCCAATGTGCACGTGCGCATCGATCAACCCGGGCACGACGTAACGGCCGCGCAGGTCAATCGTGCGCGCGCCGGCCGGCGCGCCGGCCATGCCGACGCCGTCGATCGTGCCGTCGCGCAGCACCACGGTCGCCCCACGCGTGACGGCGCCCGTGCGCACGTCCACGACCGAGGCACTGGTGAGCGCGATCAGATTGACGGGGGAAGCGGGCTGTTGGGCGGTGAGTGCGGCCACGGACAACGCCGAGACCACCGATGAGCTGAGGAACCGGCGCACCGAGGCAGAATACTCGCTTTCAATACGACTGGTTTAGTCGGATTTTGACCGTTCGCGGCCATGCCGTGCCCAATCAGGTGCGGTTCCGGGCCGAATACTGTCTTTTCGCGCACGGCCGCTGTCAGTCCGTAAGCTAGAGGCCAGTCACGTAGCTAGAACAGGAGAGCGTCCATGCACGCGCCGATCAAATACGCCGAGAAGGGGCTGTCGATTGCCGCCAACGGGATGTGGCAGGTCTTCTCGCGCCTCAACAAGATCAGCCCCAATCCGTCCATGATACCGAACTGGTCGGATAAGCCGGTGCTCAAGTCACACGAAAAGACCAAGCCGCCACTGGGGTGGCCGCGCCAGACCGACTCGCTCTGCCCGACCTGCGTGCGCGAAGCGCGCCAGGCGATTCTCGACGGCACGCGCCCGCTCGAGACGCTGCTCAACGAGAAGGTGGGCGAAATCAAGGCCACGATCACCGAGAAGGACGGCAAGATCGTCATGCTCAAGGACTGCCCGCTGCACGGCCACTTCGAGGACGTGATGGCGATCGACACCGCGTTCTTCAAGCACCTTGAAGAGGTGTTCCCCGGCCGCGACATCCGCGCCCACAACGACGAGAAGCTGCACAACCACGGCAGCAGCACGGTGAAGTACGGCCGCGGCTCGGTGCTGACGGTCGACCTCACCAACCGCTGCAACATGATGTGCGACCCGTGCTTCATGGACGCCAACCAGGTGGGCTTCGTGCACGAGCTCACGTGGGACGACATCAAGACCGTGCTCGACAACGCCATCACCATCAAGCCGAAGCGCCAGATGTCGGTGCAGTTCTCCGGCGGTGAGCCGACGCTGTCGCCGTACTTCCTCGACGCGGTGCGCTACGCGCGGAAGGTCGGCTACAACTCGGTGCAGGCCGCGACCAACGGCATCGAGTTCGCGAAGAGCCCCGACTTCTCCAAGGCGGCGGCCGAGGCCGGCCTGCGCTTCGCCTACCTGCAGTTCGACGGCATCGGCAACGCCGCCAACTCGCATCGCCGCGTCGGCAACCTGTTCGACGTCAAGCTGCGCGCCATCGAAAACCTGCACAACGCCGGCGTCGACATCGTCCCGGTCATCACCATCGTCAACGGCGTGAACAACGAGCAGGTCGGACGGGTGATCGAGTTCGCGCTCGACAACCCCAAGAAGATCAGCTTCCTCTCCTTTCAGCCGGTGAGCTTTACGGGCCGCGACGAGGAGGTGACGCCCGAGCGGCGCGCCGCGCAGCGTTACACCCTGTCGCACCTGGCGCATGACGTGAAGAACCAGACCGGGCTCGGCGAACCGACCCGCGACTGGTTCCCGATCTCGTTCGTGAGCACGTTCACGGACTGGGCCGACCTGGCCAAGGGTCCTGAGACGGAATGGGGCAACCTGTCCTGCGGATGCCACCCGAACTGCGGCATCGGCATGGCGATGATGATCGACAAGGAGACCAAGGAAGCGGTGCCGGTGACGGCGTTCCTGAAGGGCGAACAGCTGGCCCGGGATGTCGCGGCGGTCAACGACGCTTCCCGCGGGCGATTCCTGACGATCCTGGGCATGTCGCTGGCGCTGATGCGCAATTACGATCCCTTCCAGGCGCCGACGCACTTCAAGGTGTCCGACCTGCTGAAGAAGTTCAACAAAACCTTCGGCGCCACCAGCCACGATTACGGCAAGGTTGACGGCACGCGCACCAGGGCGGATATCGACCGGCGCCGCGCCGACCGCTGGAACTTCCTGTTCATCGCCGGCATGTGGTTCCAGGACCTGTTCAACTACGACTTCCGCCGCACCGAGATGTGCATCATCCCGTATGCGACGCAGATGGGTGAGATCTCCTTCTGCGCCTACAACACCGGCATCGGCTGGCGGAACATCATCGAGAAGATGCACATGACGGCGACGCTCACCAAGTGGTACGACGAGCACGGCCGCCATGAAATCTTCGCCGGCAACAAGCCGGTGCCGCTGTCGTCAACCGAGCATTCGCTCACGCTCAACGCCGAAGCGGTGGCCAAGGGCGCGCAGACCGACCTCGACCAGCTGGGCATCGCCAAGAACTCCCGCGACGAGAAGATCCAGGCGCGCAAGAAGAAGGACATGTCGCCCGAGGAACTCAAGAAGCACGCCGAGATGGAAGCCCTGTATCGGCAGCACGTGCTGAAGGAGAAGCCGGCCGGTCCGGTCATCCAGATTCAGGGGTTGAAAAAGGCGAAGCCGGATCAGCAGGTGACGCACTGAGCCAAGAGTCGCCAGCGGTCCCAAAAGTGCCGGGGTTTGCAGACTCGCGAGGGCCGGTGCCGCAAGGTGCCGGCCGGCGCGGATCAGGCTGCGCCCCATCCGGCGCGCGAGCGACAGCTGTATAGAATCGCGGCCATGGCGCTGACGCGCGTGATGGCAGGTCTGCTGGTCGGCGTTGCCGTCACGGATCGTCGGACTCAACCCCAACGTCGCGCTGCGCGACGAATCGCCTGCGGCTCACGGCGGGCGGCTGGCGGCGTGGCCGAGAACCGCGAGCTAAAAGCTGCTAGCATCAGCGGGCATGAGTGACGCCCAAATACATCTAACGCGAGTCGCTGCCGCCCGGTGGCGGCTCGCGGTCCTGTTGACCACCGTCATGACGCTGGTCTACGTCGGCTTCATCCTGCTGATCGCATTCAACAAACCCCTGCTCGGAACCGTGCTGATCCCCGGACTCAGCCTCGGGATCGTGCTCGGTGTGTTCCTGATCCTGCTGGCGTGGGCGCTGATCCTGATTTACGTGCACTGGACCAACACGCACTACGACGCGCGGGTGGCGGCGGTTCGCCAGGACAGACGGGGAGGCCGCTGATGCAGAACGGCGAAACCAACGTCGTCGCCATGGCGGGCTTCGGCATTTTCATTGCGCTGTCGCTCGTCATCACTTGGTTTGCCGCGCGCCGCACGCGCAGCACGGAAGCGTTCTACGCGGCGGGCCGATCGATCACCGGGTTCCAGAACGGGCTCGCGCTGGCGGGCGATTACATGAGCGCGGCCAGCTTCCTGGGCATCGCCGGCCTGGTGGCGTTGTCGGGTTTCGACGGCCTGATCTACTCGATCGGCTTCCTGGTTGGCTGGCCGGTGGTGGTGTGCCTGATTGCCGAACCGCTGCGCAACCTCGGCAAGTTCACCTTCAGCGACGTGGTGGCCTTCCGTCTGCGCCAGGTGCCGGTGCGGGTGGCCGCGGCCGCGGGCAGCCTCGCGGTGGTGGCGTTCTACCTGATCGCGCAAATGGTGGGCGCCGGCAATCTGATCCGGTTGCTGTTCGGCCTCAGCTACGAAGTGGCGGTAATGATCGTCGGGCTGGTGATGCTCGCCTACGTACTGTTTGGCGGCATGATCGCCACGACGTGGGTGCAGATCGTCAAGGCGGTGCTGCTGCTGGCCGGTGCCTTCATGCTCGCCACGCTGGTGCTGGCGCAGTTCTCCTTCAATCCGATCGCGCTGTTCAGCGAGGCGGCCCGCCAGTATGGCGACGGCGTGCTGGCGCCGGGACGATTCGTCTCCGATCCGGTCGACGGCATTTCCCTCGGCCTGGCGTTGATGTTTGGCACGGCCGGCCTGCCGCACATCCTGATGCGGTTCTACACGGTGCCGGACGCGCGCACGGCTCGGGTATCCGTGGCCTATGCCACCGCGGCGATCGGCGGTTTCTACCTGATGACGTTCGTGCTTGGCTTCGGCGCGATGGTACTGGTCGGCCAGCCCGCTATTCGATCGGTGGATGCCGGCGGCAACATGGCGGCGCCGCTGCTGGCGGAAGTGGTCGGGGGCCAGGCATTCCTCGGGTTCATCTCAGCGGTGGCATTCGCCACCATCCTCGCGGTGGTGGCGGGCCTGACCCTGGCGGGCGCCGCCGCGCTGTCGCACGACATTTACGTGCACGTGTTCCGTGGCGGGCGCGCCAGCGAGAAGGAGGAGCTGAGGGTGGCGCGCGGCGCAACCATCCTGCTCGCGCTGTTGTCCATTGCGCTTGGGATTGCCTTCAAGGGACAGAACGTCGCTTACATGGTGGGGCTGGCGTTTGCGATTGCCGCCAGCGCCAACTTCCCCGCGCTGGTGCTGTCGGTGTTCTGGCGCAAGTTCACGACCCGCGGCGCGCAGGCGTCGATCCTGGTGGGGACCGCGTCCACGCTGGCGCTGATCTGGATGTCGCCAACCATCCAGATGGACCTGCTGAAACATTCAACCGCCTATTTTCCGTACCGGAATCCCGGGCTGTTCACCATTCCACTGTCCTTCGTCGTCGGCATCGTAGTGTCGCTGATGGCGCCGGAACCGGCGGCCGACGAGGGCTTCACCAAGCTCGAGCACCAGATTCACCTCGGCGAGGAAGAAGACGATTGATCCACAACCGGGCCGTCAGGTACGGCCTGACCGTGCTCTGGGTCGCCATCGCAGGCGGTGCCCTCTACCTTTATTTCTTCCAGCGCGAGGCGGTCCAGGCCGAAATGCGCAACGCGATGTCGGCCTCGTTCTGGGCCGCATCGATCTCCTACCTGGTGATCGGCGCGCTGCGCCCGCTGACGCTGGTGCCGGCGACGTTCCCGTTGCTGGTCGCGATGCCGTTCTTCGATGCGTGGGTGTTGATGGCGCTCACGGTGCCGTGCATCGCAATCTCGTCGGCCATCTGCTACTGGTTTGCCGAGGCGCTGCACCTTGACGAGCTGGTCGAGCGCCACTACCCGCATCACATCCGCCGGCTCAAGCTGCTGCTGCAGTCGTACCAGCTGCCGATCATCATCGGCTGGAGCTTCATGCTGTTTCTGCCGACCGACGTGCTCTGCTATGTCTGCGGCTCGCTGAAGATCGACTTCAAGAAGTTCATCATCGGCGTCGTCATTGGCGAGGGCGCGGTCTACGCGATCTATATCTTCCTCGGGGACTGGGTCCTCCAATAGCGCCGCCGGTCACGCCGCCGCATGGCCGAAGGCCGACGGCAGCCTCAGCGATGGCGGGTCATTTGGAAAAGCGGTACTTGAACAGGACCTGGATCGCCCGCACGCCGTCGCGCCAGCCAATCTTCTTGCCCTGCGCGCGGCTGCGGGGATTGAAGCGGATCGGCAGCTCGAAAATGGCGTGCCCGTGACGCAGCAGCTTCGCCGTGATCTCCGGCTCGATGTCGAACCGGTTCGACTCCAGATTCAGCGATCGCGCCACGTCGCGCTCCATGATCTTGTAGCAAGTCTCCATGTCGGTGATCCGGCCGCCGTAGAGGAGGTTGGTAAACCCGGTCAGGACCTGGTTGGCGAAGATCGACAGCCACGGCGCATCGGGGCGGCCCGCGAGAAAGCGCGAGCCATACACCACCCGCGAGCGGCCCTGGATGATTGGGGTCACCAAGTCGGCGATCTGCGCGGGATCGAGCTCTAGGTCGGCATCCTGGATCGCGACAATCGTTCCGGTGGCGCGCGCAAACCCAATCCGGATCGCGCTGCCCTTGCCGCCGTTCTTCTCGGCGTGCACAATCTTCAGCTCCGGCCGCGGCCGCAATGCATCGAGGACCTGACGGGTCCCGTCGGTCGAGCCGTCGTTGACGACGAGGATTTCCCGCGGCGCGGGCAGGTCGATTTCCAGCAGCCGCTCGATCACGTCGGCCACCGTCGGCGCCTCGTTGAAGACTGGAACGACGATGGAAATGAGGTGGGCCTGCCCTAGGCGCAACGTCAAGCGAGCCTCGCGAGCGTGAGGTTGAGTCGATGGGTCACGATGCCGTTTCGACGACGGCAGATGGCGCGTTGCGCTCAATCTTGCGGACCGGAACGCCCGCGTAGACGTTGCCGGCGTCGAGCCTGGTGCCCTTCAGCACCACACTCATCGCGCCACTCTGGCCCTTCTCCCCCGCCTCGACGTTGATGCCCACCATACTGCCCAGGCCGACGGTCACGAACCGGCCAGCACGGCCGGCCTCAGAATCCACCGGTTCGGCACCCACGTCAGCGCCCAGGACCAGAACGTGAAGGCCGGCATGACCGACAGCCCGAACAGCACCGTCTCGACCACGAAGATCGAGACCACCGTCCACCCCACACGCCCCGCCTGCGCTGCCGTCACCGGGCGGAGAGTAGCATAGAGAGAGAGGCCGATGAAGGAACACTTGGTGCTGGTGCCCGGCATTGATGGCACTGGACACCTCTTTTGCAGGCAGATCCCGGAGCTCGAAACCCGCTTTACCGTGACCGCCACGCGGCTTCGCGACGACGTGGAGCGGATGGAGGAACTGGTCCGGGATCTTGACGACGAAATCAGCCGCGTCGCCGGGGCTCGGCGGGTCACGCTGCTGGGCGAGTCCTTCAGCGGCGCGCGGGCCCTGAGTTATGCCCTCGCCCACCCTGAGCGCATCGATCGCCTGGTCATCCTGAATTCCTTCGCGCACTTGGGATCGCAGGTGCGGCTCTGGCTCGGATATCACCTGCTGCGCGCCACGCCCTGGGGCATGATGCGCATCGTCGGGCAACTCGTCGCCGGCCGCATGCACTCGCCGACCACCGATCGAGACGAGGTTCGTCAATGCCTCGAGCTGATGCGGACGACGACCCGCGAAGGCTACCTGTCGAGAATGCGCATCCTGCGCAGTTATGACATTCGCGCACAGCTGCCGGCACCCGCGCCTGGTCTGCACCTCGGTGACATTCTCGACGACTGGATGGCCCGGCGGAGTGCGGGCAGAGGCGACGCGGCGCGTGCGCATCGTTAGCCTCGCGCAGAACGTGCCGGGACCGGTCGCGGTGGCGCGGCTGGCCGCCGAGGGCGCCGAGGCGACGAAGATCGAGCCGCCATGGGGCGATCAGCTCGAGAGGCTCAGCAAGCCGTGGTACGACGACTTGCACCGGCATGTGCGTGTTGAACGAGTCGATCTGAAAACCGCCGGCGGCCTGGCGCGCGTCAAGGCCATGCTTGCCGCCTGTGACGTGTTGCTGGCGAGCCAGCGGCCATCGGCCCTGCAGCGCCTCGGACTCGATGCCCTCTCACTGCGAGCAGCGTTCCCGTCGGTCAACCATGTCAGCATTGTCGGTGACTCGGCGCAGCCAGAGGAACCGGGCCACGATCTCACCTACCAGGCGCGCGCGGGCCTGCTTGCAGACAGGATGCCGCTGACGCTGCTCGCAGACATGGCGGGCGCGGAGCGCGCCTATGGCGTGATTCAGGACGTCGCGGCACGGCGCGGTGAGAGCCGCGTGGTCGGCCTGTACGACACACTGCGCGACCTGGCCGCTCCATTGCGCCATCGCCTGACCTGTCAAGGCGGGCCGCTCGGCGGCGCCAATCCCGCCTACGCGATCTACCCGACGCTCGACGGCACCATCGCGGTCGGGGCGTTGGAGCCCCATTTTCGCGCGCGGCTGTACGAGGGACTCGGTCTCGCCGACGGCGCCGACCCCAGCGCGATCTTCATCACGAAGACCGCGCACGAATGGGAGCGGTGGGCGGCACAGCGTGACCTGCCGCTGGTCGCCTTGAAGCACCAGTCCGGCTAGGGTTTCTTGGCGGGCGCCTTCTTCGGCGGCGGACCCGGCCGGTACTCCAGCATCACGTTGCTGATGGTCGCAATCGGCCGTCCAGGGCTGGTGAAGGTGTCGGTGCCGTCCTGCCGCATCACCAACAGTTTTTCTCCCAGGATCGACACCTGATCCTGCACGTCGGCGGGCAGCTCCATCACGATCAACTCGTCGCCTGACGGGGCCACCGCTTTCACGCCGCCGGGACCGGCGCCGCCGCTGATGCGATCGAACAAGTCCTTCTCAGTACGGAATTCGCTCTGCACCACCGCCCGATCCACCAGCGTGTTGTCCATCGTCAACACGCCGATCGTCGCCGTGTACTTGCGGTAGGCCTGCTGCAACTTCACCAGTTCGGCCGAATAGGTGTGGCGATTGTGCAGCTCGAACGACATCGTGACCGGGCCGCGGTGCGGCGGAATGGTGATGAGCACCCCGTCCTTGGGGTCGTTGCCGGTGAGCACGTCGCAATATCGTCTGGCGGTGGATACGCCGACGCCAAGCTCGGACGCGCACTTCCAATCGGCCTGAATGCGTGAGAGGGGGGGCTCGGGCGTCTTCTTGGTGGTGCGCGTGGACTTTTTCGGCGTGGTCTTCCGCGTCTGCGCATCAAGCGGCCCTGTAGCTAATGCGCACATAAGCGCGATCAATAGACCCACCCGAGTCAGACGCATGGCTTCAGTATATAGTCCGCTGGCAGGGGTATTGCTCGTTGCTTGCGTCATGCTTGTGCACCTGTCAGGTCGTTGTCGGCTGGGGTTCGTCGCTGTCGTTGTTTGACAGCCGGAGCCTGTTGTCGCTCAAGCCGTTCCATCCAATAACTCGTAAGCATGAAACAAAAATTCGGAGGAAGTAATGAGAGCACGAGTCCTATCGGCCCTCGCATTCCTGGCCGTCGCAGTGCCCGTCTTCGCCCAGGTGCAGACGGGCTCGATTCTTGTCCGAGTGACCGATCAACAAGGCGGTGCCGTTCCCGGCGTCACGGTCACCTTGACAAGCCCAGTGCTCGTGGCCGGTTCGACGACCGGCGTCACCGACAGCGGCGGCGTCAATCGCTTCCCGTCGCTGCAACCCGGCATGTACTCGGTGAAGCTCGATCTGCAGGGTTTCCGCACCGTCATTCGCGAGAACGTCCAGGTGATTGTCGGCCAGACCGTGCCACTCGATTTGCAGTTGTCGGTGGCGACGGTCGCTGAAACGGTCACGGTGACGGGCGCGTCACCGGTGGTCGACACCACGACGGCCAACACCAGCGTCAACCTCAGTGAGCAGCTGCTCCAGGCCACGCCGGGCGGCCGCGACATCTGGTCGCTGGTCGAGTACAAGGTGCCCAGCCTGCTGATCACGCGTCCCGACGTGGGCGGCACGTCCGGCGGCCTGCAGGGCGTCTTCAACGCGCGCGGCACCACCAGCGCTCAGAACACCAGTTACCTCAACGGCATCAACGTCGGCGATCCGGCCGCAATTGGCGCCGCCGGCTTCTATTACGACTTCGACGCGTTCGAAGACATCCAGGTGTCGACCGGCGCGCACGACATCAGCGTGCCGACGGGCGGCGTGTTCCTCAACATGGTGACCAAGAGCGGCGGCGATAACTGGCGCGGCCGCGCCACGCTCGCGTGGCTCGGCGACGCCACCCAGACGCAGAACATCGACGCCAACCTGCTGCGCTACGGCTTCCGCCCGGCCACCAACAGCGTGGACTACACCTCGGACGCGAATGTCAGCATCGGCGGTCCAGCGATCGCCCGCAAACTGCGCGTCTTCACCTCGTTCCGCGACTGGCGCGTCCACGTCAACGTCCCGGCGGCGTTCTCGACGCTGGTGCTGGACAGCACCGACATCACATCGGGCCTGGTCAACGCCAACTACCAGGTGAACGACCGTAACCGCCTGACGGCGTTGTATTCACGGCAGTACTACAAGAAGCCGCACCGCTTCCTGACCGCGTCCAACGTCACGGTGCTCGAATCGACCAACAACGAAGACGACGTCTTCGACATCTACCAACTGCTGTGGAATTCGGTGGTGACGCAGCGGTTCTTCGTCGACGCCCGCGTCGGCTTGAACAAGATCTTCTTCCCGACCTACTTGAACGGCAGCGATCAGACGCTGCTTGACACGGCCACCAACATCCGCACCCGCAACGCCGCAACCGGCGCCGAACGCTGGCGCGATCGCTATCAGATGAATACCACCGGACAGCTTTATGTGGACGAGGCGCTCGGCGGCCGGCACGAGTTCAAGTTCGGCGCGGATTATTCGCACATGACCATCGAACAGCGTGACGTTCGCCACGACGACGTCGACCTGACGTACAGCAGCGCCACCGGCCTATCGCAGAACGTCACCTTGTTTGCGACTCCGGTCTCCTCCCAGACCGCCCTTAACGTGCTGTCGCTGTACGCGCAGGACTCGGTCTCTTGGAAGCGGCTGACCGTGACCGCCGGTATCCGGTGGGAACACCTCAACGGGTATCTCCCCGAGCAGAGCAGTCCCGCGAGCCGTTGGTTCCCCACGCAACAGCGCACCTTTGCGGAGATCCCCGACATCGTCGACTGGAAGACCATGGGGCCGCGCCTCAGCGCCGCGTACGACGTCAGGGGCAACGGCCGCACCGGCCTGAAGGTCGCGGCGGGCCGCTATTACTACATGATTTCCGCCGGCGGCGGCATCCTGGCCGGCTTCAATCCGAACGGCAACTATTCGGAACAGTACGCGTGGAACGACCTCAACGGCGACCGTCGCTTCCAGCAGGGCGAACAGACCGGGACGCCGGTGATTTCACGGGTCAACACCACCACCGTCACGAAGGACCCCAACTACCGCCGGCCGTACACCGACGAGGTGACCGGCGGCATTGACCACGAGCTGTTGCCCAACCTGCGCCTGAGCGTCATTGGCACGCACCGCGTCGAGCGGGACATCCAGGCGACGTCGAATCCCGCCAGGCCATTCGACACGTTCCTGACCACGCGCGCCGATGTCGGTCGCGACGGCGTGGCCGGGACCGCTGACGACAGTACGTTCCGGTTCTACAACCGCACCGTTGGCGGCACGAACCTGACCCATCACATCAACGACCCGACGTTCCGGCAGACCTACAACGGCGTCGAGATCACGGCCACCAAGCGCATGTCGAACCGGTGGCAGATGCTGATGGGCTACACCTACAGCCAGACGAGACAGAAGGGCCTGAGCGTCAACGTCAACCCGAACGCGCTGATCAATGCCGAGGGCCCGGTCACGGGCCAGATCGGCGACCGACCGCACCAGTTCAAGGTGACCGGCACCTACCTTCTGCCGTGGTACGACATCGGCTTCGCCGCGAACCTGAATCGCCAGAGCGGCGCGGTGATCACCCGCTCGATCAACACCGCGCTCACGGTCGGGGGCAACACCGCGGTCAACGTGGAGCCGCTCGGCTCGTATCGCCTGCCGACGCGCACCGCCGGCGATCTGCGGTTTTTCAAGACGGCCAACTTCGGCACGCGCAGCCTCGAAGTGTCGGTGGACGTGCATAACTTCACCAACACCAACACCTTCTGGGACGCGCGCTCGCTGGGCGGCACGATTGGCCTGCGGCAGAACGGCGATCCGAACGGCGCCATCAACACCGTGCCGCAGTTCGCCTCGCCGGCGCAGGTCTACGGCCCGCGGAACATCCGCTTCAACGTGGCGTTCCGCTTCTAGTGGGTCGCCCGTTCGAGTTCGACAGTGGGCCGTTCCATCGGCCCGGCCCCTGGACGCCCAACGAGCGCGGAGTCCGGACGGTCGTGTTCGTTGATACGCTCCACTAGTCGTCCAGGTGATGTGAACCCTGTGGGAGCGGCAGTCCTGTCACCGACAGGCTGCCGCCTCGCAGTTTCAGCAGCTCGAGGAACTCCATGCGGGTGCGGGCCTGGTCGCGGAACATGCCCAGCATCGCGCTGGTAATCGTATAGGAGTTCTGTTTCTCCACGCCTCGCATCGCCATGCACAAGTGCGTGCCCTCGCAGACCACGGCCACACCGAGTGGGTTGATCTTCTCGAGAATCGTCTGGGCGATCTGATTGGTGAGCCGCTCCTGCAATTGCAGCCGCCGCGCGAAAATTTCCACCAGCCGCGGAATCTTGCTGAGGCCGATCACTCTGCCGTTCGGAATGTAGGCGACGTGGCACTTGCCGAAGAACGGCAGCAGGTGATGCTCGCACAGGCTGTAGAAGTCGATGTCCCGCACAATCACCATCTCGCTATAATCGACGCTGAACATCGCCCCGTTCAGAGCCGCATCGATGTCAGCGGAGTATCCGCTTGTGAGGAAACGCATGGACTTGTCAACCCTCTCCGGCGTTTTCAACAGGCCCTCGCGATCCGGGTCCTCACCTAGTTCCTCCAGCATGCCCTTGATCAGATTTTGCATCCCCGTATTGTACTTGGCGGCGCTCTTGGGAGGGACCGCGGTGGCATCGGCCGCTGTGGCTGCTGTGGCCCAGGTGTCCGCGGACGATCCGGAGGTCCTGTACAAAGACCGTGAGAATCTGGCAAGTGCCACGAAGGCCGCCGATGTGTGGGCGGCGCGGCTGGCGGCCAATCCGGGCGACTTTGAGTCCGCCTACCGGATCGCGCAGGCGCGCTATTGGCTCGGCACCAACGGACTGCCCGAAAAGGAGCGCAAGACCGCGCTCGAGGCCGGCATTGCCGCGGCCCGCGCCGCGATCGCCATCGACCGCGGCCGGCCCGAGGGGCATTTCTGGATGGCGGCCAACATGGGCGCGCTGGCCGAGTCCTTCGGACTGCGCCAGGGCATCAGGTATCGCGGGCCGATCAAGGATGCGCTGCTCACGACGCTGCAGCTCGATCCCGCGTTCCTGGACGGCTCCGCCGACCGTGCGCTCGGCCGCTGGTACTTCAAGGTGCCGGAGCTGTTCGGCGGCAGCAACAAGAAGTCGGAGGAACACCTCCGCAAGTCGCTCACCTACAACCCGAACAGCATCATCTCGCACATCTTCCTGGCAGAGACGCTCGCCGACCTGGGGAGGAAGAACGAAGCCCGCAAGGAAGCACAGGCCGCGATTGACGCGCCGTTCGATCCGGACTGGACGCCCGAGGATCGACGGTTCAAGGAAGTCGCCCGGCGCCTGCTTCACAAACTGGCGCGCTAGCCGGAAGGAAGTGAGAAGTCAGAAGTACTTCCCACTTCTCACTTCTCACTTGTAATCGTAGAAGCCCTTGCCGGACTTCTTGCCGAGATGCCCGGCCAGCACCATGCGCCTGAGCAGCGGGGGCGGCGCGAAGCGTTGCTCGCGGAACTCGTCGAACATGATGTTGGCAATGTAATAGGTGGTATCGAGGCCGACGAAGTCGAGCAGCGCCAACGGCCCCATGGGATGGCCGCATCCGAGCTTCATGCCGTTGTCGATGTCCTGCGCCGTGCCGAGGCCTTCTTCCAGGCAGCGAATCGCATCGAGTAAATACGGCACCAGCAGCCGATTGACAATGAAGCCGCCCTTGTCCGGCGCGCTAATCGGCTCCTTGCCGATCGCCTGCACGAACCCCATCAACGTGTCGTGCGTCTGCTGGCTGGTGGCCAGCGCGCGGATCACCTCGACCAGCTTCATCAGCGGCACGGGATTGAAGAAATGCAGTCCGCCGACCTTGTCCGGGCGCCTGGTGGCCGCGCCGAGCTCGGTGATGCAGAGCGACGAGGTGTTCGAGGCGATGATGCAGTGCGGCCCCACGACCGCTTCGACCTGCGCGTAAGCCTGCTTCTTGATCTCGACGTTCTCGATGATCGCCTCGATGACCAGGTCACAGTCCTTCAGGTCGGCATACTTGGTGGTGCCGGACAGGTTGTCGAGGACCGTCTTCCGCTGCTCCCCGGTGACCTTGCCCTTCTCCACGCCGCCGGCCAGGAACTTCTCAATCCGGCCGAGACCCTTCTTCAGCACGTCCTCGTTCACTTCGAGGACGATGGTCTTGAATCCGGCGGCGGCCGACACTTGCGCAATCCCCGCGCCCATCAGGCCGCAGCCAAGCACTCCGACAGTTTTGATTGGCATTCTCTGCTCCCTGCTCCCTGATCCCTGCCTAGACCGCTTCCACAATCAACGCGATTCCCTGTCCCCCGCCGATGCACGCCGAGGCCACACCATACTTCTTGCCGCGACGACGCAACTCGAGCAGCAGCGTCAGGATCAGCCGCGCGCCGCTGGCGCCGAGCGGATGGCCGATCGCGATCGCGCCGCCGTTGACGTTGGCCTTGTTCCGGTCGAGGCCCAGCTCCTGTTCGCACGCCAGGTACTGCGGGGCGAACGCCTCGTTGATTTCGATGAGATCGAGATCGCCCAGTGACAGCTTGGCGCGCTCCAGCGCCTGGCGAATCGCCGGGGCCGGGCCCATGCCCATCAACGTCGGCTCCACGCCAACCGTCGCCCACGACACGATGCGGCCGAGCGGCTTGCTGCCGCGCGCTTTCACCGCATCCTCGCCGGCCATCACCAGCGCGGCGGCGCCATCAACAATGCCGCTGGCGTTGCCGGCCGTGACCACGCCGTCCTTCTTGAAGACGGTCGGCAGCCTCGCCAGCCCCTCCAGCGTCGTGTCCGGGCGCAGGTAATCGTCCTGCCCGATCAGCGTGACGCCTTTCTTCGACTTGATCTCGACGGGCACCACTTCTTCCTTCATCGCGCCGGAGGTCCACGCCTGGTGCGCGAGCTGCTGCGACCGCAGCGCGTATAGGTCGGCCTGCTCGCGGGTGATGCCGTACTTGACCGCGCAGTTCTCGGCGGTAATCGCCATCGAGCAGCCGGCGTACGGATCGGTCAGGCCTTCCCACAGCCAGTCTTCCATCTTGCCCTGGCCAAGCTTCAGACCCGCACGGAGGCCGCGGATGATGTGCGGCACCTGGCTCATGTTCTCCATGCCGCCGGCCAGCACGTAGCCGGCTTCGCCAAGCTGGATGTGCTGCGCGCCGCTGATCACCGCCTGGATGCCGGAACCGCACAGCCGGTTCACGGTCAGCGCCGGCACCTCGATCGGCAGCCCGGCCTTCAGGCCGACGTGGCGAGCCCCGTAGTGGGCGTCCACGCTGCTCTGCTGCACGTTGCCGAACACGACGTGATCGATCCACCCCGCATCGGTCCCGGTCCGCTCCAGCGCCGCCCTCGAGGCGATCGCGCCCAGCTCGATTGCCGAAAAATCCTTCAACGCGCCCACCTGTGTCGTCATGGGCGTACGCGCACCGCCGAGAATGTAGACGTTGTTCATGGGTTGCTCGTGGCTCGTTTTCAGGTGATTACTTCCGTAGCTTCAATTGCTCGGCAATGAAGGCCCCGGCTTCGCGGGTCCCGAGCGGGCCGCCGATATCCGTGGTGGTTTGTCCCCGTGCGATCGCGGTTTCGACCGCGGCCTCGACCGCCCTGGCTTCGTCGCGGGCGCCGAGGGTCTCGAGCATCAGGGCGGTTGAGAGAATCGCCCCAATCGGATTGGCGATGTTCTTCCCCGCCAGCGACGGTGCCGAGCCGTGCACCGGCTCGAACAGTGACGTCTTGCCGGGGTGAATGTTGCCGGAGCCGGCCATACCCAGGCCCCCCTGCAGCGCGCCGCCGATGTCGGTGATGATGTCGCCGAACAGGTTGTTGGTGACGATAACCTGGTACTGCGCGGGATCCTGGACCAGGAACATCGCCATCGCATCAATGTATTGATGCGTCGCGGTGATGCCGGGGTAGTGCGCCGCCACCGCCTTGAAGACGCGCTGCCAGAGTGCGTGTCCCTGCTGCATGGCGTTGCTCTTGTCGGCCATGCACACCCTGGTCAGTCCGTTGGCCTGCGCGAACTCGAACGCATGGCGGATGATGCGGTGCACACCCTTGTAGGTGTTGACTTCTTCCTGGATGGCGATTTCGTCGTCGGTGCCGGCCTTGAAGCGGCCGCCGACGCTCACGTAGACGCCCTCGGTGTTCTCGCGGAACACGACGAAGTTGATGTCCTTGCGGCCGCGATCCTTGAGCGGGCTCAGGCGATCGTCGAGCAGCTTGACCGGCCGGTAGTTGACATAGAGGTCGAGCTCGAAGCGGCTGCCGAGCAGGATGTCGCGCGCGTGACGGTTGTCGGTGACACGCGGATCACCGAGCGCACCGACGAACACCGCGTCAAAAGTGCGCAGCAGGTCGTAGCCATTGGCGGGCAGCGTCTCGCCGGTCTTCAGGTAGTGATCGGCGCTCCATGGCAGGTGTTCGAGCTGGATCGGCCGTCCAAACGCCCGTGAGACGGCATTGAGGACCCTCACCGCCTCGGCCGTGACGTCCTTGCCGATGCCGTCGCCGGCGATCACCGCGATGCGCATGGTGCCGATAGTATCAAACGACTGTTCAAATTAGCGGGATCTCCGCCCACTGCAGCTTGACGGGGACTGGCAATTTGGTCCGCAAAAACGCGCCATTATTCCCGTTTTACACAGGATTCAGGATTTGTTGTAGTTTTTGCGCCATTCATGGACTACCCTCAGCAACGGTTCTCGCCGGCTTGGTGGGACGGTTCATCCTGCTGACCGAGATTGCCACTACGATTCAGCTTCTTTTTTCCTTCTATGTCCGTTCAAGGAGGGCTGTTTATGCTCCAACGATCGTTCACCGCTCTGCTCGTTGCGCTTCTGGTCACAATCCCCGCGTTTGCCCAGGACCAGCGTGGTTCCATTGAGGGCAGCGTTCGCGATACGTCGGGCGCAGTGTTGCCCGGCGCTACTGTGGAGGCGTCATCCAATACCGGCTCGGTGGCGTCAACCATCACGGACGCGCAGGGCGTCTATCGCTTCCCGTCTCTCGCTCCGGGGAACTACAAGGTCACGGCGACCCTCCAGGGCTTCGTTGCCCGTGAGGTGGCCGACGTCCGTGTCGCCTTGGGTCTGTCGAAGAAAGTTGACTTCTCGTTGCCGCTCGCTGGCGTCACCGAGACTGTCCAGGTGACGGCGGAAACGCCGCTCATTGATGTCCGGAGCACGGCACGTCAGGCCAACATCCGGGCCGAGCAGGTGGAGTTGCTGCCCAAGGGCCGCGATTTCACAAGTCTCGTCACCCAGGCACCGGGCGCCAACCAGGAGTCGAAGCTGGGTGGCATCTCAATCGATGGCGCGAGCGGCAGCGAGAATCGCTACATCATCGACGGCATCGAAACGACGAACCTCCGCAGCGGCACGTCCGGCGCGCGCCTCATCACCGACTTCGTCGAGGAGGTGCAGGTCAAGTCGAGCGGGTATACGGCGGAGTTCGGCGGGTCTACCGGCGGCGTGATCAATGCCGTCACCAAGAGTGGCACGAACGAAATGCATGGAACGGCGCTGTTCAACTTTCAGGGCAGCTCACTCGCGGCCAGCCGTCGTCCCAGCCTGCGCCAGAATCTCCTGAACTCGGATATCGCCGAATACATCACTTATCCCAAGGACGACGAATCGCGCGTCGAGCCCGGCTTCTCGCTCGGTGGCCCCATCGTCCGCAACCGCGCGTGGTTCTACGGCGCTTACCTGCCAGTGATAGAGACGACGACCCGCAGCGTCAGCCCGTCGACTGCTGGAAACCCGTCGGCGGCCACCATCTCTTCGGAGCAGAAGACGCCCGAACAGAACATCACGGCCAACGTGACGTCGCAGCTGTCCAACAGCGTTCGCGGCCGGGCGTCCTATAACAATAGCTGGCGCGAAATCGGAGGCCTGCTGCCGGCGTTGACGGGCACCGACCCCGCCGGTACTAATTACACCAAGACCTCCACGTTCCCGAACTACTCGGTGTCGGGCAACCTCGACTGGGTGGCCTCATCGAAGTTCTTCCTGGGCGTCCGCGGCGGCTACTTCAGCGCCGACCAGCACGACTCGAAGGTGACCGAGCAGCCGCGCATCATCTTCTCGACGGGCAACAACATCGGCCTGCTCGACACGCCCGTGAGCCTGCAGCGCTCGACGGGCTTCCAGAACATCCCGTCGAACACCAAGGTGACGCGCGATCAGCAGGCGCGCCTCTACCTCCAGGCCGACGGCACGGTGTACGCCAACGCCGGAGGCGCCCACCAGATCAAGTTCGGCGTGCAGGCCGACCGTGTGGGCAACGACGTGCTGAGCGGCGAATCGGCCAACCTCGTCCGCATCCGGTGGAACACGAGCCTGGGCGGCCAGCGCGGCACCTACGGCTACTACCAAGTGCGGAGCAACGGGGTGAACCCCAAACAGGGCTTCATCACCGAGGGCAACGTCCACACGACGAACATCGGCCTGTTCGTCCAGGACTCGTGGACCATCAACAACCGCCTGACCATCAACGCGGGCGTGCGCACCGAGCGCGAGAAGGTGCCGACCTACCTGACGGGCGACCCGTCGATTCCCGAGTTCGGCCTCAAGTTCAACTTCGCCGACAAGCTGGCGCCGCGCGTGGGCTTTGCCTACGATGTGAAGGGCGACGGCAGGTGGAAGGCCTTCGGCTCGTGGGGCATCTTCTACGACATCTTCAAGCTCGAGCTGCCCCGGGGCTCGTTCGGCGGCGACAAGTGGCTCGAGTACTACTACTCGCTCGACACGTTCGACTGGACGAACCTGACCGCCGGGACGAACTGCCCGCCGGCGTGCCCGGGCAGGCTCATCCGCGGTCCCATCGACTTCCGGCACGTCTCGCTGGGATCGGATTCGGTGGACCCCGACCTCAAGCCGATGAAACTGCAGGAGGCGACCTTCGGCATCGAGCACCAGATGAACGACGTCATGGCGCTCAGCGTCAAGTACGTGCACAAGCAGGTCGACCGGGGCGTCGAGGACACGGGCGCGCTCGACGAGCAGGGCAACGAGATCTATATCATCGCCAACCCCGGCTTCGGGCTGGCGAGCCTGGCCTTCATCAACCCGAACGTGGCCAACCCGAAGGCCGTCCGCGACTACGACAGCGTGGAGTTCGCCTTCGACAAGAGGTACGCGAACAACTGGTATGCGCGGCTCAGCTACATGTGGAGCCGGCTCCATGGCAACTACTCGGGCCTGTCGCAGTCCGACGAGAACGGCCGTACCAGCCCGAACGTGGGGCGTCTCTGGGACTACCCGCTGATGATGTTCCAGGACGGCGGCACGGCGGCGCTCGGCCCGCTGGCCACCGACCGGCCGCACCAGTTCAAGGCGCAGCTCATCTACATGTTCCCCTTCAAGACGAGCATCGGCGCCAACCAGTACGTGGCGAGCGGCCTGCCCGTGACGCGTGAGATCGGCATCTACCCACCCAACAACCTGCCCGTGCAGTATCTCGGCCGCGGCAGCGACGGGCGGACACCGATGTTCGCTCAGACCGACTTGCTGGTGCAACACGCGTTCTCACTTCCAGGCGGGCGCGATGTCCAGTTGGGTCTCAACATCATCAACTTGTTCAACCAGGACGTCGCGACGTCGCGGTACTCGACCTACCAAAAGACCAACGGCGTCATGCCTGACGAGGCGCGGTTCTACGCGGGCCGCGAGAGGTTGGCGTCGCTCATCACAAGCCAGAACGTGATTAAAGACCCGCGATTCCTCATGGACAACGGGTTCCAGGCGCCGCTCCAGGCCCGCTTCGAGTTCCGCCTCCGGTTCTAGGCACCGGGCGGTCCGCTCGTATCATGAATGCCCCGCGGGCGATGCGCCCGCGGGGCATTTCACGTTTCAGCCGAGGTCACGATCATGCGCTGCATCATCTTCGTCATCGCCCTGGTGGCCGTTGCTGCCTCGTCGCCGGCGACGGCCACACAGCCCGCGGCCGATCGCAAACAGGCCCGTCTGCAAAACCAGTTGGGATGGGAACAAATGGGCGCGGAGCAATGGGCAGGCGCCGCGCGCTCCTTTCAGCGCGCCATCGAGTTCGATCCCACGTTCGAGATTCCATATTACGGTCTGGGCCGCGCCAAAATGGCCATCAAGCAGTTCGTCGAAGCGATTGACGCCCTCAGCCAATGCCAGGGACTGTTTCGCGCGAGAGCGGGGCGCCAGTTCACGACTCAGCAGGAGGCCCAGCGCTACCGGAACGATCGGCTGACGGAGATCGACGAACAGATCCGGCAGTTGCAGAGTATGCCGCCGAGCGCGAGAAGCCAGGAGCTGCTGCGGCAGTTGAGCAACCAGCGGCGCGACATCCATAACGCGGTTCAGCGCGGCAACAGCATGACGATCGACGCGACGGTGCCACCGTGGGTCTCGCTGTCGTTGGGCAGTGCCTACTTCCGTGCCGGACGGTTGGCCGACGCCGAACGTGAGTACAAAGCCACGGTCGCCGCTGACGATCGCTCCGGCGAGGCGCACAGCAATCTGGCCGTGGTCTATCTCGAAACCGGGCGTTTCGGAGAGGCCTACGCCGCGCTGCAGGCCGCGAAAACAACCGGCTTCAAGGTGAATCCCGAACTGGAAAGGGCGATCCGCGAGCGTGTGAAGTAACCTCAATCAATCTGCGCGCGCTGCAGCTTGCCGCTGAAGTCCACGTAGATCGACTTCCACTCTGAAAACACATCGAGCGCCGCCAGGCCGGCCTCGCGGTGCCCGTTGCCCGTCGCCCGGGTGCCGCCGAACGGCAGGTGCACTTCCGCGCCGATGGTCGGCGCGTTCACATAGAAGATGCCGGTATAGACGTCGCGCATCGCCTTGAAGGCGCGATTGATGTCCTGCGTGTAGATCGAGCACGACAGCCCATACGCCACGTCATTCGCGATCCCGACCGCCTCATCGACCGACCCGCACTTGAGGACCGAGACCACCGGCCCGAAGATCTCTTCGCGAGCGATCCGCATCGACGGCGTCACGCCGGTGAAGACGGTGGGCTCGTGGAAGAACCCGGCGTCGAACGCGCCGCCAGTGAGGCGGCGGCCGCCGCAGGCGATGGTGGCGCCTTCCTGCCGGCCAATCTCGACGTAACTGATCACCTTCTGCAACTGCCGCTCGCTGATCGACGGCCCCATCTGCGTCGACGGCTCCAGCCCGTTGCCGACGCGCAGCGCCGAGGCGCGCGCGACAAACGCCTCGACGAATCGATCGTGCACTCTCTCGTGCACAATCACGCGGCTGGCGGCGGTACATCGCTGCCCGGTGGTGCCGAACCCGCCCCACAGGCACCCCTCCAGCGCCAGCTCCAGGTTGGCGTCGTCCATGATCATGATGGCGTTCTTGCCGCCCATCTCGAGATGGACCTTCTTGAAGTGCGGCGCCGCGTTCTGGTTCACGAGCTTCCCGACCGCCGTCGATCCGGTGAACGACACGACCGAGACATCCGGATGCGTGGTGAGGACTTCGCCGACGGCAGGCCCACCGGTCACCAGGTTGACGACGCCGGGCGGAATGCCGGCCTCGTCGAGCACCTTCACGAAGTGCACGGCGGACAGCGGCGTCAGCTCCGATGGCTTGAGCACCACCGTGTTGCCGCAGACCAGCGCCGGGATGATCTTCCACGAGGGGATCGCCATCGGGAAATTCCACGGCGTGATCATCGAGCAGACACCGATTGGCTGCCGAAGCGACATCGCGAACTTGTCGCGCAGCTCGGACGGCGCCGTCTGGCCGTGCAGGCGCCGTCCCTCGGCGGCCAGGAAGTAGGTCATGTCAATCGCTTCCTGCACGTCACCGCGCGTCTCGTCGAGGACCTTGCCCATTTCGCGCGTCATGTCGCGCGCGAGGTCCTCTTTGCGAGAGGCGATGATCTGCGCCGCCTTGAACAGCAGCTCGGCGCGCTTCGGCGCCGGGAACAGCCGCCACTGATCGAACGCGCGACGGGCCGCGGCGATCGCCAGCTCGGCGTCCGCCGCGGACGAGTCGGCGAACGTGCCGATCAGTTCGCTGGTATCGGCAGGATTGCGGTTCTCGAGCGTGGCGCCGGATTGGGCAGGCCGCCACTCGCCCCCGATGAAGTTGCCAATAGACGTCATCCAAAGATTCTAGTGCGTGTCACTTTCCGGCGCCGCTACGCGTCTCATTCGGCAGGGAAAGCACCAAATGTGTCTGGCACGTTTCCCGACAGGTACGGGTCTCAGCAACCGTGAGTCAGGAGAACCTTATGACCGGCGTCCACACACCAGCCACCAGCATCCTCCCGCGGGCATTGGTCATTGGTGCGGGTCCGGAGGCACTGATCGGCGTCGAACCCATGCTGGGCGCCAATCGCTTCCGCGTCGACTTCCCCGGCAAGAACGCCACGCCGTAGGTCGCGATCCGTCAGCGCCGCCCCGACCTCGTGACCCTGTGCTTCGCCCCAGACGATGAAGAGGCCTGCCAGGTGCTGCAGATGCTGCAGCTCGACCCGGCGACTCGCCGGTTGCCGATCCTCACCTACGCGGCGGCAGAGGCCTACGCTATAATTCCGGGCGAATGGCCTCGGACAAGCGCGATTCCGAGCGCGTCGAACTCCTTGGAGCGCTGCACGGCGAGGTAATGGTTTTCCAGCCGTCTGCGGTCCGCCAGATCAGTCATGGCGGCATGCAGGTGGAGACCAGCTTCCCGCTGCAACTGGATTCCCTGCACGATTTCCGGCTGACCCTCGGCAATCGCTCGGTCGTGGTCAAGGGCCGCATCGCGCATTCATGCATCAGCGAAGTCGACCAGATTGAGATCACCTATCGAACGGGCGTGGAGTTCATCGAGCTGTCCGAGCGCGTCGCCACCGCCATCCAGCACTTCGTGGACCAGCTGGCAAGAGAGAAATCACAATCCTAGGTGGAGCAGGTAGTCGCCTGACTGGATCCGCTCGGCGCGCCCCAGCGGCGCGTTGTAGAAGTAGGTCCACGCCTGCTCGACTCGTCCGTCTTCCAGCGTGACGTCGGCGAGCACGCGGTTATAGAGGCTGCGCTCGGGCTCGCTCGGCCGGTGCCCTTCGATTTCGTCGAGGACTGCCAGCACCGAAGACAGATCCGAGGTCTCGTATAGTTCACCCCAGACTCGGCTTGCGTCGTTTGCGGGAATCGCGGCTGGATAGATGCCCAGATCGAACAAGGCCGCGTGGATGGTGCCGCGGCCCTGGTAGTGAAGCTTGGGGGTCACACGCTGACGCCCCGGTCGGTTGAAGGGGGACATCAAGGTGCCGTAGAAGAAGACGTGGTCGGCCACCGGGGGAAGCTTAAAGTGTAACGTTCAAACTTTACACGTCATTGCCTTATTACCTTCAATTACCTTCACAAACCCTTGCGGCCTTTCGCGAGGCCCTCGATCACGTCGAGCACTTCGCCCGGCATCGAGAACGCCAGCGCCACGGTCTTACCCTCACCCGAAATCACCAGCGACTCGGCCAGCTGCTGCATGCTGGGCTGGCTGGCGGCCTGCATCTTCGCCATCGCCAAAAAGCCCGCCATCACGTCGCGGAGGTTCTTGGCGGTCGCCTCGTCCTTCGCTTCGGCCTTGAACGAGCCGCTGATGCCACCGTTGACGTGGCCGGCCGCCGAGAACCAGGTGATGGCCGGCAGGGCCTGCGTCAGCTGCTGTGGAAGGCCCGCCTTGTCGGCGATCGCATCGAACTTGCCCACCGCCCACGCGTTGGCGTTGTCGATCTCGTTCACGAGCTTCATCATCTCGTTGTTCGACACGACATTGCGGTTGCTGGCCCGGGCATCGATCGACGCCTTCACCGAGCTCAGCGAACCAAACGCCACCAGGTCGGCGTCGACAAAACCGAACGCCATCTCTTCGCCCGTGCCGTCTTCGTCCTTGTGGGTGATGAGCCGCTTGCCGTTGTAGTCGGAGACCTGCGCGCCGTGCTCGAGCGCGAGGGCTTCGAGGCGCGACGCCTGGTAGCGCGCGCGGGCCAGCACCAGGAAGGAGCCCGCCGGGTTGTTGGCCATGCCGTCCTTCGGCATCACCGCGGCGACGACCGAATCCACGTCCTGCTCGAGGTTGAGGCCGGTCTTCTCTTCGAATTCGTTGTTGTCCTTGTCCGAGGGGCCGATGTCCTTGAACCGCTGACGGAAGTCAGAGTTCACGACCTCGCGGATGTTCGCATAGGCGACCACTGCGGCGTCGGCCGGGACGTACTGGAGCTCTTCGGGTGCGGCCGAACTCGAAAACACCGAAACCGGCAGGCCCATGTAGGAGGCGACGAAGCCCGTGCCCAGGCCAACCGCCAGGATTGCGGCCGAAATCGAGACAAAATAGCGGGTCTTTTTGTTCGACATACGGGTCTCCCTAGAGCCAGTTTACGGTCCGTTCACACCGTAAGTTCCGGAAAATCCACGATTTCTGGGTCCAAACAGCCCCGGGCGGCACCTACTGTTCGAGGATGTATTCCTTACGCTCGACAGCCCGGCTGGCCAGCCACAAAAACACGCCCAAATACGCGAAAAGCCACGCCAAACACACGGCAACGGGCGGATTATCCCGGAACATGCCCTGGAGGATGCTGGTGACCCCGTCCGGGGGCATCGCGTGCGGCACCAGGGCCTGGAGGTAGTAGGCGACCGTGAACTGCTTCAGGTAACCCGGCAGCGCCAGGGTGACCTGTTCCCAGCCAAACGCGAACACCAGGCCAATGACCAGCGGGCGCTTGAAGAACGCCCCGACGAACGCGAATACCCCGCCGTAGACGGCCAGGCCCAGGGCGAGCAGCCCGAGGTCGATCAGCAGGTTGCCGAACGTCGACGGCAACTGCGAGAACGGCACCAGCAGGAAGTAGACAATCATCACCGACGGCAGCACCACGAGCATGGTGCACGTCAGGTAGGCCAGGTACTTGCCAATCAGCACCGCGCCGCGTGGAATCGGGCGGGTGAACAGGTAGGTGACGGTCTTGTCTTCGACTTCATCGGCCATCAGCGCCGTGCCGTAGAACACGCCGAGCACCGGCACGATGAAGCGCAGGAACAGCATCCAGATCATCACGCCGAAAATGCCGAAGCCGGCGACGCGCTGGCCGTTCACGCGCAGCGCCGACATGCCATACATCTCGATGCCCTTGACGATCAGGGCCAGCAGCACCGGCCCGCCGACCACCAGCGCCATGAAGATCGTGCGGCGCGACCACAACATCTCGCCAAGTGACAGGTCGAACACGCGGCGCGACGCGGCGAAGAACGACATCGTCTGCCGGCCGGCCTGATGGCCCGATGGCCCGATGGCCTGATGGCCGGTTGTCATTGCTTCACCAGGTACTTGAAGACGGCCTGCAGGTTGTCGTCGGGCGACTGCACCTCGTCGATCGTCCCGGCATCGCCGGAGGCGGCCAGGTCGGTCAGCCGCGCGTAGAAACGATCCGGACGCGCCGTCTCGATGATCACCGCGTCCTTCTCGAACGTCATGCTCAACACATCGTCTTCGAACAGGAACCGGCGCGCCAGCGCGCGCGGGTCGGCGCCGCGCACGTAGACCGTGTGGGGATGCGTGTCGATCAGGTCGCGGATGGTGTGCACGTTGCCTTCGGCGACGATCCGGCCGTTGTTGATCAGCAGGATGTTCGACGTCATCGATTCGATCTCGTGCAGGATGTGGCTCGACACGATGATGTGCTTGCCGGCGCGCGCCCAGTCCTTGATCAGGCGGATGGTCTTGCGGCGCATCAGCGGATCCATGCCGGTCAGCGGCTCGTCGAGGATCAGCAGCTCGGGATCGTGGACCAGCGCCTGCGCCAGCTTGACGCGCTGGCGCATACCCTTGCTGTAGGCGCCGATCTTCTTGTCGGCGGCGTACATCAGGTCGACACGGTCGAGCGCGCGCCTCGCCGCCGCCTCGGCGTCGGCATCGGTGACGCCGTTGAGCCGCACCAGCGCCGTGACCCACTCGAGTCCCGTCATGCGCTCGTAGAAGGCGTCCTGCTCGGGACAGAACCCGATGCGATCGTAGATGGCCGGGTTGCCCCAAATCGGCTCGCCGAGCACACGAATCGTGCCCTGGCTCGGCTTGAGCTGACCGGTCATCAGCTTCATGAACGTCGACTTGCCGGCGCCGTTGGGGCCGAGCAGACCGGTGATGCCCGGCGGGATCGACACCGTGACGTTGTTGAGGCCGCTGACCTGGCCGTACCACTTCGACACACCATCGGTCTGCACCAACGATGGCACCGACGGCGTTGACAGTTGACCGATGCCAGTGGCCAGGGTCATGTCACGATCTCCACGCCGCGGACCTTGCGAGTCAGGATCCAGATCGATCCGGCAATCATCACGACCACCGCGAGGCCGGCAATCGCCGGCGACAACTGGTAGCGCGGCTCGAGCCTGAAGATCACGTCGCCGAGCTGTTCCAGCGAGGCGCTGGGCGACAACCACGCAAACGAGCTGCGGCCGGTGATGCCGCGCAGCGCGTTGAACAGCGCGGTGGTGAAAAAGAACAACCCGGTATACATCACCGCCACGAAGCGGCTGCTCTTCGACAGCGACGACAGCGCCAGCATGGTGGTGGCGGCGAGCAGCACCTGCGCGATTGAGAACAGCGTGATGGCCGGCAGCAGATAGAGGTTGTTGGCAATGAAGGTCAGGCTGCCGGCGAACATCGCCTGCGTCAGCAACAGCATCATCGCGGGCAGGAACGTCACGCCGACCAGGAACACCAGCAGGATGGTGAGCTTGCCGGCAATGTACTCGGCGCTCGTCATCGGCTTCGACAAGTACAGCTGCAGCGCGTTGGCGCGGCGATCGTTGGCAATCAGGCCGGCGCCGACCCAGATGGTGACGAAGAACACGAACGCGCCCTGCTGATCGAGGAACTCGCGGAACGTCTCGCCCTTCGGCGCCAGAAATGACGCCTGCGTGAACGTCGCGGAGACGTAAATCTGCACCGCGCGGACCACGAACGGCGCCCAGGCGAACAGCATCAGGCCGATGAACTGGCGCTTGCTGATCAACGCCATCACGCCGGCCCGCGTCATGACCTGCCACGACCCGCCAATCGCGGAGCGGGTGCCAAGATAACGGCGATAGCCCTGGTCGTGAATCGGCATCAGGCTTCTCCAACCGCCTTGGCAAACACGTCTTCGAGCGTCGGCATGCTCAATCGCAGGTGACGCACCTGGATCTGCTGGCGCGACGCCAGGGCAAACAGCTCCTTCGGGCCGTGATGGCTGCCGCCGGGCACGAACACGCGCATCACGTCTTCATCGGTGTCGGCCACTTCGTAGCCGGCGGCGCGCAGCACCTCGATGAAGCGATCCTGCTCGCCCTTGACGCGCAGCTCATACACGGTGCCGTGCGATCCCTTCAGCGCGGCGATCGGACCGCAGGTCGAGACCGTGCCCTTGTCCATCACCACCACGTGATCGCAGGTATACTCGACGTCCGGCAGCAGGTGTGACGACAGAATCAGGTTGACGTTCTTGTTGTGGGCGAGATCGTGGATCAGCTCGAGCATCTCCTCGCGGCCCTTCGGGTCCATGCCGTTGGTCGGCTCGTCGAGGAACAGCAGGTCGGGATCGTGCACGATCGCCTGCGCGAGCTTGATGCGCTGCTTCATCCCGGTCGAGTAGGTCTCGATGTTGCGGTAGCGCGCTTCACCGAGGCCCACGTAGTACAGCACTTCGTGGGCCCGCTGCATGGCATCCACCGCCGGCAGGCCGGACAACTGGCCGCAGTAGGCCACGAAAGTGACCGCGTTCATGCCGGGGATGTGGGCGTCGCTCTCCGGCATGTAGCCGATGCGTTCGCGAATCTCGAGGGCCGATGACGCCACGTCGAGGCCGAGCACCTTCATCGAGCCTTTGACGGGCACCAGGAAACCAAGCAGTGATTTGAGGAGCGTGCTTTTGCCGGCGCCGTTCGGGCCCAGCAGACCGACCGCGCCTGTGGGAAACACCGCCGTGACATTGTTCAGGGCGACGTTCTTGCCGTAGCGAACGTCGAGCTGATCGGCCTGGACCACGGGACCCGCAAAGCGGTCTGGCGGGAAGGGATCCTGCACGGGAGGGGCCGGTGAAATGTCGGGCATCGGGCGCTGGTTGTCAGGGCGACGGGCTTCGCTCACGCGACGCCGCGTTCGTCCGCTTGAATATACGTGCTTGGCCCCTAGAGCGTTCCCCGCAAACCGAGGGCATCGGCCTGCACGCGCATGAAATTGATGACGTTGGTGACGTGCTCTTCGAGCGGCAGGCCCATCAGCTCGGCGCCGCGCACCAGGTGATCGCGCGGCACCTGCCGTGCGAAGGCCTTGTCCTTCATGCGCTTGATCACCGACCTGGCCTCGAGGTCCAGCACGCTCTTGGAGGGCCTGACCAGTGAGGCGGCGGTCACGAAGCCGGCCAGCTCGTCGCAGGCCACCAGTGTCTTCTCAACCGGCGTCTCCGGCTGCACGCCGGTAATTTCGGATGCGTGGGACAGGATCGCACGCATCACCCATTCCGGATAGCCAAGCGATCGCAGGTGTTCGCAGCCTTTGTTCGGATGATCGCCAAGCGTCGGATACTTCTCGTAATCGAAATCGTGCAGCAGCGCCACCACGCCCCACTCTTCCTCGTTCGCGCCCTGCTGGCGCGCGTAGCCGCGAACCGCCGCCTCCACCGCCAGTGCGTGTTTGCGCAGGCTCTCGCTCTGCGTCCACTCCGTGAGCAGCTGCCAGGCCGCCTCTCTCGTCACCGTCATGGCTGCTGATGATAGTGCAAGCCGCGCAAGATCACCGCCTTGGCGTGCGGGTTGACGCCGTAGCGATCGATCTCGTCGGCTGCGACCCAGGCGACGGCCTCGGCATCCGAGCCCGCGATCGGCTCGCCTGAGGTCCAGCACACGTAGTCGACAATCACGAAGTGGTAGCGGACACGACCATCCGCATCACGATGGACGCGATCGAACGTCTCGATGATCGGGCCGAGCGTGACCTCGAGGCCGGTTTCCTCTCTGACTTCCCGGCGCACGGCATCGTCGAGCGACTCGCCGAGGTCGAGCATGCCGCCGGGCAGCGACCACTCCCCTTGTCGCGGCGCATGCGCACGCTTGACGATCAGCGCCTTGCCGTCACGCACGATCACCGCGCCCACGCCCACCACGGGCCGGTCAGGATATTCGCGGGCCACGGACGCTAGCCACCGAGGACGATGAGGACACCGAGCATTTCATTCACCAATCACTTTGATGAGGACGCGTTTGTGGCGCCTTCCATCGAACTCGCCGTAGAAGATCTGTTCCCACGGGCCGAAATCCAATTCGCCTTTTGTAATCGCCACGACGACTTCTCGGCCCATGATCTGGCGTTTCATGTGCGCGTCCGCATTGTCTTCGCCAGTCCGATTGTGCGCGTAGCGCGCCGGCGACGCGTCGAACGGCGCGAGCGCCTCGAGCCACTTCGCGTAATCCTGGTGCAGGCCGCTCTCGTCATCATTGATGAACACAGATGCGGTGATATGCATCGCGTTGATCAGGACCATGCCTTCCTGTACGCCGCTCTTCCTTACGGCGGCATCAACCTTCGGCGTGATGTTCTCGAAGCCGACTCGCGCGGGAATATTGAACGTCAGGTATTCGGTGTGTGACTTCATGTGTACCAAGAGGCTCTGAGTCCTCGGCGTCCTCGGTGGTGAACGTACGTCATCACAGCGGCAACGACGCGGCGGCATTGAGGTCGGCCGGCGCAAAGTGTCCATCGGCAAGCCGGCGAATGCCCGCGGCGGCGATCATCGCGGCGTTGTCGGTCGACAGCGACAGGCGCGGGATGTAGACGGGGATCTCGCTGCGCTTGGACTTCTTGAGCGCGTCCGTGCGAAGCCGCGAATTCGCCGACACGCCGCCGGCGATGCCGATCGACCTAGCGCCGTGCCAGCGGGCGGCCGCAAAGACACGATCGATCAGTGTCTCCACCACGCGACGCTGGAAGCTGGCGGCCAGATCCACAATCTCGTGCTGCGGCAGCTGGTCGACACCCAACTCCGATTGGCGCTGACGTACGTGACGCAGCACGGCGGTCTTCAACCCGCTGAAGCTGAAGTCGAACCGGCCGTCACGCTCGGGAGCGTTGCGATCGGGATTGGTCAGCCGAGTGCCGGGCCAGCGGATCGCGGTGTCGTTCCCCAATGCCGCCAGCGTGTCGATAATCGGCCCGCCCGGATAGCCGAGCGACAGCAGCTTCGCCACCTTGTCGTACGCTTCGCCGGCCGCATCGTCGCGCGTGCGGCCGAGCAGTTCGTAGCGGCCCTCGTGCCTGACGAGATAGAGACTGGTATGTCCACCCGATACCACGAGGACCGTCGCCGGCAGCGCGATCGGGCCGTGTTCGAGCCAGATCGATTCGATGTGGCCGGCCAGGTGATTGACGGCGACCAGCGGCTTGTCGAGCGCCCAGGCGGCAGCCTTGGCGAACGACACGCCCACGAGGAGCGATCCGACCAGCCCGGGGCCCTGGGTCACGGCGAGCGCGTCGAGGCCATCCCACGCCACGCCCGCATCGGCCAGCGCGCGCTCGACGACGCCGCAGATGTCGCGGACGTGTTGACGTGACGCCAGCTCGGGCACCACGCCGCCCCACTCGCGATGGATGTCGGCTTGCGACGCGACGACGTTCGAGCGAATCGACCAGCGGCCGCCGGCATCTTCCACCACCGCGGCCGCCGTCTCGTCGCACGACGTCTCAATCCCGAGTACTAACGGCATGGACGGGTTCGAAACCTCACCGGCGTTGATACGCGCCGGCAGCGCTGGCAAGACTGTCGCTGAAGGGTGGATGGAAGACCCCCCGTTCAGTGATGATGGCGGTGATGTACTTGTGCGGCGTCACGTCGAACGAGGGGTTCCTGATGTGCGCGCCCTCGGGCGCCAGCTGGTTGTTCCCGACGTGCGTGACCTCTCGAGGATGGCGCTCCTCGATCGGAATGGCATCGCCGTCGGTGGTGTCCAGATCGATCGTCGACCACGGCGCGGCGACGTAGAACGGAATGCCGTGTTCCCTGGCGAGCACCGCTACGCTGTAGGTGCCAATCTTGTTGGCGGTGTCGCCGTTGGCGGCGATGCGATCCGCGCCGACGACCACCAGGTCGATGTCGCCGGCCCGCATGATTGCGCCGGCCATGTTGTCGGTGATGACGGTCGTCTCGATACCGTCCTTCACCAGCTCCCACGCCGTCAGCCGGGCGCCTTGCAGGAACGGGCGTGTTTCATCGGCGAGCACCGTCACCTTCCGCCCCGCCTCCACGGCGCCGCGGATCACGCCCAGCGCGGTGCCATAGCCAGCCGCCGCCAGGGCGCCGGCATTGCAGTGCGTCAGGATGCGCGCCTCGGCCGGCACGAGCGCCGCGCCGTGCGCGCCGATGGCCTTGCAGTTCGCCACATCATCGTCATGAATCCGGTCCGCCTCAGCCCGCAGCCGCACCTTGAGCTGATCGACGGATTCGCCGGCGAAGGCGCCATCGGCGAACGCGCGTTTCATGCGCTCGATCGCCCAGAACAGGTTGACGGCGGTCGGCCGCGTCGCGGCCAGCTGCTCGCAATTGCGCTGGAACTCGGTCGTGAACTGCCTGGTGCCGGTCGCCTTGCTGCGTGCCGCGCCGAGCGCCAGGCCCATTGCCGCGCAGACGCCAATCGCCGGCGCGCCGCGAATCACCATCGTCTTGATGGCCTTGGCCACGTCGTTGATGTTCTTGCAGGTGACGTAGATCTCGTCGGCCGGCAGCTTGCGCTGATCGACCATGACGAGGTCATCGCCCTGCCAAGCAATTGTGGGAAGCATCGTTAGGTGATCATACCGGGGCGCGTTACCCTCCCAGGAGCCTCTTGTCGAATGGCAGCGGCAACAACTCGTTCATCCGCAGCGTTGCCGTGATCTCGGACAGGTTGGCGATGACCACCGGGATATCGCCGCAGAACTCCCAGATGATCTGCCGGCAGGCGCCACAGGGCGGGGTCGGCGCGCTGGTGTCGGCAACCACCGCGATGCGCCGGAACGAGCGCCGACCTTCGGACAGCGCCTTGAAAATCGCCACCCGCTCGGCGCACACCGTCAGTCCATAGGTGGCGTTCTCAATGTTGCAGCCGGAGATGATTTCGCCGGTGTCGGTCTCGAGCGCGGCGCCGACCTTGAAATGCGAGAAATCGCACACCGCGTGCTCACGCGCCGCGCGTGCCGCAGCGACCAACGGATCAGAGCCGGCCAATGATGCCCTCGAGCAGCGCGATGAACTGCCCCTTTACCTGCCGCGCGGTCTCCATCACCTCCGAGTGATGCAGGGGCTCCGGGAATACCCCGGCCGCGGCGTTGGTGATGCAGGAGATGCCCAGCACTTCCATCTGCATGTGACGGGCGACAATCGCTTCCGGCGCGGTGGACATGCCGACCGCGTCGGCGCCAAGGGCGCGGAACGCGCGGATCTCCGCGGGTGTTTCGTAGCTGGGACCGAGCACCGCCACGTAGACGCCATGTTGAATCGTCACGCCCTGCGCGGCGGCCGCCGCGTCGGCGATCGCGCGCAATCGCGCCGCGTAGACCTCGGTCATGTCCGGGAAGCGCAGGCCGAAGCGCTCGTCGTTGGGCCCGACCAGCGGGTTGTTGCCCATCAGGTTGATGTGATCGTCGATCACCATCAGCGCGCCGCGCGAGCACTGCGGGGAAATCCCGCCGGCGGCATTGGTGAGGATGACGCGCGGCACGCCAAGGCGTCCCAGCACGCGCATCGCGAAGGTCACGGTCTCCATGTCGTGGCCTTCGTACTGGTGCACGCGCCCAGAAAGCGCCAGCACCTTGCGGCCCTCGAGCGTCCCGATCACCAGCTTGCCCGCATGCCCGATCACACTCGAGGCGGGCCAGTGGGGAATATCGCCGTACGGAATGCTGGCGGCCCCTTCGAGATGATCGGCAAAATCACCGAGGCCGGACCCGAGCACGACGGCAACGCTGGTGCCACCCGCTCCCTGCCTGCGCAGCCACTCAGCCGCCTCGGTAGCGCGATCAAATTGAGAACGACTCTGATCTATCTGCATTCTTTCCTGCTGGCCCGATGGCCTGATGGCCTATAACAAGAAGCTCACGATAATCGCCGTCACGAAGTTGGCCAGGGTTCCCGCCAGCATGGCGCGCAGGCCCAGCCGCGCCAGGTCGGAGCGACGGGTCGGCGCCAGCGCGCCAATGCCGCCAATCTGCATGCCGATCGATGCGAAGTTCGCAAACCCGCACAGCGCGAACGTCGCAATCGTGAACGACCGCGGATCGAGCGTGTCCTTGAGGGCGCCCAGTTGCGCGAAGGCGATGAATTCGTTCAGCACCATGCGCGTGCCGAGCAGGTTGCCGACCGTCGCCGCGTCCCGCCACGGTACGCCGAGGCTCCAGGCCACCGGCGCGAACACCCAACCGAACATCATCTGCAGCGACAGGCCGACGGTGCCCAGGATGCCGTTGACCAGGAAGATCAGGGCGACAAACGAAATCAACATCGCAATCACGTTCATCGCCAGGTGCAGGCCTTCCGAGGTGCCGCGGCCGGCCGCATCGATGAGGTTGACGTCGGTCTTCTCGATCTCGAGCTTGACGCTGCCGCGCGTCTCAGGCGTTTCGGTCTCCGGTACGAACATCTTCGCCATCATCAGCGTGCCGGGCGCGGTCATGATCACCGCCGTCAGCAGGTGGCGCGCCTCGATGCCGAACGCGATGTAGGCGGCCATGATGCCGCCGGAAATATGCGCCATCCCCGACGTCATCACCGTCATCAGCTCCGACTGCGTCATGCGCGCCAGGAACGGGCGAATGGTCAGCGGCGCTTCAGTCTGGCCCATGAAGATGCTGGCGGCGACATTCAGCGATTCGGCTCCGCTCGCGCCCATGATCTTGTTCATGCCCACCGCGAACGCCTGGACAACGACCTGCATCACGCCGAGGAAATAGAGAATCGCAAACAGCGCCGCGATGAAGATGATGGTCGGCGCAATCTGGAACGCGAAGATGACCGCGTACTGCCCGCCCGCTTCCCCCAACGCGCCGGTCATCACTGTCGACCAGATCGCCCTATCGCCGAGCGGGCCGAACACGAACCGCGAGCCCTCGACGGAGTAGTGCAGCAGGTCCTGGATCTTCTGCCCCAGCCACTGGAAGGCCTGGATGCCGACCTCGGTCTTGAGGACGATGAGCGCAAACAACACCTGCAGTCCGAGTCCCCACCCGACAATGCGCAGGCTGATCGCGCGGCGGTCGGTGGACAACAGGTAGGCGATGCCAAGGATGCCGGCCAGGCCGATGAGCGGTTGAATCGTCGCCAGAAGGTCCATAAGTGTATGCCTGCGGTGCCTGGGCGCCTACGGGAGCGCGACGAACATCTGTTCGCCGCGGTCGTGCACCCAGCCCATGATGAGCGGGGTGTCCGCCGGCGCCTTGTCGCCGATCACGGCGGCCTGGGTCGCCAGCTGCACCGCGGCGCCGAGCCGTCCTTCATCGTTGTAGTGCAACTCGAGAATGGGTTCGCCGGCGCTGACCGCGTCGCCGGGCTTCTTGTGCACCAGAATGCCGGCTGACAGGTCCACGGAGTCGCCCTTCTTGTCGCGGCCGGCGCCGAGCGCGACCGCCGTGCGGCCGACCAGCAACGCATCCAGCGACTGCAGGTAACCCGACTTCGCCGCCGTCACGTGATGGGTGTGCCCGGCGCGCGGCAACGTGCCGGGGTCATCGACCACCGTGGCATCGCCGCCCTGACACCTGATCATGTGCCGCAGCCTGTCGCGCGCGGCCCCCGAGGTAATCGCCTGACGCACCATCGCCTCGGCATCGGCGTCGGCCGTCGCCTTGCCGCCGAGCAACACCATGCGGGACGCGAGCTTGACGATCAAGTCGGTGAGATCCGACGGCCCCGTGCCACTCAGCACCTGGATGCATTCGGCAATTTCGACCGAGTTGCCGACCGCGCGTCCCAGCGGCGCGTCCATTCGCGTGATGAATGCTTCGGTGCGCAGGCCCGCCGCCGTGCCAATCGTGACCATGGCCCTGGCCAGTGACCGCGCGTCGGCCGGCCGCTGCATGAACGCACCGCGTCCGCACTTCACGTCAAGCACCAGCGCGGTGCTGCCTTCGGCGAGCTTCTTGCTCATCACCGACGCGGCAATCAGCGGCAGGCTTTCAATGGTGGCGGTGACGTCGCGCAGGGCATAGAGCTTCTTGTCGGCGGGAGTGATGTTGTCGGTCTGGCTGATGAGACAGCACCCGACCTCTTCGAGGATCGACGTGAACTCCTGAAGCGACAGCGCTACCCGGAAGCCGGGGATGCTCTCGAGCTTGTCGAGCGTGCCGCCGGTGTGCCCGAGGCCGCGGCCCGACATCTTGGGCACGACAATGCCGCACGCCGCCGCCAGCGGCGCCAGCACGATCGACACCTTGTCGCCGACACCGCCGGTGCTGTGCTTGCCGACCTTGATGCCAGAAATGTGATCGAGATTGACCCGCTCGCCGGACCGCGCCATCGCTTCGGTCAGCCAGCCGGTTTCCACGGCGTTCATGCCCTTCAAAACGATGGCCATGAGCAGCGCGGAGGCCTGGTAGTCGTCCCACGAGCCGTCGGTGACGCCGCAAACGAAGGATTCGATGGCTTCGCGCGACAATGCTTCGCCGTCGCGCTTGGCGCGAATGATGTCCACCGCTCGCATGGGCGGTCGGCAGTATATCGTAGGAATTCTCATGGCCCGGCGAGATGGTGCGGCGCCTGAAGTCGCTCGGCATCGAGCGCATCGCATTCGATCGGGGCGTCACGCCCGAAGAGATTCAGACGCTGGCATTGACCATCGCCCATCCTGAACGGCGGCCAGGCCGGCTCGCGCCCGGCGTAAAGCCGTCGGATCCGATCGGCGTGCTCAACGGCCTGCCGCACATTCGCGTCGGGCGAATCCAGGCCGAGGAAAGGAAGCAACAGCCAACCGCCGATGTCGCGACGATTCGGCGGCTCTATTCAGACGCCACCAACGTTGCCGGGCCGGTGTGGGAGTCGGCACTCAAGGACGGCACCCCGATCCGAGGGCAGCCCGCGCGCTGGTCGACGGACTGGCGCAGGCGGTGTCAGCCAACTGCACCGCGCTCGAGAATCACGACAACTACGCCTTCACCCACATGGTCGACGTGTCGATCCTGACAATGTCGCAGGCGCGCGCCCTGGGCATTGACGGCTCACCGCTTCGCGAGCTCGGCCTGGCGGCTCTGATGCACGACATCGGCAAGGTGCGCGCGCCCAGCGAGATCCTCAACAAGCCCGACAAGCTGACCGACAGCGAGTTCGCGATCATGCGGATGCACGTCGTCGACGGCGCCGAGATCCTGCGCCGGACGGCCGAAATGCCGGCCGCTGCGCCGATCATCGCCTTCGAGCACCGCCTGCGCCTCACTGGCACCGGGTATCCGTTCGGCGGGCATCGCACCGGTCTCAACCTCGGCACCATGCTCTGCAGCATTGCCGACGTCTACGACGCCATCGGCCCCGTACGCTTGGAACCGCTGGCGCCAACGATAAAACAGTGTCCGCGAGACTTCGTAGCGCCGGCAGGTTTCGGCCACATTGCCGCTCCGCACCGCCTCCCGCAACAGGCGCAGCCGAAACCCTTGTATGCTCTCCGCGAGGGTCATTGGTCCTCCTCCTTCTGCGTTTCCCGGCCAAGAGAAACAATGCGGAAGGATAGGCCATCTGGCCCTCGTTCTCTTTCGGTCGTTACCGGCTCGAAAGTGCAAACACTAAATCGAAATCGGACACTCTAGACTTCAACTAACATGACCGCATGAGCTCCTTTGCGGCACGGGCGTGCGCGGCGCTCGCGCTGGCCGCCGGAC
>VFZG01000015.1:30000-69516 GCA_016871275.1 Acidimicrobiia bacterium | reverse complement strand
GACAGGCGTGAGGGGCGGCTGGCCATTCAGGACCGCGATCGCGTTGGTGACCGCGAGATCGGCCATCGCGGTGCGTGTTTCAGTGGTGGCGCTCGCCAGGTGCGGAATCAGCAGCACGTTCTCGAGCGACATCAGCGCCTGGTGAATTTCTGGCTCCTTCTCGTAGACGTCGAGCGCTGCGCCGGCAATCAGCCGCTCCATGAGCGCCCACGCCAATGCCGCTTCATCCACCACCGGGCCGCGCGAGGTATTGATCAGATAGGCCGTCCGCTTCATTCTGGTCAGCGCCTTCTGATCGATCAGGTGCTTCGTTTCCGCGGTCATCGGGCAATGCAGCGAAACGACGTCGGATGTCGCGAGCAGCCGATCGAGCGGCATGGGCGCCGCGCCGGCGATGCCGGCATCGCGCCTTGCGCTGTAGGCCACGGTCATGCCGAATGCCGCCGCCTTGTCGGCCACCGCGCGGCCGATGCGGCCGACACCCACCAGGCCGAGCTGCTTGCCGCGCAGCTCCATGCCCAGCATGTAGTCGAGCGCCCAGCCGCCCCACTTGCCGGACCGGACCACCCGCTCGCCTTCGCCCAGCCGGCGGGTAATCGCCAGGATCAGCCCCCAGGTGAAGTCGGCACACGCGTTGGTGAGCACATCAGGCGTGTTGGTCACGACCACGCCGCGCGAACGGCACGCCGCGACGTCAATGTTGTTGTAGCCGACCGCGACGTTGGCCACCACTTTCAATTGTGGACCCGCCGCAGCAAGCACCGCGGCGTCGATCGCATCGGTCAGCAGGCAGACGATCGCGTCAACGCCTTTGACCCGCTGCAGCAGCTCGTCGCGCGAGATCGCGGCGCCGCCGACGTAGCGATCGACATCGGACGCCGCTTCGAGCTTCGCGATGACTGAGGACGGAAGTGTGCGGGTGACTAATGTCCGTGGCACTTACAGAACCCGCAGTGATTGCATGGCACGGCCGGCTCGATGATGCACTCGGTCTCGCCGGGATTCCGTTCGATTCGATACTGGCCGAAACTCATCGCCGGAGAGGCCTCAGGCCTTGGCCGGACAGACTCCGACGGCCGGACCGGCTCCGGCGGCGACGGCTCGGACGCGCCCACCCGCACGTGTCGCTGTACCGCCGCTCGAATCAGGAGCCTCAGCGCGTCGTCGTTCATTCCACCCAGTCCAGGTGATCGACGATACCAACGATCGCGGCGTCCACCGGCGCCAGCTTCTTGCCGAGCGCCTCGCCGGCGGCGCGCCCTTCCTGCACGACCAGCACGCGCTCGCTCACACCCGCGCCGACGGAATCGATGGCCAGCAGCGTCGCGCCCCTTGCTTCGCCTTGCGGCGTCTCGGGCTGCACCAGCAGCAGCTTCGATCCCTCGAACTGCTGACGCTTCTGCGTCGACACGACCGTTCCAACCACCCGCGCGAGAATCATCTGGGAACGTGAACGTGGTCGATGATGCCGACGATACCGGCATCGGCAGGCACCTCGATGGGATGCCACGGCAAGCCGGCCTCCTTGCCGCGCACGACGAACACCTTCTCGCCGACGCCGGCTCCAACCGAATCCACCGCCACCAGCGGCCGGCCGGCGTCACGGCCGTCGGCGCCGATCGGCTGCACCAGCAGCAGCTTGATGCTGTCGAAGCTGGGGTCCTTGCGGGTCGCGACGACATCGCCGATGACGCGGGCCATTTGCATCGAGGTCTGCGCTTTCAGAGCCTGCTAGGGCCTACTCGCTGACGTCGACAGCGTCGATGATGCCGACGATGGCGGCGTCGACCGGCGTGTCTTTCATCCCGGACGCCATCCGCGCCGAGCTGCCGCTGACAATCAGCACCGTTTCGCCGACACCGGCATCGACGGTGTCGATGGCGACGAGGTAATTGCCTTCTGCCTCGCCTTTGGGGTCGATCGGGCGGGCCAGCAACAGCTTGTTGCTGACCAGCCGTGGATCTTTTCTCGTCGCGACCACGGTCCCGACGATCCGCGCGAGGAGCATTTAGCCCTTGGCGTTCGCCTTACCGATTGGCAGGACGTCTTCGAGGTTGGCGTGCGGACGCGGGATGACGTGCACCGACACGAGCTCGCCGACGCGCCGCGCTGCCGCGGCACCGGCGTCAGTGGCCGCCTTCACGGCCGCCACGTCGCCGCGCACGACAGCGGTCACATAACCCGCGCCAATCTTCTCCCACCCGACCAGCGTCACTTTGGCAGCCTTCACCATCGCATCGGCCGCTTCGATCATCGCGACCAGCCCCTTGGTTTCGACCATGCCGAGTGCTTCACCCATTTCCTTGATCCTCCGGGCTTGCGGGCTGCGGGCAGCGGGCTGCGGGCTGGCAATCAACCCGTAGTCCGTAGCCCGTCGTCCGTAGCCCCATCGTCATTTCAGCGCCCGCAGGGCGTCTTCTATCAGTGCCGTCAACTCGCGATATGTTAGTCGAATTTCGCCATCCATGGCCGCAGAAGGCACGGAGAGCGCAGACCATCCCGGCGGCGCGACAGCCTGCTCGACAAGTCGCTTGTCCGAGTCCGGCGCCTGGACCAGCTGGCAATCCAGCTGCCCTGCGGACGTGCCGGGCGCATCGTCGGTGCAGATCGGCGCCGGCGACGCGATTCCATACATGCCGCGAAGCCCCTGTAGCCGCTCCACTTCGTCGCGCGACAGGATGTTTTCGCGGCCCAGCGTCCGCGCCACCAGGCTGATCTTGGCGAAATGCTCGATCGTTTCCATCCGGTAATACGCCGACATCACGTCACCGGCCAGCGCCAGCGCGCCGTGATTCGCCAGCAGCAGACCGTCGTGCGCCCTGATGTACTTGCGCACCGCCGCGGGCAGCTCCTCGGTGGAGGGGGTGGCGTAGTCGGCGATGGGAATGCTGCCGAGCGTGGTGATCACCTCCGCCAGCACGGCGCGGTCAAGCGCAATGCCCGCCACCGCGAAACCGGTCGCGGTCGGCGGATGCGCGTGCACGACGGCCTTGGCATCGGCGCGGTTGCGATACACCTCGAGGTGCATCTTGAGTTCCGACGATGGCTCGCGCTCGCCGGCAATCTTCTTGCCGTCCAAATCGGCGATCACCATCATGTCGGGCGTCATGAAGCCCTTCGACACGCTTTTCGGCGTGGTGATCAAACGATGCTCGTCAAGGCGGACGCTGATGTTGCCGTCGTTGGAGGCGACAAACCCGCGCTCCCACAGACGACGGCCCACCTCGACGATGTCCGCGCGTGCTTGTGCTTCGGCCTTCATCGCAACTGATACTCGGCGCGGCACTTCTCACTGTCGAAGTAGATGGGATCGCCGCCGCTCACGAGCGTAATGGCCTTGCCCGGCACGACGTAGGTACCGCACACCGGGCACTGCCGCATCTTCACCGACACCGGCTTGCCGCCGCCCTGTGGACCACTGGTCGTTCCACCGGCAGCCCTGATGATCGCATCAAAGAATCGCCAGAACGTCCTGGCGATCACCACCGCGAGCACGAGCAGGAGGATGAAGCGTGCCACCGCGTGCTACTTCCCGGCGGCCTTGATGCCCTCGAGGCCCTTGCGCGCCGCCTGCCCTTCCGGCGAGTCCGGCGACAGATCGACGACCTGCTGCCACACTTTTCCGGCTCCCGCAAAATCCTGCCTGCCGAAGGCGCGCACGATCCCGACGTTGAGCAGCGTCTTGATGTGCCTCGGGTCGATCGACAGCGAATGATCGAACTGTTTCAACGCGCGATCCGGTTGGTTCGTGTAGTAGTAGGCGACACCCAGATCCGTCGACACGTTGGTGTCGTTGGGGTTCAGCGCCATCGCCTGCTCGTACCACGTGATCGCCTGTGGATACTGCTCGGCATCGAAGAACATGTTGCCCAGCTGCACCCGCGCCGGCACGTCCTTGAGGTTTTGCCCGGCCGTTTCTTCGAGCGCCTTGACGCGCGCCGGATCGACCGGAACCGCCGCCGGCGGCTGTTGCTGCGCCGGCGCAGCCTGCGCCACTGGCGCGGTGTCACGCGGGTTGCGCGCGGTCTGCTGGCTGCCGAGCACCCAGCCGACAATCAGGCCGAACAACGCGCCCGCAATACCAAAGACAATGGCGTCCGCTCTCATGTGGGAATGCTCAGGATAACAACGCGCGGCGCAGCCAGTCCACCAGGGAGCGGCTCGTGTCGCCGTCGCGCTCCAGCAGCCTCGTGCCGTGCGCCATCACACTCGACACGTGCTGCTCGCGAGGGCCGGACGACTCCGCGGCAAAATCGCGCATCGTCCGCAGCGCCAGGGGATCCTCGGCGCTGGCGGCCATCCAGAGCGAACGCGGGCCAAGGCGCTTGATCAGCGATACGTCGGTCCGCAGTCCGCGGTATTCGAGCGACGGAGACAGCAGCGCGATGGCGCGCGCCTGCGGCACCTCGGCGGAGGCCAGCAGCGCCAGCGTGGCACCGAGCGAGGCGCCCACAACCGCCAGCATGTCGCCGCGAACGTTCGGACGTGAAATCAGCCACGTGGCCGCGGCGCGCACGTCCTGGACCATCGCGGGCAGATCCTGCGCTGAGCCGGACGACTGTCCGTGACCTCTCAGGTCGATCGCCAGCACGGTCATCCCCATGTCGCGCAAGCGGTCCGGAAGGGAGCCCCAGTCGCCCCTGCTGCGGGACAGCATGTGGACGAGCAACACCGTGGGTGACCTGTCCTCCGGAGCGCTTCGCGCGAAGGGGGACGGCCTGGCCGCAGCCTCGTAGAACTCGCCGGCGAGGCGCACGCCGTCGCCGGACGCGAGCGTGACCGGCCGCCCGGCCGCCTCCGCGCTCCCCGTGAACAGGTACACGGCCAGCAGCAGCATCGCCAACGCCGCCAGGTACTCCTTCACCACCCGGCCAAGCCCGACGAACATCGCCCGGCTGATCAAGGCGTGGCCAATCGAGACCTCGTCCAGGTGTGGCAGCGTCTTGAACAGCGTCAGGTTCCTGAGATCGAGATCGTGTCCGGCATTGACCCCGACACCCAGCCGGTGCGCAAGGCCGGCCGCGGCGACGTACTTCGCAAAGCTCGCCCCGGCGGCGTCAGGGCCCCGCTCAAAGGCGCGCGCGAACGGCTCGGTGTAAAGCTCCACCCGGTCCGCGCCCATCGACTTTGCCCAATCGATGGCCGCGGGCTCCGGATCCACGAACAGGCTGACGCGAATGCCGGCCTGCTGCAGCGAGCCGATCACACCCGAGAGCATGGCCGGCGGCGTATCTGCCGGCCAGCCCGCTTCGCTGGTAATCTCTCCGGGCTTCACCGGCACCAGCGTGCATTGATCGGGTTTCACCGCCAGGACGAGATCGAGAAACCCCGGTCGCGGATCGCCCTCGATGTTGTATTCGACGCGCCCCCTGAGCGGCGCGAGCTCATCGGCAATCCCGTGGACATCAGCCGTCGTGATGTGCCGCGCATCGGCGCGAGGATGCACGGTGATGCCCGGCGCGCCGGCGTCGATGCAGGCGCGGACCGCGTCAATCACCGATGGCATGTGCCCGCCGCGCGAGTTGCGAACCGTGGCGATCTTGTTGACGTTGACGGAGAGCTTCGTCACGCGAGCTGTTCCTTCACGACGTCCGCAATCTCATTGGCCCACGCGCGGATGTGGTCATCATTCTTGCCTTCCAGCATGATGCGCAGCAGCGGCTCGGTCCCCGAGTAGCGCACCAGCAGCCGGCCGTTGCCGGCGAGCCTCGCTTCGACGCGTTCCATGGCGGCCGCAATGGCGGGAACAGTCTTCAGATCGGTCCGCTGTTTCACGCGCACGTTCACCAGCACCTGAGGATGCGTCACCAGTGCGCCGGCCAGATCAGCCAGTTCCTGGCCGGAATCAGCCATGATGCGCAGCACGTTCAGCGCCGTCGCCAGTCCGTCGCCGGTATGGAGATGATCCGAGAAGATCACGTGGCCGGACTGCTCGCCGCCAAGCGCGCACCCGCGCTTGACCATTTCTTCCATCACGTACTTGTCGCCGACAGCGGTCCTGATCATCTCGATGCCGCGGTCGCGCAACGCGATCTCAAGACCGATGTTGCTCATCACCGTCGCGACGACCGCGGGGCCCGGCAGCCGGTTCCTGGCGTGGAGGTGGATCGCCGACATCAGCAGGATCGCGTCGCCGTCGACGATCTTGCCGGTGTGATCGACGAACAGCGCGCGATCGCCGTCGCCATCGAACGCCACGCCGAGACGCGCCTTCGACGCCACCACCGCCCTGGCGAGGCCGTCGAGATGCGTCGATCCGCAATCGAGGTTGATGTTGCGGCCATCCGGCGACACGCCAATCGCCTCGACCTCGAAGCCAAGATCCCGGAACAACCCGGGTGCCAGTGGTTGCGTCGCTCCGTTCGCGCAATCGACGACCATCGGCGCCCCCGTCAAGGGGCCGGCGCTGCTGAGGATCTTGAGCAGATGCTGCACGTAGTGGCTGCAGAGATCGCCGCGATCGCGTTCGATCCGGCCGGCCGCTGCAGGCACGCTCCACGATGCGTCCGCCACCAGCGACTCGACGGCGCGCTCCATCTGTTCGGCGAGCTTGGTGCCCGATCCGCCGAACACCTTGATGCCGTTGTCCTCGAACGGATTGTGCGACGCCGAAATGACGATGCCGGCGTCGAAGCCCTCGGTGCGGGCCAGATGGGCAATCGCCGGTGTCGGCACCACGCCGGCACTGATGACGGTGGCGCCCTGCGACGTCAGGCCATGCGCCAGCTCCTGCTCGATCCATGTCCCCGACTCGCGCGTGTCACGGCCGATCACGAAGCGGTGGACCCTTCCCTGATCCCCGTTGAACGCCCTGACCAGCGCCGCGCCGACGCGTGCCACTGTTTCAGGAATCAGCGGCGCTGTGCCGGCTTTGCCACGAATCCCGTCCGTGCCGAAGAGTTTCATTGCGGCCTTGGAGAAATCGTCACGGTCACGACCGCCGTTTGCGGCGTGCGCAGCCGCAAACGTGAGTCCGGCACCCCGATCGTCACCACTTCGCGCACCGGCCGTGTCTGGTCTTGGACCGACACCGGCTCGGTAATCGCCGCCTTGAGGAGCTTGAGCGCGGTCTCCGGCCCGGCCACCTCAACGGTTTCCGGATCGGTCGTCACCTTCGTGACCTCGTATCCGGCAGCCGGGCGACCGTCGAGGTCGGGTTCGACCGGCACGCGACGAATGAGAGAAATCTCGAACTCCATCGTCAGCGTGGACGGCCCCACCTGCACGATCTCGATGCCGTACGGAACGCTCACCTGGTTGTGCGCGATGTGGAACAGCCGGCGTCCTGGACGCGCCGTCGTCAAGTCGATCACCGCGGCCATGTCGCCCGCGGCCATCCGGCTGAGCGCGCCCGACGATCCGCGCAGCCGCACTTCCACGGTATCCGGCGGATTGCCGATCAACTCGAGGCCGGCGGGCAGATTCTGGAACTCGACCGGCGCGCGCATGACGCGCTCCACCACCCGCTCGCCGGCGACGATCAGCCACAACAGCATCGCCACCAGCGTGGAGAGGAACTTGAGGCCGAGGTTGCGAAAAGGATGGTAGGCCATCAGCCCAGTGAGTACCCGGCCTGTTTGTTCTTGCCGCGGGCCCGGCGAAGCGTGACCACCGACCGCAGACGGGCGCGCAGCCGCGCCGGGTCGATGTCGAACTCGAGATCGCCGTCCTCGACGATGGACATGCGGCCGGTCTCTTCGGAGACCACGACCGCCACCGAATCGTTCTCCTCGGTGACGCCAATCGCGGCCCGGTGACGCGAGCCCAGCTCTCGGCTCAGGCGCGGGTTGACGGTGAGCGGCAGGAAGCAGGCGGCCGCTGCCACGCGATCGCCCTGCACGATGACGGCCCCGTCGTGCAGCGGCGAGGTGCGTTGAAAGATGCTGACCACCAGGTCGTAGGTCAGCTTGGCATCCAGCACGATCCCGCTCTCGATGTAGTTGCGCAGACCGATCGAGCGCTCGAACACGATGATCGCGCCGATCTTTCTGCTCGACAGCGTGGTGGTCGCCACCACCAGCTCTTCCACCGTATCGTCGTCGCTCACATTGCGGTCGAACCACCGGAACAGCCTGCCGCGTCCCAGGTGCACCAGCGCGCGCCGGATGTCGGCCTGCAGCAGCACGATGGCCGCAAACACGACGTAGCCAATGATGTTGCGAATCAGCCAGTTCAGGGTCTCGAGCTGAAGGCCCAGCGAAACATAGAACAGCGCGACGACCAGCAGCATGCCGAGCGCAAGCTGGACGCCGCGCGTGCCCCGAATCAGCTTCAGCAGCTCGTAAATCAGGATCGAGACGACCAGGATGTCGAGCACGTCCCACCACGTCACGGGTGGACGTCTCAGGAGCTCGGTGAAGCGCTGGATCAGCTCGGTAGGGTTCATCGGCGCCGGCCCGAAGATCCTATCAGTCCTGAGCGAGCGATGGGACCTTCAGGACGGGCCCGTCGCGAGTCGAAGGGCGTCGGCGACACGCACGACATGGACCATCTTCTCGACGTTGTGGACCCGGACGATGTGGGCTCCGCCGAGCACGGCGGCCGTGACTGCCGCCGCCGTGGGCCAGTCGCGGTCCTCGGGCAGCAGCGGGCCCGTGGCGGTCACCAGGAACGATTTGCGGGACGGGCCGACCAGCACCGGCAGACCGAGCTCGGCGAGCCTGGCGGTGCCCGCCAGCGCCTGCAGGCTGTGCTCCGCGCGCTTCGCGAAGCCAATGCCGGGGTCGACGATCACGCTGTCCCTGGCCACGCCGTGCGCCAGGGCCCGATCCACGGCACGCTGCAGGTCGGCGCACACGTCCGACACGACGTCGCCGTACTCGGCTCGGGCGTACTCGTCCTGCGGCCGGCCACGCGTATGCATCAACACCACCGGCACGCCACGGGCCGCCGCCAGGGGGCCTAGTCGCGGGTCGTATTCCAGCGCGCTGATGTCGTTGACCATGGCCGCGCCGGCATCGAGGGCCATCGCCGCGACCTCGGCCTTATAGGTATCGATGGAAATGGGAATGGTGACGTGCGGGCCGATCGCGTCCAGGACCGGCAGCAGGCGCGCCAGCTCGGTTGCGCCGCTCACCGGCGGCGCGCCGGGCCTGGTGGACTCGGCGCCGATGTCGATGATGTCGGCTCCGGCGGCTTGCATGGCGAGCGCCATGGCGCGCGCGCGCGACGGCTCGAGCGCCTGGCCGCCATCGGAAAAGGAATCGGGCGTGACATTGATTACGCCCATCACCAAAGTGCGCGGGCCGAGCACCAGCGGTGCCCGGCCCGGAAGTGGAACACTGAACGATCGTCGCGGAGCGCTGGTCACTCCAGGCCGGCGCGAAGCGCCGGTTACTCCTGCGCGAGCGGCTTGCGGATTGGCTCGATCGGCGGAACCATCGACGGCCGCTCCTTGTCCTTGGCCGGCTCGGCGCTGCCGGCCTCCGGCAGGTCGACGGCAGGCGGCTCGTCCAGCGGATGGCCGTACGCCAGCCGGCGCACCTGATCGGCGTCGAGAATCTCCCGCGCCAGCAGCGCGTCGGCGATGTCGATCAGCCGCTGCTTGTGCTCGGTGAGAATCGCCGTGCAGCGGTCGTACTGATCCGCCACCAGGCGCTTGACCTCGGCGTCGATCTTCAACGCCGTGTCTTCGCTGTAATCGGTGTGCTGGGCGAACTCGCGGCCAAGGAAGATCTGTTCTTCCTTCTTGCCGAACGTGAGCGGGCCCATCACTTCGCTCATGCCCCACTCGCAGACCATGCGGCGAGCCATGTCGGTCGCGCGCTCGAGGTCGTTGCCGGCGCCGGTGGTGATGTTGCCGGTGGTCAGCTCCTCGGCGATGCGGCCGCCAAGCAGCAGGCCGATCTGATCCATCAAGTAGTTCTTCGAGTAGTTGTGCTTCTCGTCCGCGGGCAGCGACATCGTCAGGCCGAGCGCCATGCCGCGCGGAATGATGGTCACCTTGTGGAGCGGATCGGCGTGCGGCAACAGGATGCCGAGCAGCGCGTGGCCCGCCTCGTGAATCGCGGTGATCTTCTTCTCTTCCTCGGTGACGATCATCGAGCGGCGCTCGGCGCCCATCATCACCTTGTCCTTGGCGTACTCGAAGTCCCACATCGCGACCAGCTTCTTGTTCTGCCGTGCCGCGTTGAGGGCCGCTTCGTTGACCAGGTTGGCGAGGTCCGCGCCGGTGAAGCCCACCGTGCCGCGCGCCAGCACCTTGATGTCGACGTCGTCGGCCATCGGGATCTTGCGGGTGTGCACGGCGAGAATGCCTTCGCGGCCGCGCACGTCCGGACGATTGACGATCACGCGCCGATCGAAACGGCCCGGGCGCAGCAGCGCCGGATCGAGCACGTCGGGACGGTTGGTCGCGGCCATCAGGATGACGCCTTCGTTCGACTCGAAGCCGTCCATCTCGACCAGCAACTGGTTGAGCGTCTGCTCGCGCTCGTCGTGGCCGCCGCCCAGGCCGGCGCCGCGGTGGCGGCCGACCGCGTCGATTTCATCGATGAAAATGATGCACGGGGCGTTCTTCTTGCCCTGCTCGAACAGGTCGCGCACGCGTGACGCGCCGACGCCAACGAACATCTCCACGAAATCGGAGCCGCTGATCGAGAAGAACGGCACGTTCGCTTCGCCCGCGGCCGCGCGCGCCAGCAACGTCTTGCCGGTGCCCGGCGGGCCCATCACCAGCACGCCCTTCGGAATGCGGCCGCCGAGCTTCTGGAACTTCTGCGGTTCCTTCAGGAACTCGATGATCTCCTGCAACTCGCTCTTCGCTTCTTCGGCGCCGGCGACATCGCGGAAGGTGACCTTCTTCTGCGCGGACGAGGTCAGCTTCGCCTTGCTCTTGCCGAACGACAACGCCTTGTTGCCGCCGCTCTGCACCTGGCGCATGAAGAAGACCCAGAACCCGATCAGCAGGAGGATCGGAGCCCACGACAGCAGCAGCGCGGCCCACGGCGATGCCGTCGGCTCCTTCGCCTGTACAATGACCTTCTTCTCGATCAGCCGGTTGACGAGGCCTTCATACTGCGACGGCAGCGTGGCCCGGAACTTCTCCTTGGCGAGCGTCAGGCCCGTGAGATCGTTGCCGGTGATAGTGACGGTCGCGACCTGGCCAGAGTCCACCCAGCTGAGGAACTCGCTGAAGCTCACCACCTCTTCGGGACGCTGGAGCCGCGATGAAAAGTTCCACACCAGGGCGACCAGCGCAATCATCGCCACCCAGAAAACGACGCTCTTTACTGTCGTGTTCAAAACGCTTCCTCCAGGCGCATCGCGGCGGCCCCGCGATGCGGACCTTGCATCGTGCGGTGCGCTAGCGCCTCAGGATCAAGACTACCACGCTCGTCGTGAGCGGGGTCACCCGAAACCCGTCTGCCAGGACCTCCCCCGCCACCCACACGATCTCGCCCTTTTCAGTAGTGACGATGGGGATCGAATCGCGGTCGTCGCGCGGGACTTTCCGATCGACCAGCACGTCTTGCACCTTCTTGCGCCCCGGTGCACCCAACGGGTGCAGCCGGTCGCCTGGCCTCCGGTGCCTGACGATCAGATGTGATCCGATGCCGATAGCATCCACCATCACCCGGCCCGCGTCGGAACCCATCGGCGCGGGCGCCGACATCGGGCCCTCGGCAGACACCGTCCAGGCCCCGCGCGGAGACTCGACAGTGCCTGGGATATCGAGCCGGAGCTCGATGGGATCCACTGCAGGTGCATCCGGCACCTTACTTACTAAGACAGCGGCGGCGCCAAAAAGTTCCAACGCCAGTCCCGGAATCGTCAACCCGGATCCGGCCGCCAACGCGCGGCGAAGCTCGTCCGCCTCTGCTAAGCCGTACGTTCGCGACGGGTCGGCGGTTTCGAGCGCGTAGCGCGCCACACGCCTCGCCACCGCCGCCGGCAGCCTCAGAAACGCCTCGGTTTGGAGCCTGACCGCCTCGCCGTCACTCGCCGTTTCGACGATCCGAACGAACGCCGCGTTGGCCACGTTCTCGAGAAAGTCGTTGTCCGCCCGCAGCAATTCCGCCGCGCGCGCCAGCGCGGCATCAGCTCGTGCGTTGACGTCGCGAAGGCGCGGCATCACGTCGTGGCGGATCCGATTTCGAGGGATGGTTCGATCCAGGTTGGTCGGATCCTCGCGCCACGGCTCCTGCCGCGCGCGAAGCACGGCCTGCAGTTCCGCGCGCCCGGTGTCGAGCAAGGGGCGAACGAGGTGATCGCGCCGAGGCGCCATGGCGCCAAGGCCCGCGCTACCGGCGCCGCGCGTCAACCGCAGCAGCACCGTTTCCGCCTGGTCGTCGCGCGTGTGCCCGAGCGCCACGCGTGCCGCATTCACCGACGCGATGGCCGTGCGGTAGAAGCGCTGACGCGCGTGCCGTCCGGCCACTTCGAGCGAAACACCGTGTGCATCGGCTTGGGCGCGAACGTCCGCATCGCCGACGATCGCGGGAACGCCCAGTCGATCGGCCAGTGCCCGGCAAAATGCCTCGTCAGCGTCAGACTCCTCGCCGCGAAGGCGATGGTTCAGGTGCGCGAGCCCCGCGAGCACGATCTCGCCGCGCGCGGCGAGGTCGTGCAGGATGAACGCGAGCGCCACGGAATCAGAACCGCCCGACACCGCCGCAATCACGCGCAGCTCCGGCGTCCAGAGCGCATGCAGCTCCGCGAATCGCTTTACCCGATCGGTAACCGTCCGAACTGAATGGCTGGTCATGCGCGCGCATCGAACATGCCTGGCATGTTCAATGCGAGTCGAAGTGGTGCCGGAGGGCGGACTCGAACCGCCGACCCTGCGCTTATGAGACGCATGCTCTAACCAGCTGAGCTACTCCGGCACGAACCTAATATGGTATCGACTCGATGAGGGCCGCGGCAAGCATGGGAATCAGCAGCTCGTGGTGCCCGGTCAGCGAATAGCCTTTGCCGGTCCCGGCGGTCGGCCGGCTCACGACGTTGGTCAGCGGCCGGTAGTGGCGCAGGAAATCCAGGTTGACGGTGGTCAGACCGTCGAGCGCCCGGCCGTCGTTGCGCGCAATCGCCACGGCTTTCAGAAACACCTCGGGCAGCACGACGGCCGACCCGCAGTTCAGATACACCCCGCCTTCGAGACGTGACACGCACGACACGAAGTACTTGAAATCGCGCAGGCTCGCCTCGCCGATCGCCGCGCCGGAGGCCAGCGGATGCATGTGAATGATGTCGGTGCCGATGGCCACGTGCACCGTCAGCGGCACGCCGAGCCGCCAGGCGGTGGCTGCCACGCTGATCTGTCCGAACGGCGGCTTGGCGGCATCGAGGAACCTGCCGACCGATTGCCCCAGTCCAAGCCCGGCGGCCGCACCGTCCGCGATGGCGCGATTGAGCTGGGTGCCGGTTTCCTCGGCCATCCCGAACGTGCCGGGCCCCAGCGTCGCGTCCACGTCCTCCGACGTGCCGCCTGACAATGCGATTTCGAAGTCGTGAATAATGCCGGCGCCGTTGGTCGCAATCGCCGACACGAACCCCCGTTCCATCAGGTCGACCAGCACCGGCGACAAGCCGGTCTTGAGCACGTGCGCGCCGAGTCCCCAGATGATGGCCCTGTCGGCCCGCTTCGCCGCGACCATGGCCCTGACGACCTCCTTGAAATCCGCGGCCGCCAGCAGACCCGGCAGCGACGTGAGCAAGCCATCGACGCCGCTGCCCGGCTGATAGGGCGTCGCAAACTGCGCGAGCCCAACCTTGCTTTGCCGCGATCCCAGCGGATGACGCTTGACGGCGGAGAGATCGAATTCCTCGTAGGGCAGCTTCATGGGCGGTCAGGCGATGAACATAGCATCACCATAGCTGTAGAAGCGATACCGGTGTGCGATCGCCTCCTGATACGCCGCGAGCACGCGCTCGCGGCCGGCAAAGGCCGAGACCAGCATCAACAGCGACGACTGGGGAAGGTGGAAGTTCGTGATCAGGCCTGAGACCAGCTGGAACCGGTGTCCAGGGTGAATGAAGAGCGCTGTCTCTCCAGTGCCGGCCTGCACGTTGCCGTCCGCATCAAACGCAAGGGATTCGAGCGTGCGTGTGGTGGTGGTGCCGACCGCCACGACGCGCCGGCCCTCGCGTTTCGCCTTCGACAGCGCCGCCGCTGTCGCGCCACTGACCTGGTAGTGCTCGGTCTCCATCTCGTGCTCTTCGACGCGCGCCACGCGAATCGGCTGAAACGTCCCATAGCCGACATGGAGCGTCACGGCGACACGCTCGACACCGATCGCCGACAGCGCGTCGAGGATCGCCGGCGTGAAGTGCAGCCCTGCGGTCGGCGCGGCAATCGACCCGCGCTCGCGCGCATAGACGGTCTGGTACCGCTCACGATCGCTGTCGGCATCGCCGCGCTTGATGTACGGCGGAAGAGGGACGTGGCCGATGGCATCGATCGCCTCGCGAACCGGTCCGCCATCGTCCGTCCACAACCGCACCGTTCGCCGGCCGTGGAAATGCCGGCCGAGGATCTCGGCGTTGAGCGCCGCGCCGCGCGCGCCCTGGAAGGTCACGCGCGCACCTTCGCGCAGCCGCTGCCCCGGATGCACCAGGGCAATCCACGTGTCTGGCGCATCGGCGGGCCGCACCAGGAAGCACTCGGCGGCGCCGCCGCCCGGCACGCGCTGTCCGAGCAGCCGGGCGGGAAACACCCTGGTGTCGTTGACCACCAGCAGGTCGCCGCGCCGCACCAGCGAGGGCAGGTCCTGGAATTGCCGGCGCTGCGTGGCGCCGCTCTGCCGATCGAGCACGAGCAGCCGGCTCCCGCCGCGCACGGGCGGCGGTTGCTGCGCGATCAATTCGTCTGGGAGATCGAAATCGAAGTCAGAGACGTCCACAACAAATTGGCCCGGGTTTGCCAAAAGTCGCCACACTGGCCTGGTTGTGACGAAAACTGGGCTAGATCCCCCACCGAACCAGGACCGAGCCGACCGTAAACCCCGCGCCGACGGATGTCAGCAAGATCAAGTCGCCCTTGCTCAATTTGCCGGTCTCGATCGCCGTATGCAGGGCCAGCGGAATGGTGGCCGCGGTGGTGTTGCCGTAGCGATCGATATTGATGATCACTTTCTCTTCCGGCAGGCCGATGCGCTCGGCCGCCGACATGATGATCCGCTTGTTCGCCTGGTGCGACACGAACAGTGCCAGGTCATCGCCGGTGAGGTTGTTGCGCTTGAGCAAGCGCTCGCAGATCTCGCCGGTGTTGCGCACCGCGAACTTGAACACGGCCTGCCCGTCCTGCTTCACGAAGTGCAGCCGCTCATCGACGGTCTTGTGCGACGCGGGCATCCGGCTGCCGCCGGCAGGCATGCAGAGCGCCGGGCCGCCGTGGCCGTCAATCATGTGGTCGTAGTCGAGAATCCCGACCTGGTCATCGTTCGACGCGCCGAGGACCACCGCGCCGGCGCCGTCGCCGAACAGCACGCAGGTCGCACGATCGGTGTAGTCGATGATGCTCGACATCACATCGGCACCGATGACCAGCGCGTGTTTTGCGCCGCCCGACGCCACCAACGCGTTGCCGGCCGTCAGCGCATAGCTGAACGCCGAGCAGGCCGCTGACAGATCGAAGCCCCATGCCTTGCTCGCCCCGAGTTTCGCCTGCACCAGGCACGCCGTGCTGGGGAACATCATGTCGGGCGTCACGGTGCCCACGACAATCACGTCGATGTCGTCCGGCGTGAGGCCGGCCCTGGCAATCGCCTCGCGCCCTGCCATCGTCGCCAGGTCGCTGGTCGCCATGCCGGGGTCGGCAATGTGGCGCTCGCGGATCCCCGTGCGCTGCAGGATCCACTCGTCGGTGGTGTCGACCATCTTCTCCAGGTCGGCATTGGTGAGAACGCGGGGCGGCACATGAATGCCCAGGCTCTTGATCTCGACACGGCGGACGTTCAAAACCACCCCCTCCCGGGCGCGCTACGCCCGAAGTACTGATACGCGCGCGCAGTCGCCAGCCGCCCGCGTGGTGTGCGTTCGATGAAGCCGCTCTGAATCAGGAACGGCTCATGAATGTCTTCGATGGCGTCTTCTTCCTCGCTGAGCGCCGCGGCCAGGCTGCCCAGCCCCACCGGACCGCCGCTGAACTTGTCGATGATCGTCAACAGCAACCGGCGATCGCTGTCGTCGAACCCGTAGGCATCGACGTCGAGCAGCTGCATTGCCGCGCGCACCACCTCGAGCGTCACCCGGCCGTTGGCGCGCACCTGCGCGTAGTCGCGGACCCGCCGCAGCAGCCGGTTGACGATGCGCGGTGTGCCGCGCGAGCGGCTCGCCAGGTCGGTCGCGGCCTCGTCGTCCATCTGCACGTTGAGGATGCGCGCGGATCGGCGCGCGATCTCCTCGATGTCGGCGGCCGCATAGAAATCCAGGCGCTGCACGATGCCGAAGCGCGCCCGCAACGGCGAGGTCAGCAGCCCGGCGCGCGTCGTGGCGCCCACCAGCGTGAACCGCTCGACCGGCACCTTCACCGACCGCGCGCCCGGCCCCTGGCCGATGACGATGTCGAGCTCGAAGTCCTCCATCGCCGGATACAGGATTTCTTCGATCGCCGGCGGCATGCGGTGAATCTCGTCGATGAACAGCACTTCGCGCGGCTGCAGGTTCGACAGGATGCCGGCCAGGTCGCCCGGCTTCTCGATCACCGGGCCGGCGGTGGTCCGGACCGGCACGCCAAGCTCGTTGGCAATGACGTAGGCGAGCGTGGTCTTGCCCAGCCCCGGCGGACCGTAGAGCAGCGTGTGGTCCAGCGCGTCGCCACGCTGCCTGGCCGCCTCGATCGAGACGTGCAGTTGCTCGCGGATCTTGTCCTGGCCGATATAGTCGTCGAGCCGCTTGGGCCGCAGGCCTTCATCCTGTGCGTCTTCGTCGGCCCGCGACGGTGTGAGCAGCCGGGGATCGGTCATGCGCGTGACAGGTCCTTCAGGGCGGCGCGCAGGACTTCTTCGAACCGCGCCGAACCGTCGGCCGAGGCGGACGGCTGGCTCTTGCCGGCCAGCAGCGTGTCGAGCACCTTTTCAATGGCCTGCCGATGGTAGCCGAGATTCGCGAGCGCCGAGACGAGATCTTCGCGGACCGAATCGGCGGCCGATGCCGCCGTGGCTTCGATCGACTTCGGGAGACGATCGCGCAGCTCGACGCACATGCGTTCTGCCGTCTTCTTGCCGACGCCCGGAATCGCCGTCAGGCGCGAAATGTCGTTGCGTTGAATCGCGCCGGCGAGATCGCGCGGCTCGATGCCCGACAGCACCGCCAGCGCCAGCTTCGGTCCGATGCCGCTGACCGCGATCAGCTTCTCGAACATGGCCAGTTCGAGCTCCGTGGCAAAGCCGTAGAGCGCCAGTTGATCTTCGCGAACGTGCGTGTGGATGCGAAGCGCCATCTCACCGCCGATGTCCGCGGTCACGTAATACGTCGAGAGCGGCACCTGCACGTCGTAGCCGACGCCAGACACGTCGACAATCAATCGGGTGGGCTGCTTGTCGGCGACGCGGCCGAACAGTCTGGCAATCATCGGCCGTGCCCTAAGCGCACGTGTGGCCGGCGTGGCCGGTGGAACGCGAGTCGACGGGTCATGGTCGGTAGTGGCGCCAGGACCTGAGCCCCGCCGGCTTCTTCAACGCGGCCGCCTTCGCGAGCGCCGAGCCGTTGTGCAGGTGGCAAATTGCCACCGCGAGCGCATCGGTCGCATCAAGCGGCTTCGGAACGGCATCGAGGCCGAGCAGCATTTTCACCATTTGAGCGACCTGCGGCTTCTCCGCGCGGCCGTAGCCCACCACCGCGCGCTTGATCTCCGCAGGGGTGTACTCCACCACCGTCAGCCCCGCTTCGATGGCCGCCAGCATGGCGACGCCGCGGGCGTGACCCAGTTTGAGGGCGCTGCGGGCGTTGACGGCGTGGAAGATGTTCTCGATGGCCACGCACTCGGGCCGGTGCTCGGCCAGCAGCGCGGTCAGTTCGCGGTAGATGATCGAGAGCTGACCGGCAAAGGTGGCGGCTGACCCCGCGCGAACGGCGCCGCACCGAACCAGCTGATGACGCGTCCCGTCGCTGTCAATGCAGCCGTAGCCGGTGCGGTCCGATCCGGGGTCGATGCCGAACACCCTCATCCCTCGACGAGGCTCGGGATGACCCTGATCTTGTCGAAAGGTCGAAGGGTCACGCCAGCGAGGCCTCGATCTCCTTTTCCTCGATGTCGAAGTTCGACCAGACCTGCTTGACGTCTTCGTGGTCGTCGAGGACGTCCATCAGCTTGATCATCTGGTTGGCCGGCGTGCCGGTCAGCTTGACGTAGTTCTGCGGCAGCATTGCGACCTGCGCGCTGGCAGGCTCGATGCCGAGCGCCTTGATAGCATCACGCACCGCTTCGAACGCCGACGGGTCGCACAGCACTTCCCAGGTGTCGCCTTCGTCGGCCATGTCGTCGGCGCCGGCTTCGAGGGCGGTGTTCAGCAGTTTTTCCTCGTCGGCCTTGCTCTTCTCGACGACGACCAGGCCCTTCTTGCTGAACATCCAGGCCACCGAGTTGGTGGCGCCAAGGTTGCCGGCGTGCTTCTCGAGCGTGTGGCGGATCTCGCCGACGGTGCGGTTCTTGTTGTCGGTGAGGCATTCGATGATCAACGCCGAGCCGCCTGGACCGTAGCCTTCGTAGGTGATCTCTTCGTAGCTGACGCCCGGCAGCTCGCCGGTGCCGCGCTGGATCGCCTTCTTGATGTTGTCGGCAGGCATGTTCACTTCTTTGGCTGCCGCGATGATGGTGCGCAGGCGCGGGTTCATGTTCGGATCGCCGCCGCCGCTGCGGGCCGCCACGGTCAATTCCTTGATGATGCGCGTGAAAATCTTGCCGCGCTTGGCGTCGGCTGCGCCCTTCTTGTGCTTAATCGTGTGCCACTTGGAATGGCCGGACATCAGAAACTCCTGAAATACTTGTAGCGGCGGGCTTTGCGGCCGCCCGGACTGGGAACAGGTGATTTTACCCTTTGCGGGCCAGGATGATCCACACGTCCGCTCGCAGGTCCCAGGGACCACCCTGGTAATCCCCGAGCAACGACGACACCTCCAGCCCGGCTTTTTCGAGCCGGTTCACCATCTGGGGCACCGACAAGGTGCGGAAGGCCAGGCTGAACATCCGGCGCGTCACCGCTGTCCCGCGCCCTTCCACGAACTCCTGCTCAAAGCGGGTAATGTGCCGGCGTCGATCCTGCCAGACCGACTCGATTAACCTGATCGGCGTGCCGTGCGGCCCTCGAGCCGCACGGAGCGTGGTCCGGTTCGAATACTCCTCCCAGGCGGGAAGATCGGCGACCAGTTCGAGACCGAAGAGGCCGCCGCGTTTCAGCACGCGGCAGACATCACGCAGCGTCGCCGACAGCAACCGCTCGTCAAGCAGTGACTGCAGGATCCCGTACGGCGCCATCACCAGGCGGAATGTGCCATCGGGAAACGGCAAGTGGCGAATATCGCCGCAAATCAGCTTCACGCGTGATTGCAGCCGCGCGCGCCGCACGCGCCGGCGCCCACAAGCCAGCATCGATGCCGACCGATCGACGCCCACCACGCGAGCGCCGTCCCTGGCCAACGGAATCGCCACGCGCCCGGTGCCGCACCCAAGCTCGAGGATCGGCCCCCTGACGGGCGCCGCCACCCGGCTCCAAAACGCGATGTCCCGGCGCCCCACCGTCTGCCGGTTTTCCCAGTCGTAGTAGTCGGCGTACTGGTCCCAGCCCTCGTGACCCTTCACGCGTCATTTATACTCCTGACGGTGAGCGCCTTCTTTCAAATCCGCAAGAAAGTACATTGGTCGGACACCGATGCCGCGGGCGTGGTGTGGTTTCCGAACTTCCTGCGCTGGTTTGAAGACGCCGAAGAGGAGTTGGTCGCGTCGCTCGGCCGCTCGCGCCAGTCGCTGCTGGACTCGCATCGCTTCAGCATGCCGCAGGTCGAAGTGCGGTCGCAGTGCAGGGCGCCGGCGCGCGCCGGGCAGGTGGTGCGCGTCGGCATCCACACCCGCGTCGAGAATCCGCGCCGCCTCCATCACGCCTTCAAGATTGGCGACGAGCAGTCGGGCCAGCTGCTCGCCGAAGGCTACGTCGGGGTCGCCTGCGTCGACTCCGGCACCTGGTCACCGCGCGACCTTCCCGACGATGTCGTCCGCCTGGTGTCCGGGCTCGGCGACCTGGCCGCGCGGCAGGCGCGCGGCGCCGTCGAGCTGCCCTGGACGTGACCCGGCAGGGCTCCGGCTGACATGCGAATCGTCTTGGCCGGCGCGATCGTGTGGTTGGCGTCAAGCCTGCTGTTGGCGCAACAGCACAACGGCCTGCGTGCCACGACCATCGAAGAGTTCCGCGTCGCTGTGCAGAACGTGCTGACCGACACCGGCACGCCCGGCGCCGGCGTCGCACTGGTGCGCACGACTGGTGTCGAGTGGGCGGGAGGCATTGGCTTCGCCAACCGCGAACAGCAGTCACCCGTCACCGCCGACACCCACTTCCGCGGCGGATCGATCGGCAAGACGTTTGTCGCGGCCGCGCTGGTGCAGATGTATCTCGACAGCGAGATCGAGATTGACGAACGCGTCTTGACGCTCGTGCCGGATGTGCCGATCGACAATGCCTGGGACCTCACCGACCCGGTGCGCGTGATTCACCTGCTGCAGCACACCGCGGGCTTCGACGACCTGCACTTCAACGAAGTCTTCAACGTTTCGGACCCGCCCGACATGCCGCTGGCCGCGGTCTTGAAGCGGAACCCGGCGTCGATGGTCGTTCGATGGCGGCCCGGCACCCGCATGTCGTACTCGAACACCGGATACACCGTGGCGGCGCAGATCATCGAGAAGGTGACCGGAGAGAAGTACGAGGACCGGATCGCCGATCGCATCTTCAAGCGTGCCGGGATGCCGACCAGCAGCTTCTACCTGACCCGGAAAGACGAAGCGCTGATGGCCACCGGTTACGGCGGCGATCGAAACGAGCCGCTGCCCATCACGCCGCCGTATCACCGGCCCGCCGGGAACCTGCACACCTCGGCCCGCGAACTCGGCAACTTCGTTCACCTGCTGCTCAACTGGGGAGAGACCACCGATGATCTGGTGATCGATCCGGAATACCTGAGCAACATGGAGCATCCGCGGACCACGATCGCGTCGCAGGCGGGACTGCGCAACGGCTACGGCAGCGGCATCGCCAGCTCCTTCGTCGAGGGCTTCCCGATGCTTGGGCACACCGGCGACATCGAAGGATTCTCGACGGAATACGGCTATTCCGTTTCGCGCGACGCCGGCTACGTCATCCTGCTGAACTCGAGCCACTCCACGGAGGCGCGGCGGCGCATCGCCGCGCTGGCGGTGCGTTACCTGAAGGCCGACATTGAAACGCCGGAGAAGCCGGTCGCCGAAGTCGCCGAGGCGACGTTGCGGCAGTACGAGGGCTACTATCACGACGCGTCGCCCCGCAATTCCGGCTACGCGTTTCTGACGTGGCTGCTGGTGGGCCAGTCGATTCGCGCCGATGGCAATCGCCTGATCGCAACACCGGTGTTCGGCGATGCGGCGCCGCTGATTCCCGTGTCCGACACGCTCTTCCGCTTCGAGAACGACCCGGAACCGACCCGCGTGTTCGTCCCGGGCAAAGACAACCAGATGATCATGACCGGCGGCGCGTCGTACGCCGAGCGCTCGCCTCGATGGCGAATAGAAATCGTCCGATGGACCGTACTGCTCGCGGCGGCCGTCGTCGTCACGCCGCTGGTGATGGCCATCCCGTGGATCGCCCGGGGCCTGACCCGCCGCAGCCAGCAGGGCGGAGGCGGGTGGATGAAAACCTGCCTGCTGCTCTGCGCAATCGCCTTCATGCTGCCGGTGCTCGGCATCAGCTTCGTCGCCGATCGCGATCTTGGCACCAGGAACGTCTGGACCGCGGCGATGTTCGCCGGCACGCTGTTGATGCCGGTGGCCGCGATCCTCTCGTTCCTGTTTGCGGTCGACGCGTGGCGCGCCGGCGTGGGGCGCTGGTTGCGCAGCTACGCGATGGCCGTGGCGGCCGCGGCCCTCGTCATCTCGGCCTACCTGTCCGCCTGGGGAATGATCGGCTTCAGACCGTGGAGCTTCTGACCGCGGGGCCCTGCTAGTGTCCTGTAACTGTAGAAGATGAAACAAATAGCGCGGCCCACTCGTACTCCTTTACAAGGAGACGAGCATGCGCACAGGACGCCCAAAGATTGCATTGATTCTGACCGACGAGGAGCGACGACGACTGGATTCGCTGGCGCATCGCTCGCGATCGGCGCCAGCCATCGCGCGGCGCGCGCGAATCATTTTGGCGTGCGCCGAGGGGACGGACAGTAAGGTGGTCGCGCGGCGATTGCACGTGACGCCTGGCACCGTGTGCAAGTGGCGGGGGCGATTCATCACGGCTCGCCTCGACGGCCTCTATGACGAACCGCGGCCCGGTGCGAAGCGCACCATCACCGACGAGCAGGTCGAAGACGTGATCATTCGCACGCTGGAAACCACGCCGCGTGGCGCGACGCACTGGAGCACGCGCGAGATGGCGAAGGCCGTCGGCCTCAGTCATACCGCCATCAGTCGAATTTGGCGAGCCTTCGCGCTGCAACCGCATCGGACGGAAACCTTCAAGCTCTCTAACGATCCGCAGCTGGTCGAGAAGGTGCGGGATATCGTCGGCTTGTATCTCGATCCGCCGGCGCATGCCGCGGTCTTCTGCGTCGATGAGAAGCCGCAGATCCAAGCGCTCGAACGGACGCAACCGCTGCTGCCGCTGCAGCCCGGACAGGTCGAGCGGCGCACGCACGATTACCGGCGCCACGGCACGACGACGCTCTTCGCCGCGCTGAACGCGAAGACCAGCGAGGTGATTACGCAGTTTCATCAGCGGCATCGGTCGGCGCAGTTTCGTGAGTTTCTGGATCTGATCGACGCCCGCGTCCCCAAGAAGCTCGACGTGCACATCATCATGGACAACTACGGCACGCATAAGACACCGCTGATCAAACGGTGGTTCGCCAAGCGCCCTCGCTTCCATGTCCACTACACGCCCACCTACGGCTCGTGGCTGAGTCTGGTGGAACGGTGGTTCGCCGAACTCACGATGAAACAGATCCGCCGCGGCACGTTCCGCAGCGTGCCGCAGCTCAAGGCGGCCATTCAAGAATTCATCGACGCGCATCAGGCCGACCCCAAGCCGTTCGTGTGGACGAAGAGTGCCGAGGAGATCCTCGCGAGCATCGCCCGTTTCGCCCAGCGGACCGTCGACGCCAGGGCCGCGCAACAAATGTCACGAACCATGGTTACGGGACACTAGTTCGCCGTCGCGAACCCCACGATCAGGCCGACCATCGATCCCGGCAGCACGATTTCCCACAGATACGGCGTGCCGATCGTCGCCAGGAAAAGCAGTCATCAGTCAAGAGTCTGCAGTGAAGAGCTGTCAGTCCCCGGTGGTCAGTCCAGTCTTCATTCGGGAGTCCGGTTGAGCCGCTGACCGCAGACTGGACTGCGGACGGCCGAACTGGACTGCCGACGCTTGACTGACAACTCTTCACTGTAGACTCTTGACTGATGACTGCTGTCGAGTGGAATGCCACTTCCTACGACAAGGTGTCGGCCCCGCAGACCACGTGGGGCCAGAAGGTACTGAATCGACTGCAGGTCAACGGCGATGAACGCGCCATCGATGCCGGCTGCGGCAGCGGCCGCCTCACGGCAGCGCTGATGGAACGGCTGCCGGGCGGCCGGCTGATCGCGATCGACCGCTCCTGGAACATGCTGATGACCGCTCGCGCCAATCTCCGGCCGGCGCTCGGGCCGCGCGTGTCGTTCGTGCAGGTGTCGCTGCCGGCCATGCCATTCGCGGGTTGGGCCGATCTCGTCTTCAGTACCGCAACCTTCCACTGGATCAGCGACCATGCCGCGCTGTTTTCCGGAATCTTCCAGGCTCTTCGACGCGGCGGCCGGCTGCACGCACAGTGCGGCGGCGGACCCAATCTCCATCACGCGCATGCGCTGGCCGAACAGGTGATGCACGCCGCGCCGTTCTCGCCGTACTTCGCAGACTGGCTGGGCCCCTGGGAATTCGCCGATCCGGAGATCACCGCGTCTCGTCTCGCGTCTGCCGGGTTCATCGATGTCGACACGACGCTCGAGGAGGCGCCGACGAGGCTGGCCGGCGAAGCGGATTATCGGGAGTTCGTGACCACCGTCATCTACCATGCGCACCTCGCTCGTCTGCCGGACGAGGCGCTCAAGCAGTCGTTCATCGATCGCGTGACGGCGTCATCCGCCGCCGAGCCTGTGCCCTTCACCCTTGATTACTGGCGGCTGAACATCAGCGCACGCAAACCATAATCGGGCCATCGGGCCGTCGGGCCACCAGCAACCATGAATCATCCCAGCATCATCAAGCCTTCCGAACTCGCCAGCTACTCGTCACACAAGATGGGGAAGTCGACCATCTTCGAGTCGACTCGCCTTCTCGTTGGCCTCAACGCCTTCGAACCTGGACAGGAGCATGCACTTCACGCGCACGCGGGCCAGGACAAGGTCTACCAGGTGATCGAAGGCACAGGCCTGTTCCTGCTTGCAGGCCGCGAGCTGCCGATGCAGCCCGGCGATCTTTTGGTTGCTCCAGAGGGCGTGCCGCATGGAGTCCGCAACAACGCGACCACACGCCTGCTGGTGCTCGCGATTCTCGCGCCGGCGCCTCACAAGCGATCAACTCGGGAACCCTGATCCCTGATCCCTCATCCCGAATCCCGAATCCCGGATTAGTATCCCCCATGCTCATTCCCGCACCTGCGGAGCTGGCGCGGCGGTATCGCGTCATCAACGGCGCTCGCTTCCGGCTGAAAGACATCAACCCATCCGATCAGTGGGGCAAGCGGCTGAAGCCAATCGCCGGCGAAATGCTCAAGCAGGGCAGCAAGCGGATGTCGCAGCTGCAGGAACGCCTCTACGCGCAGGATCGCTGGTCGCTGCTGTTGATCTTCCAGGCGATGGACGCCGCCGGCAAGGATGGCACCATCAAGCACGTCATGTCCGGCGTCAATCCGCAGGGCTGCGAGGTGCACTCTTTCAAGGCGCCATCCCCAGAGGAGCTCGATCACGACTACCTGTGGCGCACGGCGCGGCTGCTGCCGCGGCGGGGACACATCGGCATCTTCAACCGGTCGTACTACGAAGAGACGCTGGTCGTCCGGGTCCACCAGAACATCCTCGCCCGCCAGCAGCTGCCGCCGGAGCTGGTCACCAGGGACATCTGGCGCGAGCGGTTCGAAGACATCAATGCCTACGAGCGCTACCTGTCGCGACAGGGCGTGGTCATTCGCAAGTTCTTCCTGCACGTCTCGAAAGAGGAGCAGCGGCAGCGGTTTCTCGAGCGCATCGATGAGCAGGACAAGCACTGGAAGTTTTCGCCGGCCGACGTCGGCGAGCGCGCGCATTTCGCCGCCTACCTGGCGGCCTACGAAGACATGATTCGCCACACCGCCACCGACGCTGCGCCGTGGTTCGTCGTGCCCGCGGACCGCAAATGGTTCACTCGTCTGGTGGTGTCGGCGATCGTCATCGATGCGATTCAATCGATCGACCCCCGCTACCCCGCCGTCGACCCGAAGGTCGCGGACGACTTCAAACGGATCAAGGCCGGCCTCGAAGCCGAAGCCCCGGCCCGGAAGAAGAAGGCCAAGAAGCGATGAAGCGATGCTGGTGGCCGGGCGAGGACGAGCTCTATATCCGCTATCACGACCAGGAGTGGGGCCGGCCGGTCGTGGACGATCGCCGGCTGTTCGAGAAGATCTGCCTCGAAGGCTTTCAGTCGGGCCTCAGCTGGATCACCATCCTCCGCAAGCGCGAGAACTTCCGGAAGGCCTTCAAGGATTTCGATCCGGGTGTGGTGTCGCGCTTCGGCGCCCGCGATGTGCAGCGGCTGCTGAAGGACGCCGGCATCATCCGGCATCGCGGCAAGATCGAGTCGACCGTCAACAACGCCAGGCGCGCGCTTGAGCTGATCGACGAGCAGGGATCGCTTGCCGCCTATTTCTGGTCGTGGGAGCCAGACCCGTCAAGCCGCCCGAAGATCTTCACGCCGCAAGCCCTGCGGCAGCTGAGCACCAGCGAGCAGTCGATCGCGCTGTCGAAGGATTTGAAGGAGCGCGGCTGGACCTTCGTGGGACCCACCACCTGCTATGCCTTCATGCAGGCCATGGGCCTGGTCAACGATCACATCGACGTCTGTCACGTGCGTCCTGAGATCGAGCGGGCCCGCAGGCGTTTTTCGCGGCCACCAGCGCGCCAGCCGCACGCCTTCTAGCCGTGCGTACTCGCTGGCGGACGCCTACTGCTGCGTGACCTTGTAGCCCATTTTCGTGAGCAGCGTGGGCAGCCCATCGGGTCCAACGAGGTGGGCCGCGCCGACGACGATGAAGCAGCCGGCGCGCTGCGCGAGGCACGTCTCGACGTGCGGAATCCAGTTGTTGTTCCGCTCGATCAGCAGCCGCGCATACAACTCCGGCGCCGCCTTCAGCGCCGCCAGCGTGAGCGTCTCGATCGCCGCCACGTTGCCGAACGCCCACGCCTGCGCCATCTCGTTCACGTTCTTGACCTCGGTGTCGAGGTCGGCGATCGTCGCCTTCAGCAGATCTTCCTGCAGCTTCATCGGCAGTCCGTCGAGCCGGTCCAGCTGATATTGCAGCGTTTCGAGGGCCTGGCGCTTCATGCCACCTGCCACGGCGCGATCGAAGAAGTGACGATCCACGCCAAGCTCCGGCTTGAAGCCCGCGGCCTGCAGGGTCGGCGCCATCAGCGTGATCGCCACCAGCCACGGTTTCATCCGCTGGATCGCCATCATCGGCATGCCGGTCTTCTCTGCGCGCCGCCGCACTTCGGCATACAGCTCGGGCGCAATCACCGTGTCGAGCGTCTGGCCGTCAGTCAGCATGGCCTTCATCAACGCCGACATCATCTGCGTGGGATCGCCCGCCTCGTCGAGGTCGATTTCTTCGACCAGCACTTTCGACTCCGCGAACGCCTTGTTGATGGTGGCGTTGAGCGGGTACCACTCGGGCGTCAGCACGTGGAGAGAGCCAAGCAGGTACGCACTGGCGCCGCCTTCCCCCTCGACCTTCCACAAGAAGCTCTTGCCGGCCTGCGCGCCGAGGCTCGGGGTGAGCAACAGCACCAGCGCAACAACCGCGGTGAGGCGTCGGGTCATACTCTCAGCTTAAGTCATGACGCTCAGGGAAGTCCTGACCGGCGCGGTGGTGATGGCGCCGATGACCAAGGGCTCCAACCGCTCTTATCGCCAGCGGTGCGTCGAGCTGGGCGCGCGCGTCACGATCAGCGAGATGACGGTGGCGCGCCGGCTGACGCAGCGCCGCAAGGGCGAGTTCGCCCTGATCCGGAAGTTCGAAGGCGAGCCGTTCTTCGGCGTGCAGCTGGCTGGCACGAACCCGGAGGAGATCGGCTGGGCGGCGGCCCTGGTCGAGTCTCGCGGCGCTCGGCCGCCAGCCGCAACGCATCCGCCGGATCGTCGATTCGATGAAGAAGGCCGTTACGAACATTCCGGTGACGGTGAAGCTCCGCCTCGGCTGGAACGACGAGGCGCGCGAGGTCGATCTTGCGGCAGCACCATCACCGCAGCCGGCTGGGACACCGGAGTCCGTCGACGCCGAGGGCTGACCCGACGGGCCTATTGGCCTATCCGCCCATCCGCCTATCCGCCTTCATCCGCTCGCGCTGCTCGAGGGAGTTAGGCCAGTCGTCCTTCAGCAGGCGCGACAAGCCGCGGTCCGCGAGCAGCTTGCCGCCGGTCCGGCACTGCCGGCAGTAGTTGGCTTCGTTCGACGCGTACTGGATGCGCTGAATCGGCGTGCCGCATCCGGGGCACAGGCCAAGCACCTGCTTCCCTTCGGCGTGATGGATGGGCGGATTGAACGAACGGACCAGCAACGGGCTTGCCGGCCGGATCTGCTCGAGCCGGTGACCGGCGATGCGCGTTCGAAGCGCATGCAGGTAGAGCTCGATATCCGGCCGCTCAGGCAGTTATCGGGCGTTGATCAGCGCGTCGAGTCCAGTGAGCCGTGGCATGGGCTGCTGGCGCACCAGGAGCGCGCGCGACTGCGCGGCGCTAGGTGGCGTGCAGGCGCCGGTTCGAATCACGGTCAGAGCCTCGGCAAACGACCCTTCCGCAGGATCGCCGAGCTGCCGCGCCGCATCGTCGGCCGCCGCGCAATCAACCGGGATGCCGCTGAAGAAATCGCCCTCGTTGTTGGCGTTCCTGATCGAGAAGGCGACCGGGTAGAGGATTTTCTCGCAGAAGCGCAGGCCGTACTGGCCGACCGGCTTGCCATACGTGGTGTCGCCCACCACCGTCACCGGCATGAACGGCCGCAGGGAGTTGATCACCAGCTCGCTGGCCGACGCCGACGAGCGGGTCGTGATCACCACCAGCTGCTCCAGGCTCAGCGCATGCTCGGGATTGGTGAAGCGGGTCGTCTTGTTCAGGACCGGCCCGATGATGTCGTTGTGCACGTAGTTCAGCATCGGCTGGCCGTTGGTGCGCACACCGCCGATCAGACTCGCCAGGTGCACCGCGACATCGACCTGTCCGCCGCCGTTGTAGCGGAGGTCGAGCACCAGCTCGTTGGCGCCGGCGGCCTTCAACCTCGCGAACGCGTCGTTCAATGCCGCAAACGACGGCTGGACGAAGTTGTTGAAGAACACGTAGCCGACCCGCCGGCCATCGACCTCAGTGACGCTCGCGATGGCCACCGTGGGAATGGTCGTCAGGCGCTTCACCATCTGCGCGGAAAAAAGCTCGCCGGACGGCTTCACGAACACGATCGACGCCGTTTGACCCACCACGTCCGGTCCGAACGCGGCGCCGAGCGTGCCGTTGGTGACGTGCGCGGCCACGCTGGTGCCGTTCACCTCGGTGATGCGATCGCCGCGCTGCAAGCCGGCGTCAGCCGCGGGGCTTCCGGCCCACACCTGCAACACCAGCACCTCGCTGGTGCGTGTTTGATTGGTGAAGCCGTACTTGATCGCCTGGCTGTCGCTGTAGAACGCATCGCTGGCAGCAGCCGTGGCGATGAAGCTGTACGAGTTGTCGATCGGACGATAGCGAACCGCTTCGAGATACGCCTCTGGCGACGCCTGAGTCGCCGGGTTCACGCCAGGCGTCAGATGCCGGTACCAGTAGTAATAGGTATTGAGCTGGTCGCGCACCCACAGGTTCTGCGACGTGGTCGTGCAGCTGGCAGGGCCTTGCGCATACGCCGTCCACGGGCACAGGAGTGCGAGGGTGAAGCCGATCGAGGACAGCATGCGGCGCATGTGACTGCTATTGTGCAATGTTTGAGCCGTCCTGTGCCACTACAGGTAGCGTGACGACGAAGCGCCTTCCCGATTCCGCCCAACGTGCGGCAACACCTGTAGTTAGCCGAAATCGCTGCGCCGGGTTTTCGAGCCCGACGCCCGTCGACGAGACTGTCGCCCGCCGGGGGCGTCTCTTCCGGAGGGGGTTATCGGCAGTGAACTCGTTGTGCTGCCATGCATTTTCGCGCAGTTCCGGCAACATCACCGGCGAAAATCACGTGCAGCCAGGCAAGTGCCATCAGCGGGGTATGCTTCGCCGGTGCACCGGCGTCCAACGTTGTTGGCGCTGGCCGCAGCCGGCGCGGTGGCGTCGGCGCAAATCCTGCCGCGCCCGGCGACGCCGGACCTGATCCTGTTCAACGGCAAGGTCATCACGGTCGATCGCAACGTCACGATCCACGAAGCCGTCGCCATCTCCGGCGATGGCATCCTGACGCTCGGCAATTACGACCAGATGAAGACGCTCGGCGGTCCCTCGACCCGGATGTTTGACCTCGAGGGAAGGACCGTCATCCCCGGGCTGATGGACAACCACCTGCACGGCGCCGGCGGCGGACCCGGTATCGACCTGTCGCGCGCCCGTTCGCTTGCCGACGTTGAAGCCGCGCTCGCCGCGCGCATCAAGGCCACGCCGGCCGCGCATTTCCTGCAGCAGCTCGCGCTGGTGACGCCGACGGTTGACGAGATGCCAGAGGCGTCGCAGAAAAGTGCCCCTCAGGTGGACTCGACAATGGCGGCAATGGCGTCGGCCATCCGCTGGTAGTCGCCCTGTTCGGTCTCGAGCTGCTTGAGGCCCCTTGACGTCAGGCGATAGCTCCGCACCTGCCGGCCGGTGTCGGATGTGGTCCACTCCGCCTTCACCCAGCCGTTGGCCAGCAGCTTCTGCAGCGCCGGGTAGAGCGATCCCTCTTCGACGCTGAGTTGATCGCTCGACAGCGCGCGAATCTTCTGCGCGATGGCATACCCGTGCAGGGGTTCCTGCCGCAGCACGCGCAGGATCAGCATCACCAGCGTCCCGGGCGGCAGTCCGGCGTAGATAGGCATAGTTACGCTATGCCTATCTACGCTATGGATGTCGGGAAGGTTCGATACACTACCCGGAATGAAGAGGCGACAGGCGCTGATCGCGATCGTGCTGAGCACGACGGTGTCGCTGATCGCCGCTGAACTGGCCCTCCGCGCATTCTCGCCCCGACGAACCTACCTAGCGCTGACCGACGCCTACCCGGCGATGTTCGACGCCAGCGACACGCTGCCATACCGGCTGCGGCCGAACTACTCCGGCCGGCTCGCGTCCTCGGAGTTCGACACTGGCATCACGATCAATGCCCAGGGGTACCGCGGCGCCGCGTTCACGGCTCAGAAAGGCGACGCTCGCCGGCTGCTGGTGATCGGCGACTCGTTTACGTTTGGATGGGGCGTCAATGACGACGAGACCTATCCGGCCGTGGTCGAAAGGCTCCTCTTGTCCGGATCGCCACCGCGCCGTGTCGAGGTGATCAACGCAGGGTTTGCCGCGTGCTACTCGCCGGACACCTACTACCTGTATCTGAAGAACGAGGGGCTCGCCCTCAATCCCGACGCCATTGTCGTCGGCGTCTTCATCGGCAACGACCTCGACTCTGAGAACGCCTTCGAAAACGAATGGCTGGAAACGGACGCCGGCGGCTTGCCGGTGCGCATTCGCAATGCCCACACCCAGGTCCTCGATCACTACTGGGTCCCGAGGCGGATCCCGGTGCGATACCGGATACCCATTGCCAGCCGCTCACATGTCTTTCAGGGCATGGTCGATATCTGGTGGGAGTTGGCGCCCAAGATCAAGGCGTGGCTGCCTGGCGTGGCCACGATCGTCTATGCCTCGTCGCAAGATGCGCCGGAAGATCGGGTGCCCTACAACTATCGGTTTCGCTATGCGGAGCGGACTGAATCCGTGTTCGCTCGCGTCAAGACGCTGCTGCGCGCCATGCACCGGCTTGCTTCGGAAAAAGGAATTCCGATCTACTTCATGGTGATCCCCGAGCAATCGCAGCTGGCCCCCCATGTCTACGCGGGCCTGCCGGCGGACGTCGACAAGCCGCAGCGCGAGCTGGCCGCGTTCTTTGACGCCGAGGGCATGAACTACCTGGACCTGCAGCCGTGGCTGCGCGAGCGAGGCTCCCTCCGGCGGCTCTACATCCCCGGAGATGGCCACTTCACGGTCGAAGGCAACCGCCTGGCCGCGGAACGGCTCACCGCCTACCTTCAGCAGGAGTGGTTGTCGCACGAGTTCGGCGGCAGTAGACTGCGCCCATGATCCGCCGTCTCCTGGCAGCCGCCGGCCTGCTGACTCTCGCCGCCTGCGCTCAGCAACCGGCGGCGCCTGCCGCCGCTCAGGACACCAGGCCCGATCCACTGCCAGGAACCCGGTTGTCCGTCGAACAGTTGAAGGCGCAGATGTTTCACGTCAGCGCCGGCCAGCGTCTGAAGGCCACCTGGCCGGGCGGCGCAACAGTGGCCGTCGGGTTGTCGTTCGACGTGGACAACGCCACGGCGGCGCTATCCACTGGCACGATCGATTACGAGATCCTGTCGCGCGGCGAGTACGGCGCTGTCGACGGCCTGCCGCGCATTCTGCGAATGCTCGATCGGCAGCAGGTGCCGGCATCGTTCTTCATTCCGGCCGCCAGCGCGCTGCTGCACCCGGCGATGATCACGAAAATCCAGGGCACGAAGCAGCAACACGAGATTGGCGTGCACGGCTGGATCCATGAGCGCTTGCCCGTCCTCAACAACGAGCAGGAGGAGCAGCGGCTCCTGAATCTGTCGATCGAGACGCTGACCAGGATGACCGGCCGCAGGCCGGTCGGGTATCGCGCGCCATCGTGGAAGTTCAGCGGCTGGACGATGGGCCAGGTCAAGGCGGCGGGATTCCTGTACGACAGCAGCCTGATGGCCAGTGACGATCCCTACGAAATCCTCCTCGATGGCAAACCAACCGGCGTCGTCGAGCTGCCGATTGAGCGGATCCTGGACGACGCGCCGTATTTTGGCGGAAACGCCGACGGCTCAATGCCGTCGGTCGGGCAGGTCTACGAGGTGTTTCGGTCGGAGTTCGACGTCGCCTATGACGAAGGCGGGCTCTACCTGTTGACGATGCATCCGCACTACATCGGTCATCGCTCGCGCATGGCGATGCTGGAGCGGCTGGTTGAATACATCAAGCAGAAGCCCGGCGTCTGGTTCGCAACCCACGAACAGATTGCCAACCACGTGAAGCCGTTAATCGGACGCTGAGGCCGTCATCATGAGAAGAGCCACGCTGATACTGATCCTCCTCGCCCTGGCCGCCACGGTTGCCGCGCAAGCACAGCCGGCCCGGTTCGACCAGGCCCGCGCGCCGATCATCGATCGTGCCCTGCAGCGTTACGTCGACAGCGATCGTGTGGCCGGCATTGTCGCCTTCGTGATGCAGGACGGCAAGGTCGTCTATGACAAGGCGTTCGGCTGGGCCGACAAGGAAGCCGGCCGTCGCATGACGACCGACACGATCTTCAGGATCGCGTCGCAAACCAAGGCGATCACCAGCGCCGCGGTGATGCAGCTGGTCGAAGAAGGCGCGCTCGCCCTGAACACGCGCGCCGGCGCCTTCATTCCATCATTTGCACGCACCACGGTTGCAATCGCCAACGAGCGTGGCTCGGTCACTCAGGTGCCGGCGAGGCGTCCGATCACCGTTCGCGACTTGCTGACCCACACCGCGGGGATTTCGTACGGCACCGATCCGTCGATCGCATCGCTTTACGAGGCCAAGGGCCTCGGGCCGGCGGCCGGCGCCGGATGGTACACGGCCGACAAGGACGAGGTGGTCTGCGAAACAATGGAACGGCTCGGCACGCTGCCGTTTGTCACGCAGCCAGGTGAGGCCTGGGTGTACGGCTACAACACCGACGTCCTTGGCTGCATCGTTGAGAAGGCTTCCGGCGTGCCGCTCGATGCGTATTTCCGCGATCGCATCACCGGTCCACTGGGGATGAGGGACACCTATTTCTTCCTTCCACAGGGACAAAGGGATCGGCTCGCCGCGGTCTATCGCAGCGGCGAAGACGGCAAGTACGGCCGCGCCGACGATGGCGCTCGAGGCCAGGGCGCATATGTCGGCGGGCCGCGACGGAATTTTGCCGGCGGCGCGGGTCTCTTGTCGACCGCGCGCGACTACGGCCGGTTTCTCGAAGCCATGCGCCTAGGTGGCTCGCTGGATGGCGTGCGGGTGCTCTCACCTCGATCGGTGAAGCTGATGGCGACAAACCAGGTCGGCACGCTGCACTCGATGACCGGACTTGGCTGGGGGCTAGGCTTCGAAACGGTCGATCGGTACGGCGCCAGTGCGATGGGCAGCGAAGGGGCGTTCGGATGGGGCGGCGCCTACGGATCGCTCTATCGTGTCGATCCGGAGACGCGGCTGGTGATGGTGTTGATGATCCAGCTGATGCCCAACGCGACCGACATCAGGGACGTGTTCCCGACGCTGATCTATCAGGCGTTGATGCCCTGACGAGGTCGCCTCAGAGGCGCGTGAAGTAGAGGATGCCGCGGGCGGAGGTCAGCGTGAGCGTTGAACCGCTCACCACGAGTTCGCTGTCGCCGCTGAGGATCGCGATGTAGAGCGCTTCGAACGATGCGGTCGGACAAGCGGCTCGTGTGCACGCCAGCAGCGGGCCGGCGGTCAGAGTGCGCCCGGAAATCGAGAACGCACCCGCGCACGAATTGCAGTCGACGCGCGAGGACAGCCGGCCGTCAGCGAGCGTCAACGTATAGGTGGCGCCGTCAGGGCGGTCCTGCCGCGCGGCTCCGGCGGCCTGAATGGCTGAAAGTAGCCAGGTACCCTCGAGCTGGGCCAGGGTGTAGGCCGACGAGGAACCCGCCGAGCCTGAGGGCGATGTCGGCGTTGCGGAGCAAGCAGCGGTAAGGACAGCAAGAGCAATCACGCAAGCAACGACAGTCATACCCATCACGCCGCTGGCCTTGCAAGCGCCATGCCGCAGCGAAATGGCGTGATTCCCCGGAAACTGTCCGGACTTGACGGGGCGCACTTCGGTTCAGCCGACCTGCAGTTCAAGAAAGCGTGTTGCGCCTCGGGCAGCTCACGCCGGAATCGGGGTGCCACATCGTGCGCCGCGCCCTCGTTGCGGCACCACCTTTCGGATTGCAATTCGAGACAATTTCTGGGTTGCCCTGCGCGGCCGATTCGCTCACGATCTAGAGGTGTACATCCGACTCGCGCTAGCCTTCATCTTCCTCATTGCGGTCTCGACAGTCGAGGCTGCGGGCCAGGTGACCACGACCAATCCGTTGGACGAGATGAAGGCGAAGGTCGAGCGCGTGCTTCGGGAGGCCGGCGTCCCGTTCAGCGAGCGGCAGAACGCCGAGCTCACCCTGGTGATGGAGGAGCAACGCCAGGCGTCGGAGCGGCTGTTCGGCGACATCATGGATTTCAGCGGCGGCGCGGTGCGGGGAGCCGATCGCGACCGGGCGCTTTCGGGCATCCAGTGGATGAACGAGGCGTTCGAGGCAAAGCTGAAGGAGCTGCTCACGCCGGAACAGCAGCGGATCTGGACGGCGGCGCGGGCGGCGGAGGCCAAGCCGGCTGGCGGCCCCGACCGAGTCGAGGCCCGAGCCACCTCCGAGCAGATTGCCCAGATTCGAATCAACAACAACGCCTACACGACAGAGAACTTCGGAGGCCGCGGCGGATTCGGGTTTGGCGGCGGCAGTGGGCCAAGCTTTCGCGGCGGCGGCCCCGGTTATGGCGGCCCCGGTTATGGCGGGCCGGGCGGAGGCGGGCCGGGCGGGGGCGGACCAGGACGAGGCGGCCAACGCGGCGGCTCCAACATCGAAGTCATCCAGCGCGGCGGGGTCGGCGCATATCACGGCAACTTCAGCTTCGATTTTCGCGACAATGCCCTCACGGCGACGAATGCGTTCGCCACCAGGGTGCCAGAGTTTCAGCAGCGCAATATCAACGCGAACGTCAGCGGCCCGTTCATCAAGAATGTGCTGACCGCGAGTCTGACCTTCAACCAGAACGAGCAGGAAAACGGTGACACGGTGGTGGCCAGCACGCCGGCCGAAGACCTGTCGTTCGCCATCGTGCGGCCTGCCGTCAACCGCAGCTACAGCGCGAGCGGCCAATTGCAGCTCGGGGCGAGTCACGCCCTCCACTTCAACGCGCGGTATGCGAACCGTCACAGCAGCAACAACGGGATTGGCGGATTCACGCTTCCCGAGCGCGGCTGGGACTCGAGCGGCAGCGACATGAGCGTGGGTCTGAGGGAGATGTGGACGATCTCGCCGCGGCTGCTGCACGAGTCGATCGTCAATGTGTTCGGATTCCGCAACAGCAACCAATCCGTGACTCGGCAGGTGGCCATTGACGTGCTGGATGCGTTCAGGAGCGGCGGCGGCGGCCAGGATAACCGCCGCACCAGCCGCAATTACTCGTTCACCAACACGTTCTGGTTCGAGGGCGAGCGGCTCACCATCAAGGCCGGCACCGAATTCAACTATCGCACGGCCAATTCCTACTCCCAGGACGGCTTCCTCGGCAGGTACACGTTTTCAAGTCTGGCGGATTTCCAGGCCGGCACCCCGCTCACCTACCGCATCACCCGCGGCGACCCACGTCTCGACGTCCATCAGACGGAGGGCGGGGTGTTCGTGCAGACCGATTGGCGCGTCAATCGCCGTCTGACGTTCTTCGCGGGGTTACGCTACGAAGTGCAGTCGCATGTCGCGGATTACATCAACCCCGATCCGCGGATGGCGTTTGCGTATGCCGTCGGATCGGCCACCGTCATTCGTGGCGGCGCAGGCCTCTTTCACCAGAACCTGAACGTCAACACCTACGAAGACGTCGTCCGGCTCGACGGGCGCCGCCAGTCCGAAGTGGTGGTGAGCAGCCCGTCGTATCCGGACGCGTTTGCCGGCGGCTCGGCCGTTGTGCCTCCGGTTTCGCGGCGGGTGCTGGCACCAGACCTGCTGATCCCGTACGAAGCCCGCGCCTCGCTGAGCGTCGAGCGCTCCCTGCCGTGGAACCTCATGGTGGATAGCGCTTACGAGTTCAACCGCGGCATGAACCGCTTCAGGTCACGCGATCTGAACGCACCGCGTCCGGGCGAGACGACGAGGCCGATTCCGAACGAAGGCAGCATTCTGCGGCTGGAGTCCGACGGCAGGTCGCAATCGCATAGCCTGCGCGTCGGGGTGCGGCAGCGGCTGAAGTTTCTCAACTACAACGCGGGCTGGACGGTCTCGTCGGACAACAGCAACGGAGACATGCCGTTCTATGTACCGATGAACAACTATGACCCGGAGGCCGACTGGGGCCGGTCGGGCTTCAGCGCCCGGCACCGCTACAACTTCACGGTGAACTCCAGAGCGCCGTTCGGCGTGCTGCTGACGCTGAGCGGCACCGGGCACAGCGGGTTCCCCTATAACATCACCACTGGCCGGGACGACAACGGCGACCAGAACACGACCGACCGTCCCGCGGGGGTAGCGCGCAACAGCGCCAATGGTCCGCGCTTCTTCAATGCCAATGCCACCATCTCCAAGACGATCACGCTCGGAGGCAGGCAGGGTAGACAGCTCAGCGTCTACGCCAACATCGACAACGCCTTCAATCTCGTCAATCTGCGCAACCCGAGCGGCGTCATGACTTCGAGGTACTTCGGCATCCCGACGTCAGCCGCCGATGCCAGGGACGTCGAATTGGGCGTACGCTTTCAGTTCTGATCCAGCGGGCCCCTGACGATGCAACCGGCGTACAAGAAAAGAGCCTCAGTGATCTCTCACTGAGGCTCTTTGAAGAATCCCCGGCAACGACCTACTCTCCCACGCACCTGCGCACGCAGTACCATCGGCGGTAGAAGGCTTAACTTCCGTGTTCGGAATGGGAACGGGTGTGACCCTTCTCCTATGGCCACCGGGAAACTGTTTCACGTCTGTTCGACGTTCGTTCGCAGAACGTTCATAGCAACGTTCGTCGAACCGCCGTGAATCTTGGTGTCTGGGATTCCTCCTCCGCTCTACGAGCTACGGCGGACAAGCCTGCTGATGCGGCTTGTCCACCGAAGCGCCCGCAGGGCGCGAAGGTGGATCGTCCCAGAGCATTCTGTTGTAAAGAACGGTGTTGCTTGCTGAACTGGATATTCCCCGCCTTCGCGCGAAGCGCTCTGGCGGGTCTCGCCACAACTCGCGGAGCGAGCGACGGCGGATGCAATCGATCGTTTTTTGACCACACACCCACGCTCATCGAGCGAAGTGAATAAATGGTCAAGCCTCACGGCTGATTAGTATCGGTTAGCTGAACGTGTTGCCACGCTTCCACACCCGACCTATCGACGACGTAGTCTACGTCGAGCCTTCAGGGGATTGCTCCCAGGGAGAACTCATCTTGAGGTGGGTTTCACGCTTAGATGCATTCAGCGTTTCTCCCTTCCGGACTTAGCTACCCAGCGATACCACTGGCGTGATAACTGGTACACTAGCGGTCCGTCCAACCCGGTCCTCTCGTACTAAGGTCAGATCCTCTCAATTCTCCTGCGCCCACCATAGATAGAGACCGAACTGTCTCGCGACGTTCTAAACCCAGCTCACGTACCGCTTTAACCGGCGAACAGCCGGACCCTTGGAACCTGCTACAGCTCCAGGATGCGATGAGCCGACATCGAGGTGCCAAACCTGGGCGTCGATGTGAACTCTTGGCCCAGATCAGCCTGTTATCCCCGGCGTACCTTTTATCCGTTGAGCGATGGCCCTTCCATGCGGGACCACCGGATCACTAAGACCTGCTTTCGCATCTGCTCGACTTGTAGGTCTCGCAGTTAAGCTCGCTTATGCCTTTGCACTCTAAGGCTGGTTTCCAAACAGCCTGAGCGAACCTTCGTGCGCCTCCGTTACAGTTTAGGAGGCGACCGCCCCAGTCAAACTACCCGCCTAGCAGTGTCCTGAACCCAGATGATGGGTTTCAGTTAGAACGTCGAAGTCGTAAGGGTGGTATCTCACTGGTGACTCCCCCAAGCCCGAGAGCCTGGGATCAACGTCTCCCACCTATGCTGCGCATACGGCGTCAACATTCACTACTAAGGTGCAGTAAAGGTGCACGGGGTCTTTTCGTCTTATGGCGGGCAACCGGCGTCTTCACCGGTACCACAAATTCGCAGCGTTCATCGTTGAGACAGCGGTCAAATCGTTACGCCATTCGTGCAGGTCGGAACTTACCCGACAAGGAATTTCGCTACCTTAGGACCGTTATAGTTACGGCCGCCGTTTACCGGGGCTTCAATTCAAGGCTTCACCCTCCCTTTCGGGCGGCTGACCTCTCCTTTTAACCTTCCGGCACCGGGCAGGCGTCAGACCCTATACGTCGTTTTCGACTTAGCAGAGCCCTGTGTTTTTAGTAAACAGTCGCTTGACCCTCTTTATTGCAACTCGCGTGGCGCTTCGTGGCGCGAGGCCACTGACGCTGGCGAGCACCCCTTATCCCGAAGTTACGGGGTCATTTTGCCTAGTTCCTAAACGATGATTCTCACTTGCGCCTGAGGATTTTCTCCTCACCTACCTGTGTCGGTTTGCGGTACGGGTACCAAGAGATCTCCTTAGAGGCTTTTCTCGGCAGCGTAGCGTCTGCGGCTTTATTGGCCTTGCGGCCATCGCCATGACACCTCAGGGCATGTGAGCAAACGGATTTGCCTGCCTGCTCCCCCTACATGTCTGAACCTGGACATCCAATGCCAGGCCCGCATAGCTTCCTGCGTCCCCCCATCGTGATAACGATCTCTCGGTAGTTCCGGAATATTAACCGGATGTGCATCCGCTACGCCTTTCGGCCTCGCGTTAGCTCCCGACTAACCCTGAGCGGACGAACCTACCTCAGGAATCCTTAGGTTTACGGCGGGGAAGATTCTCACTTCCCTTCTCGCTACTTATGCCGGCAGGGTCACTTCTCTCAGCTCCACCAGTCCTTGTCGGTCTGACTTCACTGCAGAGAGAACGCTCCTCTACCAATGATGGAACTCGCAAGTTCCATCAGTCATGATCTTCGGTTCAATGCTTGAGCCCCGTTACATTGTCGGCCCAAAGCC
>VFZG01000015.1:0-25000 GCA_016871275.1 Acidimicrobiia bacterium | reverse complement strand
CCACTGAAACTCATCAAACAGATTCATCGTGATTCCTGCAGGCCGGGTGGCCGAATGGCCCGACGGCCGTTCCCACTATATAGTGACCCCGTGGCCATGACGCGCAGGGACTTTCTTCGGTCTGCCACCGCGATCTCGGTGGGCGCCCTCGCCGGCGTCGGCGCCTACGGCGTGGCCTACGAGCGCCACCAGGTGTCGCGCATCAGCCGCGACCTCCCGGTTCGCGGCCTGCCGCCGGCGCTCGACGGCCTTCGCATTGGCATGATCACCGACGTGCACCACAGCGCGGTCGTGCCGGCGACCGACGTGGCGCGCGCCGTGGCGCTGCTGCAGGACGCCTCTCCGGACATCGTCGTGCTGGGCGGCGACTACGTGTCCTTCTTCGATCGCCATTACATTGGGCCGGTCGCGGAGCTACTGGCGCCGCTGTCGTCGGCACCGCATGGCTCGTTCGCGGTCCTGGGCAATCACGACGACGAGAAGGAAGTGCCGGCGGCACTGATGACGCGCGGCTTCACGGTGCTGAAGGATCAGCGGACGCAGCTGACGATCAGAGGCGAACAGCTGGACCTCGCCGGCATCAAGTTCTGGACTCGGACACCTGGCGACATCGCCGGGGTGCTGAAAGGCACCGGCGGGACGACGCTGCTGCTCGCGCACGATCCGCGTCGGCTGATCGAAGCGGCGGCGCTCGATGTGCAACTCGTGCTCTCGGGTCACACGCACGGGGGCCAGGTGCTGCTGCCGGCCGTCGGCGCCGTGGTCGGAAGAAAGTTCCCCGTGCTCTCGGGCTACGCGACGCGCGAGAACACGTCGATCTTCGTCAGCCGCGGTATCGGGACGGTGTACTTGCCGGTGCGGGTCAACTGCCCGCCCGACGTGGCGGTGTTGACCCTGCGGTCTGCCGATCCGCGTTCGTGACGGATCTCAGGCTGCTCGAGAATCGCTGCCAGTTTCAGCGCTACCTCAGGGCACGTGAGTGCGACGTTTGGGGGCTGGCCCCAAAGGTCGCAGCAACACTTTTGCGATGGCATCGGGATACAGCTGATGCTCGACCGCAAGGATCCGCGTTGCCAGCGTGTCGGAGGTGTCACCCGGAATCACGGGGACCTCTCGCTGCAGCACGATCGGACCCGCATCCAGCTCCTTGTTCACAACGTGAACAGTGGCGCCGCTGACGGTGGCGCCATCGTCGAGCGCCTGTTGCTGGGGATGCAGTCCCGGGTATTTCGGCAAGAGAGACGGGTGAATGTTCAAGATGCGGTTGGGAAAGGCATCCACGAATACCGGACTGAGCAGGCGCATGAACCCGGCGAGACAGACCAGGTTGACGCGCCGCACCTGCAGTTCGGCCACGAGCGCGCGGTCGTAGTCCTCGCGCGATCGATAGGCCTGGTGGTCGAGGACCAGCGTCTCGATGCCGGCGCGCACGGCGTAGCCGAGGCCCGGCGCGTCTGCGCGATTGGAGATCACCACCGCGATCGACGCATCGAGCCGGCCGGCGGCGATGGCATCGATGATCGACTGCAAGTTGGAGCCGCGGCCGGAGATCAGGATCGCCAGCGTATTGCTACGCGAAGGGGTGTTCATCACGTGTGGGACGGCTGCACGACATCGTGCTCAAGGAAGATGTTACTCCGTGACCGTCGCGTCCGTTGACTCGCCCTTTGGCTCGCGGGACAATAGGCCGCCTTGAGTGCACCCGGCTTGCGACCATCGCGTTGGCGATCGGCGCTTGAATTGCTGGTCGTCGCAGCCGCGTTCGCCCTCATTTCGTTCAGCAGCGCAATGAACCAACAGATCGAGCGCGTCTACGCGGATGCGCAGATCTATCACAGCGTCGCCAGCCAGTTTTTCGAGTCGCGCGTTCCCATTCACGCCCAGATTCCCGGCGGGAGCCGGATCGCCACGCCGTGGCTGGCCGCCCAGCTGCGCCCGGCCGTTTCACGCGCGCTGCCGGTTCTCGACCAGCGGGTCGAAGACGAATCGGGCCTGCTTGGCATCACGCCGTTCCTGCTGATCAACGTCGCCGCGTCCGGCGCCGCGACGATCCTGCTTCTGCTGTACCTCCGCCGCTTCATTGACAGCCCGTTGCTCCGAGTGACGCTCGTCATCGCGTGGGCGATGATGTGGCATTCGCCGGTTCGGTGGGTCTATTTCAATCCGGCAAACATCGACGCCCTGTCAATGGTGTCGCTGCTGGCGGGCCTGCTGATCATCGAAGCGTGGCGAGATCGGTCGCCCCTGGTGGCATCGTTGCTGCTGGCGCCGATCGTTTTCGTCGGCGTGCTCATCAAGGAAACGATCGTGCTCGTGCCGATCACGTTCGGCATCGCCCAGGTCATGGCCGTAGCGCGCGATCGGCGGCTGGATCGGCTGGTGGCCGTGGCGATCCCAGTCGTCGCCGCGGCGCTGGCCGTGCTGTTCATCCGCTCGATTCTGGCCCCGGCCCCAGGGCATCAGAAGTGGATCGAGTGGGACTACATCCTTGCCAACAAGCCGTTCTGGACGTGGGTGCTCGGGTGGTTCTTCACCTTCGGTCCGCCGGTCATCGCACTGATCGTCGCCGGCTGGCGGGACGTGTGGGGGGTTCTGTGGAGGCGGCCCGACCTGGCGGGCTACCTCGCTGCGTGCGCGGTGCTTGGCTACTTTGCCGGCACCGGAAGCGATACCGAGCGGCTGCTGGCGTTGGCGACACCGATCGTCTACGTGCTGGCGGGCCGGGCGATCGCGCCACGGCAAGCCGCGCTGGCGCGTATGCCGATGGTAGTGGGACTACTGTTGCTGGTGCAGGCTGCCTCGAGCCGGATTCTCTGGCCCATTCCAGTCGGGGTCGACACCCCGACTCGGGTGTCCGACATCGGTCTGAATTGGTCAGCTCTTGCGGCACTCGCCGACAAGTTCCTGATCATCGACAACTACTACAGCAATCTGTGGTCGTACTTCGGCAGCCGTCCGGTGCACGCCGCGACACTGGCGTTCGATCTGGCGCTGACGCTGGTCATTGTGCGCTGGGTCCAGCGAGGTACTCAGCGCGAGGCCGCAGTGGCGCAGTAGCGGAGTACGACGGCGCGCCACCCATCGCACGCCATCACCCTCTAAAACCATCCGCCACGGCAACGGCGGAGCGCAGCGACAGTGCCACGAAGGTCAGCGTGCCGTTGGTGCAGCCGCCGGTCGGCAGTGTCGGCGCGCCAATCACCCACAGGTTCTCGTGATCGTGCGTCCGGCCGTAGCTGTCGACCACACTGCGCGACGGATCGGTGCCCATGCGGCAGCCGCCGGCGGGATGATCCCAATAGGTTGATACCGTCGGCGCACCGGTGAGCCGTCCGTTGCTGGCCTGTGCCATACGCTCGAATACCGACGTGCAATGCGCGAGCGTCGCCGCCTCACGGGCGGTGGCCGCCTCGTCGAGCCGGTGCTCGATCTTCGGCATTGGATCGCCGTAGCGGTTCCTGGACGACTCGTCGAGCGTGAGGCGGCTGTCCCGATGGGGGTGTGAGTCGTAGTAGGCACGGAGACGCACCGCGCTGTCCCGGGTGGCGCGCGCCCGCCAGTCGTTCAACAGCTCATCGCCCAGCAGCAGCCGGCCCGCTGCCGAACGCAGCCGCGGCTCTTTGCCGGCGGTGCTCTCCCAGACGCGCGTGTCGTGGCGCACGAACGGCTTCCCGGACGCGCACCTGAAGTACTCGCGCGAGATCAGGCTGTGCGTCATGTTCAGGCCGGGGAAGGTCTGCTCGTCGATAATCGCCTGCGCCGAAATGAACTTGTGGCCGTTCATGTAGCGGCCGACGAGTCCCGACCGGTTGGCTATGCCGCTGGGATACCGCGAGCTGGTCGAGAGCAGCAGCAGGTGGGAGCTCCAGCACTGACCGGAGGCGAGCACGAAGTGTCGCGCGCGATATTGGGTCGTCTCGCTCGGCCGATCCTGGTGATAACCGATTGCGGAAACGATGGCGTCCCCGTTTCCGCCGTGGTTGAGCCGGCGGACCAGCGTGCGATCGTGCAGCGTCACCTTGTTCGCGGCGATCAACTGCTGATAGGTGTAGTCCGGCGAGTAGCGTGCACCGGTCGGGCACACATCGCCGCACGTATCGTAGAGACCGCATGCGCCACGGCCGTCGGTCGGGCCGGTGATGTTGCGCGCCATCGGCAACGGCGAGAACCTCAAGCCGCTCTGCTCCGCCCATTGCTTGAGCACCTGCAGGTTGTAAGACAGCGGCATCGCCGGCTGCGCGTACGGGCCCGAGCGCCTGTCTTCCGGATACGGGCTCGGATCGCCGGCGACGTTCAATCGGTGCTCGGCCTGGACGTAGTACTTCTCGAGCTCGGCCCAGTCGATCGGCCAGTCATCGGCGAGGCCGTAGATCGAATTGAGTCTCAGGTCTTCTTCCGAGAAGCGATTGCACGCGCCGCCCCAGTGCAGCGCCTGTCCGCCGACCGCCATGGTCATCGAGATCATGCCCCTGGCCTGTTGATCCTCGATGTAGTCGTCGTGCCACGGGTGCTCGCCGTACTCAATCGCCCGACGGTGGTAGGTCGGCCGGTTCTGGCGGTCGAAGATCGAGCGGCCGGCTTCGACGACGGTGATCTTCAGGTTGGGTCTGAGTTGCGCGAGGCGCTCGATCAGCATCACGGCGGTGATGCCGCCGCCAATGACGCAGACGTCTGATTCGTGGACCGGCATGATTAGAGCGGCCGCGGCCGCACCGTGGTGACACGGATGGCTCGATAGGTGTTGCGGCCAATGCGCGCGTTGTAACAAAGGTCGTTGGCGGCGCTGCTGCGGAAGTAGTGCGACATCAGGTCGCTGACCACGTGCTTGCCGTCCGGCCGGCCGGGCAGGTTTCGCACCTCCGCGGCCTTGAGCGCGGCGTCGAGCAGTTCCCGGCGCGCCTCGATCGGCAGTGCGCCAAACCGGCCGCCGCGCGACTGCGCGGCCTGCTGCAACGCGACCAGTTGTCTGGTGTAGCCCGGAGCCGGGGTCGGACCCGACTTCACCAGCCGCGGCTCACCGTAACCGTGCGAGAGCGCGACACCTTCTTTGTAGTCACGAATCCAGCGCAGGAAATTATCGACCGCTTCGTTCTGACCTTTGCTGCCCATCACCGATGGGAGCACGGTCGCCGCAATGTCGCGGAGCACGAACACCTGATCGGCGGGAAGTTCGTCGGCGCGCAGCCGCACCCTGGAAAGGGGCAGCGCGGCGGCGGCGGTGGCGAGGGTCTTCAGCGCTTGTCGTCGCTTCATGGCTGCCTGTTCCCCAATCCCTAATTCCTAATCCCTAAACCCCTACGTGTATCGAACCTCAGGCTCGCCCTTCACGATATCGCCAATGACCACGCTGTTGGCTTCGCCGGTGTTGAGCAGCGCCTGGCCAACGGCGTCGGCGTCCCTTTCGGCGACCACCAGGATCATGCCAATGCCCATGTTCAGGGCGCGGCGCAGATCGTATTCGGGCACGCGGCCGGCCTCGCCAAGCCAGCGAAAGATGGCCGGCACCCGCCAGGCGGTGCGATTCACGCGAGCCGCCGTACCAGGCGGCAACACGCGTGGCAGATTGTCGGTAATGCCGCCGCCGGTAATGTGCGCCATGCCCTTGATCAGACTGCGGCCCAGCAGCGGCTTCAACACCGGCAGATACGAACGGTGCACGCGGAGGAATGCCTCGCCGACCGTTTCGCCGAGCTCGGGCAGATGGGTGTCGACCCCGAGTTTCAGCTCCTCGAAGGCGATCTTGCGCGCCAGCGAATAGCCGTTGGTGTGCAGGCCGTTCGACGGCAATCCGAGCAACACGTCACCGGGCGCAATCGAACGGCCATCGATGATATTGGCGCGATCGACGGCGCCGACGATGAAGCCGGCAACGTCGTATTCACCCGCTGCGTAGAAGCCGGGCATCTCGGCGGTTTCGCCGCCAAGCAGGGCACAACCATTGTCCTGGCAGGCGCGCGCGAGGCCTTCGACAATCTGCTCGGCGACCTCAGGCGAGAGCCTGCCGGTGGCGAGGTAATCGAGGAAGAAGAGCGGCACCGCGCCCTGCACGAGGATGTCGTTGACGCAGTGGTTCACCAGATCGGCGCCGATGGTGCGGTGGCGGTTCGCCATGAAGGCAACCTTGAGCTTGGTGCCGACACCGTCGGCGCTCGACACCAGCACCGGCTCCTTCCAGGCGGAGGTGTCGAGCCTGAAGAGGCCGCCAAACGAACCGATCTCCGAGAGCACGCCCGGCGTGAACGTCGATTTCGCGAGCCGCTTGATCCGGCGAACGGTCTCGTGGCCGGCGTCGATGTCGACACCCGAAGACCTGTAGTCCATGAGGACTAAAAGTCTAGCTTGTTGATCAGCGTCTGGCAGAGTTTTCTGAGCGGCGAGCCTTCCGGAGCCGCCCAGTACTCCTTGCGGATCGCGACGAAGAAGCGCTCCTCTTCGAGATCCTCTTCGAGCATGTCGAAGGCCTCCGCCACCAGACCGACGGCGCCGTCCAGGTCGGTGCGCGCCTGCAGCGTCTTCAGCAGCAGCGGCGTGTTACGCAGGGCGACCAGCCCGACCGCCAGCGAGATGGGCGCGCGCAGCGGATCGCTCGAGGGCACGCCGACGTCGAACAGGATGCGGGCGGCGTCTTCATTCCCCTGGCGTGCCACGTGGCCAAGGCCCGCCGCGGCGCTGCGCACCAGATCCTGGTAACCCGGATATGTCTCGGCGAAGGTCAGCGTCTTCTCCAGGTAGCCGAGATGCGACGGGCAATTGATGCCAAGCAGGCAGATCGCGGCTGCGATCGCCGGCTGATTCTCCTTGGGGGCCGACTGCTGCAGTGCCGCCAGCGTGTTCACCGCCGTCTTGTCGCCGATCTTGCCGAGCGCGGTCGCGGCGTCATCCTGGAGCGGGCCATCGAGCCTGGCGATCTCCGACAGTCGCGGGATGGCGGCGGCAATCCGGTAATCTCCGATCGCCTCAATCACCGTGCTCCGGAAGAAATCGACGCCGCGCATCGAATCGCGCAGCAGCACGTCGACCACCCTGGCATCCCGGGGAATCGCGGCCAGGGCGCGAATCAGCGCCGGACGCACGAACTCGCCTGCCTCTTTGTCGAGCGCCGCCAGCAGCCGCGGGGCGCGCGACGCCTGCGGATGCTGCTCGAAATACGCGTAGGCCACCTCTCGCAGCCGATCGTTCGGTGACGCCAGCGCCGTCGAGATCGCATCGTCGATGCGTGGGTCGGAATAGCCGGTCAGCAGGATCAACGCGCGAAAGCGGACGAAGCCATCGGCGTGGCCATCCACCGCCTGCAGCAGCGCCGGCACCACCTGTGCCGACGGCGCGCGGCGAATGGTGCGGCCGGCCGCCATGCGCGTCGGATAGTGGAGATCCGCGAGCTGGTCGATGGCGGCGCGGATCTGTTCGGCGGTGGCCGGCGTCGGCCCTCGCTCCTGGGCCTCAGAAGACAAGACCTCCAGGGCCGCAGCAGGCACGGCAGGCCCAGACGTGAATGCGATGACTCCGACGAGCGCGGCGATTCGCACCAGCGACATCGCCCTAGACTACTGTCTCTGGCTCCTCTTCCGGAAGCGGCTCGACCTGACCGTCGATCTTCAGCGACAGCTGCAGGTAGCCGCTCTCATCGCGCGGGAATGCCACCGGGTAGCTGCCGGTGTAGCACGACGTGCAGTACGACGTGCTCCTGGTCTTCACCGACGACAGCAGGCCGTCGAGGCTGAGATAGCCGAGCGAATCGGCGCCGACGTACTTCCGGATCTCTTCCTGCGAGTGCGTGGCGGCGATCAACTCGCGGCGCCGGGGAGTGTCGACACCGTAGAAGCACGGCGACACGGTCGGTGGACAGCTGATCCGCAGGTGCACTTGCTTCGCACCCGCCGCACGGACCATCCTGACGATCTTGCGGCTGGTCGTGCCGCGCACCAGCGAATCGTCGATCAGCACCACGCGCCTGCCTTCGAGAATGCTGCGAACGGTGTTGAGCTTCACCTTCACGCCGAAGTGGCGGATGGACTGCGCCGGCTCGATGAACGTGCGGCCGACGTAATGATTGCGGATCAGGCCGAAACGCATCGGCACCCTGGACTCATCCGAGTAGCCGATCGCCGCGCAGACCCCCGAGTCGGGAATCGGTACCACCACGTCGGCGGCCACGCCGGTTTCGCGCGCCAGCGCGCGCCCCAGATTGGTGCGGACCTCGTTGACGCTCTCGCCGAACACGTCGCTGTCGGGCCGCGCGAAGTAGACGTGCTCGAAAATGCAGTGCGACAACGGCGCGCTCGGGAACGGCTTGATCGATCGCACACCCTGCGGGCCGATGATCAGCACTTCGCCCGGCTCGACGTCACGCACGTAACTGAAGCCAATCAGGTCGAGCGCACAGGTCTCTGAGGTCACCGCCCAGGCATCGCCCAGCCGGCCCAGTGCCAGCGGCCGGAAGCCGTGCGGATCCCGGACGGCGATCAGTGCGTGCTGCGTGATCAGTGCGAACGAAAACGCGCCGGTCAACTGCGTGATCGACTCGACCAGCGCGTCCTCGATCGAGCCGGCCTGCGAGCGGGCGTAGAGGTGCAACACCACTTCGGTATCGCTGTTGGTCTGGAAGATCGATCCGGCCCTGACCAGCCGATCGCGAATCTCGTTGGCGTTGACGATGTTGCCGTTGTGGCAGATGCCGACCTGGCCGTGGACGCAGTCGATCAGGATCGGCTGGGCGTTGGACAACTTGCTGTCGCCCGCGGTCGAGTAGCGGGTGTGGCCAATCGCCACCGTTCCGGGCAGCGTGGCCAGCGTGGGCTCGTCGAAGATGTCATTGACGTAGCCCATCTGCTTGACCAGCCGGACGCGGTCGCCGTCAGCCGCGGCAATGCCGGCGCTCTCCTGCCCGCGGTGCTGCAGCGCGTAGAGACCGAGATACGTCAGCTTCGACGCTTCGGGATGTCCGTAGACACCGAAGACCCCGCACTCGTCCTTGAACTTGTCGAACATGGCGGCTCTCGATTGTCAGCTCGCGGCGCCGGGAGCGCGCCGCATCTTGTTCTCGATCGCGGTGGCCCACACGAGTTCCGCATGCGCCACAAGGCTGTCCACTGCCGTCTGACCGTTCACGGTCAGCTGAATCCTTCTGCCGCCGACGCGTCCAATCTGTCGCGCCGGCACGCCCGCCGCCTTCGCTGCCGCCATCACCGCGGCGACGTGGCGGCTCGCCACTGAAATCACGATGCGCGACGCCGACTCACCGAACAGCGCGGCGTTGGTCGAGAACGCGCCGTGGTCGGCCAGCACCGGCACCTCGGCGGTCACGCCGAGACCGCCCGCCTCCGCGCCTGCTCCGGCGGCCCAGCCCGTGTCGAACGTGCACTCAGCCAGCGTGATGGCGAGTCCGCCCTCCGAACAATCGTGCGCCGACTCGACCAGGCCGTCGCGAATCAACGTGACGATCAGCGTCTGCAGCGCCGCTTCCCGCTGGAGATCGAGGGCCGGCGGCCGTCCGGCCACCGTCTGGTGCATGGTCGCCAGGTATTCGCTGCCGCCAAGCTCGCCTGAATTATCGCCGAGCAACACCACCGGCGCGCCGTCTGATTTAAACGTCCGCGTCACGGTCCTCGACGCGTCCTCGAGAATCCCGACCACACCCAGCACGGGCGTCGGGAAGATCGCGCGCCCTTCGGTTTCGTTGTAGAGGCTCACATTGCCGCCGGTAATCGGCGCGTTGAGGGCGCGGCAGGCATCGCCGATGCCGCGCACGGCTGCGCCGATTTGCCACATGATCTCGGGCCGCTCGGGGTTGCCGAAATTGAGATTGTTGGTCGCGCCGATCGGCTCGCCGCCGGCGCACGCCACGTTGCGCGCCGCCTCCGCCACCGCCAGCATCGCGCCCTGGTAGGGATCGAGATAACAGAAGCGGCCGTTGCCGTCGACCGAGATCGCCAGGGCGCGCGTCGTGCCCTTGACCCGGACCACGGCCGCCGACGCGCCTGGCTGCGCAATGGTGTTGGTGCCGACACTGTGGTCGAACTGGCGATACGCCCAACGCTTGCTGGCAATGGTGGAAACCGCCAGCAGCCGCTCGAACGTCATCTGCGCACTGGGTGCGGCGCCAAGATCGCTGAGCGACAGCTGTTGCACCTGCTTCTGCCAGGACGGCTCGGTCATCGGCCGGTGGTAGACGGGCGCTTCGTCCGTCAGGGCGCGATTCGGCACGTCGGCGACCAGCTCGCCGCGCTCGTGAATCTTCAGCCGCGCGCCTTCGGTGACCTCGCCCACCTGCACCGCGTGCAGGTCCCACTTCTCGAACACCGCTTCGACTTCGTGCTCGCGGCCGCGCTCGACCACCAGCAGCATGCGCTCCTGGGATTCCGACAGCATGATTTCGTACGGAATCATGCCCGTCTCTCGCTGCGGCACATGCGTGACGTCGACCGTCATGCCGACGCCGCCGCGCGATCCCATCTCGGACGTCGAGCAGGTGAAGCCGGCGGCGCCCATGTCCTGGATGCCGACCACGGCGCCGGTCTTCATCACTTCGAGACAGGCCTCCATCAACAGCTTTTCCATGAACGGATCGCCGACCTGCACCGCCGGCCGCTTCTCCGCCGAGGTCTCGTCAAACTCCGCCGACGCCATCGTCGCGCCGTGAATGCCGTCGCGGCCGGTCCTGGCGCCGACGTAGTAGACGGGATTGCCGGTGCCTTTCGCCGCGCCCTTGATGATGTCCGAGCGGTGCGCGATGCCGAGGCACAACACGTTGACGAGCGGATTTCCCGAGTACATCTCGTCGAACACGATCTCGCCGCCGACGGTGGGAATGCCGATGCTGTTGCCGTAGCCGCCGATGCCGGCGACCACGCCTTCGAAAATGCGTCGCGCCAGCGCGGTGTCGAGCGATCCGAATCGCAGCGCATTGAGCAGCGCAATCGGCCGCGCGCCCATCGTGAAGATGTCGCGGATGATGCCGCCCACGCCGGTCGCCGCGCCCTGGTACGGTTCGATGAACGACGGGTGGTTGTGCGACTCGATCTTGAAGACGGCGCACAGGCCATCGCCGATATCGACCGCGCCGGCGTTCTCGCCGGGCCCCTGCACGACGCGCGGGCCGGTGGTCGGCAGCGTCTTCAGGTGCACGCGCGAGCTCTTGTAGCTGCAGTGCTCGGACCACATCACCGAGAACAAGCCGAGCTCCAGCAGGTTGGGCTCGCGGCCCATCAGCTGCTGGATGCGTTCATACTCGTCCGGCTTGATGCCGTGGCGGTCGAGAACTGTGGAGTCGATCACGGTCACGGAGCGATTACCTCGACACGGCAGCGAGCGCCTTCACCACGGAGGCCAGCACCACGCGGCCATCGACGCTACCCAGCGGCAGCTCCGCGGCGCGCTCGGGGTGCGGCATCAACCCGACGACGTTGCGCCGGCGGTTGCAGATGCCGGCGATGTTGTTGAGCGAGCCGTTGGGATTCCAGTCGGCGCCGGGCTCTCCGGCCGGGCTGGTGTAGCGGAACACCACCTGGCGGTTTGCTTCGATGTCGTCGAGCACCCCGGGCGGCGCGTAATAGTTGCCTTCGCCGTGGGCGATCGGCAGCTGCAGCACCTGCTGTGGCGCGCACGCGGCGGTGAACGGCGTGTCGGTCTGCTCGACGCGGACCGGCACCAGCTGCGAGACGAACTTGATGCGATCGTTGCGCACCATCGCGCCCGGCAGCAGTCCGGCTTCGAGCAGCACCTGGAAGCCGTTGCAGATGCCCAGCACCGGGCCGCCGCGATCGGCAAACGCCGTGACGGCGCCCATGATCGGCGAGAAGCGCGCAATGGCGCCGGTGCGCAAGTAGTCGCCATGCGCGAAACCGCCGGGAAGAATCACGGCGTCGGCGCCCTTCAGGTCGGCGTCCTTGTGCCAGACGAGCTCGGCCTGTTCGCCGACCACCCGCGAGGCCGCATAGAAGGCGTCGTAATCCGAGTTCGACCCTGGAAAGACGACGACCGCGAACTTCACTGGAGGACCTCGACACGGTAACTCTCGATGACCGGATTGGCGAGGAGCTTGTCGGCCATTTCGGTGACGCGCTGCTTGGCCGTCGCCGGGTCCGCATCGGCGAGCTCGACCTCGAAGAACTTGCCCTGCCGGACGTCCTTGACGTCGGCGTAGCCGAGGCTCTGAAGCGCGCCGGCGACAACGCTGCCTTGCGGGTCGAACACCGAGGGTTTCAACGTGACGTAGACGCGGGCTTTCATTCAGGCTCCCGGATGGAACACTCGTTTGAACACCGCGTCGACGTGGCGCAGTTGTTCCTTCAAATCAAACGCCTTGTCGATCTCGGCCTTCGGCAGCACCCTGGTGATGTCCGCATCGGCAAGCAGCAGGCCCTTGAAATCCTGGTGTTCGTGGAACGAGCGCATGGCGTTGCGCTGCACCCACTCGTAGGCCTGCTCGCGGGAAATGCCGCGGCGCGCCAGTTCCAGCAGCACCTGGCCCGAAAACACCACGCCGCGCGAGCGGTTCAGGTTCTCGAGCATGCGATCCGGGTAGACCACCATGCCCGACACGATGCGGGTAAAGCGGCGCAGCATGTGATCGAGGGCGATGAAGCTGTCGGGCAGGATCACGCGTTCGACCGAGGAATGCGAAATGTCGCGCTCGTGCCACAAGGCGATGTTCTCCATCGCCGCCATGGCGTTAGCGCGCAGCAACCGCGCCAGTCCGACGATTTGTTCGCAGCCAATCGGGTTGCGCTTGTGCGGCATCGCCGACGAGCCCTTCTGGCCCTTGCCGAACGGCTCTTCGACTTCGCCGATTTCGGTCTTCTGCAATCCGCGAATCTCGAGCGCGAATTTCTCGAGCGACGCGGCGGTGATCGCCAGCGCCGCCAGCAGCTCGGCGTGCCGGTCACGTTGAATCACCTGCGACGAAATTGGCGCCGGCATCAGGCCAAGCCTCCGGCAGACCGCGGCTTCGATCGACGGGTCGAGGTGCGCGAAGGCGCCGACCGCGCCGGACATCTTGCCGACGCGCACGGTCTCGCGGGCCCGGCGGACGCGCTCGACGTCGCGCAGCCACTCGGCGTACCACAACGCCAGCTTGAGGCCGAACGTCATCACTTCGGCGTGCACGCCATGCGTGCGGCCGATCATCGGCGTGTGCTTGTGCGCTTCGGCGCGGGCCTCGATCGCCTCGCCGAGCCTCGCCATGTTCCCGAGGATCAGGTCGCAGGCTTCGACCATCTGCAGCGCCTGCGCGGTGTCGACCACATCCGACGAGGTGAGGCCGAAGTGCAGCCAGCGGGCCGACGGCCCGACGATCTCGGCGACCGAGGTCGTGAAGGCAATGACGTCGTGCTGCGTGACCTTCTCGATTTCGTCGATGCGCGCGATGTCGAAGGCGCCCTTGTCGCGCAGCTCGCGCGCCGCGTCGGCCGGGACAATGCCGGCCTCGGCCATCGCCTCGGCGGCGGCCACTTCCACCTGGAGCCACGTCTCGTAGCGGCGCTGCTCGCTCCAAATGCGGCCCATTTCGGGGTTGGTATACCGTGGAATCAAAGAGCCAGTCGCTCCTTCGTCACTTGTAGTCCGTTCACGTTGCCGAGCACGGTGACCGCCAGGGATTCGCTGCTGAAGAAGCGATCCGCCAGTTTCAGGACGTCAGCCTCGGTGACCTGTTCGATCGCATTCAGCATGTCGTCGAGGCTGGAGGCCTGATCGCGGTACATCTCCTGCCGCGCCAGGTGCGACATGCGGCTCGAGGGGCTCTCGAGTCCGAGCATCAACGATCCCTTCAGATGATCCTTCGCGCGCCGGAGTTCAACCGGCGCCAGTCCGCCGGCCTTCATCTGGCGGATCTCCGCGACGACGACGTCGATCAACTCCTCGACGGCATCGTTGGCGCATCCGGCATAGATGCTGAGGGCGCCGGCATCCTGGTAGGCCGACAAGCCGGAAAACACCGAGTAGGCGAGGCCGCGCTTTTCGCGCACGTTCTGGAACAAGCGCGAGCTCATCGAGCCACCCAGGGTGGTGTTCAAGGCGTAGCCGGCATACCGATCGGGGTGGTGCTGGGGCAGCGCCTCGGTGCCGAACACGATGTGGCTCTGCTCCAGGTCCTTGCGGCGGACCTGGATGACCGGCGCGACGGTCGGCGCCGACTGCGACGCGTCCGGGCCATCGGGCGGCGCGTTCTGCAACGCCTGCTCGAGCAGAGCAACGACGCGCGAGTGCTCGAGATTGCCGACCGCCACCACCACGAAGTTCTGCGCGACGTAGGTGTCGGCAAAGTAGTGCTTCAGCGTCGCCTGATCGAGCGCGCTGACGCTGGCCGGCGTGCCGAGAATGGGCCTGCCGAGCGGGTGGTTCAGCCAGAAACCCTCGGCGAACAACTCGTGGACCAGGTCGTCCGGGGTGTCTTCGACCATCTTGATCTCTTCGAGGATCACTTTCTTCTCGCGTTCGATGTCGTCAACGGCGAACAGCGGATTGGAGATCAAATCGGCCAGGATGTCGACCGCCAGCGGCAGGTGCTCGTCCAGCACCTTCAGGTAATACCCGGCGTACTCCTTGGATGTAAACGCGTCGATCTGGCCGCCGATGGAGTCGACCTGCTGGGCTATTTCCTCTGCACTCCGCGCAGGGGTGCCCTTGAAGAGCATATGCTCCACGAAGTGGGCGATGCCGGCGTGTTCCGTGGGTTCGTGGCGCGATCCGCGCGTCAGCCAGATGCCGACGGCAACCGACCGCACGTGTGGCATCCGCTCGGTGGCGAGGCGGACACCGTTGGCAAGCACGGTTCGGCGGATATTCGATTCGGTCACGGGGCCGCCGATCTCTGGAACAAGATCGACATCCAGATGATATCAAATCAAGACCCGGGAGTGATGCGCGCACGCTGCCAACGGCGGGCGTGAGCGGTCACTCGGCTGTCAAAGACGAAACAGTTTCGTCAGCTTGATCACGACGCTGCGGTTCAGCATGGGCGGAGGGAAGCCGGCGTTGAACGTGTCTCTGGCATCGCTGTAGACCACGAACAGCTCGCTGCCAGGCTGGTACTCCCAGCGGAACCTGACGTTCGAGCTCACTGACTTCGTCGATGACTGGTACTGCAGCAGCGCGCCGACGAACATGCGCGGGCTGATGGTGTAGGTGGCCCTGCCGGCCACGACGTTGGTGTCGCCGGCGCCGAACGGCGTGTCGACATGGTTGAAGGAGACCTGCGGCTCGACCGAGAGCTGCGACGACAGCTCGACCCGGCCGCGCCACGACAATTCTCGAATGGTGCCGCCGTAGAATTCGCCGGCCGACACAGCGGCGAAGCCGGACACACGCCGGGCCGCGGACATGTACCAGGTCGCGCGCAGCTGCTGAAAACTGTAGCCGCCAACCGGCACGGTCACGCCACGCGCGACGGTGAACGGCGCAGCCAGATACTCATATGCGTCGGTGACCTCGATGCCGACCTGATCGGAAGTGTTGAACTCGATGCGGAACGTGCCCTGGCTCTCGCGCGATTCAACGCGCCCGGCCGTGCTCTCGTAGTAGTCCAGCGAGCCCTCAAAGGTCAGGCGGCGCAGACCGCGCACCTGTGTCGGCCGTGGGCTGAACCGCGCCTGCGCGTACGAGCGCTCGAACGCGGCGCGACGCACCAGCCCGATCTCCGGGGCAAAGTGCTTGCCGACATTGAGATGCTCGATCTGCAGGCCGTACCGGTCGGCATTCCAGTTCAGGGCCCCACGGTAACTCTGATTGCCGGTGGCGGGCGTCTTTGCCCCGTCGGTCTTCGCCCAGTAGCCCGTGATCGACAGGTCGGTGAAGAAGTTGAAGGCCGCGTCGGCACCGTAGGTGGTGCCAGCCTGGCCGCCGTTCGCGCTGGCGCGGCGCGTCGCAATCGCTCCGATTCGACTGCGCCGAAGCACGTCGCGGTTCACCCGGAGCACGGAGAAGTCCGCGGCGGCAACGCCCGCGGATTCGACATCTTCGGTGCGCATCTGCAGGGCGCCAAGCTGGAAGCCTCCGCCGCGCGCCAGCAGCCGCCCGCCGCCGAAAATCGGCACGCGCGTTCCGCCGGACAGCCCGATCCGCCTGCTGTAAAACACCAGGGGAGCCGGATTGTTGCCGCCGAATCCGCCACCACCTCCGCCTCCGCCGCCACCACCACCGCCACCGCCGCCGCCGCCGAAAGTGTTCGCGGCGCCGAAGCTGAAATAGTCCTGGCCCTCGAGGAAGAACTCCCGCTTCTCAGGGAAAAACAGGCTGAAGCGCGTCAGGTTGACCTGCGCCTCGTCGTCTTCGACCTGCGCAAAGTCCGTGTTGTAGGTGAAATCCGCGACGACCGACTGGGAAATGGCCCATTTGGCGTCGGCACCGACCTCGGCAGACACGTCATTGTCGATCGCCGGCTGGACAACCCGGTTCGAGATCGTCGAGCCAAGGGCGTACGACTTGACGTCAATCTGACGCTGTTTCGACGGGGTCTGGAGGCCGACCAACGTGCCGCTGGACGAGATCTTCGCCATCCCGCGGCGCCCCCACGATCGAGGGACGGCTGTCAGGAAGCCGGACTCGTTGCTCCATCGCACCAGACGGCGAAAGTTCACGCCCCAGGTATCCGAGCCCTCCTTGAAGCGCACGGACCGAAAGGGAATGCGAATCTCGACCGACCATCCGCCGTCGAAGTTCGACGTGCGCGCGTCCCATAACGTGTTGTAGTTCGGGTTGGGCTGCTCGTTGATGACCTGCGAGTCGGCCAGGCCGCCGAGCGCGCTGACGAAAAAGCCATAGCCGTTGCGGCGGTCATAGAAGGTATCGAGCGACACGGCGAAGTGATCGTTGTTGTACAGATTGTACGAGTCACGCCGCATCTCGTTTGCCACCCGGCGCTCCGGGTACCTTTCCCACAGCCGCGCCGCGACGTACAGGTTTGCATCGTCGAAGAACACCCAGACCTCGGTCTTGTCCGACGATGGACCGCCTTCCACCGGTTCCTGCTGGATGAAATCGCCAAATGGCTGCGTGCTGCGGTAGACGGATTCGTCAAGCCTGCCGTCGAAGGCCAGCGGAGTGGTCAGCCGATGAGCAACGACGGTGGCGTCGCCACGGTCGTCACGGGTGATGGTGGACGGCGCCGTTGGTGGGGACGGGCGAACATCCGGCGCAGTGGTCTGGGCAAACCCAGGGGCGGCGGCCAGTATCAGGCCTAGTAGCAGCGAAAACTTCACGACGGTCTGCCAAGACTCTATCCGATGAGCCGCCTTTCGTCACAACTGCACATTACCAGCCGGGGGGCACCATGCCGATTACCACTCACGTTCGCCACCACGGCAGCTCACCGTTGGTCGCCACGCTCGTGGTGGCGGCGTTCTCGCTGGTGTCGGCGGAGACGTATCTCGCCACGCATGCCCGAGCCGTGTTCAAGATGGCGTTCATGGGTGTCGGTCCCACCGCGCTGCGAATTGTCCTGGCCGCAGGCGCCCACAAGCAGGAGGACGTGCTCAGCTCCCGCGTGGAGTGGCGGGGCCGCGCCGACGCGCACAAGGTGTTCCTGCGGCTGAAGCGCACCAGGTTCGTCATCGTGGTCTACGACACCGAGGACGACGTCGACTACCTGCGGCTGGCCGACGATCGCGCCCTCAGCCGCAGCGTGTCGATGAAGATTGTCGAGGTCGACAGCCCCGGCACGGCGCGCGAATCGATCGAGCGGACGCCGACGTCGATGAGCGCCAGGTTCCAGGCGGCTACAATGTGGCAATGAAGACCGACCTGGCGGCGCTCGAGCTTGGCGAGCTCGAGGAGTTTGTCCAGTCGCTCGGCCACAAGAAGTTCGTCGCCAAACAGATCTATCAGTGGATCTGGAAGCGTGGCGTCACCAGCTTCGCCGACATGACCAACCTGAGTCGTGAGCTTCGCGCCGCGCTCGGAGCGATGGCGGTCGTCACGCTACCGGAGGTAGTCCAGCACGACGTCTCGGAAGACGGCACCGAGAAGTTCGTGCTGCGGCTGGCGGACGGCCGGCGGATCGAATCGGTCTTCATTCCCGATACCCCCAAGCAGACTTTCTGCGTCTCCACCCAGGTCGGCTGCGCCATGGGGTGCGCCTTCTGCCTGACCGGCAAGATGGGGCTCATCCGGCACCTGACGGCGGGGGAAATTGCCGCGCAGGTCCGGTTGCTCGCCAAGTCGACCGGCCATCTCGACAAGCCCTTCAACATTGTCCTGATGGGCATGGGTGAACCGCTGCAGAATTACGACGCGACCATGAAGGCGCTGCGGATGCTGAACGAGAAGGACGGCTTCGATATCCATCCCAAGCGGGTGACGCTGTCGACGGTGGGCCTGGTGCCGATGATGGACAAGCTCGCCCAGGAAGAGCTGATGCCCAATCTCGCGGTGTCGCTGCACGCCTCCACCGAGGAGACCCGTCGGGCGATCGTCCCGCCAACCAGGAAGTACTCGATGCAGGCCGTGCTCGACGCCTGCAAGCGCTTCCCGGTCTCGAAGCGGCGCCGCATCATGTTCGAATATGTGATGCTGGCCGGTGTGAACGATTCCGACGCCGACGCGCGCAAGCTGGTCAAGGTTCTCGACGGCATCAAAGCCAAGGTCAACCTGCTGCCTTTGAACGCCGCGCCCGGGATTCCCTTCGAGCGGCCGTCGGACGAGCGCATCAACAGGTTCGGGAAGATCCTGGCCGACAAGGGGCTGATGGTCTCGGTGCGCAAGAGCCGGGGAGGCGACATCCAAGCCGCCTGCGGACAGCTGATTGTTGAGGGACAGTCGGTAAAGCAGTCGCCCGCTCAACGCCTCGCCCGGCAACTATGAAGCGTGTATTGCTCGCGCTGGTCCTGACGAGCGCATGTGCCTCTGAGCCCGGGTCGTGGCGTGACCTGCGGGCACACGTCGCGACACTCGCGGATCGCGACGCGCGTGATGCGGCGATCGAGAGGTTCATCGCCAGCAAGGGCGGCACGCCGATTATCGAGCATCAGACCCGCCTGGTGTTCCTCGTCAAGGACAGGGACGGCCAGCCGCCCCGCATTGTCGGCGACTTCAACGCCTGGGCGGTTTCGCCGCAGGGCTACGACACCAACATCGGCAAGGCCACGCGCATTGAAGGCTCTTCATGGTCGTTCGTCGAGAGCACGTCCTACACGAATGCACGGCTCGAGTACGGCCTGCTGTTCGACCAGGAATACGCCACCGACCCGAACAACCGCCGCATCGTGCAGGCGTTTGCGGGGCCCCGCTCCGAAGTGCGCATGCCGTTCTTCGTGACGCAGCCCGAGGTCGACGAGCTCGGGCCGCAGGCAACACCACCAGGGCCGCAGAAGGCGCAGATCGCACACAGCGGGCAAGCACTAAAAGGCGAACTGATTGCCGAGAACGTTGCGTCACGGTCGCTCGGCGGTAGCCGCCGTGTGTGGTACTACCTGCCGCCGGGCTATGCGGCAGCGCCCGAGACACTGTTTCCGGTGGTCTACGTGCTCGACGGCAGCAACTTTGTCGAGAAGATGGAGGTGCCGCGCATCCTCGACCACCTGATCGCGAACAAGAGCATCCCACCGGTCATCGCGGTCTTTTCGGAGCCGGCCGACCGGCAGGAGGAGTACTCGCGGAACCCGCGCTGGCGCGCCTTCATCACGGAGGAGCTCGTGCCGATGGTGGACAAGCGCTTCCGCACGTTCCCGACGCCGGATCACCGGGTGATCCTCGGCAGCTCGCTGGCGGCGTACGGCGCGGTCGACCTTGCCGTGTCGGCGCCGTCGGTCTTCGGGTTGTGCGCAGCCATTGCCCCGCCCACGCAGGCCGCCACCGTGGTGGCGAACCAGGCCCACGCTCGCGCCGCCGTCGTGTCGATCACGTTCTTCGTGCTGGGCGGGGTCTACGACTCGATGATCGACGGGGCGCGCCTGCTGCGCACCACGCTCGACGAGTATCTGGCGCCGGTCACCTACCTGGAAGTGTCAGAGGGACACAACACCAATACCTTCCGGGGACATTTGGATGACGCCCTGCGGGCGCTACTGCCCGCGCAGTAGGTTCAAGAGTTCAAATTGTCCAACGGTTCAAAGGTGGCCTTGAACGATTGATTCGATGAACCAGTGAACTTACCGCGCGGAGAGCGCTTTTCTTCCGATGTCCCTGCGATATTGCATGCCGTCGAATTTGATCTTGCTTGCCGCTTCGTAGGCGCGGGCGATGGCAATCTCGAATGATGGGGCTGTCGCCATCACCGTCATGACCCGGCCTCCGGACGTCACGAGATCGTTCCCCTTCTGCGTCACGCCCGCGAAGAACATCTGCACATCGCGACAGTCACGAGCCACATCGTCCAGGCCGTGAATGACGTCGCCGGTGCGAACGTCGCCGGGATATCGATGAGCGGCGAGAACCACGGCCACTGACACCAGGGCCACAGAAGGCACAGAAAACCTGGACTGCCTTCCCGGTTCGCTCAGCAACAACGGCGTCAACTCGGGCAGCAACGGCAACACTGCCTGCGCTTCTGGATCGCCGAAGCGGACGTTGAACTCGATCACCGTGGGACCATCCGGCGTCAGCATCAGGCCGCAGTAGAGGAATCCGCGGAACGGATGGCCTTCCGCCGCCATCCCCCTTAGCACGGGCTGCACGATGGTCGATTCGATCTGCTGCTGCAATGCCGGCGTCATCAGCGGACTGGGCGAGAACGCGCCCATGCCGCCGGTATTTGGGCCCTCATCATTGTCGAAGATGCGCTTGTGATCCTGCGCCGACAGCAACGGCACGTAGTGCTCACCATTCGCAACGACGAAGAAGGACACCTCGGGTCCGGTGAGCAGCTCTTCGAGCACGACACGGGCGCCGGCATCGCCGAAGCTACGGTCGACCATGGCGCCCGTGATGGCTGCTTCAGCGGCCGCGCGATCAGGCGCCACCACCACGCCTTTTCCGGCGGCAAGGCCGTCGGCCTTGACGACCAGCGCGTCGCCGAATTCTCCGCTTCCAACCGCGGTCAGTGCGTCCTGGGCCGACGCGCAGACACGGTAGCGCGCCGTCGGCACGCCGTGCCGGTGCATGAAGTCTTTGGCGAAGGCCTTGCTGGTCTCGAGCTGCGCGGCGCCCCGGGTTGGTCCGAAGACCCGGCGGCCCTCGGCCTCGAAACGGTCGGCCAGCCCGTTCCCCAGCGGGGCTTCGGGGCCGACCACGGTCAGGTCAATGCGTTCCTGGTCCACGAGCCGAATGACGGCGGCGGTGTCCAATAGTTCGACCGGGCGCGTCGGGATGGTCCGGGCGATTCCGGCGTTGCCGGGGGCACACAGAACGTGGGTGACACCGGGTTCTGAGGAGAGTTTCCAGGCCAGGGCGTGTTCTCGTGCGCCTGAGCCGAGGACGAGGATCCGCATGGAGCTAAACCCTAGACAACAAATGACTTATTTGCGTAAAACGGCATTCTAGGGATGTGATAGCCTAGCATACTTGGCCCACACCAAGACGGGGTCGCCGTTTGGTGACTCAGCGATTGTGGCGCCAGAAATCTGCCGGGAGGAGGTGAATCTAGATGGCCGAGGTGAAATTGCAGGAAGGTGAGTCGATCGAAAGTGCATTGCGCCGATTCAAGCGCAAGGTGCAGCAGGAAGACATCATCAAGGACATCAAGAAGCACTCCTTCTACTTGAAGCCGGGTGACAAGCGCCGCGCAAAGCAGGCGCTGGCCCGCAAGCGCAATCGCAAGAAGATGCGCCGCGAAACCGAATAGACGCTGTGATAGATTACGGGCACTTTTCGTAGCGCGCGCGGAGCGCGCAGAGAGACGCTGATAGATGGCCAAGGGACCTTTCCGTGGCCGTTTAGGGGACCTAACGAATGGAAATCGTTGAACGCGCTGTGAACGATGTGACCGTGCTCGACCTCAAGGGCAAGATGACCCTTGGTGAGGGCGACGAGTTGCTCAAGGACAAGATCAACAGCCTGCTGGCCGCCGGCAAGAAGAAGCTGTTGCTGAATCTCGAAGCTGTGCCGTACATCGACAGCGCGGGTCTCGGCGAAGTAGTCCGCACCTACACCACGGTCAGCCGCTCGGGCGGGAGCCTGAAGCTGCTCAACCTGACCAAGCGCATCGAAGATCTGCTGTCGATCACCAAACTGCTCACGGTGTTCGACACGTTCGATTCCGAGGCGGAAGCGATCCAGAGCTACAAGTAAGGCATCTGGTGGCGACTCGGTCAACGGCGGCGAGCCTGTTCGTTTCGCTGCGACCGGATCAGTGGACCAAGAACGTCATCGTTTTTGCGGCACTGATTTTTGCCGTCAAATTGCTCGATCCGGCCGCCTTGGCGAACGCCTCGGCGGCCTTTTTGATTTTTTGCGCGCTGTCCGGCGCCGTGTATCTCATCAACGACGTGTCGGACCTCGAGCAGGATCGGCTGCATCCGATCAAGCGGCTGCGGCCGATCGCGTCCGGGGATCTATCGCCGGGCGCCGCGTTGAGCTGTGCGGTGGTGTTGAGCGCGACGGCACTGGCTGCCGCCGTCGCGCTGCGGCCGGCGTTCGCGGCCGCGGCCGCGGCGTATCTCGTGTTGTTCGTCGTGTATACCCGCTCGCTGAAGCACCTCGTCATTCTCGATGTGATGGCGATTGCAGCCGGGTTCGTGCTGCGGGCGGTGGCAGGGGGATTGGTGATTCACGTGCACGTCAGCAACTGGTTGCTGGTCTGCACGATGCTGGGCGCGCTGTTCCTGGGCCTGGCCAAGCGGCGTCACGAGATGACGCTGCTGGCTGAGGGGGCCAAGGGGCACCGCCGTACATTGGAGGAGTACGACCCGTACTTGCTCGATCAGATGATCGCTGTAGTGGCCGCCTCGACGATGGTGGCCTACATCATCTACTGCGCGAGCCCCGAAACGCACGCCTACTTCGGCACCGAATGGCTGGTGCTGACGACGCCGTTTCCGGTCTACGGATTGTTCCGGTACCTGTACCTCGTCCACCGCAAGTCGGGCGGGGGCAGTCCATCGGACATGTTGATCGGGGATCGTCCGCTGCTGGCGTGCGTGCTGCTCTGGGGCATTACCGCAATCGCGATCATCTATCGGCCGTTCGGATCGTAATGAGTATTGGCCCGATCTAAGGTCGCACTCGTCAAGACGTCGCCGGCCACGGTCCGCAGGGACACGCATGCCGTGATGAACCTGGCCGGGTATCAGGACGTGCTCGCCAAGGACGCGGACACCGCGCTCAAGGTGAACATCTCCTGGCACTTCTTCTTCCCGGGCTCGTCCACCACGCCGTGGCAGCTCGATGGCGTGATCAGCGCCATGAAGAAGGACGGCTACGATCCGACGCTGATCCACGCCTGCCACAACCGCACCGTCGTCATCGATGCGCACCTCGGCGAAACCGAGAACAAGCAGCTGCCGGTGGTGCAGGCGCACGGCCTCCGCAACATCCACCTCTACGAGGGCGACGAGCCGTGGATCGGCATCCGCGACGCCGTCGGTCCGCTGGCCGACAAGTTCCTCTGCCTGAACGACGTCTATCCGGACGGGTTCATGATCCCCAAGCGCTTGATCGGCGAGAACATCCTGCACCTGCCGACGGTGAAGACGCACGTCTTCACCACCACCACCGGCGCGATGAAGAACGCGTTCGGCGGACTGTTGAACGAGAAGCGGCACTGGACCCACCCGGTCATTCACGAAACGCTGGTCGACCTGCTGATGATCCAGCAGCAGATCCATCGCGGCGTGTTCGCGGTGATGGACGGCACGTTTGCCGGCGACGGTCCCGGGCCGCGCTGCATGGTGCCGCACGTCAAGAACGTGATGCTCGCCAGCGCCGACCAGGTGGCGATCGATGCCGTCGCGGCCAGGTTGATGGGCATGGATCCGATGAAGATCAAGTTCATCAGGCTGGCCCACGACCTCGGCCTGGGCTGCGGCGATCCGCGCGACATCGAGATCGTCGGCGACCAGGACGCGGCCAGGGAGAACTGGCACTTCGCCGGCCCGTTCGAGAAGATGACGTTCGCCTCACAGATGCAGCACTACATCTACTGGGGCCCGCTGAAGCAACCGATCGAGTGGTCGCTCAAGACCGTGCTGGCGCCGTGGGCCTACATGGCCAGCGTGATCTATCACGACAGCATCTGGTACCCTCTGAACGCGGAACGCAGCATCAGGCGGGTGCTCGACAGCCCATGGGGACGGCTGTTCGAGAACTGGGAGCACCTGACTCCGGACGAGAACGGATTTCCACACGTCGGCGAAGCGCCGGCCGCGATCACGCGCGCCGGCATGCGCGCCTTCAAACAGTCGCTGGGCATTCTCGGCACCTGCATCAAGGAAGCGCCTGAGTTTGGCCGCACAAAGCGCCGAGTGACCAGGGCCGCGGCAGGCCCAGAGTAGAGGACACGAGATGAGCGAGTTCACAATCCGCTCCGAGTCTGTTGACGTCGAGCAGATCATGAAGCAAATCCGCCAGCGCATTCTCGAAAAGCGCGGGCAGGATTACACCGAAGACCAGATCCGCGAGCTCGCCTCGGTGCGGCTCGAGAAGTTCCTCGACCCCAAGAACCTGCGGTCGGATCTGCTCGAGCAGTTCCGCAAGAGCCGGCCGGCGCCGCCGACGGTCGACATCGAGCCGCCCAAGATTCAGCCGCCGTACGCGTTTGACGATCAGACCCTGTTCACGTCGCATCGCGGCCTGATGCGGATGGCGCGCAAGCTGCTGAAGCCGCTGCTCAAACTGTTCTTCAATCCCAACACGCTGAACCAGGTCCTGCACGCACAGGCGCAGTTCAACGCCGACATGCTGAAGCGGGAAGCGCGCCGGTCGGTCGAGCAGCGGCAACTCGAGCGACAGAGCGCGATTTCGAGGGGCGAATGGAATGCCCTTTACTATGAAGTGCTGCACAGCATCGTGCTCGAGACGACGCGCATGGGCATCGAAGTGCAGAACTTGCGAATGAAGGTCGAATCGCTCTCGAGCCGGCTCGATTTCAGCGAGCGGCGCGTGCGCGCGCTCGAAGGCGTGGTGCAGTACCGGC
>VFZG01000014.1 GCA_016871275.1 Acidimicrobiia bacterium | reverse complement strand
TACGATGTCGTCATGCCCGCGCGGCCGCCGGCATAATCGCCAAATAAAAAAGCGGGGGGCGCCGGCGTAGCGCCTCCCCGCCTAACGACTCCCCCACAGGAGCCGAGCTCGGTCTTACCCTACCAGATGAACCGGAATCCGACGCGCGCCGTCACGGGCGCCAGGATGGCCGTCGGCAGCTGGTAGGCAGAGCCCGTCGCCCGGCTGATCGACTCGGACGCGTGGCTGTTGGTGATGTTGAACAGGTCGAGGAACGCGCGGATGCGAACGCGGTCGCTGAGATTGAGGGTCTTCTCGGCGCGCACGTCGAACACCGTGATGTTGTCTTCGCGGTTGGCGTCCATCGCTTCGGCGAACCCGGTGGTGCTGCCGGCGCTGGTGACCAAGCCGGCCGCCGACGGCAGGACGAACGTGCGGGCGTAGTTCTGGCCCGACTGGTGCCGCAGCACCGGCGAGAGGCGGATGCCCCACGGGCCGTCGTAGCTGCCGGTGGCCTTGAGGTTCCAGATGGTGCGGTCTTCAGCGCCGGGGTTGTTCGGGCTGCGCTTCACGCCGTTGGGGAAGTCGGTCATCAACGTGTAGGAGCCGCCGACCTGCCCCGACCAGCGGTTGCCGTAGCGCCTGTTGACCGAAACCTCTACGGTCTTGAAGCGACTCCACAGCGGGAAGTCGCCGCCCGAGGTGACGAACTGGGTGGTGTTGCCGGCCGACGCCGACGGGATGCCGAACATCTTGATGGTGCGGCCGCTCACCGTTTCGGTGAAGTCGAACGGCACCGTGAACGCCGACGGCGGCCGGTTCATCTGGCAGTTGAAGCAGGTTAGGTCGTCCTCGGTCTTGTAGACGAACCCGGCGCGCAGGCCCATCACGTCGGTCAGCTGCCGCTCCAGCCACACGCTGGCCTCGTGGGTGTAGGGCTTCTTCAGGTTCGAATCCAGCCGGATCGAGCCTTCGAGCGCTCGCGCCAACAGGGTTCCGTTCTCGCCCGGCTGCCAGCGGCGGTCGCCGTTGATGTCGTTCCAGGTCCACAGCTCCTGCTTGCCCGCGGTGTTCGGGTTGGCCGAGTCGCCAACGCCCACGCCGGGGTTGTGCCAGAAGAACCCGTAATTGGCCTTCAGCACCGTGCGACCGTCGCCGGCCAGGTCGAAGGTGAAGCCGACTCTGGGTGCCGCCACGTTCCACGTAAACAGGTCGGTGTGCGGGAACTTCTTGGCCGCCACGCTGACCGGGCCGACCGTTGCGGCCAGCTGTTCCTGTTCAGGCAGGAACGCCTTGTACGAGTCGAGGCGCAGGCCGGCGTTCAGCGTCATGCGGCCGGCGTTCCACGTGTCGTTGATGAAGAAGCCGGCGTGGTTGACCGACGACACCGCCATCAGGTCACCCTTCTTGCCGGCCTTCAGGTAGTCCACGCCGCGTGCCGTCGGAATCCTGAAGGACACCTGGCTCGACACGTTGTTGTTGTAGATGTGCTCGATGTTGCCGCCCACACCCTGTTCGAAGCCGTTCCAGCCCGTCTCCTTCAGCAGTTCGCCGCCGAATTTGATGGTGTGGCTGCCCCGGCCGGTGTCGAGGAAGTAGGTGGCCGCGCCGGTGTACTGGTTGCGCTCGCGGTCGAGCTGCCAGCGCCGCTCGGCGCCCACGATGGCGAGGGTGCCGACGTCACGGAAGAAATACTGCTGGTTGCTGTTGGCGATGAGCGGGAAGTAGTAGCCGAACGAACCGACGCGCGCCTCGACGTAGAGCTTGTCGCTGAGCGTGCCGTTCCACTCGCCTTTCCATACCCAGCTGCCCGAGTTCTGGCTGACCGTGGAGTCGATGTTCGGGTAGAGCGCGTTGTATACCAGGCGTGTCGGCTGGTGCTTCTGACCCCACTGGTAGTAGGCAATCAGCTTGTTCTTCTGGTTGGCCTGATAGGTCACCTTGCCGACTGGGTTCCACAGCTTGGTGTCGAAGGTCTTGTCGAACTGGAACAGCGGCTGCGCCACCGCGTTGAACTGCGTGCGGTAGGTGGCGAACCACCACGCCCGGTCGCGCTTGATCGGGCCGCCGACGTTGATGGCCGTGTCGTAGTAGCGGTCGATCTCGTTGCTGTGCGCGCGGATGCGGTTGCCTTTGAACGCCGTGCCGTCGATGTAGTTGGCGGGGATGTTCGAGCCCTGGAGCGAGTTGTTGTAATAGTCGAGGTAGTACTCGCCCGAGAACATGTTGCCGCCCGACTTGGCGATGAACTGGCTCTGCACGCCCGGGTTCGGCATCTCGGCCGACTGGCCGCTGGTGCCGAGGAACACCTCTTCAAGCGACGAGTAGTCGAAGTAGAAGCCGGCCGCGCCGGTCCCCTCGGTGGTGTTGATGCCCTCGATCAGCACGCGCACCTGGCCGGAAAAACCGTACGCGGTGTATCCGGTCTGCGTGCCGGCGCGGTTGCCGCCCACGTCAATGCGCGACATCTGCACCGACGGCGTCACCGCCAGCAGCGACCAGAAGTCGCGTCCGTTGGGAATCGACTGGAGCTGGTCGAGTTTGAAGCTCTGCACGACACGAGTCGTCGTCGTGTCAATCACGGGGGATTGGCCGCTGACCGTCACCGTTTCCTGCAAGGTCGCCAGGGCGAGCTCCGCGTTGATGGTGCCGGTAAAGCCCAGTCGAATCTCAATGCCTTCGCGACGGAGGGCATTGAAACCGGTCAGCTCGAATGCAACACTGTAGGTGCCCGGAGGCACGGCGGGAAAGCGGTAGTTACCGGCTTCCGACGTCACCGTGGTCTGCGGCTGAATCAACGCCGGGCTGATCGCCGTCACCGTTACGCCCGGCAGCACAGCGCCCTGTGCGTCCGTCACGCGGCCCTGAATCGTTCCCGTGCTGCTCGCGCCGCCGCCCTGGGCAAACGCGGACACACTAAACGTCAGCGCCACCAACAAGGCCGAAAGGCCCGTAGTCCAACGCCTCATGCTTTCCTCCCTCAACAGTTTGGGGGCCGCCCGTGGGGGACAGGTCCCGTGCAACAAACAACAACGACAACGAAACGAACGAATTGTACGAGCGAAGACACGAATACGGTCGGATATGCCGGAATGTATCCGGACGTCATCGCCAACTGTACAGGGACGAAGGGCTGAATTGCAAGAAAACGGGCTAAACGATCGTTCAGGTGTGAAAAACTGCGACTTTCGGCCCTAAAACCAAAGATGGTGCCTCGCCAGTGGCGGTGAATCAGCTGACGAAACGCGTGATCATCAGCCCCGTGAGGATGGCGCTGGCGCCGGCCAGTTGATCGCCCGTCACCGGTTCGCCGAGCCAGATGGCCGCCACGGCCATCGCCACCACCGGGATCAGGTAGCTGTAGACCGCGGTTCGTGGTCCGCCGAGCCGTTTCAATCCGGTGTACCAAATCCAGTAGGCCAGGTTGAGAGCGAGCGTGGCGGATGTCACCATCATCAGCCAGCTGAAACCTGACACCGCCTGCCAGTCGGTGCGAAGCAGCACCGGCAGGAGCGCCGCCACATAGAGCGACGCGCCAATCGAGAACGTCAGCGCGATCACGATCAGCGGGGAGTGGCGCCTGAGAATCGATTGTGACGCGACCGAGTAGACCGCCCAGCAAAGCACCCCGCCCAGCATCAACGCATCGCCGCGCCACGTCTGCCCGGTCAGGTCCAGCCCCTTCCCGACGACCAGGTACAGGCCGAACATCGCCACGCCAATGCCCAGCCAACGCAACGGGCGGATGCGCTCGTGGCCGGCGATGGCCGAGAGCACGGCGATGACGATTGGCGACATGCCGATGATCAGCGCGCCGTTGCCAATGCTGGTGCGCTTGACCCCGGCGACGAAACAGAACTGATAGAGGAATGTGCCGACGCCGCCCAGGAAGCACAGCTCGATCCAGTCGCGCCGCGACAGGTCCTTCAGCCGCTGGCGCGCGCTGGTCCCGAAGATCACCGCCAGGTAGACCGCGGTCGCCACGACCAGGCGCATCGCATTGAAGGGCCCCTCGGGAAAATCGGTGAGCGCAACCTTGACAACTGAAAAGTTACTGCCCCAGATGAGGACCATCAGGAGCAACAGGAAATCCAGGGGGGTCACGGCGATACAGTCTACAGTCGACAGTCGGCGGTTAAGAGTTTTCAGTCAGCAGTCGGCAGTCCAGTCAGCAGTCTGTAGTCAGATCAAAGAGAAAAGGCGGGCCCGACTGGGGCCCGCCTTTTTGACTGAGGACCGCCGAGTGGACTGTCGGCTGCTGACTGAAAACTCTTAACCGCCGACGGTCGACTGCTGACTGTTACCCGACAAACGGATTCAGGAAGAACAGGATCAGCGAGATCAACAGCACGTAAATGACCAGCGATTCGATGAGCACCAGGCCCAGAATCAGCGCGCCGCGAATTTCGCCAGCGGCGCCGGGGTTACGCGCGATGGCTTCGGCGGCTGATGCCACGGCCTTGCCCTGACCGAGCGCGGCGCCGAACGCGGCAATCGCGAGAGCGAAGCCGGCGGTGATGATCGACCACTGAGCGGCCGAGCCACTGGCGGCAGCAGCAGCTTCCTGGGCGTAGGCCGGCGTGGCCAGCCCGACGAGCACGAACACAGACATCAACGACAGCACCAACCGACTTGTTCTCACAGCAAACGCCTCCATCTCAAATCCCTGATTGCTTCGACCGCGCCGGCCACGGCGACGGATGCGACGCCCGCCAGCATGCCCACCGGGTCGAGGCGCAAACGCACCATCATACCGTAGGCTGCCAGCGCGACTATACCATGCCTTGTGAAAAACTTCACTAGCGTGAAACCGGCCGACTTCCGCCCAGTTTCGCCCGCCGTCGCCCCTTCGGGGCCACGGCGTGACAGGCCCTGAAATCGAAGAACGAGATCGTCCACGGTTCCGCGGATCGCCCAGGACGACATCGCCATCAACAGCCCGCCGCCCAGCACGCCCAGCGGCGAGGCGACATTGCGTCTCCACAGGGCAAAGCCCAGCGCTATCGCCACGCATGCCACCACCGCGTCACGCGCGACGCGCGTGATCATTTCTTGTTGGCCAGCTGCATCACGCGATACACGTTCAGCACGCCGGCCGCGAGGCCGAGAAAGAAGCCGGCAAACGACAGCCACGGCCTGGTGCCGAAGATGTTGTCGAGCCAGAGTCCGCCGCCAAACCCCATGGCCAGCGCCAGCACGAACGACATCCCGATGGTGCTCAGCTGCCCGACAAGCTGCCAGGTGGTCGGCGAGGGGGGCGGCATGGAACCAGCATATACTCCGACTCGCTGCCACGACGCGCCTGGCCGCGCACCCAGAGCAAAAGAGTGCACGGAAAACTCTGGGGTGGAAAACCGGCATAGCCATGCGAGACCTCGCAATTCGATTGCTCACCGGAGGCGCCATCGCCTTCATTCTTGCGGGGCTGTCTGCGCCGTCTGCGGCCCTGTTGCCGGGGCTGTCTGCAGCCCAGGGCAACGAGCGCATTGCCTACGCCAGTGCCTGGGACGCCAGGACGCGCGCGCCGCTCACCGGCCTGGGACCCGACGCGTTCGTGGTGCGCGAAGACAATGCCAGGCGCGAAGTGCTGCGCGTCACGGCCGCCACCTCACCCCTGGCGATCGCCATCCTCGTGGACAACACACAGGCCGCGCACGATCACATCGCGGAGATCCGGCGGGCGCTCACGTCGTTCGTACGCGCCCTGCACGGCATTGGCCCGGTCGCCATTGTCGGCGTGGCGGATCGTCCGACGATCCTGCGCAACTACACCACCGATCAGAAGCAGCTGGCACAGGGTGTCGGCAAGATTTTCGCCATGCCGGATTCCGGCGCGACGCTGCTCGATGCGATCGTCGAGACCAGCAACGGCCTGCGACGCCGTGAAGAAGATCGCGCCGCGATGGTGGTCGTCACCACCGAGAACATCGAGTTCAGCACGCGGCACTACACGGATGTGCTCGAGGCGCTCGCCGGCGGCGGCGCGATGCTGCACGCCGTGGTGTTGACGACGCCGGGTGGTGCGGCGCTGAATGATGCAGCGCGCCACCGCGGCATAGTGTTGGACCGCGGTCCGAAGGACAGCGGCGGCACGCGCATCGACGTGCTGGCGAGCCAGGCGTTCGACACGCGGCTCACCGAGCTGGCCGCCATTCTCAAGAGCCAGCATCGGATTGTCTATGCCCGGCCCGAGTCGTTGATCCCGCCGAACGCGCTGGTGATTTCCTCGGCGAAGCCGGACGTTGAAGCCAGCGGCGGCGCCGCGCGCGGGCAGAAAGCCAGGTAGCCATGCGAGCGTTCCTGCAGGCGGCGGCGACCGTCATCATCGCGGCGTCCCTGTCCGCGTCCCGCCTCGCCGAGGCTTCGGGGGACACGCAGGAAAAGCCGAACCAGGTGTTTCGCGCCGGCGTGGAAATCGTGTCGCTGAACGTCACGGTGACCGACGCGCAGGGCCGCTACGTGACGGACATCGGGCAGGACGAGTTCTCGGTGTTCGAGGACGGCGCCAGGCAGGAACTCACTTACTTCAACCGGGCCAACCTGCCCATCGCGCTGTCCCTGCTGATCGACTCGAGCGCCAGCATGGAGCAGCGGATGGAGAATGCGCAGGACGCGGCGATCGGCTTCGCGCGCAAGCTGCGCCCGCAGGATTTGGCGCAGGTGGTGGACTTCGACAGCCGCGTCGAGATCAAGCTCGGGTTCACCAACAAGGTCGAAGAACTCGAGGCCGCGATTCACACCACGTCTGCCGGCGGCTCCACGGCGCTGCACAACGCGGTGTACATCGCGCTGAAGGAGCTGGCGAAGGTCAAGGCCAAGGACCCCGATGAGATCCGACGCCAGGCGATTGTGGTGTTGTCGGACGGTGAGGATACGTCGAGCCTGGTGAGCTTTGAAGAGGTGCTGGAGCTGGCGAAGCGCTCGGAGACGGCCATCTACACGATTGGCCTGCAGCCGCGCGAAACCAGCGCGCTCAAGGGATTCCGGGAGGCGGAGTTCGTGCTGCGCCAGCTCGCGCAGGAGACCGGCGGCCGGGCGTTCTTCGCCAGGCAGATTGAAGAGCTGTCCCAGGTCTACGGGCAGATTGCCGACGAGCTGTCGAGCCAGTATTCAGTGGGCTACGCGTCGAAGAACGCCAAGCGCGACGGCGCGTTCCGCCGGATCGTCGTGCAGGTGCAGCGGCCCAACGTGACGGCACGGACCAAGCGCGGTTACTACGGGCCGGTTTCGCACTAGCCGTCGGGGTAGTATTCCCACGTGCCATCGACCGTTCTACCTCATCGGCACCGGCCCCGGCCGAGATTCTGGGCCTGGAGAATCGCGGCACGATCAGGGAAGGCCTGTGGGCCGACCTGGTGATCTTCGATCCCACGACGGTGGCCGACCAGGCGACGCTCGAGGTTCCGTTCCAGTATCCGGTGGGCATCGATGTCGTGTTGGTGAACGGACACGCGGTGCTCGACGAAGGCCGCTACACGAACGCGCGGCCTGGGAAGGCATTGCGGAGAAGTCCGTTCAGCGCCACGGCATCAGGTTCTCGATCCAGGTAATTCGGGTCAGGTCGTTGTAGACGACCGTCACCATCAGCGTCATCAACAGCACGAAGCCGACGAACAGCATCTTCTCCTTCATCTGCAGGCTGAAGTCGCGGCGTGAGATGGTCTCGATGGCCATGATGAAAATGTGGCCACCGTCGAGCACGGGAATCGGCATCAGGTTCAGCAACCCGAGGTTGAGGCTGATCGACGCCATCAGCCCGAGCAGCGCAATCCAGCCGGCCTGCGCGGACTCACCCGACAACTGCGCGATGCCGACCGGGCCCATCAGCTGCTTCGGCGACGCCTCGCCGGTCACCAGGTCCTTGAGCGTGCCGAGAATCAGTCCCGACATCTCGATGTTGCGCTCCACGCTCATCACGACCGCGTCGATCGGCGACGGCGTGAATGACACGGTGGCGTCACGGCCGTACATGCCGATCAGCGTGCGGTCGCCCTCGCGGTAGGGCGTGACCGAGATGGTCTGATCGACGCCCTCACGGCGGACGGTGAAGACAATCGGCCGGTCGGCGGGCTTCTGCGACAGCGTCTGCAGGACCTGCGAGTAGAACGCCATGCGCTCGCCGTCGATAGCCCGAATCTCGTCGCCGGCCTTCAGGCCGGACGATTCGGCGGGCTTGCCGGGAACGAAACTGGTGATCCGCGGATAGATATCGGGCATTACGCCGATGGTGCCGATTTCGAACCGTGCGTCGTTGCGCGTGCGCAGTTCGGTGAGATCGGGACGGATCTTCAGGCGCTGCGCCTGGCCGTTGCGTACCACCACCACTTCCACCTCGCGCTCGGGCCGCGCCGCCACCGCCATGTCGAGGTGTTCCCACGTCCGCACGTCGGCCGTGCCGAACTTCGTGATGGTATCGCCGGGCTGAAGGCCGGCGCGTTCCGCCGGTGAACCGGCCTGCACCGCGCCAACCAGTGCGGGCTGATCGAGGTAGGCCGGCACCTCGGCGCCGCGCATCAGGATCGCGGCCAGCAGCACCACGGCCAGCAGGATGTTCATGGCCGGTCCCGCAATCAGGATCTGGAACCGCTGCCACTTCGACTTCGCCATGAACTCATCGTCCGCGCCGGTCTGCGGATCGTCGGGGTTCTCGCCGGCCATTTTCACGTAGCCGCCGAGCGGGATGGCGCTGATGCAGTACTCGGTGTCGCCGCGCTGCACTTTCAACAGCTTCGGTCCAAAGCCGAGCGAGAACGTGAGGACGCGCACGCCGTGCCAGCGCGCCAGCAGGAAGTGGCCCAACTCGTGGATGAAGACGAGGACGCCGAGAACGAATAAGAACGACAAGAGCGTGGTCATGAGTGTGTCTGGCTGCCGCTGCTACTTACCGGCTACCTAATTCTAGCTCCCGGGCCCGCTCGGCGGCATGCATCCGGGCCCAGGTGTCCACCCGGCGAACGTCGGACAGGCTGGCGGCCGGTTCCGGGGTGTGCGCGTCCATGGCCTGCGCAATGACCTGTGGAATCTGCGTGAAGCCGAGCCGCCCCTCCAGAAAAGACGCCACCGCAACTTCGTTGGCCGCGTTCAAGACGATGGGCAGGCTGCGCTGGACCCGGGGCCCTCGCGACGCGGACTGTGCGTCGTGGGGTGGGGCTTCGAGCGCGCGATAGGCCAGCCGCAGGCAGGGAAAATCGTCCCAGGCGGGTTCGTGGAATTCGAGCGCCGGCTGGCGCGTCAGGTCCAGGAACGGCACCGGCGCGTCCCAGCGATCCGGGTGCGCAAACGCGTACTGGATCGGCAGCCGCATGTCGGTGATGCCCATCTGCGCGATGATCGAGCCGTCTTTCCATTCCACCATCGAGTGGACGATCGACTGCGGGTGCACCACTACGTCGATGTGTGACGCCGGCACGCCGAACAACCAGTGCGCCTCAATCACCTCGAGGCCCTTGTTCATCAGCGTCGCGGCGTCGATGCTGATCTTCGGGCCCATTTGCCAGGTGGGATGCTTGAGCGCGTCGGCCGCGGTGACCGACTCCAGCGCGGCCAGCGAGCGGCCGCGGAACGGGCCGCCCGACGCGGTCAGGATCAACCGGCGCAGTTCCGCATCGCTTCGGCCGTGCAGGCACTGATGAATCGCGTTGTGCTCGCTGTCGACGGGCAGTACCGCGACACCCTTCCGGCGGGCCGCATCCATCACGATGCCTCCCGCCATGACCAGCACTTCCTTGTTGGCGAGCGCAATCGTCTTGCCGGCCTCAATAGCGCACAACACCGCATCGAGCGCCGCCGTGCCGGACGAGGCGCACAGCACGATGTCGACGTCGGGGTGCGCGGCGATCTGACAAAGCCCCTCGTTGCCGACGCCGGACGTTTCGGCCGGCGATCCACCGAGCGCCGCGGTGAGCTTGTCCATCGCGTCGCCGGTAGCCATCGCCACCGCGCGGGGCCGGAACTCGAGGATCTGCGTCACCATCGCGCCGACATTGGTCGCGGCGGCGATGGCCACGACCTCCACGCGGCCGGGGTGCGTGCGCGCCACGTCGAGCGCGCTCGTGCCAATCGAACCCGTCGATCCGAGAATCGCAACCCGTTTCATGGCAGGGTCCACACGTTGCGCAGGAAGAAGTAGCACACAGGTGCGGCAAACAGCAGTGCGTCGATGCGATCGAGCACGCCGCCGTGGCCGGGAATCAGCGCCCCGCTGTCTTTCATACCCGCGGCGCGCTTCAGCATCGACTCGAACAGGTCACCGATGATGCCGGTGATGGCAATCGCCAGCCCCAGGCTCGCGTGCCACCACCACGGAAACGCCGGCAGCCAGTAGGCGCCGGCGACGACGAGAAACAGCGGTGCCACCACCAACCCGCCGGCGGCGCCTTCACGGGTCTTTTTCGGGCTCCGCGGCGACAGCGGCGTGCGCCCGAACGCGCGGCCCATGTAGTACTGCGAGGTGTCGCTGACCGCGACGGTGGCGATCAACAGCAACACGCCCTCCCTGCCGGCAATCGCGTGCACGGACACCAGGCAGCCAAGGCCGAGCCCGATGTAGATCGGCGCGAGGAGCGCCGCGGCCGGATCGGTCAGCAGTGATGGGCCGGTGCGGTCCGACGCCAGCACCTTGAACGCGATGACCAGCAACGTGCCGGCCAGGACGAACTCGAGATCGAGGTACGGAAAGGGCACCGTCGCGCAAACCAGCAGCGTGCCGGCCAGCGACGTCCAGTACGGCACCGTCGCGCCTATCGCGCGGACCACGCGTTCGTACTCGTGGAACGCGAGCGCTGCCAGCGCGAGCGCCACGACCAGAAGCGCCGCCGAACTGAGAAACCAGATCAACGCGAGCGCGACGGCGCCAAGCACGACGCCGCTCAGAACACGAGTCATGTATTAACGGACGCCGGCGGGAACAGCAGGTGTGATGCCGCCGAATCGGCGATCGCGCTTCTGGTAGGCGACCACGCCTTCCAGGAGATGGCGGCAGCGGAAATCGGGCCACAACGTGTCCGTCACCCAGATCTCCGCATAGGCAATCTGCCAGAGGAGGAAGTTGCTGACCCGCATTTCGCCGCTCGTCCGGATCAGCAGGTCGGGATCCGGCTGGCGGGCGGTGTAGAGCAGGTTCGAAAAACGATCCTCGTCGAGATCTTGGGGCTTGATGCCGGCTTCGATGGCGCGGCGCGCGGCGTCGACGATTTCCGTACGGCCGCCGTAGTTCAGCGCGATGTTGAAAATCATCCCGGTGTTCTTCGACGTCTTGCGCTCGGCGTCGAGCAGCTCGGTGCGAATGTCCGGCGCCAGGGCGTCGGCCCGGCCGATGACGTTGAAACGGATGTTGTTGCGCAGCAGCGTCTCGAGCTCGAGGCCGAGATAGCGCTTGAGCAGCCCCATCAGGGTGTTGACTTCGGCCGCCGGCCGCTTCCAGTTTTCGACCGAGAACGCGTAGAGGGTCAGGACTTCAAGGCCGAGACGGGCCGAGGTCTCAATGACGTCGCGCACCGCATCCACGCCGGCGCGGTGTCCTTCAACACGCGGCAGGTGCCGCTCGCCGGCCCACCGGCCGTTGCCGTCCATGATGATGGCGACATGTCGCGGCAGGCGGTCGAACTCGACTTGGCGCGCCAGCGCCTCTTCGGGTCCGCCCTTCGGGATCCACTCCAGCAGGTGATCGAGGGACATGGAGTTGGTTGATGTTACTCCCGGCACGGGCAAAGAAAAAGGCCGGCCCGGGTCCCCCCGAACCGACCTGTCGAGTTTAAACCTTACACCTGAAAGTTATTTAGTTCCTGGCCACGGCACCTGGCCGCTCTTCGGGGCCACGCCCATGCCCTTGGCCACGAACTTCTGCAAGCGCTTGCCGGTGTAGGTTTCGGTCGTGTAGATGTTGCCCTTCGAATCCACGGCAATGCTGTGCGTTCCGAGGAACATGCCCGGCTGGCGGCCGCCGTACCCGAAGTTGTAGACCTCTTCCATCGTCGCGCGGTTGAACACGCGGACGTGCTCGTTGACGCCGTCGGCCATGTAGAGCCAGCTCTGCTGCGGATCCTTCGAGAAGGCGACGTCCCACACCGAACCGTCGGCGCGGGTTTCCTTGGCCACGAACACTTCCTTCACGAACTTGCCCTCGCGCGTGAAGATCTGCAGGCGGTTGTTCGGGCGGTCGCACACGTAGACGAAGCCGTCGTTCGACATCTCGGCGCAGTGCACCGGCGTACGGAAGTGCTTGGCGGGCGGCGCGGTCGGATCGTACGGACCGATCGGCGTGTCGTCCGGCGGATTGCCATAGGCGCCCCAGAACCGCTTGATCTTGCCGCTGTCGAGGTCGATCACGGCCACGCGCTTGTTGAAGTATCCGTCAGCCAGATAGCCTTCGTTCGCCTTGGGGTCGATGAAGATCTTCGCGACACGGCCGAAGTTGTTCATGTCCATGCTGTTGGGCACGAAGTTCGGCTTGGCGCCGGGCTTGGCATTCGGATCTTCCTTCAGGCGGGCGTTCTTCTTGCCGTACTGCGCCACGAACTTGCCGGCGCGCGTGAACTTCAGGATGTGGGCGTCGGGACCGCCGTTGCCGCCAATCCACACGAAGCCCTTGTGATCGACGACGATGCCGTGGTTGCTTTCGGGCCAGTCGTACGAGTTGTCGGCTGGCTGGCCGCCCCAGCTTCCTACCAGGTTGCCGGCGGCGTCGAATTCGAGCACCGGCGGCGCGGACTGGCAGCATTCGCCAACCACCGGACCGGTCGGAGTGACCTGCTTCAGCTCCGTGCGATCGAGGTTGCCTTCATCGTTGCCGCGATGGATCACCCACACGTGATCGTCGGACGAAATGCCAATGCCGATGGTCATGCCCTGCACCCAGTTGTTGGGCATCGGCTTTGGCCAATACGGATCGACTTCGAACCGCGGCACCTGCTTGGCCTGGGCGGCCGCCTTATCCAGCATTCCCTGTGCGACGCCGAGCGTCACCAGAATGGCCACGAACGCTGCGCCGGTCATGAACTTGCGATTCTTCACGCGCTTCATCTCTTGGCTCCCCTCGACAAGTGCCGTCAATGCGGGCGCCAGTATACTTGGGACCGAGCACCGTGTCGAGCACCGTTCATCGCTTCAAATCATTGAGCCGATTGGCCGTTGCGGTCATTCTCATCGCCGCGATGGCACCCATGATCCAGGCGCATGAGGTCCCGAACGAAGTGACCGTAACGGGATTCGTGCGGCCGCAGGGGCCGGCGTTGACCCTGCTGTTGCGCGTCCCGCTCAAATCGCTCCGGGACGTCGACATTCCCACATTCACCACGGGATTTCTCGACTTTTCGCGCGTGGATACCGCGCTGACCGACGCCACCAACATCTGGATCAAGGACTACATCGAGCTGTACGAGAACGGCCAACGGCTGGCGACCCCGCAGATTCAGGGCGTCCGTGTCTCGCTGCCGGCTGATCCCTCCTTCCAGTCGTTCGAGGCGGCGCAGGCGAACCTGCTGACCGGGCCACGTCTCGGCACCGAGACCCAGATCTACTGGGAACAGGGGATGCTCGACGTCGGGTTCGAGTACCGGATCACGTCCGACCAGTCCGACTTCTCGATCCGGCCGGGCTTGTCGCGCCTGGGCCTGCAGGTCAACGTCGTGCTGCGTTTTCAACAGCCAGGCCAGCCCGAACGCGCCTTCGACATCCATGCCGATACCGGCATCGTCCATCTCGATCCGCGCTGGCACCAGGCGTTCTACCTGTTTGCCCGGGAAGGCTTCTTCCATATTCTCGACGGCACCGATCACCTGCTGTTCCTGCTGTGCCTGGTGATTCCGTTTCGCAGGCTGAAGCCGCTGGTCATCGTGGTGACGTCCTTTACCGTCGCGCACTCGGTGACCCTGATTGCGTCGGCCTACGGCATGGCGCCGGACAGCCTGTGGTTTCCGCCGCTCATTGAGACGTTCATCGCGATTTCGATCGTCTACATGGCCTTCGAGAACATCGCCGGAGCCAACCTCCAGCGCCGGTGGGTGGTGACGTTCGGCTTCGGCTTGATTCACGGGTTCGGCTTCTCGTTCCTGTTGCGCGAGCGCCTGCAGTTTGCGGGCGATCATCTGGTGGCGTCGCTGCTGGCGTTCAACGTCGGCGTGGAAATCGGACAACTGGTGGTGCTGTTGATCGCGATTCCCGCACTGACGCTGCTCTTCCGCTTGGTCGTCGCCGAGCGTATGGGAACGATCCTGATGTCGGCGCTGGTGGCGCACACCGCCTGGCACTGGGCGACCGAGCGCGGGACCGCGCTGATGTCGTATCCGATTCCGGCAGTCAGCCTCGCGGGCCTGGCGTCGGGCGTGCGGCTACTGATGGTGATCGTCGCCGCGGCGGGCGTCGTCTGGCTGGTGTCGCTGTGGCTTGGCAAGCCGACGGAAAAGGCCGAGAAGACTAGTAGCTGACCTGCCAGAGCATCAGGCCCTGAGCCGGCGCGGTCTGTCCCGTCCGCGCGCGCTCGCCGGTCTCGAGGATCGCGCGCATGTCGCCGGCCTCCATGTTGCCGCGGCCGATGTCCACGAGCGTGCCGGCAATGGTGCGCACCATGTGCCGCAGGAAGCCCGTGCCGCTGATGTCGAACCGCAGCAAGCGTCCGCCTGGATTCTCCGGCGCGCTTCCCAGCGGCGAGAGCGCCACCGGCTGATCAGTGTGGATCTCGACTTCCGCGATCTCCGCGGACAGCACTGCTCGTCGCGTGGTCAGGACGTCCGTGCCGCGTCCCTTGAACGCGGCGAAGTCGTGCTCGCCGACCAACATCGCCGCGGCCTGCCGCATGCGCTCCAACTCGAGGGGATACGGCACGTGCCAGACGACATGGCGGATGAAGGGGTTCGGCGGCACGCCGTTCCAGATCGCGTAGCGATAGGTCTTCGACTTGGCGAAGACCCGCGCGTCCCAGCGATCCGGCATCTCTTCGATCGATCGCACGCGGATATCGCCCGCCTTGAGCCGCGCATTGAGCGCGCGTAACAGATCGTCGCAGCTGATGTCGTGATCGATGGAAATACTGGCCACTTGCGCGGCGGCATGTACACCGGCATCGGTTCGGCCGGCGGCGTTGAGCGGGCTGCGACCGCCGACCATCGCCGCGATCTCGTCCTCGAGCACCTGCTGGATCGTGACCGCGTTGGCCTGCCGCTGCCAGCCCGCGTAATGCGTGCCGTCATAGGCGATGGTCAGCTTCAGCGTGCGCATGGGGCAGAATTGGGTGATTGGGTGATTGGGTGATTCCTTGATTCCTTGACTGTTGGGTGATTGATGACTGTTGATTGGCGACTGAGATCTGGCGACTGGTTGATTGCCAATCGCCAAATGATTCGGCGATTGGCGATTGAAAATCGCCCAACAGTCAAGGAATCAAGGAATCACCCAATCTTCAAGGCCCCCGCGGGCACGTCGAGGCCCTGCGCACCCAGCGCACGGACAGGATTGCCCGGCGCTGCACCCAGCGTTTCGGCCTCGCGTGGGTGCTGCGGCGCCAGCGCACACGGCAGGTATCCGGGGCTATGCAGCCCCGACGACAGCCGGACATGGCCTTCGAGCAAGGCGCCGGACCGCCGGAAAATCGTCAGAACCTCAGCTTCGGTCATCGACCAGTAAGTATATGTGGCCAACCGGTCGAAGCCGATTTCCGGCCGCTTCAAGCGGATCTCGCGAACCCATCACCGGCCCATCCCGTCTATGATGGTGGGCTGATGTCTCGCCCGCGCCACCGGTTTTGCTGCGCGGTCAAAGACTCGGTGGTTCCCTCGAATGGAGTGGGTGTGTGATGCGTTTTGATAGCCTCTTTTGTGCCCGAATCGCGGTTTCCGCCGGCTTGGCGGCCGTGTCGGTGTCCGTTTCTGGGCTTACCCCTGTTCACGCGCAGACAGCGCCGCAGCTGGCGACATCAGCGCAGCAGGGCCCGGTGCAGCGCCTGAGCATCGATGATGCGGTGGCGACGGCGCTCGAGCAGAACCTGGACCTCCAGGTGCAGCGCATCAACCCGGAGTTGCAGGACCTGACCGTCAGCCAGTTCAGAGCCGCCTACACGCCGAACTTCGTGTCGACGATCAGCACCGCCGACCAGACGCAGCCCTCGACGAGCTTCCTGGATTCAGGCGGCGCTTCTACCATCGGCATCAGCAGCGGTCAGTCGATCTTCAACTTCGGGCTGCAGTCGCTCACCCCGTGGGCCGGCGGCAGCTTCGACGTGCGCTTCAACAACACGCGGAGCACCACCACCAACCTGCTCCAGAGCTTCAATCCGCAGCTGAACAACGTGCTGTCGGCCAGCTACAGCCAGCCGCTGCTGCGCAACTTCAAGATCGACGGCACCCGCCAGCAGCTGATCATCAGCCAGAAGAACAAGGAGATCAGCGACACCCAGTTGAAGCAGGCGATCACCCAGACGACGCGCAACGTGCGCAACGCGTATTACGACCTGGTCGGCGCGATTGGCAACCTCGCCGTGCAGCGCCAGTCGCTGCAGTTGTCGCAGCAGTCGTTGAAGGACAACCGCGCCCGGGTCGAGATCGGCACCATGGCGCCGCTCGACATCGTGCAGGCCGAAGCGGAAGTCGCGACCCGCGAAGAAGCGGTGATCGTTGCCGAGGCCGCAATCGAGCGGCTGATGGACACCCTGCGCACGCTGGTCTACAACCCCTCGTCACCAGAGTTCTGGAACGCCCGCATCGAGCCTACCGATGCGCTCACCTTCACGCCGGTGACGGTCGACGTGGACGGCGCGGTCAAGAACGCGCTGAGCGATCGCACCGACCTGGTGAGCGCACGCAAGAATCTCGAGATCAACGACGTCAGCATCCGCTACTTCCGCAACCAGTCGTTGCCGGACGTGACGGCGTCGGTCAACTACAGCACGCGCGCCATCGGCGGCCTGCAGGTGCGGCGCGCGCTGGTCGGCAGCCTGCCGATCGGCAACATCGTCAGCAGCGCCGAGCGGAGCTACTTCGAGACGGTGAAGTCGACCCTGGCCGGCGACTTCCCGGGCTGGAACGTGCAGGTCAACATGTCCTACCCAATCGGCGGCTCGACGCAGGAAGTGCAGCTCGCCCGGGCGCGGCTGCAGCAGACGCAGGCCGAGCGCCAGCTCTCGAGCCTCGAGATGGCGGTTACCACGCAAGTACGCGACGCGGCCCGCAACGTCCAGACCAACGCGCGGCGCGTCGATGCGACCCGTTCGTCCCGAACGCTGGCCGAGCGCCGACTCGAAGCCGAAGAGAAGCGCTTCCAGGCCGGCCTGACGCAGAGCTTCTTCGTGCTGACGGCGCAGCGCGATCTCAACGTCGCGCGTAACAACGAGCTGCTGGCCCTGGTCGAGTACGCCAAGTCGGTCGTGAACCTCGCCGCCGTGCAAGTCTCACCGCTGTTCGGACAATAGAAGCTAAGATGGAGGCCGTGCCGGTCACGGCCACCATCATTGCCTTCAACGAAGCGGCCAACATCCAGGCCGCCCTCGAATCACTCTCCTGGGCCGACGAGATCATCGTCGTCGACAGCGAGAGCACCGACGACACCGTGGCGATCGCGCGCCGTTACACCGACAAGGTGATCGTCCGCCCGTGGCCCGGCTACATCGCGCAGAAGAACTTCGCCGCCGAGCAGGCCTCGCACGACTGGATTTTCTCGCTGGATGCGGACGAGCGCGTGACCCAGGCGCTGGCCAACGAGCTCACGTCGACGATCCAGGCCGGCCCGAAGGCCGCGGGCTACCGTGTGCCGCGCGTCACGTTTCATCTCGGCCGCTGGATGCGCTCCACCGACTGGTATCCGGACTACCAGCTGCGGCTCTACGATCGCCGCCGTGCCCGATGGTCGGGCAAATACGTGCACGAGTCAGTGCGGGTGGATGGCCAGGTGGCCGACCTCCGCCACGAGCTGCAGCACTACGCCTACCGGGACCTGGCGCACCACTTCCAGACCATGGATCGCTACACCACCCTGGCAGCGAAGCAGATGTTCGAGGAGGGGCGGCGGGCGGGATTCCTGGACCTGGTAATGCACCCGCCGGCGGCTTTCTTCCGCAACTATGTGCTGCGCGGCGGCTTTCGCGACGGCGTGCCCGGCCTGATCGTGTCGGCAATGAATGCCCGCTATGTCGGGCTGAAGTTTGCGAAACTCTGGGAGCTGTGTTCGCCCTCCACATCGACACCGCGCGCACCTGGCGCGGGGGACAGCAACAGGTCCTCCTAACCGTCATCGGCCTGCGCGCTCGCGGCCATCGCGCGGTGCTGGTCGCGCATCGCGAGGGCGAGTTGTTCCATCGGGCCTCCGAGGGGCCGGACCTGGTGCCGCTCGCCCCGGCGAACGAAATCGACCTGGCGGCGGCCTGGAAGCTGTCGAAGATCATCCGCCAGTGGAAGCCGGCGATTGTCCACGCGCACGACCCGCACGCCGTCTCCATGGCTGGCCTGGCACTGTCGTTTGGATCGCCGGACCGCCGCCCCAAGATGATTGCCTCTCGCCGGGTGGACTTTCACCTGCAGTCGCATGCGTTCTCGCAGTGGAAGTACCGGCAGGTCGACGCATTCATCGCCGCCTCCAACGCGATCAGGGACATCCTGGTTCACGACGGCATTCCAGCCGGGCGCATTCACGTGGTGCACGACGGCATTGACGTGGACAAGATTGCCCATCGGCCCGCCGCCGACCTGCATGCCGAGTACTGGTTGCCGCACGGCGTGCCGGTGATCGTCAATGTCGGCGCGCTGGTCGGCCATAAGGGCCAGAAGTACCTGGTGGACGCCATGCCGATGGTGCTGCGCGATGTGCCCGACGCACATCTGGTGATCTTCGGCGAGGGCGAGCTGCGGGTGCCGCTCGAGAAACAGATCAAGCACCTCAACCTCACCAAGCGGGTGCTGTTGCCGGGATTTCGTGAGGATGTGCTGTCGCTGATGAAGTCCGCGGACCTGTTCGTGATGAGCTCGCTTACCGAAGGACTTGGATCGGCGGTGCTCGATGCCATGGCGATGGGCCACGGGGTGGTCGGCACGCGTGCCGGCGGCATTCCGGAAGCGGTGGTGCCAGGCGAGACCGGCTTGCTCGTGGAGCCCGCGGACCCCAAAGCGCTCGCGGCGGCGATCGTCACGCTACTGAAGGACCGGGAGCTGCGAGCTGAATACGGCGCGGCTGGGCGAGCTCGCGTCGCCGACCATTTCGGGGTCAATCGTCTTGTCGAGGGAACCCTCGAGGTCTACCAGCGGGTCACATCAGGATGATCTCCACAGATTTCACTGATGACACAGATATGCCAGGTTGCTGGCAGCGGCGTTGACGTCGGCTCCGGCGGCGATCAGCGCATTGACCGCAGCAGGCTGGCCGAAAAACGCGGCCAACGCCACCGGCGTGACGCCGTCGGGCGCATGTTCGGACGGCCGCGCGGGATTGCCGGCGAGCACGTCGTTGCTGCGATCGACGTTGCCGAGGACGGCTGCCTCGAAGATCTCGACCGGCGCGCCCAGCTCCAGCAGGGCGCCCACCACGTCCGGCTTCATGTTGCAGGCCGCAACCAGCACCACGGAAGCGCCGTTGCCATCACCTCGTCCGCCTTGCCGGTCTTGATCGCGTCGAACAGTGCTTGTGCCACCGCTATCTCGCTCGATCGAGCGCCAGCATCGCGTCGAGAATCGTTTCGGCGGCGTCCGCGAAGAAGCCGCGGTCAATCTTGTCGGCGGTGTCGGTCGGCTTGTGGTAGTCGGGATGATCTTCGACGCCGAAGTAGACGAACGGAATGCTGGCATCGTGGAACGGACCGTGGTCCGACTGGTTGGTCCAGTCATCTAACCCGCCGGCAATCGCGACGGGCTTGTCGTGGCCGAACAACACGGTGATCGGCGCCCGTTTGGCGATGTGCTCGATCGGCGCCTTCAGGTCGGGATAGTGGTAGGTGCCCGCGACGAAGATCTCGCGTTTGGCGCTGCGGCTCACCATGTCGAGATTGATGTTCAAGCCGAGCCGTTCCTTTGGCACCGGCGGCTTGGCGAGCAACGCCCGCGCGCCCTGCAGGCCGCGCTCCTCGGCATCGAACGCCGCAAACAGGATGGTGCGGCGGAACGGCGTCTTCTGGCAGAAGGCCGCGATCTCGAGCAGCACCGCGACGCCCGACGCGTTGTCGTCGGCGCCTGGATAGACCTGGTTGTCTCGAATGCCAACGTGGTCGTAGTGCGCCGACAGGACGAAGTAGGGCAGCGTCGGATCGGAGCCGAGGCACATCCCGAGCACGTTTGCGCCCGAGCCTTCCTCACGGCCGCTGGCGATCGTGCGAGTGAAGGTGAACGGATGGACGTGCGCACCGGCGACCGGCTGGAGGCCGAACTCCTTGAAGCGGTCGAGGATCCAGGCGCGCGCGGCAATGCCGCCTGGCGATCCGGCGGCGCGGCCTTCGAGCTTCGGATCGGCCAGCGTCTTCACCGTTGACATCAACCGGTCGCTGTCGATCCGCGCGTTGACGGGGCGGGTCTGCGACGGCGCCGGTTGCGCAGCGACCCGTCCGGGTTCGAACCAGCCGGCGGCCTGAAACCAGAGCACGCCGGCGGCGACAAGACTCGAGGCAATCAGGCGGCGAGGTGTCATCACAGTGGCGTCACCATCACAAGATCGGTCTGCGGATCGGTGCCAAACAAGAATATGTGCTGTCCGGCCACCGCGAAACCACATTTCGCGTAGAACGCCCGCGCCCGCGCGTTGTGTTCCCAGACGCCCAACCACAGCAGCCGGGCGCCACGCTGCCGGGCTTCCAGCATGACGCGCTCCATCAGCGGCTGCGCAATCCCGCGGCCATGCCAGCTGCGATCGACGTAGAAGCGCCAGAGCTCGATCGGCTTCTCCGCAGTGACGCAGTCCGGCAGGTGTCCCTCGCGCACCTGTGCGTACGCAATCGCCTGGCCGCCGTTTTCGACCAGCAGCGTCGTGATGTCACGATCCTCGATCTCACGCGTCTGTTGATCAACACCGTACGCCTTGGCCAGGTGGAGCGCCATGTCGCCCGCATCGCTGGCCGGCGCGAAGGTGTCGTAGAAGGTGCGGCGCGCCAGGTCCGCGAGCGTGGCGGCGTCGGCGGCGGTGGCGGTGCGAATCGTCACCGCACGATCGTAGTCCGTCGGCCGGAACCCTGGGAACTACTGAAGGGTAATGGGATCCAGTCCACGTCAGGCGGCGATCACAGCAATCCTCGTTCGAAAGCACGCGCCACCACGGAGGCCGGGTCACCGGCCTCCGCTTGCGCCAACAGGCGCGCCACGACGCCGGTCACGTTCGCGACGGCAAAACTCAGTCCCTGCAGATTCCGCTCTGGCGGCACACCCGGTATCGGGCGCGGATAGCCGGACGCGCGAAAGCCGGCGCCGTTCGACGACAGCCGATCGAGCTTGCAGCCATCGCGGGGGACGCTCCAGTCCAGCGTCACCGCCCAGACGCCGGCGGTCGATCCCGGCAGCCACCGAATGCCGTCCACCGGGCCGGCGGCAATCACCACTGCGCCGGACGCGCGCAGCCGCGTCACCACCTCGGTCAAGAGCGGCTCGTGTTCGGGGTTCCGGGTCCCGAGACTCAGGTTGACGATCTCCGCACCGCTCACCAGCGCCTGTTCGCACGCCGCCACCAGCGCGCGGCCAGTGGCGTTCAGCTCACGGTCGAACACCTTGATGACATGAATGGCGGCCGCGGGCGCCTTTTCCTTGATGGCAGCCGTCACGGCGGTGCCGTGCCCGAGTCGATCGACGTAGTCGTCTGTCAGTTGTCCATCGTCGTCAACGCCAATACCGCCCGCGACGCCGCCGACGTGTGGGTGCGATGCGTGGACGCCGCTGTCGATCACGGCCACGCGAACGGTCCGCGTCACGCGACCGTGCCTGCAGGAAGGTCCCCCCTCGCGCCAGGCGCTCCGGCAGACACGTCGAGCTCAAACAGGCGCGCGAACGCCGTCGAGCGTTCTGCCAGATCGAGCGGTGCGCCGGCATCGACCACCCGCGCGCCATCGAGCACCACGACATGATCGGCCGCCATGGCCACTTCGCGGCGATGGGTGATGAGCAGCGTGGTGCGGCCGCGCATCACCGCCCGCGAACCAGCAATCACCTGCCGCTGCGCGATTGCGTCGAGCGCCGCGGTGGGCTCGTCCATGACCAGCACGGCCGGATCGGCCACAAACGCCCGCGCCAGGGCGATGCGCTGGCGCTCGCCGGCCGACACCGCCAATCCGCGCTCGCCGACGACGGTTGCATAGCCCTCTGGCAGCGACGCCACGAAGGCGGCAATGCCGGCCGCTTCAGCCGCCCTTCGAAGATCGTCGCTCGTCGCTGACGGTCTGACGTAACGGATGTTCTCCTCAATCGTGGCGTGAAGGAGCGTGGGCTCCTGCTCGACCAGCACAACGTGACGCCGGACGCTGTCGAGGGTCAGGCTTCGAAGGTCCAGGCCGTCGAGTCGTACCGCTCCGGACTCCGGATCGAGCAGCCGCGCGGCCAGATAGGCAATCGTCGACTTGCCAACGCCGCTGCCGCCAACCAGCGCCACGGTTTGTCCGGGCCCCGCCACGAACGACACCTCGTCCAGGACGCGCGACCGATCGGTGCCAAGCGTCACGCCCTCGAATGACAACTCGCCTTTTGGATCCACGATCGGCTGCGCATCGGCACGTTCGACGACGTCGATCGGCGCGTCGAGGATTTCCAGCACGCGGAGCCACGACACCTTCGCGGTCGCCAGGCTGGCCCACAACCCCATCAGCGCCTGTGCCGGCGCAAACACGCGCATCTGGTAGGCGAGAAACGCACCCATCGTTCCCAGCGTCAGCGTGCCGTCGATCACCCGCAGACCGCCGTAGAAGAACGCGATCGCCGATCCCACCGACAGGACCGTGCCCGGCAGGCCGCCGGCGAAGTAGGTGACGCGCTGCATGCGCATCAGCGCCTCGATGAACGCGCCGTTGAGGCCGCGAAACCGATCCTGTTCGCGCGCCTGGGCGTTCGACGCCACCACCAGCGATGCCGCCTGCAGCGTTTCGATCAGGAAGCTGCCGATGTCGGCGCTGCGTTGCCGGAGTTCCGCGACCCGGCTCTCCAGGCGCCGCCGGTAGAACGCCAGTGCAATCAAGCTGATCGGCAACGGCGCCAGCGCCACGATCGCCAGCCGCCAGTCGAGCCACACCATCATCGCCAGGCTGCCGGCGAGAAACAGCACGTTGCCGACCCATGCGAGCGCCGCTTCCGCGGCCACGCGCTGGATTTCGCTGATGTCGTTGTTCAGCCGGGAGACGATGTCACCCAGCCGCGTCCGGGCGTAGAAGCGCGGCGACAGCCGCTGCAGGTGCGCGTACAGCGCCAGGCGCATGTCGAACAGGATCTCCGCGGAGACGCGGGTGTAGCGGAGTCCGCTGGTGACGTTCAACACGAACCCGAGCACACCCAGGCCGATAAACCACGCGACAATGCGCCGCAGCGCATCGAGATCGCGGCCGACCAGCGCCGTGTCGATCAGGTCCTTCGAGAGATAGGGAATGATCAGCGTGGTGGCGGTGCTGATCAGGCTGATGACGAGCACGAGGACCAGCCGCCGCCAGTACGGGACGAGGTATCGAAAGGCTCGTCGGTCCATGAGTGCCAGGAGGACCCGGAGGCCCGGAGGCCTATTTCCTCGGCAGGATGAACAGGCTCGTCGTCTGATCGGCGTTCATCTCGATCGTGCGCAGCTTCTTGTACGACGTCGAGTCATACACGTCGATGGTCTCACCGGCCTGGTAGATGTAGAGCAGCCTGCCGTTCGACGACACCCGGAGCGCCATGCGCGGGCGGCCTTCGAACGCAGTGCGACTGATGAGCTTCCGCGCGGTGACGTCGAACGCCCAGAACTCATAGCGGCCGATGGGTTGCGTCGCGCTGCCGCCACCCTGCAGCAATCCCCAGGCGCGCTTGCGGTCCAACGACATGGCAAAGCTGATGCCTTCGGCCGGGCCGACTGGTGTCAGGTCGATGGTCTTCGCCACCAGGTTGACGCGGCCGAGGTTCATGATCCGGCGGTTCTGGATCGGATCCTGCGACGTGAACAGGCCGGTGAAGAAACCGGGATCCTCGTTGAAATCATCGACCGCGCCAAAGTTGACGCGGCCGAGGCCCGGCTCAATCGGCCGGCTCAGCGGCCAGGTGTCAACCTCGGTGAAATTGGTGGTCTCAAGAATCAGCACGTCGTCGCCGAAGAAATACAGCAGCTTGCCGTCGGGCGAGAACCGGATGTTGACGAACTCGCGCTCTTCCCCGCGCGGCCACGGAATGCTGCGCGTCACCTTCTTCTGGGCGAGGTCGTAGAGCTGCATCGAAATGTCGCCAATCTCCCAGCGATCGATCTGCCTGGTGGCCGAGCGTGTCAGCAGGATCAGGAACCGCTCGAGCGGGTCGACCTGCATGCCGCGAATACGGACCTTCTTGTTGCCCTCGCTGAGCGTGAACGTCTCGGTGGTCGCCCGGGTTGCAATGTCGACGATCTCGATGCGCTCGTTGGTGGAGTCGAGCACGTAGAACGTGGTTCGCGACTGCGACAGCGTCAGCGATCGCGGAATGCCGGTCTTCAACTTGATTTCACCGGTCAGTGCCTCGGTGGCCTCGTCGAAGATCTGGATTGAGCCGGCGTAGGTGCCGATGTACATCAGGTGATTGCCGCCGGCTGGAGTGACCGGTTTCTGAGCCGAGAGCGCCGTGGCGCTCAGCACGATCAGCGCCGGAAGAATCGCTCTCACTTCTTGTTCTCGTCGTCCGGGAAGATCAGGTCGATCTTGCGCCAGTCTTTCTGCGCGGCCGCGCACTTCGCGGTCCAGTCCGGCGCGTGATTCAGCTGGTCCGGCACTTGCGCCGGCCAGAAGCAGCCCATGTGGCAGTCGAACAGGTCGCGCTCGACCGGCTGGCAGAGTCCGGCCGTCCCGCCGGTGCGGTCGGCCTCCCAGCCTGGCGAGAACACCAGCGAGCAGCCGTGGGGAATGTGTGGCGGCTCGGGCTGCTGCGGCGGGCCGCCCTGCTGGAGGGCAACTACATCCTTCGTGACCGCTTCAACGCGAGCGGCCTTGCGATTCACCGGGGTCAGATGCTTCATGAAACCTTCTCCGCAACGTCTTCATCATCGAACTGGCGCAGGAACGCGGGATTCCGCTCCGCCAGCTCACCATAGATTTCGAGGCAGGTGTGCGTCCAGCCGCGAATCCACTCGCAGTAGTGCAGGTTGGGCCGGGTCGTTTCGCCGTAGCGCGTGTGCGCTTCGTGGTAACACCCGCCGGCGCAGATCGGCCGCGCCCAGCAGGTGGTGCAATCCGTCTTGCTCGAGACGTGGTGGGTCTCGAGGAACGCCTGCTGCTGCTCCCACGACACGCCGTCGCGGACGGTACCGAGCGTGTGGTCGTCGGAGCCGGCGAATCGATGGCACAGCGCCACGTTGCCGTCGGTCGATACGCCCATCAAGCCGAGCCCCGCCCCGCACGGGTAGGCCTTGGCGTGACCGTGATGAATCTCCTGCAGGGTCTCGCGGATATTCGAGAAGCCGTGATGGCGGTTCTGGAGCGCCGCGTCGAGGTACTCGGCCGCCAGGTCGCGGAATTGCGACAGCAGGTGATCGAAGCCGCCATCCGAGATCGCGTAATCGCGGCCCGGCGCGGTCGTCACCGGCGCGAAGCCCACTTCCCAGAAGCCCAGTTCGTCCGTGAGGTGACGATAGATCCTGCGGACGTCGAGCGTCTGGCGCGTCAAGGTCACCCGAGCGCCGATCGGGCGCGAGCGATGCCGCGCCAGCAGCGCCTTGATCTTCGGCGCCGCCATCGCGTAGCTGCCGGCGCCGTTGTTGAAGACGCGGAACTTGTCCTGCATCTCCTCCGGGCCGTCGATCGAGATCGTCACGCCGACGCGCTCCTCGGCGAGGAATTCGATAACGTCCGGCCGCAGCAGCGTCGCGTTCGTGGTCAGGCTGAAATCAATCTCTTTGCCGGCCTCCGCGGCTCGCCGCCGGGCGTAGCCGATGGTCGACTTCAGCACGGGGAAGTTCATCAGCGTCTCGCCGCCGAAGAACGTGATGTGGGCGCGGGGATTGTCGCGCGACTCGCGCAAGGCGAACTCGATCGCGTCGCGCGCCGTCGCCTCGCTCATGAACTTCGGCTGCCTGCCGTTCTCGGTGTCGACGATCTTGTCTTCGCCGTACTCGTAGCAATACGTGCAGCTCAGATTGCACTGGTTGGTGACGTTCACCACCAGGGTCTGCAACGGAACCGGCTGCAGCGGGATGATCTTGGGGACCGATGCGGGCGCGCCGTCGGCACGTCCCAGCGCCCGCACCCGATGCAGCTCCGCGATCGTGCTGGTGACGTCAGCCGCATCGAACCGTTCGGCCAGGTCGCGCGTCAGCTCGTCTTCGGCGCGCGGCCCGTGCGCCAGCGATTCGAGGACCGCCGCCGAGCAGTCGTCGAGCGCAAACACCGCCGCGCTCGGCACCAGGTAGACGAACCGGCGGCCGGCCGCTTCGAACGAGTGGAACTCGCGCAGGCCGATCTGGCCTGCGCTGAGCGAGGTCGAAGCGATCATCGGCCTCCCATCGGTTCAAAGCGCATGTAGAGCGGCACCGTGACCAGCAAGTGCGCCCGGGCACGCAACGTCGCCGCGGGCTTGCCGTCGACCGCGTCGCCGGCCACTTTGGCCACGACCCACACGTCGCCAATGTTGTTCCGTTGTCCGGAGCGTGCCAGGTTCGGTCCGTCGCCGTTCGGCGTGAAGCGGCCGGTGGCCTCGTTCAACACGCCTACGAACTTGATGTCGTCGTCGTGGTAGGTGGCCGCATACTCTTCCATCGACCAGGCGGCATCGACCAGCCCGAGTTCGATGTCATCCGGCGAGTCCGGTTTGCCGTCGGCGCCGTTGCTGTAGCCCCAGGCCTCGAACTGCGCCAGCATCTTCGGGAACGTGTCACCGCCGACACGGGCCATCGCCCAGTCGGGCTTCACCTTGATCGTGTCGATCCTGTCGTAGATCGCCAGCGCCTTCGATCGCGACGAGCCCGCGACGAACAGGTCGCGTGCGCCAACGGCGGCATCCTTCGCCACGTCAACCGCCACGGTGGCGACGTCCGCGGCGGTGCTCACCACGCGGGCAACGGTGATGCCGCGGCCGAGATCCACGTCCGACGGCCGCAACGACGTTCCGAGGTTAGCGCCGTAGATCCTGATCTCCTGGCCGGTGGCTCCCCGTCGAAGCGCCGTGCGATCGGTGCCCAGCACACGAGTCTCGGCGCCCACGCGCTCGAGCTTCACGTCGACGCCCAGCTCGTCGTAGCCGCCGGTAAACCAGCGGCCCTCCATCGAGCGCCAGTCGCGGTCAACCAGCATCACTTCGCGCAGCGTCGAGTCGGGTCCGGACGCGGAGGAGCGGCCGCGCCATTGGAACCCGGTGTAGACGATGGCGCGGCCGGTGCGGGTGATGGTTTCTCCGCTGCGGGCACTGCGGTAGGTGGATGACGTCGTGAACTCGTCGGGATTGGCGGGATCGGCGGTCACCACCACCCGTCCGTAGATCGCACCCTTACCCGGTTCCCAGCCGCTCAGCGTCCAGGTGCCTTCCAACCGTGCCGATCGCATGTTCGCGGACCACGCCGTCCATTCGGGCGTCTTCAGCGGGAAGGTCTTCGCCAGGTGATCGAGCGCCTTCTCGATCGGATGCCGGTTGTCGGGTGGGCGGCCATCGGTCGCGGCCGCATCGCGTGGCGGTGGCCCGCTGCGGCGGAAGACCTGGTTGTCGACCAGCGGATACCAGCCGCGGTGCATCGCGATCAGCAAATCCCACTCCGTGCGCGTGCGCCGCTGCGAAATCACGCGGCCGAGCGAGTGACACTTGTTGCAGGTGCCTTCGGCGTCGGCGCTGGCGGCGTACGTGAAGTCGATCAGCCGCCGTTCGGCTTCCCACGCCGCCGGCTTCGCCTCTTCCGGTGCGAGGCCGAGGTGGTCGGAGAGATACTTCACGACCTGCCGCGCCGTCGCCGGCTCGATGCTGAGTCCGTTGAGCGACGCCATGCGTTGAATCTGCGTCTGCCAGCCTTCCGGCGTGTTGCGCTGGAACGAAATGCGCGACATCTGTCCCTTGTCGTCCGGCCGGTGACAGGTCCCGCACGCCTTCTGGACCGTCGCGTCGGTGATCGCAATGCCCTCTTCCGGCTTGGCGGTCGGCGCGGCACTGGGCTGCGGAGCCTGCGCGGCCAAGGCGATTGCGATCGCAGGAACGAAAGCGAAAGCAACGGTGAGAGCGCGACCTGTAATCATTCTGAGCCTTCTGAGCCTTCTGTGGCCCTGGAGTCTTCTGTGCCTTCTGCGGGCCTGGAAGAATTTTGCCGCTATTCTGACACAAGCCAGCGGCCTGCAACAGCCGTCGCCACCGCAAGCAGGAAATCATCGAGCCGGGTAGGTCCCAGCCTCTGCAGGTAGATTTCGTACGCCTCCGGAACCTGCCGCGTCGCCGGCGCCAGGTCGAGCAGTGCAACCAGGTCGACGCCGCGGACGTATCGAATCCCGTTTGGATGTTCGGCGGTCACCACATGAGGCTCGAGCACGATCAGGCTGTCCCGCACGCAGGGGCGCGGCGCGATGCCGACGCCGGGTCCGACCCGCGGTGACCACCCGTTGCTTCGCTTCAGCGCCTCGAACGCCTCGCGGAGGCTTGCGCTCGCCGCCGACTCTAACTCGAGGTCGGCGGCGCGTTCGCTCCAGAACGGACGCCCGTGGCCCGACGCCGCGCTCCCGAGAAACTGCCGGCTCTCACGCCGCATGTGTGATGCAATCTCACGCTCGCGGGCGTCGAAGAATGCCAGCGCCTGCGTTCGCATCGCCGGTGTCTTCACGCAGGTGTGGGCGGTGACGGCTGCCAGCCACCCCGACGCCAGCGCCTTCTTCACGCCGGCCGACGACAGCGGGTCGATGAACGATCCGGCGTCGCCGACCAGCAGCCAGTCGTCACCGGCATACGCCGTCGCGTCGTAGGGAGTGGCGTCCCATCCCCACGGACCGCCCTGCAGCGTCGCCTCCGCGGTGAGGCCGCTGAAGATGCGCGTCTTGCGGACTTCCGCGAGGTAGACATGCGTCGACGATCCGGCGCGCGCCAGATCCGACCGTTGTGGATCGACCATGGCCGCCACGTGGCGAACGCCGTCGCCAACCGGCAGCGACCACATCCATCCGTCCCGGTACGACTCAATCAAGGTGTGGGTGTGATCGGCTACCGCCCATCCGCTCGAATGCCGCCACTCGCCAATCAGCGCAATGGTCCGGGGTCCGCCGTCCAGGCGGCGCACGCCCCGGGCCCGCGCCACGATGCCGGCACGGCCGGTGCAGTCGAGCACGAACCCCCCTGGAGCATCGGTGGCCATGCGCCGGTCGACCTGCACGCCGGCGGCAATGGCCTCCGCGAGAATCACGTCGGCCAGCCGGCCGACATCGAGCTGCCAGCCGCGCGCGCCATCAGCGAAGTACTCGACCCGCGCCTGGTCGCTGCCCCACCACGCGGTGTTGCCGGTCGATCGCTGGAAGCCCGCGGCGTCCACGGCGGCAGCAATGCCAAGCGCATCGAACACCTTCGCGCAGCTCGGTGGCAGCGACACCGCCAGGCGTTGATCGCGCCCGGCCTTGGTCACCAACTGAACGGGATGCCCGAGACGAGCCAGCAGCAACGATGCGGCGGCACCTGCGGGTCCGCCGCCGAGCACGGTGATCACTTGACGTCGGCGTCGAACGCGCCGGTGATGACAGCGCCGGCACGCTTCGCCTGCACGAAGATTCGGTACTGGCCGGCCTGCGGAAATCCGTACGGGAAGGTGATGCTCGACGGCGTGGCCGTGGCGTGCGGCACGTGTGGATCGCTCCCCGGCATGGCGATATCGAGCGCTGCCATCGGCGCCGATCCCGACGGGTGCACGTGCGCAAACACCTGTCGATCGCGGCGCATGAACACCGCATGGCCAGGCATGCCCATGTAGAGCTCGAGGTCCGTCACGGGATGGCCAGCGGCGGCCGCACGGTCACCAGCAGGCGATAGGGACCCGCCGACGCCTCCAGGAACACATCGGGACTGCCGACGTGCGCCAACGCCAGCGCCTGCATCGCCAGCGCCGTCAGCAGCGTGAGTAGGAGTCGCGCCGGCGACGTCACCGGCGGACCTTCTGCATGGCGGCGCCGCACGCGTAGATCGCCAGGTGCGGGGCCGACAGAAACGAGTCACGGCCGATCGAGCGGTGCCAGGAAATGTCCCAATACCCGCCGACGTAGGCCGACGTGACCGCAAGCGCTGCCGACCAGAGGTACCACGGGATGCTGCGCATGCCCTAGTCGTAGCTGACGCCGAGTTTCTCGAGTGCCTCGGGCGGGCAGCCATTCCAGCGCGCGACCGATCGGTTGCCCATGTACTGCAAATCATCAATACCCAGGCGCGTCGTCCAGAAACCGGCCGCGGTGAGATCGCGGAAGTTGCTGAAGAACGCGACGCCATGCGCGAACTCGGGCTTGGCCTTCGCGGGCCAGGCAATGTCGTCGAGCACGGCGGTGCGCTCGGCGCCGGCGCAGTTGAGGAAGGTCTTGTCGAAGCGCCGCTGGCACTCGACATCGAGCCACGCCAGCCCGCCGCGCATCGCCACCTGCCGGGCGGGTTGGTCGATCATCATGAAGTCCATGAACTCGGGCACGCCCGCGTCGGTGGCGCTGCCCGATCGCTCGTCCCTCGGGATCACGATGTCGGCGAGCGCGCCGACCAGACTGAACTCTGAAGCCGTGAAGAACTTCGGCACAAACGGCTTCGCGGTCGCAGCCGCCCGCGCGCCCTGCGCGGCCACGGCGGCCTGCGCCGCTTCGGCATCGGTGAACACCAAGGTCGCCGCCGGCGCAGCCAGCAACGCCTTGAGCACTTCCCGGCGGCTGGTCCGCGGCAGCTTCGTCGCAGGAGGATTCATATGCGGCCTGCCTTCCGCTGATCGGCAATGTAGCCGCTGGTGCGCATGGCCAGCGCCAGGATGGTCCACGTCACGTTCTTGTCCGGGTTGGAGACAAACGGGCCGCCGTCGGTCACGAACAGGTTGCGGCAATCGTGCGCCTGGCAGTTGCTGTTGAGCGCCGACGTCTTGGGATCGTTGCCCATGCGCACGCATCCCACCTCGTGGATGATGCGCCCGCCCGCCTCAATGCCGTAGCCGCTCGCCTCGGTCGGCATCGGCGTCATCGGCGTGCCGCCCATCTCGTGGATGATCGATCGGAAGGTCTGCTGCATGTGCTTGACCTGCTTCAGCTCGTGGTCGCTCCACTGCCAATGGAAGCGCAGCACCGGAATCCCCCATCGATCGACTACGGTGGGATCGATCTCGCAGAATGAATTCTCGTTGGGGATCATCTCGCCGCGGCCGGAAAACCCGACGGTCGATCCGTAGAAGCGCCGGTAGTCGTCCTTGAGCTGCTGGCCGTAGCCGCCTCCCTGCACGAGGCCGCCATCGCCCTCGGTGGTGTGATACAGGTGCACGCCGCCCAGCGTGCCGAATCCAGGCATGCGGCGCCCGCCGCCGATCTCGATGTGGTAGCCGCGCGGGAAATCCAGCTGCCGGTTGTCACCCCACCACGGCATGAACAGGTGCGAGCCGTTGGCGCCGTCTTCATTGTGCGGCACACCGTTCAACATCTTCGGGATGAAGCCCCGGACACTCGTGCCGGTGGTGTCGGTCAGGTACTTGCCGACCACACCGCTCGAGTTCGCGAGTCCATGCGGGAACTTCGACGACTTCGAATTGAGCAGCAGCCGCGCGGTTTCGCACGCGCTGGCGGCGAGCACGACAATCCTGCCGCGCACGTGGTTCTCCCGGCCGGTCGTCTTGTCGACGTAGGTGACGCCGTTGGCCAGTCCGTCCTCGCCGACCGTGACCTCCCGCGCCATCGCGTTGGTGGTAATGGTGAGGCGCCTGGTCGCCAGCGCGGGCGGCAACAGCACCGACGGCGACGAGAAATTGGCGTGCGACGCGCACCCGCGGCCGCACTGCCCGCAGTAGTGACACGCCGGTCGATCGTTATGCGGCTGCGTCAGGATCGACAGCCGGATCGGAATGCAGCGGATGCCCAGCTTCTCGGACGCCTGCTTGATCAACAGCTCGTAGCAGCGCGGCTTGGGCGGCGGCAGGAAGATCCCGTCCGGATCGTTCGGCAATCCCTCGTTCGATCCGAACAGACCAATGAATCGATCGATGCTGTCGTAGTACGGTTTGAGGTCGTCGTAGCCGATCGGCCAATCGTCGCCCAGGCCATCCAGGCTCTTGCGCCGGAAATCGTCCGGGCCGAAGCGGAGCGAAATGCGCCCCCAGTGATTGGTGCGGCCGCCCAGCATGCGGGTGCGAAACCAGTCGAAGCGATCGCCCGGCGCCGAGGTATACGGCTCGCCTTCAAGCGTCCACCCACCCCATCCGGCGTCGAACTCGCCGAACTGCCGTTCCGGCACCGGCAACCCGCGGCGCGGCGAGTGATACGGCCACGCCATCATCTTCGAGTCCCTGGCGGAGTCGAACATCACGCCGGCCTCGAGCATCAGCACGTTGGCGCCCGCCTCGGTCAGCACTTTCGCCGCCATGCCCCCTCCGGCGCCGGAGCCGACGATGACGACGTCGTAGAGCGTTCGGTTGCGAATGATCTGCATAGGCTGGTGGGGCGGGGGGCAGGTGGGGCGGGTGTCGTTACCAGCCTTACCAGCCGTTCCGCCCGACCCGCCCGATTGTAGTAGCATCGCGCCACGGAAGAAAGCAGCGAGGCCAGCCCAATGATTTCCAGACGCGACTTCGTAACCAACGTAGCGGCGACCACGGCGGCGGTGACCATCGTGCCGAGGCACGTGCTGGGCCATGGCTTTACGCCACCCAGCGACAAGTTGAACATCGCCGGGATTGGCGTCGGCGGCATGGGCCGCACCAACCTGCTCAACCTCGGCCTCGACAACAACCTCGTCGCGCTCTGCGACGCCGACTGGGGCTACGCCGGACCGCAGTGGACCGCGGACACGTTTGCCGGCGCGCTCAAGCGCGAGGAAGAACGGCTGCTGCGGACCGACCTGACGCCGGAATCGCGCAAGAACAGCGAGCACCGCGTCGGTTCGCTGCGGCGCATGGCCACCGAGGACCTGGCGAAGATCAAGCGCTACACCGATTACCGCCTGATGCTCGAACAGCAGAAGGACGTTGACGCGATCGTGGTCGCGACGCCCGATCACATGCACGCGCCGATTGCGATGGCCGCGCTGGATCTCGGCAAGCACGTGTACGTGCAGAAGCCGCTGTGCTGGTCGGTGGACGAGGCACGCAAGCTGTCGCGCAAGGCGCGGCAAACGCCGAAGGCCGTCACGCAGATGGGCAACCAGGGTCACTCGTGGGACGGCGGCCGGAAGCTCGTGGAGTGGGTGCAGTCAGGCGCGATCGGCGACGTGACCGAGGCGCACGTGTGGACCAATCGTCCGCTCTCCTACTGGCCGCAGGGCATTCCGCGTCCGGAGCCACGCCGCATTTCGAGCGGCCTGCGCTGGAACATGAACGGCGTGATGGCGCGGCTGGCCAACGCGATGGGCATCTATGCGACGCCCGAAGAGCTCAACTGGGACCTGTTCCTGGGCTGCGCGCCGGCTCGCGAGTACCACCCGGTGTATCACCCGTTCAACTGGCGCGGCTGGGTGGAGTGGGGCGGCGGCGCGATCAGCGACATGGGCGCGCACCTGATTGACTTCCCCTACTGGGCGCTGGAGCTCGGCTACCCGACCTCGATCGAAACGGTCTCGACGCCCTTCGACGGCGAGTGCTTCCCGATTGCGTCGAAGACCTACTTCGAGTTCCCGGCACGCGGCGCCAAGCCGCCGGTCAAGCTCACCTGGTACGACGGCGGCATGTTCCCCGCCACGCCGCCCGAGTTCCCGGACGGCGAGAAGCTGAACGGCGAAGGCGGCGTGATCATGGTCGGCACCAAGGGCAAGGCGATCTGCAACACCTATGGGCTCGAGCCGCGCCTGCTGCCGGATTCGCTGCAGAAGTCGGTGGGCGATCCGCCGCGCACGCTCGAGCGCATCGCCACCAGCCACGAGGTGAACTGGTCGAACGCGTGCAAAGGCATTGGCAAGGCATCGACGCCGTTCGAGTACGCGGCCCGGTTGACGGAAGTGATGCTGCTCGGCGTGGTGGCCCTCCGGGCCGGCCAGAAGATTCACTACGACGGCGCGAACATGGAAGTCACCAATTCGAAGAAGGCCAACGACTTCCTGAAGCGGGACTACCGCCGCGGCTTCGGCCTCTAGCGGGCCAGCGGGCTAGCCTGCTAGCCCGCGAGCCTGTTAGAGCGCCTTGATCTTCAAATTCCGGTAGGCGACCACGTCGCCGTGATCCTGCAGGGCAATGTGCCCAACCCTGGTCCGGCCGTAGGGCGGGATCTTGCCGAACTTGCTCGCCTTGACGCGCGCCTCCCAGTCGGCGCTGCCGATTTCATACTCCACCACCTTCACGCCGTTGAGCCAGTGCTCGACGTGATTGCCGCGCGCCAGCAAGCGCCCCTGGTTCCACTCGCCGACCGGCTTGGTCACGTCCTTGATCGGCGGGTTGACGGCGTAATTCGATCCGGCCGAGGTGATCGGATTCTGGCCATCGCGGTGACCCTGGTTGTGCAGCACCTGGTACTCAGGCCCGGTGTGCCATGGTTGCGGTTCGGTCTCGGCGACGCGGTAGATGATGCCGCTGTTGCCCTTCTCGGTCACCTTCCACTCGAAGCGCATCTCGAAATCGCCGTATGCGGCAACGGTCATCAGGTCGCCGCCGGGGCCCTGGCGGACCAGCTCGCCGTTCACCGCCATCCAACCCTCGGGCGGCATCGGCTTTTTGTAGCCGCGCCACCCGGACAGCGACTTGCCGTCGAACATCAGCGTCCAGCCGTCGGCTTTCTCGGCGGCGGTCAGCGACGGCATCTGGGCGTCTCCCGCCGACGCTCGCAGGGCGACGGCGCACGTTCCAGCCAGCAGGGCGGCAATCAGCAGGTGTTTCATGGGCAGATTATAGATTGAGGGCCCGGCGGCAGTAGTCCAGCATCTTGCGCACCTCGTCAACCGTGTCGCCGCCCTTGTATTCGTACTCGAGGTTGATCGGAATCGGCCAGCCGCGGTCACGAATCATGCGCAACGCGGGCGCCAGCGGCGCGTCGCCGGTGCCCAGCGCGACGTTGGGGCCCTGATCACGGCGGCGGTCTTTGACGTGCACGGTGACGATGCGGGCGTGGTGCTGCTCCAGAAACGCCACCGCATCCTCGTTCGCAGCCGTGAAGTGGCCCAGGTCGAGGTTGACCGCAATGTACGGGCCGGCCGCCATGGCGTCGGTCAGGCTCTTCGCGGTCGCAAACTCGTTGGGATCGATCCGCGAGTGATTGTGCATGCCCACCAGCATCGTGCGGCGCGCCGCCGCCGGCGCGATCCGCGCCACCGTCTTCACATTGGAGGATGACGTGATCAGTGGCGCCCCCAACGCCACGGTCATGTCGAAGGAGCGTTCGATCTCGGCATCCGAGAAATCGTCTTTGATGCTGATGTTGTAGGCCGACAACGCGATGCCCGCCTTGGCGAATTGATCGCGGACCCGGTGAAACGTGTCGAGCGGCACCGTCTCGCGCCACTTCCGCATGTCGTCGCGCGAACTGCTCCGCGGCTCGATGTGCGCCTGCCACAGCTCGCAGCTGCGCAGCCCGATCTGCTGCATGGCGGCGATCGCCTCGCTCAGCGGCCGGTCGCGGAAGCTGTAGCTCTGCACACCAATGACCGGCGTGCGGGACTGCAGCAACGGCGCGGCGAGACCGGCCATGGCCACGGCGCCGAATTGCCTGCGAGTCAGCGCCTGGCCGGCAGCGGCACGTACGACAGCAGATCTGACGGTTTCCATTCAATCACCCGTTCCTGTTCGGCGCTCATGTAACACGCCATGAGCAGCTCAGTGACGTCGCGTCCCGCGTGGAAGTTCAGCTCCGGCTGCACCCCGTCGAGGAACGCGCGCGTGAAGTGCCGGTTCTCGTGCTCGTATCCGTACTCGGCGGCTTCATTGCCGACCACGGGCATCAACCCCTGCTCCGCGTTCTGTTTCTCGATCAGGTCCTCGCCGGTCTGCTGTTCCTGCAGGCGGCGTGAGAAGAACACCTTCGCGCCGCCGTCGAGCGTGCTGACCGACATCGAATACTCGGGCCCCAACAGCTCCATGGTCAGCCGCAGGCCGGCGCCCACGTAGCTCCAGGACGTGGTGGCTTCGACAATCAGCGGGGTGCCGGCCTCGTCGACGTACGTGACACTGGCCCTGGCGAAATCCTCGGCGGGGTGACGCGCGTAGTCCACCTGGTCGCTCATGTTGCCGCGCAGCACCGAGACGTAGGCGGGCCGCGACCATTTCAACGACGCAATCTGCGCGGAGACCTTGATGGGCCGAATGCTGTGGCGCGGCGCACCAGGTTTGGTGAGCAGGTAGCGGCCGACCTCGAGGCTGTGGCACATCATGTCGTTCAACACGCCGCCGCCCTGGAGGTCGCCCTGCCAGAACCAGGGCATGTGCGGGCCGCCGTGCTCCTCGGCCGCCCGCGCCAGGTAGGGCCGGCCGGCCGCGGCGGCGCCGCGCGCCCAGACAATCTGCTTGCCGCGCTCGACACTCGGCGCGAACAGCTGATTCTCGAGATAGCCGTGCAGCACGCCGGCCTCTTCAACGAGTTCCACCATCCGGGCGGCTTCCGCGGCGTTGCGGCCGAGCGGCTTCTCGCAGGCGATGCCCACCAGCCTGGCGCCCTGCTTGATGGCCGCGACAATGCGCTCCATGTTCTCGACGCGCGCGAAGTTCGGGCCGCACAGCCACACGCAGTCGATTGACTCGTCGGCGGCCATGTCTTCGATCGAGCTGAACGCTTTCGCATCGCCGACCCTCAGCGATCGCGCCAGCGCCGCCGCATCTTCCGCATTCGCCCGCGTGGGGCTGTAGATGCCCCGGATGTCCGCATCGCGGACCGCTTCCCACGACCGAATGTGAAAGCGGGTCATGAACCCGCTGCCGATGAACCCTACACCGAGCCTTCGTGCCATAGGAATGAACTATAGTGCAGCTCAATCATGACAGCTGCCTCGACACGCCTCTCCGTAATGATGTTTCTCGAGTACCTGATCTGGGGCTCCTGGCTGCCGCTGCTGGCGCTCTACCTGGGCGGCGTGCTCGGCTTCACCGGCGGCGAGATTGGCTGGATCTTCGCGACCCAGGCCATCGCCTGCCTGTTCGGCCTGTACTTCGGCGGCCAGATCGCCGACCGCATGCTGTCCACCGAAAAGCTGCTGGCGGTGTTGCACCTGGTGGGCGGCCTCGCCATGTTCGCGCTCGCCTTCCAGACCACCTTCTGGTCCTTCTTCACCGTCATGCTGATCTACCAGCTGGCCTACATGCCGACGATGTCGCTGACGAACGCGATCTGTTTCCACCACATCAAGGACGCGCAGACCGAGTTCGGAAAGGTGCGGCTCTGGGGCACCATCGGATGGATCGCCGCCAGCTGGCCGTTCGTATTCATCCTGGCCGGCAAGACCGGTGGCGACCTGAACGCCGCGTTGTCGAGCATCTTCACCGTCGCGGGCATTGCCTCGCTGGCGCTGGCGGGATTTTCGCTGACCTTGCCGCACACCCCGCCGGCGCCGCGCGAGGCAGGCGCCAGCGCGCCGGTCAAAGCGCTCGGCCTGCTCAAGGAGCCGGCAATGCTGGTGCTGTTCATCGCCACCACGATGGATGCGCTGGTGCACCAGTGCTACTTCCAATGGACCAGCCCGTTCCTGCAGCAGGCGGGCCTGGCCGCAAACTGGATCATGCCCGCGATGAGCGTCGGCCAGATTGCCGAGATCGCGTCGATGGCGGCGCTGGGGTGGGCGCTCGCGACACTTGGCTGGCGCTGGACCATGACGCTGGGCATCCTGGCGCATGCCGCGCGTTTCTTCATCTTCGCGATCGGCGATCCGCTGTGGCTGATGATCGGCATCAATGTCGTCCACGGCATGTGCTACGCGTTCTTCTTCGCGGCGGTCTACATCTTCGTGGACGAGCGGTGCCCGCGCGACGCACGCGCCAGCGCGCAGGGGTTGTTCAACCTGGTGATTCTTGGCGTCGGTCCCTTCGCCGGCAGCCTGTTGTGGGGCTGGCTGGGCGACGCGTTCCGGATGGCCGATGGCTCGGTCGACTTCTCGCGCCTGTTCCTCGCACCCGCGGCACTGGCACTGGCGGCGGCGGTCCTGATAGCCGTGGCGTTCCACCCGAAAGCCGTACGCACGGCGTGATGCGGTGCACAGATTTCACCGATATCACAGCTGCAGACGACCCGGGGTGCCGGCATCCAGAAACGCGGCGCCGGGATGCTGATCAGAATCAGGGCGCGTGCCTGCGCGAAGATGCGGGCAAAACGCTCACCGGCTTCATACGGTAAACGGCCGTTGACCAGCTCTTCCCTGAACGTATCGCCCATCGTGGCGAAGCCAATGCCGGTGGCCAGCGCGAGAATCACGGTGGCCGACAGAATGGGCTGCGTGACGATGAGTCGGAGGCCGAGGCGAGCATCACCCCACGAAATGAAGCGGTTCATCCCTTGCTGTCACGTAGGTCCGGCCGCGCCGGTTCGGGGAAACAGGCTCCTTTCAGCGGGCATCGCGCGTCGCCCGCCTTCTTGCCGAATCCGCAGCCGTTCATCATGCCCAGGTGGCAGATGGAGAAGTCGAACTTGATGGGATCGTGTCCGTCCAGCGCCCTCAGCGAGCGCGTAATATCTGCCGCCATCCGCCAGCCGGGGCTCTTCAGGGAGGTCAGGCGCAAGCACTTCCCCACGCGGATGATGTGGGTGTCAAGCGGCACAATCAGCTGCGCCGGCTTGACCTTCGTCCAGACGCCGAGGTCCACCTTGTCGTCGCGAACCATCCACCTCAAGTACAGGTTCAACCGCTTGCAGGCGCCGCCGGACGAAGGACGCGAAAAGAAATAGGCGACTCCGGGCTTCGGGCGTTTCCGGCCGTAGATCGCCGATACATCGAGCGCCAGCGCGCGAGTCGAGAACGACTGCAGCGCCTGGCTGACGTCGACGTCAGTGTCGCCGAGTCCCTCCGCAAAGAAGTTCTCGATCGATCCCGACTGCCGAATCATCTGGTGAAGCACCCAGACCAGCGCGGCGAAGTCAGCGCCGTTCGTCCAGCGATGCACCAGGTGCTTGAAGCGGTCGCGGTCGCGGGCCGGAGTGAAGTCCCGCACGAACCCGGCCGGCGACGGTCCGATCACCGCGAGCATGCCGTCGATGGCGTTGAGCACGCTCTGCACGCGGCCGAATGCCAGCGCGGACGCCATGAACCCGATGACCTCCTGGTCATCGGGCCGGTCGAAGCGGCGGACGATCCAGACCGGATCGGCCACCGACCGATTGGCGTTGAATGCGTCGTAGAGCGTGTCCAGCCCGGACCGAAGATTGTGGCCCGGCTTACGGCGCCGCTCTACGTCATTTCGCCTGCCCGGCATCAGAACGCTGTGACCGGCACCCCCGACGCGCACATCGGACACGAACCCGCCGCGTAGTTCGGCGGCGCCTTGTACTCGACCAGCGCGACGTTCGGCACCAGCAGGCTGACGCACGCTTCGCAGCGATCGATGATCTGCATCGTGCCGATTACCGTGCCGCCGGCGCCGGTCACCAGGTCCGCGCAGCGGCTGAACGTGGTGCCGGTGTTCCTGACGTCATCGACGATCAGCACGTGTTTGCCCTTCATCCTCGACGCATAGAACGGGCTGAGCGACGGGCCGCCCTCGTGATCGCCGAACGGCGCAAACGAGTACGGCGGATGGGTCATGGGCCGGCAACCGTCCAGCAGCCCGGCGATCGTGTGGGCGAGCAGCGCGCCTCCGGTCGCGGGGCCGGCCACGATCTCCGTCTTCTCCAGGAACTCCGACGGCATCACGTCGATCAGGTCCTGCGCCACGCGCCAAATCGTCGAGGGGTATTGGAACAGCTGGTGCGGATTCAGGTAGAGCTTGCCGTGAAAGCCGTTGCCGTAGTCGAAGTGGCCGTCCATCACCACTTCGTGCCGCTTCAGGTCTTCGAAGGCGCGGGCGCGCACATCGTCATGACGGGCGTTGCCGGCAGGTAGGCGAGTCATAAGCGCATGCCTGTCGCAGGATTGGTGTACACCGTCTTGCCGCCGACCATCGTTGCGGCGACGCCGCCCCGGAAGGACCACCCGTGATACGGCGTGTTCTTCGACTTGCTGATCGATTTCGTCTTGTCGATGGTGACCTGCAGGTGCGGCGCGAGGATTGTGATGTCGGCAGGGTCGCCCGGCGAGAGACGGCCGCCAGCCACGCGCAGGATGCGCGCCGGATTGACCGACATCAACTCGACCATCCTCGACACCGTGATCAATCCGGTGCGCACCAGTGTGTCCAGGGTAATCGACACCGCGGTTTCAAGTCCGACGATGCCGAACGGCGCGCGATCGAACTCGACGTTCTTCTCGTCGTAGTGATGCGGCGCATGGTCGGTGGCAATCACATCGACGGTGCCGTCGACGATCCCGGCGATCATCGCATCGCGGTCACGCGCCTCGCGCAGCGGCGGGTTCATCTTGGTGTTGGTGTCGTAGGCCACCGGCGCGGCCAGCAGGTCGTCGGTGAGGGTGAAATGATGCGGACACACTTCACACGTCACGTTGACGCCGCGGCTCTTGCCCTGCCGTACCGCCTCGATGGTCGTCCACGCGCTCATGTGCGCGATGTGGACGTGACCGCCGGTCATTTCGGCCAGCAGGATGTCGCGCCCTGCCGTGATCGCTTCGGCGACGCCCGGAATGCCGCGCAGGCCGAGGGACGCGGCGACCGGGCCCTCGTGCGCCACGCCGTCGCCCTTCAGCGTCTGATCTTCGCAGTGCTCGATCAGCGGCATGTTGAACATGCTGGTGTACTCGAGCGCGCGCCTCGCCAGGATCGCCGTCGCCACCGGCAGCCCATCGTCCGTCACCGCCACGCAGCCGGCGGCGCGCAACTCGGCAATGTCGGCAAGCTCCTCGCCCTGCTGGCCGCGTGACACCGCGCCAATCGGGTAGACCCGGGCCAGCCCGGCCTCCCTGGCCTTCTGCAGAATCAACTGCGTCACGCCGGCGTTGTCGTTCACCGGCCTGGTGTTCGGCATGCACGCGACCGCGGTGAAACCACCGGCCACCGCCGCCGCCACACCGGTCGCCACGGTCTCCTTGTGCTCCTGCCCCGGCTCGCGGAGATGCACGTGCATGTCGATCAAGCCGGGACACACAATCAGCCCGGCCGGCACGTCGATGATCTCCGCCCCATCGGCCGGCAGATTCGATCCGACCTCGGCGATGCGATCGCCGTCGATCAGCACGTCGAACACGCCGTCCCTGCCATTCGCGGGATCGACGACCCGCCCGCCCTTGAGTAGTCGTTGCTGTGTCATCTGCGCTTTCTGGGGTCGTTACGCGACCGCTTCATGTTCCGTGCCGCCGGCAAGCAGGTAGAGGACCGCCATTCTCACCGCGACTCCGTTGGCAACCTGATCGAGGATGACCGACGCCGATCCGTCCGCCACTTCCGAGGCGATTTCCACACCGCGGTTGATCGGTCCGGGGTGCATGATGATGGCGTCCGGCCTGGCGCGCCTGACGCGCTCCTCGGTCATGCCGAACGTGGTGAAGTACTCGCGCAGCGACGGGAAGTAGCCGCCCTGCATCCGCTCCAGCTGGATGCGCAGCATCATGATGACGTCCGCGCCCTCCACCGCTTCGTCGACGCGGGTCGTGACGCGCACGCCCATCTGGCGCAGGCCGGCCGGGATCAGCGTGGCCGGCGCGCACACCCACACGTCCGCGCCCAGCTTGGTGAGCAGCAGCACGTTCGATCGCAGCACGCGGCTGTGAAGCAGATCCCCGACGATGGCGACCTTCAGCCCTGTCAGGCGGCCTTTCCGCTCGCGGATCGTGAAGGCGTCGAGCAGCGCCTGCGTGGGGTGTTCGTGCATGCCGTCGCCGGCGTTGACGATGGCCGCCTGGCAGATGCGCGACAGCAGATGGCAGGCGCCGGACGACGAGTGACGCAGCACGATCATGCTTGGCGCCATCGCCTCGAGGTTCATCGCCGTATCGACCAGCGTCTCGCCCTTGACGACACTGGACGACGCGATCGCGACGTTCAGGGTATCGGCGCTCAACCGCTTTTCGGCGATCTCGAACGACGTGCGGGTGCGGGTGCTCGGTTCGAAGAACAGGTTGATCACGGTCCGGCCGCGCAGCGTCGGCACCTTCTTGATGGTGCGCTGGCCGACTTCCTTCATCGCCTCGGCGGTGTCGAGAATCTGAACGATCTCGTCAGGGTCCAGGTCGGCGATGCCGAGCAGGTGCTTATGCCGCACCGCTCACTCCTTTCCCTGCAGCAGCACTTCGTCGGCGCCGTCGAGCTCGCGCAGGCGCACCTGCACGCTCTGCTGCCGCGACGTCGGCACGTTCTTGCCGACGTAGTCGGCCTTGATCGGCAACTCGCGGTGACCGCGATCCACCAGCACCACGAGTTGAATCGACTTGGGCCGCCCGAAGTCCGTCAGCGCATCGAGCGCGGCGCGCGTCGTCCGGCCGGTATAGAGCACGTCGTCCACCAGCACGATGGTGCGGCCGTCGATGGAAAAGGGAATTTCGGTCTTGCGGACCAGCGGCGCGACACCGGCCGAGGCGCCCATGATGTCGTCGCGATAGAGCGTGATATCGAGCGCACCGACCTGAATGTCCGCTCCGGCAATCTGGCGGAGATCATTCGCGATGCGTTGGGCAATCGGAACGCCGCGGCTGCGGACGCCGACCAGCGCCAAATCGGACAGACCGCGGTTATGTTCGAGAATCTCGTGCGCGATTCGCGTGAGCGCGCGGGAAATGCGCTCCGCATCCATGGCTACAGCCATTCACCACCTCTTTGCGGACTCTCAGGTCCGCCTTTAAAGAGACTGATGCATCATAACACGCCGCGTGCTCATACGCCGGGAGGACGACGTTGGCCGATGCCGGTCGCCTGCTCGAACGCGTGGGCACACTTCAAGACGTTCAGATCGTCTCGATAGCGGCCAACGATCTGAATCCCCACCGGCAATCCGTCATCGGTAAACCCGGCAGGGACCGAGATGGCCGGCCGGCAGGTCGCGGAGATCCAGTAGGCGGTCTTCATCCACGCCACGTAGTTCTCCATCGTCACGCCATCGATCGACCTGGGCCACGGCTCGGTGGCGTCGAACGGCGGCACCTGATTGACCGCGCAGACCAGCAACTCGTACTTCTCCTGGAAGGCACGCATGCGGTCGAACAGTTGTCCCTGCTCAACCAGCGCGCGGCCGAGGTCTTCGCCGCTGAACTTCGAACCGGATTCGATGTCCCAGATCGCCTCGGGCTTGAAGTGCTCGCGATGCTGCGCCAGTAGGTCCTTGTAGATGGTCCAACTGGCCCAGGTGCGCAGCGTCAGAAAGATCTGGTCGACGCTGCCAAAGGCAGGGCAGGCCTCTTCGACAATGCAGCCGAGGTCTTCGAAGACGTGCCGCTGGGCGTCGATCACCGTGCGGACGCGCCGGTCGAGCGGCAGTCCACCAAGATCCGGCGACCAGGCGACGCGGACGCCGCGCAGGTCTCGCGACAGCGGGCCGGCGAATGCCTGCGGATCGGAGGAGAACGATTGTGGATCGCGCGCGTCGGCTCCGGCCATCACGCTCAGGCCGAACGCAACGTCCGCAACCGATCGCGCCATCGCGCCTTTCGTGGAAATGCCGGCGAACGGAATCGGTGCCGGCGCCACCGGCACCAGGCCGACGCTCGGCCGCAACGCCACGATGTTGTTGAAGTTGGCTGGATTGCGGAGGGACCCGCCGAGATCGCCGCCGTCGCAAATCGGCAGCATCCCGGTGGCCAGTGCCACCGCGGCGCCGCCACTCGACCCGCCAGCGGTTTTGGTGCGGTCGTACGGATTGCGCGTTGTGCCGTAGACCTTGTTGTAGGTCTGCGATCCCATGCCGAATTCCGGCACGTTGGTCTTGCCAATCAGGATGGCGCCGGCGCGCCGGATGCGCTCCACCAGTACGGAATCCGCGTCCGGCATCAGGTCTTTGTGAATCGGGGATCCCTTGGACTGCGGAAACCCGACCGCCGGCTCGAGATCCTTGATGGCGGTCGGCAGGCCATGGAACGCGCCCACCGGCCGGCCGTCGCGCAGGGCCTGGTCTGCCCGATCCGCCAGCGCCAGGCAGGCCTCGTCATCGAGCTTGGCGACAATCGCAGTGAGTTCGGGATTGAGCCGTCGAATCTGTGCGAGGAAGGCCACCATCACCTCGCGCGAGGAGATCCGGCGCGAACGAATCCGTTGCGCGAGATCCCGGGCGCTCGCGAAGATCACATCCACTTGGCCTTCCTGAAGCGGTAGACGAGGTACACGTCGATCAGCACCATGCTGGCCAGCGCGGTGGGATAGCCCCAGGACCATTGCAGCTCCGGCATGTTCGAGAAGTTCATGCCGTAGATGCCGGCGACCATCGTCGGGACGGCGACCAGCGCGGCATACGCCGCCAACCGCTTGGTCACGTCGTTTTCCTGGATGGTGATCAGCGACAGGTTCACCGAGATGGCGGTCGTCACCATGTCGCGCAGGTTGTCAATCGACTGCTCGAGGCGCAGCAGATGGTCGTAGACGTCTCGGAAATAGTCCTGCAGGCCGGCGCAGATCGGCGGCACGCGGCCGCCGTGGAGCTTGCCTGCCACTTCGAGCAGCGGCTGCGTGGCATGATCGAGCGTCATCAGCTTCCGCTTCAATGTATACAGGGCCTCGATCTGCGCGCGCGTCGTCTGGCCGGCGAAGATGCGCTCTTCGATCTCCTCGATTTCCGCCGTGAGCTGGCCGATCACCGGAAAATAGCGATCGACCACCGTGTCCATCAGGGTGTAGAGCACGTAGGCCGGGCCGTGCTGCAGCAGCTCGGGTTCCTGTTCGCAGCGGCGCCGCACGTCCGCGAAGCCAAGCTGCGCGTCTCGCCGCACCGACACCACGTACTGCGGACCGACGAAGATTGCGACCTCGCCGGTCTGCAACTCGCTACCCACCGGTTCGATCAGGTGCAGGACGACGAACAGGGAGGAGCCGTACTCTTCGATCTTGGGCCGCTGATGGCCCTTCTGGGCGTCTTCGACCGCGAGTTCGTGGAGCGCGAACTCCTCCTGCAGGGCCGACAACTCCGACGACTCCGGATCCTTCAACGCGACCCAGACGAAGCAGTCGCGCTTCTCGAGATGCGCCCGCACCTCGGTGAGCGGGATGTCGGACAGTCGCTGTCCGCGATCGTAGGCGACGCAGTTGACGATCATTGGCGGTTCTTCGCTTTATACATGTTTTGTTCGTCTTCTTGCAGCGCCACTCCAGGAGAACTTCCGGTCGCCTGCCTGGGGGTGACCACGTCAGCGTCCGTACGAGAGGATATAGGTGACGGGCTTGTCGCTGGTAAACGCGGATGTGAACATGTCGATGCGCGCAAAGCCGTCCATGTCGCGGCCCACCGGCAGGCCGAGGAAGTAGAGGATGGTCGGCGCCAAATCTACCACCGACGCGCGATCGGGGCGACCGCGCGCCACCGGCCGTCCGAACGCCATGACGAAGCCATCCGGCGACCGTTCGTGTGTGCCGCTGATTTGCGGATTGCCGAGCGCAATTTCGAGCACGCGCTTCCACGGCGTCAGCGGCTCCATGCCGAATCCCGACACCACCAGCAGCAGATCGTCGGGGCCGAGCCGCGCCATCTCGCGCCCAACCAGCGTATCGATGAAACCGTAGTACTGGTTCAGCACGTTGCCAAACCGCTGGCGCTCCGCTTCGGAGACGTCTCCAAAGGCCGACGGATCGGCATAGCGCAGATAGCGATGGCCGACGGCATCCATACCGGGAAAACGCACCGCCAGAAATCTCGGCGCGGTCGATTCGAACGCGTCGAGCAGCTGGAGGTGCACGCGATCGGCGAGGATCGGCGCCTGATCCCGGCGCACGTCGTAATCGTTAATCGGCTGCGGCGCACCCATGGCCGTGACGAGCGACACCGGATCGGGTTTGGCGGGACTCTGCAGGGCGGTCAGGGCGTCCTCGAGCCATCCGCCGGGCCAGAGCGCCGGCGTCGCATCCTGCGTCAGCTCGGTGTCCGGCAGGCGATGGAATGCGTCGCTCACAGCAAACCCGTTCACGACCGGCGCCGGGTGCGTCAGCGGCCAGCCGATGACGCCCACGCTGACGCCGCGATCGCTGAGGATGTTCCAGATGGGCCGCGCCGTCAGATCGGTGACGGTCAGCGGCTCCTCCGTCAGAAAGCCGAACGTCACTAGCGCCTGCGTGAAGCAGTAGTCGGGCAGCAGTTCGATCGGCGTGCCGCCAAGCGCTCGATACACGACCGCCGATCGCACGCCGTTGCGCATTGGCAAACGGCCGGTGGCAATGGCGCTCCACACCGGCTCGGCCTGGGTGGGCCGCAGCGTCGCCAGGTGCATCACCGACCCCTGCTCGAAGATCCGCGCGAAGTTCGGCAGCCGGCCGGCCGCGACCGCGGGCGAGATCATGTCGAGCGACGCACCGTCGAACATCAACAGCCGCACACGCGCGTTCGTCGATGCAGCAATATTGTCGGTGAACGCGACCGCTCGCGCCGGCAACGGCTGCTGCCGGCCGGCGCCGCGGGCCACCAGCGGCGCCGCCACCGAGCACACCATCGTCAGCGACAGAATTGCCGCGCTGATTCGCCCGCCGCGACGGCCGAGATGCGCCAGTCCGAGGCCGAGAAAGATCACCGCCGACACGGTGACCAGACCCGCCCCCAGCGCCAGGCGTTCTCGCGTCAGCGGATCGAGGACGGCGCCGAAGCCGCGCAGGTTGAGCCACATCAGCGCCGCGCCGCCACTGGCGGCGATGGTGCAGAGCCACGACAGCAGCCGCACGCTCAGCCAGCCGGGCGACAGCACTTCGACGGCAAGAATCTGCCGCAGCACGATCAACGCATAGAAACCAACCGTGAGGTTGGCGCCGTAGGCCACGGCAAACATCCCCGCCAGCGGCACCAGCGTGCCCGGGCCGATCTGAATCGAGGGATTGAGATGCAGAACGAGGACCGTGAGGTATCCGGATGCCACACCCGCGGCGATCAGCGCGTTCGAGAGCATCCGGAGGTAGCGCATCTTGAGCCAGTCAGCAGTCTACAGTCTGTTGACTGGCTCAGATATACTCGGTCAAATGCCCGTCGACATCGAGGCAACCGTGATCGCCAACGAACGCCTGTCGAGCGATTACTCGGTGTTGAGTCTCAGGGCACCTGAAGTCGGCAGGCGCACGCAGCCCGGGCAGTTCATCATGGTGAAGCCGGTGGGCGTCACCGATCCGCTGCTGCGGCGGCCGTTCTCGGTCTTCGAAGTACTGCGCGACGCCACCGGCAACATCGCCGGCATCAGTCTCCTCAACAAGCGCGCCGGCCGCAGCACCCGCAAGCTCTACGAGCTCGAACCGGGCGACGTGGTGTCGTGCCTCGGACCGCTCGGCGTTCCCTTCAAGCCGGTGCAGGCGCCGGTAGAGGCGTGGATGGTGGCCGGTGGCGTGGGCCTGGCGCCGTTCGCCACGCTCGCGGAGACGCTGTCGGCGCTCGGCACTCCCGCCACGTTGTTCTACGGTGCCCGGACCGCCGGCGAGTTGTTCTACCTCGAGTTCTTCGAGCGCCGTGGAATCACGCTTGCGCTCACGACTGAGGACGGAGGCCGCCCATCCGGCAGGCCCTGCGTGAAGGGTCTGGTCACGGTGCCGCTCGAAGCCGCGCTGCAATCGGCTGGGCCGGCCGGCGCCATGGTCTACGCGTGCGGCCCCGAACCCATGCTTGAAGCCGTCGCCGGGCTGGCCGCTCGCTACCATCAGCCTTCCCAGGTGTCGGTCGAGCGGGTGATGGGCTGCGGCCTCGGCGGTTGCTACAGCTGCGTCGTGCCCGTCAAGCATGGCGATGAGCACGCGAATCTGGTGCGCTCGTGCATCAGCGGCCCGGTCTTCGACGGCGCCGAACTGGTGTGGCCTTCGACAAGCTCAGGCCAGGGGACCCCATGACGCCGGATCTCTCGGTCAAGCTCGGGGCACTCACCTTACCGAACCCGCTGATCGCGGCCAGCGGGTGCTTCGGCTACGGTCTCGAATACGAGCAGGTGGTGGACCTGTCGTCGCTGGGCGGCATCGTGTCGAAGGGGCTCTTCATGAAAGAGCGCCAGGGCCATCCGCCACCGCGCATCGTCGAGACCCCGGCCGGCATGATCAATGCGATTGGCCTTCAAGGCATTGGCGTCCACCGATTCGTGAACGAGAAACTGCCGCTGCTGCGCCGGGCCGGCGCGCGGACCTTCGTGAACGTCTGCGGCACGACGCTCGACGAGTACGTGGAAGTCTGCAAGGTGCTGTCGGATGCCGAGGGGGTGGCCGCCATCGAGCTGAACATCTCGTGCCCGAACATCAAGGAAGGCGGCATTCAGTTTGGCTGCAGCCTCGATGGCACCTACCACGTCGTCAGCGCCGTCAAGAAGGCGACGCATCTCCCCGTCATTCCGAAGCTCACGCCCAACGTCACTGACGTCGCGTCATTCGCCAGAGCCGCGGAGGATGCCGGCGCCGACGCGATTTCACTCGTCAACACGTTCCTCGCCATGGCGATCGACGTCGAGACTCGACGGCCGAGAATCACCAACGTGCTCGGCGGATTGAGCGGACCCGCGATCCGCCCGATCGCGGTGCGCATGGTGTGGGAGTGCTACCAGCTCGTGAAGATTCCCATCATCGGCATGGGCGGCATCACCGACGCGCGGGATGCGATTGAGTTCATGCTGGCCGGCGCGGCGGCAGTACAGATCGGCACACAGAATTTCGTCGATCCGTTCATCTGGTCGAAGGTGATCGACGGCATGCAGGACTATATGAAGCGCCACAACGTCGCCCGCATCAGCGAGCTGGTCGGCACCTTCGACCCGGCGCCTCCGAGGGCCGTTCACGCATGAACCCGATTCTCGTGGCCCTGGACGTCGCGTCCGCGGACAGGGCCGTGGCGCTCGCCGATGCGCTTCGCGGTGCGGTGGGCGGATTCAAGATCGGCAAGCAGTTGTTTACGGCCGCGGGCCCCGCGATGGTGCGCGAGCTCACCAGTCGCGGCGATCGCGTGTTTCTCGACCTGAAGTTTCACGACATCCCGAACACGGTTGCCGGCGCCGTACAGTCGGCAGTGTCCACCGGCGCATGGATGGTCAACGTCCACGCCTCCGGGGGCAGCGCCATGATGAAGGCGGCCGCCGAATCCGCGCGCAAGACGGCTGACCAGCTCGGGCAGGCTCGCCCGCTGGTGATTGCCGTCACCGTGCTCACCAGCATGGACGACCAGGCGCTGCGGGAAGTCGGGGTGGGCCGGACGATGATCGATCAGGTGGTGGCGCTGTCGAAGCTCACCAAGGCGTCAGGCCTTGACGGCGTCGTCGCCTCTCCGAAGGAAGTCACGGCGATCCGAGCCGCCTGCGGTCCGGATTTTCAGATTGTGACGCCGGGTATCAGGCCGGCCGATCAGGAGGGGAAAGACGACCAGGCGAGAACGTTGACGCCGGCGGAGGCGATCGCCGCCGGCAGCACCTACCTGGTAATTGGGCGCCCCATTACCGGAGCGCCCGTTCCTCGCGAGGCGGCTGAACGAATCGCCGCCTCGCTGTAGTTCAAACTTCGAACTTACTTCGCCGTGATCACGAAGTGGCCGCGGCGGTTCTGCTGCCAGCAGCTGTCGTTCGACTCGCTGCAGAACGGCGCTTCCTTGCCCTTGCTGACCACAACGACGCGGTCGGCCGGCACGCCCAACTCGACGAGGTAAGCCTTCACCGCGTTGGCGCGGCGCTCACCCAGACCGAGGTTGTATTCCGCGGTGCCACGCTCGTCGCAGTGACCCTCGACGTTGATGCGCGTGCTGGTCCAGCGCTTCAGCCAGTTGGCGTTGGTCGCCAGCGCCTGTTTACCCTCGTCCTTGATGGTGGACGCGTCGAGGTCGAAGTAGACGTCGCCGAGCGGACGCTCGCGGTTCAAATCTTCGAGTGACTTTCGCGCGAACTGCTCTTCTTCCGTCAGCGGACGCGGCGCCGGTGCTGGCGCCGGGGCAGGCGGCGGCGGTGGCGGCGGTGGCGGCGCGGCCGGAGCAGCGGGCGGTGGCGGCGGTGGCGGCGCGACGGCGGGCGCTTTCTTCGAGCACGCCGCAACGCCAAGACCCAACACCAGGCAGAATGAGGCCATTAGTGCCGTTCGCTGAAACACGCTCATCGTCGTCTGCTCCTCAATCCTCCGGGGTTTATCGGTCTTCCGGTGCCAGCAGATTACCGGGGACTTTCAGCTGATGTCAATGAATACCGGCGTCCGACACCCGGATTGCAAAGACGCGCAGTCCCAGCCGCCTCTGATCCATCGCGTTTCCCCGCTCGGCCGGGACGAACCACTTGTCGGTCTCAATGGTCACGGCCCCCTGCGACCCGGCCAGGACATCCGCCGGCACCTCGAACACCCACTCGCGATCCGATCCCAGCGTGGTCTCCGCCAGCAGCCGCTCGCCGGCACGGGCACGAACCAGCGGCGGCTCATCGAAATAGCGCAGCGGAGACTCAATCGTCATCGTGATCCGGACTGCCCGCTGCGGTCCAACGATGCGCAGCGTTGCGCGTTCGCTGGTCCACCGCCATACCCCGAGGGCCATATTGAACTCCGCTTCCTGCCAGCCCTCGTCATAACCCCACATGGTGGCGGTCGATTCCTGCAGGTCGAATTGCTCGATCGCGGCAGGCACCGGCGAGGCGCCCGACACCGCCGTCGACTGGACGGTGAGTGTCGCGTAGGGACCATCGCCGCTCAGGCGTCCGGCCGGAAGGTCTACGACCTCGAGAAAGAAGCCGGGCGCCGCATCGAACTGCTGAACCGCCACACCGTCGATCGATACGGTGAAGCGGGCCGCTGGATCCGTTGGGCCGGCGAGATTGCGGCCGCCGATCAACATCCGCGCGGCGTTGTCGCGACGTCGAACCATCGCGGCGATCGGCCCGAGATGGGGGCCCCGCCCCATTACCCGGGCGATGCCCGATGTCTCCGGCGACAAGGACCACCCCTCTTCGGCAAACCACCCGGGCGCTGTCAGCCTGTGCCAACGCACCGCCGCAGGGCGCATGCCGCCGAACGCCGGGCGCGCCACCAGCGGCCATTCGAAGTCCGTCGAGTCGCTGCGGCTGGCCGGATCGATCAACGCGAGATCACTGCGCGCCGGATCGGCGAGGAACCAGACCGGCTGGACGTGGCCCGACTTCCAGTAGCTCGCCAACACGAGCCACTCCTGACGCGGCGGCGAGGGCAACTGCGGCGTGATGCCGACATCCTCGGCCTCGAGTGGGCGGACGAACGTCTGGTGCATGGCAAGCGCGCCAGGAGTGCCGGTCCGCAGCTCGGCCCGAATCGCTTCAAGCGCGCGAACCAGCGGCGCCGGCTGGGCGGCGTACGCCGCGAGAACCGGGGCGGCGGTCACCACGCCGCCAATTGACACCATTGCGGCCACCACAGCAACACCCCGCTGAGACACCAGCGCCACCCCTCGCACCGCGAGCAACGCCACGACCGGCACCACCGGCAGCGCGTAGCGGATAAACGCGGTGTCCTGGAACAGCAGGTGAAACACTACGTAGGGCCCCGCCATGGCCGCAACCGCCGTCAGCGAGCGTCGATCCTTCCACGCCAGGCAAATCAGGCCGGCACCGGCGAGCACAAGCACTGCCACACCAAGCGGCGTCGAGTCCCAGGGCGCCACGAACGTCCGCATCAGCGCAAACGCCGCCGTCCGCGAGTTCGGGTTCGTGTAGAGCATCTCGCCGGATGCGAAGTCCTCGCCCGCCTGCGTGCCGAGCGCCAAGAGATAGGCGTTGAGTCCGCCGCTGGCCACCAGCAAGGGAATGCCCCAGGCGAGTCCGCCAGTGATGAACATCACACTGCCGCCGACCATGGCGCCTGCGGCGCCGCGGCCAATCCGATCGAGCAGCACCAGGACCAGCAGCGGCACGGTAAACCAGACCGTCTGCGAACGCAGGCCGATGCTCAATGCCGCGAGAAAAGCGCCGATGACGATCATTCGGCCCGACGCCGCCGTCGCCGCCGGCGACAGGCGACGGTCGCTGTCGGATGTCGGGGACTGCCGCCACCACGCCAGCAGCAGGCACGCCTGCGCGGCCGTCGCGAGGGCGAAGCCCGGTAAATCGCTGATTGGCCGCACCGACAAGTACCAGAACAACGGACATGCCACGGTGATCGCCGTCGCGGCCACGGCGCTGACGTCGAGGGTCCGCCACGGCGAGTCCTCTGAAGGCGCCGACCGAGGCGCCAGCGATACGAACACACCGTACAACGCGACGATCGCCGCGAGCGCGCTCAGCAACGACAGCACTGACAGCGCGCGTGCTTCGACCATCGACTGCGGCGCCGCCATTGCGGCGCCAGCGATCGCGGTGGCGATCTTGCCCAGGAAGACGTAGACCGGGTAGCCCGGCGGGTGGGGACGATGCGTCGCGACATCGAAGTCCCGGACGCCGAGCGCGAAATTGACGGAGTCGATGTCCTCGAGTGACGGCGCCAGGAACGGCACGTGCGCGAGCGCGACGATCAGCGCCAGCACGGCAAGCATTCGCGGTGCGCTCACACGTCTTTTCTTTCTGAGCTTCCTGGGCCTGCTGTGGCCGCGACGGGCCGGAGCCGCAGCGCCTCGTTCAGGCTGCCGAGCCGGTATCCCCGCAGATCGAGGCTGACGTACTTGTAGCCCAGCGCCTCGAGCGACGAGGTCAGTTGCGCGCTGACGTCGGGATCGAGCGCGCGCGCCATCTCCGATCGCGCGATCTCGAGTCGCGCGACGTCATCGTGGTGTCGAACCCGGAAGATGCGGAACCCGAGATCGCGCAGCGCCGTTTCGGCCTGCTCGATCTGCCGCAGCACATCGTTCGAGACTTCGTGGCCGTACGGAATGCGCGACGACAGGCACGCGGACGCCGGCTCATTCCAGCTTGCCAGTCCCGCGGCCCGCGCCAGTTCGCGGATTTCGTCTTTCGTCAGCCCGGCTTCGTCCAGCGGGCTGCGCACGCCATGTTCGCGGGCGGCCTGCCGGCCCGGCCGGTAGTCTCCACGATCGTCGGCGTTGTTCCCGTCGACCACGACCGCCAGCCCCCGCTCGGCAGCGACGGCCGCCAGGCGGCTGTACAACTCGTCTTTGCAGTAATAGCAGCGGTTGGCGGGATTGGCGCGGTACTCGGGACGGTGGAGCTCGTCGGTCCGAATGATCTGGTGCGCCAGGCCGAACGAGCTGGCAATCGACAACGCCAGCCGCCGGTGCGTGTCGGGGTAACTGGGACTGTCGGCGGTGACGGCAAGCGCGCGGTCGCCGAGCGCCTGTTGCGCGGCGATCGCCAGATAGGCACTGTCCACGCCGCCGCTGAACGCGACGAGGACCGATTCATAACTCGACAGGATGTCCCGGAGCCGGCGGGCCTTGAGCGCGGCCGGACTATTCGTCGTGGCGGAAGCCGTCGTCGTCGTCGTCGTCGAAGTCATCGTCGTCGTCGTCGCCCGAATCGTCGTCGGCGTCGTCCTTTCCGTCGGTGTCTTTGTCGTCATCCAGATCGTCGTCTTCGTCGGCGGCTTCGAATTCGAGCGGCGAATCGTCCGTGACGCGCAGCAGCGAGCCGCATTCCGAGCACGTCAGCTCGTCGCCGATATCGACGTCGTATTCGTCAACGTCAATTGGCGAGTCGCACTCGGGACAAATCGCGGACATTCAGGATGCTCCTTGGCGGCGAGACGTGCGTGCCGAACGCCCGAATTATAGCGAGAACCCCGAAGGGTCTGCAACGAACCGCGGTGCACGTGACATGCGCGTTATGAAAATCGCCGCAGGCGCACGGCGTTGGCCACCACCAGCGCCGACGCGCCGGTGTCGGCGAGCACGGCCATCCACAGCGTCGCCATGCCGGAAACGGCCAGCAACACGAACGCGGCCTTCAGTCCGATCGACAGCGCGACATTGGCGCGAATGTTGGCCAGCGTCGCACGGCTCAGGCGGATGGTGTACGGCACCTTTGACAGTTCGTCCGTCATCACCGCGATGTCGGCGGTCTCGAGCGCGGCGTCGCTGCCCATGGCGCCCATGACGATGCCGACATCGGCGGCGGCGAGCGCCGGCGCATCGTTCACGCCGTCGCCAATCATGGCGACGGCGCCGTGCGCACTGCGAAGGTGCTCGATGGCTGCGACCTTGTCCGCAGGCAACTGACCGGCGCGTACGTCATCGACGCCGAGCTGAGAGCCGGTGGCGCGCGCGACCGCGTCGTGATCGCCGGTGATCATCGCGACGCGCGCCACGCCGTTCGCGCGGAGATCCGACACCACTCGTGCGGCATCCGGTTTCGGTCGATCGGTCACGCCGAGCACCCCGAGCACGATCCCGTCTGCCGCGACGACCACCGGAGACATCCCCTGCCGCACGATGTCCATGGCCACGGCTTCGGCTTCGCTCGTCATGACACCGCGCTCGCTCATCAGGCGCGGCGTCCCGCAGACGATCGATGTGCCGTTGACGCGGCCTTCCACGCCAAGACCAGGCAGCGCGCGGACCTCACCCGGCGTGTCCGGCCGCACACCGCGAGCCTGCGCGGCCGACAGGATCGCCGCCGCGATGGGATGCTCCGACTGAGACTCGACGGAGGCCGCAAGGCGGACGAGATCGTCGGCCGTCATGGATCCGATCGGCCGCGCGGCGTCCAGCGTCAGGCGCCCGGTGGTGACCGTGCCGGTTTTGTCGAACGCGACGACGCGCACCCCTGCGAGGCGCTCGAGATGAATGCCGGCCTTCACCAGCACGCCGTGCCGCGCGGCGCCGGCCAGCGCCGAGACGATCGACACCGGCGTGGAGATGACCAGCGCGCAGGGGCACGACACGACCAGCAGCACCAGTGCGCGATACAGCCACGTGTCGAACGGCTGCCCCCAGGCGATCACGGGCACGGTCGCGATGAGGATCGCGAGCATCACGACCGACGGCGTGTACCAGCAGGCAAACCGGTCGATGAACTGCTGCATCGGCGCGCGCCTGGCCTGCGCACTTTCGACGAGGTGCACGATGCGCGCCAGCGTGGTGTCGGCGCGCCGGCGCGTGACGGCGACGGTCAGCGCGCCGTGGCCGTTGATGGTGCCGGCAAACACCTCGTCACCCTCGGACTTGTCGGTCGGCAGTGACTCGCCGGTAATCGGCGCCTGGTTCACGTCGGAGCGCCCGCTGCGGACAATCCCGTCCAGCGCGATCTTATCGCCCGGCCGGACGATCATCAGCGCGCCCGGTGCGACCTGCTCGATGTCCACGCGACGCTCGCCACCATCGTCTTGAATCAGCACGTCGGTCGCCGCCAGGTCCAGCAGCCTGCCAATCGCCTGGCGCGCGCGGTCGAGGCTCTGCGCTTCGAGCCACTGCGCCGCGGCAAACAGCGAGACGACCAGCGCCGCTTCTTCGAACTGACGAATCACCATGGCGCCAATCACCGCGACGACCATCAACACGTTGATGTCCAGCGTCGCGCGTGTGAGCGACCGCCACGCCCGCTGTGCGGGAAATACCGCCCCGACCACGGTCGCCGCAATAAAGAGCGGCGCGGTCCATTGTGGAAACGGCGTGAACCACCCCATGGCGCACGCCGCGACGACCAGCGCCGCCGCGATGGCGGTGAACCAGCCGCGGATGTGCGCGCCGGTCGGGGCCGGCTCGTCCGCGCAATGCGCGCAGCCGATGTGATCGGGCTGCTCAGCCACGGCCCACCTTCGTGGCACGGCGTCGCGCGGCGGCGCTCGCGGGGGCGGATTCCTGCACGTGCTGCAGCGTCTGCTTGAAGAGCGAGACGATGTGCTGGTCGTCGAGCGAATAGCACACGACGCGGCCGTCCCGGCGCGGCCGCACGACACGCAGGCCGCGGAGTACGCGCAACTGATGGGAGACGGCCGACTGGCTCAGCTTGAGCACCGCCGCCAGGTCGCACACGCACAGTTCGCCGCACGACAGCGCATCCAGGATGCGAACCCGGGTCGGGTCGCCGAGCGCGCTGAACGTGTCAGCCAGTCCCCGGACGGCGTCGGGCGCCACCAGCGCCTGCCGTATCTTCCGGACCCGGGCCAGGTCGATCTGGACGAGATCGCCGACGTCATCTTTCTTGAACATATGAGCAGATATTCATATTTTAGCGGACGCGTGGCCGGGATGCAAGCCGGCGCGCCCGCCCACCGGCAGGACGTGTACGGAACGAGCAACAGGCGGTGTCGAGACGCGGCCGGCGATCGAAGAACCAGCGGAACGGAAACGTGATGCCGCCGAGCGGATGGCTGAACCGCGCGGCATGCACGCGATCCCGGGCACGCCGCGCGCCGCTTCCGCAGTCGTGGTCGAGCTGTTGGTTGGCATCGCGCACCGCGAGGAGGAAGATGGCGTCGCGCGATTCGCGGCGCTCCACCGTGGTGATGTCATCCCACCAGCGGGAGTTCGCATCGCCGATGATGCGGTAGAGGCCCGCCGGCTTCTCGGCTCCAGCCCACTCGTAGAACGTCTCCAACAGCGCCTCAGCCATCTCGTCGACGAACGCCCGCCGCCACAGGTGATGTTCGAAGGCCTGGTAGAGCGACACGACCTGGTGCGCATCGACCACACGATCCCAGCCGGCGAGTTGCTCGAGCAGCCGCATGCTGGTCGACTCGTCGGGGCGCGAGCGTCCGGTGTCGATCGCCGTGTCCAGGCCGGCGAGCACCACGTCTGCCGCCACGCTCTGGCGATCGTTGTGCAGCGCCGCCGGCTCAATCGCGCCGGTCCAGCCGCCGGAGGTGTTGCCGTCCACCGGGAATCGTGACGCCGATCACGTCGGGACCGCGCGCGTCCACCGCGGGAACGCCGTGGGCCTCGAACAGGACTTCCACCGGGGCGCGGAGTTCGGGAAGGGCAAGCCGCCCGTCGATGATCGGCAGGGAGCTGCGGGCCCACCACCACGCTCCCCCGGCCGCAATCACCGGCACGAGCGTCAGAACGACCAGCAGTCGTTTCATAGGTGTAACTTGCCGCCCTGAATCCGCTTCGACTAGGATGGGGGACTGGGCAGGCCTAATTGACGCATCCATTAGGTTTACGTCACTGAAGCCCGCAGCAGCGTAGAGCGTACACTGTTTTCACTTTCGGAGATCCCTCGTGATCGAGGTCCAACACGTTTCGAAGAAATACGGTCCGTTCACGGCCGTCGATGATGTGAGTTTCCGCGCCGAGTCGGGCGAGATTCTCGGCTTCCTCGGACCCAACGGCGCCGGCAAGACCACCACCATGCGCATCATTACCGGCTACATGCCTGCCACCGAGGGCAAGGCCACCGTTGCCGGCTACGACATTTTCGAGCACCCGCTCGAAGCGAAGCGCCGTACCGGTTACCTTCCCGAGACGCCGCCGCTCTACCCGGACATGACCGTTCGCGAGTACTTGCGCTTCGTCGCGAAGATCAAAAGCGTCGCCGGCAATGTCAACGATCGCGTCGACGCGGTCATGAAGAAGACCTGGGTCGCCGACATGGCCAATCGCCATTGCGCCAAGCTCTCGAAGGGCTACCGGCAGCGCGTCGGCCTGGCGCAGGCGCTGATTCACGAGCCGGAAGTGCTCGTCCTGGACGAGCCCACCGCCGGCCTCGACCCCAAACAGATCATCGAAACGCGCCAGTTGATTCGCGATCTCGCCGGCACGCACACGATTGTGCTGAGCACCCACATCCTGCCCGAGGTGGCGCAGACCTGCCAGAAGGTGGTGATCATCAACAAGGGCAAGATCGTCGCCATCGACTCGCCCGACGCGCTGACCGAACGGCTGCGCGGTGCCGTCACGTTGTTCGTGCAGGCGCAGGGCCCGGCCGACGACATGCAGCGCGCGCTGCAGAACATCGCCGGCGTGGTGCGGGTCAATCCGGCCGACGTCCGCGGTGACGTCAGCAGCTTCGACGTCGACACCGAGACCGGCGCCGACGTCCGGCGCGAGGTCGCCGCGGCCATCGTTCGCGGCGGCTGGGGCCTCCTCGAGCTGCGCCCGATGCGCATGAGCCTGGAGGACATCTTCCTGAGCCTCACCACCGAGGAGATCGAATCAGAAGACCTGGCCGCCGAAGCCGTGGTCGTTGACCACACCGATGGAGGCCAGGCCAATGCGTAACATCACCGCCATCGCCCAGCGCGAGCTGAACGCCTACTTCGCGAGCCCGATCGGCTACGTGCTGATCGGCTTCTTCGCCCTGCTGTTCGGGCACTTCTTCTATGTGTCGCTGTGGTTCTTCGAGCGGCAGAGCATGCAGATGGGCATGAACCCCACCCAGTCGCTCAACATGAACCAGATGCTCATCGGCCCGGCGCTGATGAACACCACCGTCATCATGCTGTTCCTGTTCCCGCTGGTGACGATGAGAACCTACTCGGAGGAGAAGCGCTCCGGCACCATCGAACTGCTGCTGACGTCGCCGATTACCGACATCCAGATCATCCTCGGCAAGTTCTTCGGCGCCATGACGCTGTATGCCGCCATGCTGGCGGTGACGCTGATTCACATCGGCCTGCTGTTCGTCTACGGCACCCCCGAGTGGAAGCCGATCGTCACCGCCTACCTCGGGCTGCTGCTGATGGGCGGCTCGTTCCTGTCGCTCGGGCTGTTCATTTCGAGCCTGACCAAGAATCAGATCGTCGCGGCGATGGCCACGTTCGCCGCGTTCCTGATGCTGTGGGTGATCAGCTGGATGAGCTCGATGTTCGGGCCCACCGCCTCGGCGGTGCTCCAATACCTGTCGATCGTCGAGCACTTCGACGACTTCGCGAAGGGCGTCATCGACACCAAGCACGTCATCTACTACGTCAGCTTCATGGCCCTCGGCCTGTTTCTCACCGTCAAATCGGTGGATAGCGAAAGGTGGCGAGGTTAACCATGCAGAAGATCCTCGGCATCGTTGGATGGATTGGAACGGTCCTGGTGTTCGGCGCGCTCGGCATGCGCGCCTACAACCCCAACTGGTACGAATACTCGACCTACGCGGCGTGGGCCGGCCTGGCCTGCGTGCTGCTCTACATGGCGGGCCAATGGCGTGACGTCGTCGAGTTCTACAGGAGCCGCGGCGCCCGCTACGGCACCATGTCGATCGTCAGCGTGCTGGTGTTCGTCGGCATTCTCGTCGCCGTGAACTACCTTGGCGCCCGCCAGAACAAGCGCTGGGACCTCACCGCGAACCAGGTCTACAGCCTGTCCGACCAGACGATCCGCATCGTGCGCGACCTGAAGGAGCCGGTGCGCATCACGGTCTTCGACCGGGGCGACGCCGAGGACGGCCACATGTCGCGGCTCGAGCAGTACCGCTATCACTCGACTCAACTGTCGGCGGAGTTCATCGATGTCGACCGCGAACCGACGCGCGCCTCAACGGCGAAGATCGATTCGGTGCCGACGATCCTGGTCGAGTACGCGGGCCGCACCGAGCGCGCCACCTCGTCGAACGAGCAGGACATCAGCAATGCCCTGATCAAGGCGGTGACGGGGACGGTGCGCAAGGTCTACTTCACCCAGGGTCACGGCGAGAAGGACATCGCCTCATCCGATCGCACCGGCTACAGCACGGCGGCCGACGCCATGAAGCAGGACAATTTCGCGATCGAATCGCTGGTCCTGATTCAGCAGAAGACGGTCCCGGACGACGCGACCATCCTGGTGATCGCCGGCCCGACCACCGACTTCTTCCCGCCCGAGATCGAGGCGCTCAACGCCTACGTGGCCAGGGGCGGCAAGGTGATGGTGATGCTCGATCCGCTGCTGAAGGGACCCGCGCAGCCGCTGCTGGCGCAGTTTCTCGCCGAGTGGGGCATCCAGGCGGGCAGCGACGTGGTGCTCGACGCCAGCGGCATGGGCCAGCTGATTGGCACCGACGCATCGGTGCCGGTGGCCGCGCAGTATCCGCCGCACCCCATCACGCAGGGGTTCCGCGTGCTGACCGCCTATCCGATGGCCCGCTCGATGGCGCCGATCGAGGGCGGCGCCAACGCGCGCACCGCGCAGCCGCTCGTGAGCACCAGCCCGCAAAGCTGGTCGGAGGCCGACCTGGCCGGCCTGTCGACGGGCAAGGCACAAATCGAATTCAATGCCGACCGTGGCGACAGGCAAGGCCCCATCACGCTGGGCGCAGCGGTCTCGGCCCCGGCCACCGTCACACCTCCCCCGCCGGCCAACGGCTCGCCCGCGTCGCCGGATGCCGAGCGCCGCCCTGAGACCCGCGTCGTGGCGGTCGGCGATTCTGACTTCGCCGCCAACGCGGCGATTGGCATCTCCGGCAACCGCGACTTCCTGATGAACTCGATGAACTGGCTGTCGCAGCAGGAGAACCTGATCGCAGTCCGGCCGCGGCAGCCCGAAGATCGCCGGCTGACGCTGACGGCCGGCCAGCAGCAGTCGATCCTGATCCTCTGCTACTTCATCCTGCCCGGCATCGTGTTTGCGTCGGGCATCTACACCTGGTGGAAGAGGCGCTAGCATGAGCCGTCTGCTCTCGACGCTGAGTCTGGTCGTCGTGCTGGCGGGACTCGGCGCCTACATCTATTTCGTCGACAACCAGCGTCCGGCGGCGAGCAACAACGGCCCTGCTGCCCGGCAGAAGGTGTTCGCCGTCGAGGGCGACAAGGTCAACGAGCTGCGCCTCACCACCAAGGGTGAGTCCACGCTGCTGCGAAAGTCGGATGCTGGGTGGAAGATCCTCGAGCCGATGCAAGTCGACGCCGATCCGCCCGAGGTGATTGGCATCGCGACCGCGCTCGGCAGCGTCGACATCGTGCGGGTGGTGGACGAAAACGCCGCCAACCTCGAGCAGTTCGGACTGGCCAACCCGTCGGTGACGATCGCGTTCAAGGCGGACGGCGGCGCCGCCGGTGCACTGAAGCTCGGCAACAAGAACGCCACCAGCAGCGAAATCTACGCGCTGAAGGACGACAGCAAGCGTGTGTTCCTGGTGTCGGCGTTCCAGGAAAGCAGTTTCAGCAAGACCTCGTTCGACCTGCGTGACAAGAAGATCCTCAAGTTCGATCGCGACAAGACCGACTCGCTTGTGCTCGCAAAGGGCACGGCGTCAATGGAGCTGGCACGCAACGGCAGCGACTGGCGGGTCGTGACGCCGGGGCCGTCGCGGAGCGACTACAGCGCGATTGAGGGCTTCGTCGGCCGGCTCGCCTCCGCGAACATGTCGAAGCTCGTCGAGGAGAACCCGCAGGACCTCGCGAAGTACGGCCTGGACAAGCCGAGGATGACGGTGACGTTGGGCGCCGGCAGCGCCAAATCGGTGCTCGAAGTCGGCAAGACCGACAACGGCGACATGTTTGCCCGCGATGCGGCACGGCCGCTCGTGTTTACGCTCGATTCGACGCTGGCCACCGACCTCGACAAGCCCTTCGACGACTATCGCAAGAAAGAGCTCTTCGAGTTCCGGCCGTTCACGCTTGCCAGACTGCGCGCGGTGCTGGACGCGCCGGCCGGACCCAAGACCTACGAGTTCGAAAAACAGCCACCGGCCACGCCCACCGATCCCGAGACCTGGAAGGTGACGCGCGCCGGCGGCGCGTCCCACACCGCCGACCAGGCGGTGATCGACGACTTGCTGGGCAAGCTCACGGGCATCCGCGCCGAGTCGTTCGTTGGCGCCGGCACCAGGACCGGCATCGACAAGCCGGCGCTGGTGGTGAGTGCCAGTTACGAGGAAGGCAAGTTCGAGCGCGTGCGCATCGGCGCTGTCGGTGACAACGCCTACGGCCGCCGCGACGGCGAGGAAGGCGTCGCGAAGATCGATGTGGCCAGCCTGAAAGCCGCAATGCTGGCGTTCGACGTCGCCGTCACGCCCAAGGAGGCGGCGCCGAAGGCAGAAGAGAAGAAGTGAGGAGCTGGGCCGGCGCAGCCGTTGGGATTGCGCTCGCCTCCCTGCTGGCCGGCTGCGCCTCGAAGGGCGCATCGGCGGTCGGCGCGCCGCCTTCGCCGGCATCGCCCTCCGGCTCGCTCGCGACAGACCTGCAGAGCATCTTTGCCGGATCGAACGTCGATCACGCCTTCTGGGGTGTGACCGTTCGATCCTTGAAGACCGGCGGCCTGCTCTACAGCGCCAACGGATCGCGCCTGCAGACCCCGGCGTCGACCCAGAAGGTCATCACCAGCGCCGTCGCTGCCGAGCGGCTGGGATGGGACTTCCGCTACTCGACCACCATCTACGCCACCGGTCCGCTGTCGGGCGGCGACCTTGACGGCGATCTCGTCATCGTCTCGAACGGCGATCCGACCATCAACCCGCGGCATCCGGAGCGGTGGGGCGTGTTCGATGCGTGGGCCAGGCAGCTGTACGAGAAGGGGCTGCGCCGCGTCGGGGGCCAGCTGATCGGCGACGACAACGCTCTCGCGGAGCCGGGCTGGGGCGTGGGATGGGCGTGGGACGATCTCGCCCTCGGCTACGGGGCGGCCGTCGGCGCGCTGCAGTATCACGAGAACGAGCTCGAACTCGTGATCGGACCCGGACAGGCCGCCGGCGATCGCGCCATCATCGGCGTGTCGCCTCCGGGCAGCGGCGTCATTCTCAATCACGCCGTCACGACGGCCGCCGCCGGACAACCATCGAGGATCTCGCTGTCGCGCACTCCCGGTTCGAACATGCTCACGGTCAGCGGCCAGGTCGCAGCCGGAGCAGCGGCCATCACGGCGCTGGCCTCGGCACCGAACCCGACCATCCTCTACCTCAATGCGCTCCGAGAGGCGCTCGCCCGCAACGGCATCTTCGTCGGCGGCAACGCGCTGGATGTGGACGATGCCCGCGTCAAGCCTGACTACGGCAAGGCCACCGTGATGCTCGAGGATCGTTCGCCGACGATTGGCGCGATCATCGACGTCTGCCTGAAGTGGAGCCGGAACGAGTACGCGGAGACGCTGCTTCACTCGCTCGCGCCACCCGGCGCCGAGGCCACCGCTCCGGCCGCGCTGGCCAGCGTCACCGAGACGCTGACGCAATGGGGCATCTCACCGGATCTCTATATCGCCCGCGACGGCTCCGGCTTGTCGCGCAACAACTACCTCTCGCCGGATGCGCTGGTTGGCGTGCTGACGCGCATGTGGAGCGATTCGAGGCATCGTGAGCCGTTCCAGGCCACCATGCCGCAATCAGCGGTCAGCGGCTCGCTCGCCAATCGCATGAAGGACACGCCGGCAGCGCAGCGCGTGTGGGCCAAGACGGGATCGATGTCGAACGTGCGGTCGCTGGCAGGCTACCTGATGACTGCGGACAACGAGCCGCTGGCGTTTGCGTTCATGGCCACCGGCTTCCGCGTGCCGGTGTCACAAATCGATGCGGCGATGGACCAGGCGCTCGTCCGCCTCGTCCACCACAAATAACGGCACACGCTGGTTCGACCTACAACTGGACGAACCGTCCCAGCAGCACCGCCATCATCATTCCCATCGCGCCAACCACCAGCGCGCCCGCCATGCCGACAGCGAATGGCTTGAGGCCAACACCCTTGAAGACGGCGAAGCTGGTGTTGAGGCCGACGGCCGCCATCGCGGTGCCCAGCAGGATCTGCGACGCCCAGTAGTCTCCCAATTGCTTCGTGATTGCCGCCCACGACGCCGCGTCCCACATGCCAAGGGCCGCGCCGTTGTTGGCCAGCGTCCAGTCTCCAATCGACCGAACCGCCGCCATGGCGAGAAACCCGACCACGAATCCCGGCACCAGCGACGACAGCGATACGACGCCGCGATGATCGCCGGCGCCGGCCGCGCGCGCCTGCGATCGCATGTGCATCCAGGCGAGAATCGGAATCACGGCGGCCAGAAAGATATTGCGCGTCAGCTTGGTCACCGTGGCCACGCGCAGCACGATGTCGTCGCCGTAGACCTGTTTATAGGTGAGCGCCGCACCGACCACCTGCGACGTATCGTGCACGGCGGTACCCAGGAACAGTCCAATCGTCTCCGACGTCGGCAGCAGCGCATGCGCCAGGTACGGATACACCAGCATGCCGAACAGGCCGAAGGCCACCACGTTCGCGACCGCATAGGCCACCTCGCGCTCATCAGCGTCAATCGCGGGCGCCGTCGACACGATCGCCGTCACGCCGCAGATGCTGGTGCCCGCGGCGATCAACGTCCCCAGCCGCGGCGGCAGCCCGAGCTTGCGGTTGAACCACGTGACGAAGATCAACCCGGTCGCGATGGCCGCCATCACCACCGGCAGCCCGGCGATCCCGAGCTTGACGACGTCGAGCATGCTCAGGCGAATGCCGACCAGCACAATGCCGGCCCGCAAAATCGTCGTGGTGGCGAACTTGAGGCCCGGCGCGAGCGACGCCGGCGGCGGCAGGGTGTTGCGCAGCAGCAGTCCAAGGACAATGGCCACCGGCACACCGGAGATGGGACTGCTCCCGGTCAGGCCCTGCGCCGCGAGGATCTGCTGACCGATGCGATCCGCGAGCCAGAAGCCCGCCAGCATCACGATCAAGGCGGCGATGATGCCGGGAAGTTTGTTCAACGGCCCACGAGCCAGACGCCGCCGATGATCAGCGCGGCGCCAGAAGACGCGTACAGCAGGCCGCTGTAGCGGCGGTGATTGTTGCCCGCGAATCGCACCGACAGCAGACCCATCCCGGCGGCGAACGCCGACATCGCCGCAATGGCGCCGAGGCCGAAGCCGCCGAGGTAGAGCATCGAGTCGAGCGGGATGGACAACGCCATCGCCGGCAGCACGCCGAACAGGTGCGAGCTGCCGGCGAGTCCATGAAGCGCGCCCATCGCGAATGACGTGCCGGCGTGCGAATGCGGCCTGGCAGCCGCACGGCCGGCTCTCCACATGCCCCACAGGCCGACCGCGATCAGCGCCACGCCGACCAGCCGCTCGCTATATGCGGAGATCGAATCGAGCGGCAGCTGCGCCCGGGCGAACAATAACAGCAGTGCGACCAGCATCACACCGGCCGTGTGACCGACGCCCCACTGAAGACCGGTGAACCACGGGCGGCGATCGCTGTCGGCGGTGAGCGGCGCCACAGCGGCCAGGTGGTCCGGTCCCGAGAAGACGTGCAGCAGGCCGGCGGCGAGGCCGGCGAAGAAAGCCAGCATGCCTACCTCTGAATCGACTTCAACTGGAAGAACTCTTCGAGCGCCAGCGGGCCAATCTCGCGGCCGATGCCGGACTTCTTGTAGCCGCCAAACGGTGCCAGCGCGTTGAATCGGCCGCCGTTGATGTCCACCTGCCCGGTGCGAAGCTGGCGGGCGACGCCAAGCGCGCGCTCCGGAGTAGCTGCCCAGACGCCTCCGGCGAGGCCATATTCCGAGTCGTTCGCCATCGACACAGCGTCGGCCTCCGACTCGTACGGAATGATCGCGAGCACGGGTCCGAAAATCTCTTCCTGCGCAATCCGCATCCGGTTATCCACGTTCGCGAAAATGGTCGGCTCCACGTAGAACCCGGTCGGCAGGTTGGCGGGGCGCCCGCCGCCGGTGACGAGCGTCGCGCCCTCCTGCTTGCCGTGTTCGATGTAGCCCAGCACACTGTCGCGCTGCCCGGCTGATGCCAGTGGGCCGAGACGTGTGTTCTTGTCGAACGGATCGCCGAGGGTCAGCTTTGCCAGCTGCGCCTTCGCCAGTTCCACGGCCTCGTCGTGGCGTGACTTCGGGACCAGCATGCGGGTCCACGCTGAGCAGGTCTGCCCCGAGTTCTGCATGCAGTTGTTTACGCCCGCCGGAATCGCCTTCTCGAACGGCGCGTCATCGAGCACCACGAACGCGGACTTGCCGCCCAGTTCGAGAGTCACCTTCTTGATGCCGTCGCCGGCCACCGACGCGATACGCCGGCCGGCCGGCAACGATCCGGTGAAGCTCACCATGTCGACGCCGGGATGCGCGACGATCGCTTCGCCCACCACCCGGCCCGAACCGGACACGATGTTGAGGACGCCCTTGGGCAGCCCGATGTCGTTGGCCGCCTCGGCGAGCATGAACGCGCTGAGCGGCGCCATGTCAGCCGGCTTGAGCACGATGGTGCAGCCGGCAGCGAGCGCCGGGGCGATCTTGCACACCACCTGGTGCAGCGGGTAGTTCCACGGCGTCACACAACCCACGACGCCAATCGGCTCCTTGATGACGAGTGAATGGCCAAGTTGCTCTTCAAGCTTGGCCTCGCGCAGGAACTTCGCGTTCAGGCCGAGCATCATGATCGGAAACTCGGCCTGCACTTTGGTGGCCAACCCCAACGCGGTGCCCACTTCGTGCGCGATCGCTTCGGCGATCGCCGGCACGCGGCTCTTCATCGCCTCCGACAGTTTTTCGAGCCACGGCGCGCGCTCCTCGGCCGGCACTCGGCTCCAGGTCTCGAAGCCGCGGCGCGCGGCCCCGACAGCCCGGTCGACATCGTCGGCCGTACCACGTGGCACGCGCGCGACTTCCTGTTCGGTGGCCGACGAGATCACCGCCGTCGAGTCGGTGCCGCTCGGCGCCTGCCACGCACCGCCGTAGTAGTGCTTGTCGTACGTCATGAACCTGCAATTTTACGCTAGCCCTGCGAAGCGCGGCACGGCTACGCTTGATCAATGCAGATTGCGGGGAAGACATTTGTCGTCACCGGCGGCGCGTCGGGACTTGGCCGCGCCAGCGCGGAAACGATTGTTGGGGCCGGGGGCAACGTGGTGCTGCTTGACGTCAATGCCGACACCGGCAAGGCGGCCGAGCAGGCGCTGGGCACGAACGCCCGCTTTGCGCAGGCCGACGTCACCAGCGAGGAGCAGGTCAAGGCCGCGGTGGATCTGGCGGTATCGTCGTTTGGCGGATTGCATGGCGCCGTGAACGCCGCCGGCATAGGACCTGCGGCCAAGGTGCTCGGCCGCAATGGCCCACACCCGCTCGACCTGTTCGAGAAGACCATCAAGATCAACCTGGTCGGGACGTTCAACGTGATTCGCCTGGCGGCGGCGGTGATGGCGCAGAACCAGCCGCAAGGCAGCGGCGAACGCGGTGTGATCGTCAACACCGCGTCGATCGCCGCCTTCGATGGACAGATCGGCCAGCCGGCCTACGCGGCGTCGAAGGGCGGCATTGTCGGCATGACGCTGCCGATTGCCCGGGAGTTCGCCGCGCTGGGCATTCGCGTCGTCACCATTGCGCCCGGAATCTTCGACACGCCGCTGCTGGCGGGCCTGCCCGAGCCCGCGCGGGTTTCACTCGGACAACAGGTCCCGTTCCCGTCGCGCCTGGGACAGCCGGCGGAGTACGGATCGCTCGTCCGACACATTCTCGAAAACCAGATGTTGAACGGCGAGGTGATTCGACTGGACGGCGCCCTGCGCATGGCTCCGAAGTAACAGCCTCAGGCGCTTGGCGGCGTTTGGCCCGCCAGCACGTAGATTGCGCCGATCAGTTCCGCCATCGATCCAGACAGCCCGCCGCCCTGGGCGAGGTCCGGCTGGCCGCCGCCCTTGCCGCCGAACCTGGCGGTGAGGCTCTTCAGCAGCGCGGCTGCGTCATGGCTGGACCGCGGACCGCGCGCGATCACGATCTGCAGCGGCGACTGCGTGGTCAGCAGCGCGATCAGCGCGTCCGGGCGCAGTGACGTCGCCGCGCCCGCGATCGCCTTGATGCCCTGGGCGTCCCAGCCGTCCATGGCCGCCACGATGGTGGTGCCTGGCGAGCGCGCCGTCAGTGCCTGCGCCTCGTGGGTCGCAAGCTTCTCCTGGAAACCGCGGACGGTGCGCTGCACCGCCCTGGCTTCGTCCTGCATCCGCTCGATCGACGCCGCCATCTCTGCCGCGGGCACCGACAGGTGCTTCTGCATTGCCGCCAGGGCGCCGCGCCACAGGCGGAAGCGTTCGAGCGCGCGCCCGCCGCAGAAGAACTCGATGCGGGAGCCGCCCTTGAACTTCTCGACCGTCCCGATGGCAATCACGCCGATCGCGCCGGTGCGTTCGACGTGCGTGCCGCCGCAGGCCGAGAGATCGTAGTCGTGCACGTCGATCAGCCGGAGCGTGCCGGTGCGGAGCGACTCCTTGCGCATCCCCATTCCGGCGGCTTCTTCGGCAGTCGCGAACCTGATCGTCACCGGCCGGTCTTCCCACACGATGCGGTTGGCGTCGTCTTCGGCCTTTGCCACGTCCGCCGCCGACACGTCGCGGGCCAGGTCGATGGTCGAGGACGGCCCGGGGCCCCCGCCACGCGGAGTGTGCGTGGTGGGGTGGACTTGCCCGAGGTGGAAGCTCTCGGTGCGCACTCCGCACAGGCGATCGAATGCGGCCGACAGCACGTGCTGGCCGGTGTGCTGTTGCATGTGGTCGAAGCGGCGCGTCCAGTCGATCTCACCCGTCACGATCTTGCCGGCCTCGAGGGGGCCGGCTACCACGTGCACGATCGTCCCGTCTTCGCGATCGATCACGTCAGTGACCGCGCTGGCGCCGAGCGTGCCGGTATCACACGGCTGACCACCCGAGGTCGGATAGAACGCCGTCTGATCGAGCGTGACATGACAGCGGCCGTCGACCGGTTCAACCGTCAACACCTCCGCGTCAAAGCTGCGCCGGAAGGGTGCCGTGTAATAGAGGCGATGCGTCATGCCGGGGCTGGTCGGGATTCACGATCGGCAGTGCGAAGAAGAACACGGCGCCGTGACCGGACGATCCGCGCCGGTAGCCGATTCGGCCCTGAGTCTTCGACCTCGATCCAGGCCCACCCGTCCCAATCGCCGGGGCGAATCGTGGTGTTCCGGACAACGGAGCCGGCGTGAACGATCGCCTGTTCAGCGTTGGTGGCGAAGTTGAGCGCGACCTGCTGCAGCTCGGTGAAGATCGCCAGGACGAAGCCCTGCGACCGTTCATCGATCTCGACGCTGATGCTGACCTCTTCGAGCTTGCGCTGGCGCAGCTGCATGACCGACGCCACCACGTTGCGCAGCCGCACCGCCGTGGGCTGTGACCTCTGCCGCCCGAAGCGCGACAGGTTACGGATGATCGCGCTCACCCGCGTAGCCTGCTTCTGAATCAGCAGCAGGTCGGCCTTGGCTTGTTCGAGCATGCCCGGCTGCATCTGCAGCAGCTCGGCGAATCCGAGAATCGCCTGAAGCGGGTTGTTCAGCTCATGCGCCACGCCTGAGACCAGCACGCCGATGGCGGCCAGACGGTCCCTTTCCGCAAACGGCATCGGCTGCGGCTGGGGCGGCGACAGGTCGCCCCGGCTGACGCGCCGGGTGGTGTCACCGAGGGGATCGAACGTGTTGAGCCAGATCCGCCCGAACATCCACGCCAGCGCCAGGATCAGGATCGTGGTGACGATTGAAATGCCGAAGTTGCGCTGGTAGGTGGGCAAGGTCCGCTGGACGGCGGCCGCAGTGGGAATGCCCACGCTTGCCAGCCACGGACCTCGCTCGACGACCGCGTTGCCGAACACCCGCTCAACGCCATCGATGCCGGTGAGGATCGCCGATGAAGGCACGTCAAACGGATTGCCCGCGCGTCCTTCCGGTGCCGCGGGACGGCCGACGTACTGCGCCGCCTCGAGGCTCCGCGCCACGACGACACTACGGTGATCGGTCAGCGTGACGACCGAGCCCTCCGGCAGCGGCAGCGAGGCAAGCACCCGTTCGAACGCTTCGAGATGCACCGACAGACTGAGGGCGCCGACCACTTTCCCTTCGGAGACGATCGGATAGCCCAGCACGATCGCATGGGCCGTATCGCCGACCTCTCCAAGCATCCCGCTGACCAAGGTCCTGCCCGTTGTGGCGATGGTCTTCAACCACGCCGGATCGAGCCGGCTTTCGACTTTCGGATCCGCCGGCCTGGCCCACCCTACCGGACGGCCTTCGACGTCGGCGAGCAGCGCGTTGTGCAGCAGTCCTCCAGGCTCAACCAGCGGCGCGAGCACCTCCTGCGTCGCGATCGGATTCAACGCCTGCACGGTCGGATGGCGCGAGGCGGTGCTCGCGACGGCGTCAGCGGTGGCAAGCTTCTGGTTCACGTACACGGAGGCCGCCTTCAAGCGCGTCTCATCCGAGAGCTGGCGGACGTGCTCGTCGTCGGTCAGCCTGGCGCCGTAGGCGATCGCAATCGACACCAACACCATCAGGATGGCGGTGATGACCGCGAGCTGGCGTCGGAGCGGCTGGGCCAAGCGGTCCTCAGGCTACTATCAACGGGTCGACCGCGCCAGCTTCTGCGAACCCGGCGGCGCGCAAACGGCAACTGTCACAGTGGCCGCACGGGCCGCCGTCCGGCGCCGGATCGTAGCAACTGTGCGTCAACCCGTAGTCGAGTCCCAGTGACAGTCCGAGCCGGATGATTCCCGCCTTCGATAGATCGATCAGCGGGGTGCGAATCGTCAGCGCCCGGCCTGCCACGCCGGCCCTGGTTGCCAGACGCGCCATCTGTTCGAACGCGCGGATGAATTCAGGACGGCAATCCGGGTAGCCTGAGTAATCAAGCGCGTTGACGCCGATGAAGATCTCGGCGGCGCCGAGCACCTCGGCCCACCCCATCGCCAGCGACAGGAAGATGGTGTTGCGCGCCGGCACGTAGGTGATGGGGACCATGGCTGGATCGATCGGTTGATCTTTCGGCACCTCGATCTGCCACGAGGTCAATGCCGATCCACCGATGCCTGTCAGGTCGAGATCGAGCTCGAGGTGCCGGGTGACGCCGAGCGATTGGCCAACGGCGCGGGCGGCCGCCAGCTCCTGCGCATGCCGCTGCCCGTAGTTGATGCTCAGCGCGTAGAGCTCGACCCCATCTCGCCTGGCAACGGCGGCGGCGGTGTACGAGTCGAGTCCGCCACTCAACAGGACAACGGCGCGTTCAGACACCTCGCGTCTCGGGGCTCCAGATGTACTTGTGGACCTGCAGCTGCACCCTGACGTCGAGCCGGTCCGCAATCACCCATTCGGAGAGCTGTCTGGGGTCCAGCTCGCCGTGCACCGGCGACAACAACACCGCGTTGACACGCGACGGCAGGTTCTCCCGCGTCATGACGTCGCGCGCGAACTCGTAGTCGCGCCGGTCGGCGATCACGAACTTGACCTCGTCCTGCTGTGTCAGCAGCGCGAGATTGCTCCAGTCGTTCTGCCCGGATTCGCCCGAACCCGGACACTTCACATCCATCACTCGGATGACGCCCGCCGGCACGCCGGCAATGCTGCGATGACCGCCGGTTTCGATCAGCACCGTCTTGCCGGCGTCGAGCAACCGCTGCATCAGCGGGTAGACGTCCGGCTGCAGCAACGGTTCGCCGCCGGTGACTTCCACCGTCGGGCAGCCGCGCGCTTCGATATCCGCGATCACCTCATCCACGCTCATCTTGCGGCCCTCGTGAAAGGCGTACGGGGTGTCGCACCAGCGGCAGCGCAAGTCGCACGCCGTCAGGCGGACGAAAACGCAGGGCCGGCCGGCATGGCTCGACTCGCCCTGGATGGAGTGGAATATCTCGTTAACCGTTAACACCGCGACCTGTCATTTTAGCCCTGATGCCGCTAGGCATCGGCACCTCCGGCTGGAACTACCCCGCCGGCAAAGGCACCTGGAACGGCCTTTTCTATCCGCTGCCGGAAGACCGGCCGCGCGGCTTCGATGAGCTGCGCTTCTACTCGGAGCGCTTCAACACCGTCGAGGTGAACAGCACCTTCTACGGCCAGCCGCGGGCCAACGCGACGCTGGCGTGGGCAACGCGTACCCCGCCGGACTTTGAGTTCGCGGTGAAGCTGTTCCAGAAGTTCACGCATCCGAATCTCTCGTTCGATCGCGGCCCGGTGACGCAGGCAGACGTGGATGCCTTCAGGGGCGGCATCGACCCGCTCGCCGCCGCCTGGGTGCAAATCGACGAACCGAAGTTTTCATCCTCCGTCCGCCAGGACCTGACCGGGGGCAACGCCGACTTCTACTACCTGCGCCTCCACGGCCCTAATGCCGCGCAATGGTGGGACCACGCCGAAGCGGAAGATCGCTACAACTATGTCTACTCGAAGGAAGAGCTCGAGCCGATTGCAGCAGCGGTGCGCGACGTCATGGCCCTGGTACGCACGCGACAGCCCGGGGCGCTGAAAAAAGCCGACCTGTTCCTGAACAACCGCCTCTCCGCGCAGGCGGTGGCCAACGCCGTGACGCTGAAGCCACTGCTCGACGAGCCGGTGACCGCCCGCTTCCCGCCCGAGCTGATCGATCGGTTTCCCGACCTCGCCGGCATTGCTACTTTGCCTCGCGCACGGTTACTCTGACGATGCGATCGGCGTAACGGATCTTCTCGACGACATCCATGCCGGAAATGACCTTGCCGAACACGACGTACTTGTCGTCGAGCTCGGGCGCGTTTCTCAAGGTCACATACATCTGCGTGTCGGCCTTGGAGGCATCGCCGTTGTGCGCCAGGCCCAGCGAGCCGCGCGTGTGCCGGCGCAGTTTTGAAAACTCAGCGACGCCGACCTTCGGGCCGTCGATTCGCCCCCACATCTTCTCCTTCGTCATGTCGCGCGTCTGCTGATCGCCAAACTGCATGACGAACCCGGCCACGACCCGATGCACCCGCTGGCCGTTGTAAAACCGCTTCTGGATCTGGCCCAGGACGTGCGCCACCGTCTTCGGCGCCTCGTTCGGGTAGGTTTCGAACTCGAAGTTTCCCTTCTCCGTCTCGACAACGACGATGGCAGAACCTGCGCCGGGCGAGGTCTTCGCCTGCGCAAAGGCCTCTGCGCCAACCGCCAGCAACGCGACCGTAATCAGCAGCTTCACCAAGACACACCCACTCGCCCGCATGATGTGACAATCGGGCATTCGTTGCAACGCGGCCGCACCGGCCGGCAGACATTCTGGCCCCACGTGACCAGGTAGTGGTTCAACAGCGGCCACCAGCGCTGTTCGATGGAGCGGTAGAGCGCCTGCTCTGTCTCCTCCGGCGTCCGCGTCTGCACCCACCCCAGCCGGTTCGAAATGCGGTGCACATGAATGTCCACGCAGATGTGCTCGTCGCTTTGGAACGCGACAATCAGCACGAGGTTGGCGGTCTTCCGGCCGACCCCGGGAATCGTCACCAGCTCCGCCATGGTTCTCGGCACATTGCCGCCGAACTTCGTGACGATCATCTTCGCGGCAGCCCGCACGAACGCCGCCTTGTGGCGATAGAAGCCGACCGGGTAGATCAGCTTCTCGATCTGCCTGGGTGTCAGTCGCGCCACAGCCGCCGGCGTAGGGGCCTTCGCGAACAGCCGCGTCGAAGCGGCCAGCGTGGTGGCGTCCTGCGTGCGCGCCGACAGCAGCGTCGAAATCAGGATGTGAAACGGCTCGCGCTGCTGCCGTTCGGAAATCTTCTCCACGGCGGGCATCTCGAGTCCTTCGATCCGCCGTCCGATCACGCGCATCACGCGCTCGACCCGCCGTCGCGCGACGCGCTTTGGCGAGGCAGGTTCAGGGGACAGGCGTGAGGGGCGGCTGGCCATTCAGGACCGCGATCGCGTTGGTGACCGCGAGATCGGCCATCGCGGTGCGTGTTTCAGTGGTGGCGCTCGCCAGGTGCGGAATCAGCAGCACGTTCTCGAGC
>VFZG01000013.1 GCA_016871275.1 Acidimicrobiia bacterium | reverse complement strand
CGGCAGGATCAACGCGAGGGCCAATGGCGCGATCCAGCGTCGGAACGCGACCGGGGCTCCCGACGTGCAGGCTGGACGCGTTGGGGTGGCTTTCATGTTTGTAGTCTCCTTTGGACAGTCAGTCCAGGCTCGATGGCCATACTGCGAATTTCGTGCCTTCTCCTGGAGCGTCCTCTGCAGCCGTTCCACCACCGGCACACTCTTGGCAGCGAGTGGGGCCGATGCTTACGGAACGGCCGGTATTGCTCCAACGAGGACCGACCGGCAGTGGCGTGTGTCTTGGCAGGATGCGTGCGATCATAGCACTGGAGGGGAAATGACCAAGGTTTTCGCCATTGCTCGACGAATCCCGCCGGTTCTTTCGCTGAGCTTCGCTGTTCTGGCAGGATCCGCGACGCCGGCCCGCGCCGACATCACCGCATTCCTCGGCCTGTCGCCGACGCCCGAGCGTCATGCCGTAAAGGGGTTTGCCGGGGGGATGGGGCTGGTGATCGTCGGCTTCGAGTTCGAATACTCGCAACTCTCCGAAGACCGGCTTGAGCGACTCCCCGGACTGAGTACCTACGCCGGCAACGTGCTCCTGCAAACCCCGATCGACGTCGCCGGGACCCAGTTCTACGCGACCGCCGGGGCCCAGGGCTATCGCGAGACGCTTGGCATCGCGCGAGAGACGCACGTCGGCACCAACTTCGGCGGCGGCGCGAAGATTGGGCTGCTCGGGCCAATTCGCGTGCGGGTCGACTACCGGATTTTCAAGCTGCAGGGGGCGCCGATGCACTCGGTGTATCAGCGTTTCTACGTCGGCGGGAACCTGAAATTCTGATTAGCGTCCACCGGGCTTCTTCGTAGGCTCACCCCCGGGCTTCTTCGTAGCATCACCGCCGGGCTTTTTGGCGGGAGGAACATCAGGTGGCGTCTCGGGCAGCGGTGCCACCGACATCTGCGCAAACTCCGCCAGGTTCAGCCGCGACGGCGGCATCGCGAATGCCTCCTGGTATTTCAACAACACGTCCGGCGTGAGTTCGGTGATCAGTTCATCGAGCAACAGCGACGGCCGATAGTCAAATCCCGGAACCGCGGGCAGCATCAGGTGCACGTACAACTGGTTGCTCTTGGCGTCTCCGTCGGACGACTTGAAGACCCGCCATCCTTTGGCGGCCTCGGCCTTTGCCTTGTCAGTCGTCTTCGCAAGGGCATCCTGCAGCATCTGAAGCGCCGCCTCGTAATCGGCGACGGCGGCCGGCTTGATCGCCACCAGCACCAGCCCAGCCTCACCCAGGAAGTGCGTCGAGGCGGGGTCCGGCGAGGGCGGCGCAGCGGGCTTGGCGGGACTCGCGTTTTGTGGCGGCGCAGCGGCCTGCGCCAGAACCAGCAAAGCGGCTAGGAAGAGATTCAACAGCAGCGCGTCCCGGAGCCTCAACGGCTCCGGGATGCTCCAATTGAAGGTTACGGCAGCCTGTTCAGCGGAATGATCTGCCGTCCCGCGAAGCCTTCCTTGTAGATGTTGAACATCGCTGTCGACTCGGAGGGAAACACCTCGTGGATGATACGGGTGATGTCGTACTCCTCACCCTTGACGATCGGATCGACGCTGAAGATGAACGCCGTGTTGCCGCCCATGGCGGCCGGCGATTTGAAGATCTTCAGGCCCGCGAGCTGCTCCTTGCGCTTCGCACTGTCGCTCTTGGCGAACGCATCTTTGTACTTCGCGATGACCGTCTCGAAGTCGGTGGCCTTTTCCGGTTTGATCAACAGGATGATGACTGCCGAATCACCTTCAAGCGTGAGCACCGGCTTGGCCGGCTCCTGCCCTGACACCACCGCGGCCCCTGCCAGCGTGAAACCCGCCAGCGCCACACCAGAAACGAAGACCTGCAATCGTCGAAACATTGACCCGCCTCCTGCAAAAAGGTTCGCTACTTTACCGTACAGTTCCGCCAATGAAAACCGACATTACGTCAGTAGCCAGAAGCATGCCATTCCTGGTCAAGGCCAGCCGGCGCCCCGGCTCATGAACCAGCCAGCCGGCGGACACATAAGGCGTTAAGTCTGGACCGTATCGTGCCCAGATATCAAGACCGTGATGCTGGTGGAGCCGCGCCAGATCCAGCCCCTCGGCCAGCCGCAACCCCATGAACAGCGCTTCTTCGAGCCGTTCCGCCTCGTCCAGGACGCGGCGGTCGAGCCGCACGTCCTGCCCGGCCGACACCTTGCCTATGTAATCCTGGGTGCCGCTCACCGTGCGCCATCGTTCACCTCGAAACGTGGCGTGGGCGCCGCATCCAAAACCAAGCCACTCGCCCTCCTGCCAGTATTTCAGGTTGTGACGCGACCGCCGAGTGGATGGCCGGGCCACATTCGAGATTTCATATTGTTCGAATCCCGCGGCGTCGAGCCGCGCCAGGCCGCCGAGGTACATCTCGGCCGCGTCTTCGTCCGGCGCCACCGACCAGCCGCCACGCGCCATCTCATCCCGCAGCGGCGCGTTCGGGTAGATTTCGAGCAAATACAACGACGCATGGTCGGGTTGCTGTTCAATTAACGTCTCGACGGAAACCAGCCAGTCCGCGGTGCGCTGCCCCGGCAGCCACATCATCAGGTCGAGGCTGACGTTATCGAACCCCGCCTGCCGGGCCGACCCTACTGCGTGCCGCGCGGCGCGTGACGAATGCAGCCTGCCGAGACGCCGCAGTTCCTCATCATCAAAGGATTGGACGCCAACACTGAGGCGGTTGGCACCGGCTTGCCGAAACGCGGCCAGCTTCTCCTCGGAAGACGACTCCGGATTGGCCTCGATGGTGATTTCGGCATCCACGGCGACGGTGAAGCTGTCACGACAGGCCTGAATGATGCGGCGCAGTTCGGCGGGCTCGAGAAGCGATGGCGTGCCGCCGCCGAAGAAGATCGTGTCGGCCGCCACGGTGGGATCAGCCGAGTTGTGAATGTCGGCGACTAACGCATCGACATAGCGCTCTCGCAAGCCGGCATCATGCAGGCCGCGGTTGAAATTGCAGTAGTTGCAGATGGCCTGGCAGAACGGGATGTGGACGTAGATGCCGGTATTCGGCCTGCCCTGAGCAGAGTCGAAGGGATCGCGGAGTCCCGAGCCCGGGTCGTTACTTGTTTCCGGCCTTGCCACCTGACCAATTTAGCTCGTATTGCACGCCGGAATCCCTGAGCCGCGCCCGGGCCATGCCGCCGCTCTTGCCGGGCAGTTTCTTGGTGAGGCGGCCCGGTGGCTCCGGCATCTGGCCGGTCTTGGCGGCTTCGGTGACACGATCGACGTCCCGAATATCGGCGCCCTGGACCTCGACCCACTCGCACATTTCGAGGAGGCGCGAGCGGGTGCGCTGGCCCAGCTGCATCATGAACGAGTTGATGAAGTCCTTGTCGTTCGGGTCAACGGCATCGACCAGGTTGCTGGTGATGATCGTTGCGCGCCGGGCGTTGTAGCGGGCGTTGATCACCAGGCCGAGCGTTTCGTGGACCCATTCCGACGTCTTCTCGACGCCAAGATCGTCGAGCACCAGCACGTCGGCGTCCAGCACGGGCCGCAACACGTCCATCTCGGTCTCTTCGACCGAGCGGTGGTAGGTTTCGCGCACCAGGCGCAGCAACTCGGTGGTCTGGAAGAAGTATCCGCGCGCGCCCTTGTCCCGGATCACGGCTTTCAGCATGCCGGCGGCAAGGTGTGTCTTGCCCACGCCCGGCGGCCCGAAGAACACGAGCCCCTTTTGTTCGGCCGGGAACGACTCCACGAACCTCTTCGCCAGCCGCACGGCTTCGCGCTGCGAGTCTGTATCAGGCTTGTAGGTCGCAAGTTCGGCCCTGGCGAACTTGGACGGCACGCGCGAGTCGGCCAGGTATTTCTGGACCACCACACCGCGCCAGCAATCGCAGCGCGTCAGCCGCTCAACGCCGTCGACTGTCACGCTTTTCCAGCGTGACCCGTGGCAGACCTGACACTCCATCGGAATCAATTCAGATATCCGCGTAGCTTACTGTGCTGGCGGAGCACCTGGAGCTCGCCGGCAGCAATGCGCCGGCGCTTGCGGGTCTTGCGGAGAGACTTGCGGCGGCCCTCATCCTGGAGGTGGGACGCCAGGTCATCGGCGTCGGACACTGGCGGCTCCTTCACTTCCTTGCCGGCCGCTGCCGACTGCGCATATTCAAGGGCCGCGCGAATCGCATCGACCTGTTTGCCCTGCACCGCCGCCGCGAGCAGCCCCGACGTCGTTGTTTCCGCCGACCGGCCCGACTCCGACAGCAAGTGCATCATCGCCTGTCGAATCCACCACATCGCGGACGTCTGGAAATCGGAGTGCGACGGGTCGAAGCGCCGCGCCGCTTCGATTAACCCCAGATTGCCCTCATGAATCAAATCGAGGAGCGGCACGCCGAGGTGGCGGAAGCGCTTGGCGTAACCAACGACCATGCGCAAATTCGCCTGCACAAGACGGCCCACCGCCACCTGGTCGCCGTGCTGGTGAATCTGGTGGCCCAGCAGCTGCTCGACATCCTTGGTCAGTGAAGGAAAGGTTGCGATCTCCCTGAGGTATGCGTGAAGTGTTGCCGACTCGGATGCGAGGGACTCGAACTTCCTGATCACATGCGAATCTTATCATCGGATCGCAATCACACGCCGCGAGTTTTCTTCGTCGATTCAGATTTGGCCACCGTCGCATCCGGTTGCACTGCACGTACCAAATCCGTGGGCGACGCTTTGACAAGCGCCGTACCCAGACGCTGCTCCCAATCGTCGATGCCGCGCGCGAGTTCGCGCTTGACGTATTCCATGAATTCATTGACCTCACCCTGCATCTGTTCCATTTTTCGACGCATGTTGAGGATGATCTCGACGCCAGCAAGGTTGACGCCCAAATCTCGGGTGAGTGACAGAATCGTCTCGAGTTGCTCCAGATCTTCTTCCGAATACAAGCGCGTGTTGCCATCGGTGCGTGAAGGCGTGAGCAATCCTTCCCGCTCGTACAGGCGCAGCGTCTGCGGGTGAATGTTGTAGCGCTGCGACACCGCGCTGATCATGAAGTAGGCCTTGCCGGGTCGCTTGGTCATGGTTTATCCACCGTAGCCCTGGCGGAGGTGGACTCTCGGACGCTCTCACCGTTGATCCGGCCGAATTCGCGCAGTAATTCCTTGGACCGCTCGTCGAGAATCTTCGGCAGCCGCAGCCGGACTTCCACCACCAGGTCGCCACGCTGCCCGTTTCGTGACCTCGCGCCGCGATCGCGCAATCGAAATCGCTGCCCCGATTGGGTGCCCGGCGGTACGCGTACGCGCACCTGACCGTCGGGCGTCTCGATATCTATCTTCGCGCCCAGTCCGGCTTCGTGAATCGCGACCGGAACAGTCATATGCAGTTCGTCGCCCTCCCGCCGGTAAACCGGATGCTCCGCCACCGCCACGTCGATTAACAGGTCGCCGGGCGCGCCGCCCCGCACGCCGGCGTGCCCCTTCGCGGCTATGCGCACCCGCGATCCGTCGGCAACGGCGGGGGGAATCCTCACGGTCAGCGTCTCAGTGCGCGACTCTACGCCCTGCCCACGGCACGGGCCGCACTCTTCCTGTTTGAGGCGTCCTTCGCCGCCGCAGGTCGGGCATGTCTTGGCGAACACCATGTGCCCGCGGGCCGAGCGCACTGCGCCGGTGCCTTCGCAGGACACGCACCGCGTTTCCGCGGCGCGCCGATAGCCGCTGCCGGCGCACACCCGGCACACATCCTGCCGGGTGACCTTGACCGTGCGCTGCACGCCGTGCCACGCTTCTTCAAACGTCAGCGCGGCCCGCGTGTGAATGTCGGCGCCCTGCTCGCCCTCCGCGAGCCGTGGCGCCCGTCTCGACAACACTTCCTCGAACAGCTCACCGAACGTGGTCGTCCGCTCGGCATGCACACGGTTCGAGAAGTCGAACCCTGCAAACCCGAACCCGTCCTCGCCGCCGGCCACCGCCGACGGTTGCCCGGCGTCATAGCGCCGGCGGCGGTCGGGATCCATCAGCGTTTCGTAGGCGTCAAGCACCTGGCGGAACCGCGCCTCGGCTTCCCGATCACCAGGATTGATGTCGGGATGCAGCCGGCGCGCCAGCCGCCTGTAGGCACGTTTGATGTCTCCCGTGCCCGCGTCGCGCTCGATACCTAGCACGATGTAGAAGTCCATATTCCAGGCCGTCTGGCCACCGGGCCGTCAGGCAGTCTGCTATTTCTTGTCGTCCTCCACCACCTCGGCATCGATCACATCGCCTTCGGGCCTGGCGTTCGAGCCGCCGTCCGACGCCTGGCTGTCACCGGCCGCGCCGGCCTGACCGGGCCCGCCCGCCTGTGCCTGGGCATCGGCCTGCTGCTTGTAGAGCGCCTCAGACGCCTTGTGCTGCGCCTGCATGAGGGCGTCCATCGCCGTGCTCATGCCCGGCGTGTCGTTGCCGTCGATCGCCTTCTTCAAGTCGGCCATTGCGTTCTCGATGGCGTTCTTGTCGGAAATCGGAATCTTCTCGCCGGCGTCCTTCAGCATGCGTTCCGCTGTATAGAGCGACTGGTCGGCGCGATTGCGGACCTCGATCTCCTCGCGGCGTTTCTTGTCCTCCTCCGAGTGCGACTCCGCCTCACGCATCATCCGCTGGACTTCTTCCTTGCTGAGACCGGACGAGGCCGTGATGGTGATCTTCTGCTCCTTCTGCGTGCCCAGGTCCTTTGCCGACACGTTGACGATGCCGTTGGCGTCGATGTCGAACGTGACCTCGATCTGCGGCACCCCGCGCGGCGCCGCCGGCAGGCCGACCAGGTGGAAGCGGCCCAGCGTGCGGTTGTCGCGCGCCAGCGGCCGTTCGCCCTGCACCACGTGGACTTCGACGCTCGTCTGGTTGTCCGACGCGGTCGAGAACACCTCGCTCTTGCGGGTCGGAATCGTCGTATTGCGCTGAATCAGCGGCGTCATGATGCCGCCCATCGTCTCGATGCCGAGCGACAACGGTGTCACGTCGAGCAGCAGCAGATCTTTCACTTCGCCGGCCAGCACGCCGGCCTGGATCGCCGCGCCGACCGCTACGACTTCGTCGGGGTTCACGCCCTTGTGCGGTTCCTTGCCGAACAGCTCCTTGACGATTGCCTGCACGCGCGGGATGCGCGTCGAGCCGCCGACCAGCACCACCTCGTCGATGTTTGCGGGATCCACGCCGGCGTCGGTCAGCGCCTGCTTGGTGGGGCCGACCGTCTTCTGCAGCAGGTCCTCCACCAGCGACTCGAACTTCGCACGCGTCAACTTCATCGCGAGATGCTTCGGACCGCTGGCGTCGGCGGAGATGAACGGCAGGTTGATCTCCGTTTCCATCACGCTGGACAGTTCCATCTTGGCCTTCTCGGCGGCCTCGCGCAGGCGCTGCAGCGCCATGCGGTCCTTGCCGAGATCGATCCCGTCGCTCTTGCGGAACTCGTCGATGATCCACTCGATCACGCGCTGATCGAGGTTGTCGCCGCCGAGGTGCGTATCGCCGTTGGTCGACTTGACCTCGACGACGCCCTCACCCACCTCGAGGATGGAGATATCGAACGTGCCGCCGCCGAAGTCATAGACCGCAATGGTCTCGTCCTTCTTCTTGTCGAGACCGTAGGCCAGCGCGGCTGCGGTCGGCTCGTTGACGATGCGCATCACCTCGAGACCGGCGATTTGCCCGGCTTCCTTGGTCGCCTGGCGCTGCGCATCGTTGAAGTACGCCGGCACCGTGATCACGGCCTTGGTGACCGACTGTCCCAGGTAGTCCTCGGCGGCCTGCTTCAGCTTCTGCAGGATCATCGCCGAGATCTGCGGCGGCGCCTGATCCTGGTCGCCGGCCTTGACGCGGACGTCGCCGTTGCCGACGCGCTCGACGCGGTACGGCACCATCTTCATTTCTTCGCTGACTTCGTCGAAGCGGCGACCCATGAACCGCTTGATGGAGAAGATCGTGTTCTCCGGATTGGTGACGGCCTGCCGCTTGGCGACCTGCCCCACCAGGCGCTCGCCGGTCTTGCTGAACGCCACGACCGATGGCGTGATGCGGCTGCCTTCCGCATTCTGGATGACGGTTGGCTGATCGCCTTCCATCACCGCGACTACGGAGTTGGTGGTGCCCAAGTCGATCCCGATAATTTTGCTCATGCCCTTAGTATGAAATCTGAGTGAGTCGTCGTCAATCTCTGACATGAGCTGCAGCATTTGGGGCCAGCCCCCTGGAGTCGCACTGGAGTCGCTCTGAAGTCGTGCAGTGGCGCTAAGTTACGAATATACTGAGGGTTAAGGTGAAAGTCGCCGTTCGTTACGCTCACCATGCCGGTATTGCGGCGCTATTTGTGGCCGCAGCCCTGCTCGGCACGCTGACGGGGGTGATGTTCGCGTATTCCGACGACCTGCCGGAAATCAGCGCGCTCGACACCTACGCGCCCAATACCATCACGCGCGTGGTCGGCAAGAACGGCCAGCTGATCGGCGAGTTCGCCGTTCAACGCCGCGTGGTCATTCAGTACGACGACATTCCGGATAACCTCCGCCACGCGATCCTGGCCGCCGAGGACGCCGGCTTCTTCGAGCATTCCGGCTTCAGTATTTCGCGCATGATGCTGGCATTGGTGCGCGACATCGCCTCGCGCGGCAAGTCGCCGGGCGGCAGCACCATTACCCAGCAGCTGACACGCGACCTGTTTGCCAACGAGATCGGGTTCGCGATCGGCAATCGGAGCTGGGAGCGCAAGATCAAAGAAACGCTCGTGGCGATGCGCATCGAAAAGCGCTACGCCAAGGAAGAGATCTTCACCTTCTACGCAAACCAGATCTACTACGGCCACGGTGCCTACGGCGTCGAGGCAGCCGCGCAGTTGTATTTCAGGAAATCCGCCAGGCAGCTGACCCTCGAGGAAGCGGCGACGCTGGCCGGCATCATCCAGAGCAATGTCCGGCAGAGCCCGTTCGTGAATCCCGAAGCCACGAAGCGCCGCCGCAACTATGCGCTCGAACGCATGGCAGAAGAAGGTTTCATCACGCGCGAGGCCGCAGACACCGCCAGGGCGGCCCCGGTCGCGGCCGCCGGCGACCCCGTCGGCGAAGGCAGCGTGGCGCCGTATTTCCTGGAGGAAGTGCGTAAGTATCTCGAGGCCAAGTACGGCGCCAAGGCGATTTACGAAAGCGGGCTCACCGTGAAGACCGGCCTGGACATCAGGCTGCAGCAGGCCGCCAACGCGGCCGTGGACAGCGGGTTGCGCCGCGTCGACAAGCGCCGCGGCTTCCGTAAACCGCGTCGGAATGTGATCGCCGAAGGCCACACCGTCGACGCCTTCAAGGCCGACCGCTGGGCCCGCCGCATCTCCGCCGGCGACATCGTGCCGGCGGTCGTGCGGAGCGTGAACGACACCACCGCGCTCGTGCGGATCGGCAACCTGAGCGCCGAACTGACGCGCGCCAACATGCAGTGGACCAATCGCAAGTCGCCACGGGACATCCTCAAGGCCGGCGACCTGATCGAGGTCCAGATCACGAAGACCGAGGGACGCACCGCGACCGCCAACCTCGAGCAGACGCCCCTGCTGGAAGGCGCGCTGGTGGCAATCGACAATCACACCGGCGAAGTGCTCGCCATGGTCGGCGGCTACAGCTTCTCGCGAAGCAAGTTCAACCGCGCCACCCAGGCCTGGCGGCAGATGGGATCGACCGTGAAACCGATCCTCTACACGGCGGCGATCGATCGCGGGCTGACGCCAACCACCATCCTCGTTGACGAACCCACCACCTTCGATGCCGGCGCCGGACAACCGCCTTACCAGCCGCGCAACTACGACCGCAAGTTCATGGGCCCGCTGACACTGCGCCGCGCGCTCGAACAGTCGCGCAACATTCCGTCGGTGAAGGTGATCGAAATGCTCGGGCCGACGCAGGTTGCGGCCTACGCCAAGAAGTTCGGCTTCGCGCAGGACTTCCGGCCGTTCCTGTCGATGGCGCTCGGGGCCCAGGAAGTCACGCTGCTCGAAATCACCAGCGCCTATTCCGCCTTCCCGAACCATGGCATCCGGATGGATCCGTATTTGGCCGGCGCGATTACCGATCGCCATGGCGCGCTGCTCGAGGAGCGGCGCCCCCAGCCCCGGGACGCGATTCGCGCCGACACCGCCTACGTGCTGACCAGCCTGCTGCGCGGCGTCGTCCAGCACGGCACCGCCGCCTCGGCCAACGCGCTCGACTGGCCGCTGGCCGGAAAAACCGGCACGGTGGACGACAACACCGATGCGTGGTTCGTCGGCTTCGACCCGAACATCACGGTTGGCGTGTGGATGGGGAACGACGAGAAGAAGCCGATTGGCTACAACGAAACCGGCACCACGGCAGCCCTGCCGATGTGGATCGACTTCATGCGCGAGTACATTGCGCTCTACGGCGACCAGGCGAACCCGCCCACGTTCGAATCGCCGGGCAACATCGTGTTCATGCCGGTCGACCGGAACAGCGGCGAACCGCTGTCGGGTGAGTCAAGCACGGCCGTCACCGAAGCCTTCATCTCAGGCACGCAGCCGATCAAGCCGTAACTAGTCGTCGTCGTCCGCCGCCGAGGCCTGCCCCAGGGTGCCGGATGCCTTCTGCATCAGGTAGGCCTTGATGAACGGATCGATGTCGCCGTTCAGCACCTTGTCGACCTGCCCTTCCTGGTGCTTCGTGCGGTGGTCCTTGATCATCTGGTAGGGCTGCAGCACATAACTGCGGATCTGGCTGCCAAACGCAATGTCCTTCTTGGCGCCGCCGATCTGCGACAGCTTGTCCTGCTGTTCCTTCTCCTTGAGGGCGTACAGCTTGGCCTTCAGCACCTTCATCGCCACGTCTCGGTTCTTGTGCTGTGACCGCTCATTCTGGCATGACGTCACGATGCCGGTGGGCAGGTGCGTGATGCGAATCGCCGAGTCGGTGACGTTGACGTGCTGGCCGCCGGCGCCACTTGAGCGGAAGGTGTCGACGCGGAGATCCTTTTCCGGAATGTCGATTTCAATGTCGTCATCGAATTCCGGCCACACGTAGACCGAGGCGAACGAGGTGTGCCGCCGGGCCGCCTGATCGAAGGGGGAAATGCGGACCAGACGGTGCACGCCCGCTTCCGCCGACATCAGGCCGAAGGCATTCTCGCCGTTCATCATGACGGTGACGCTCTTCAACCCGGCCTCTTCGCCCGGTTGGTAGTCAATCAGCTCGCGCTTGAATCCTCGACGCTCGGCCCACTTCAAGTACATGCGGAGCAGCATCTCGGCCCAATCCTGGGACTCGACGCCGCCGGCGCCGGGGTGGATCGACACGATGGCATTGGCCGCGTCGTGCTCGCCGCCGAGCATCTGCTTGGTTTCCGCGGCGTCGACCTGGGTTTCGAGCGCGTCGAGGGCCTTCGCGAAATCAGCAGCGACGTCCTCGCCGCTTTGTGCCCACTCGACCAGGACACCAAGGTCGTCGATCTGCTTGGCGAAGCTGTCGCGCAACTCGAGATCGTCGGCGAGCCGGCGCTGCCGCTGGAGAGTGTTTTGTGCTTCGGCCTGGTTATCCCAGAAATTGGGGGCGGCGACCTTCTGCTCGAGTTGCGCTAGCTCGCCCGGATCGTGGGCCCCGTCAAAGATAGCTCCGCATCTCTGACGCGCGCTTCAGTAAATCCGTGGACCGGCGAACCAAATCATCAATCTGCATGTCTCTTGCGACCCTCGACAAACGCCCACCCGAGGGCGATCACGACCAGCGCGGCCGACACCAGCACCGCCCAGTCTCCCATTCTGGCATACACCGTCCGCGCCTGCACGAACCGCGCCTCGCCGACCACGGCGACCGTCTCGAACAGCCCGGTGCGAATCACCACGCGGCCGTACGGATCGATGATGCCGCTGATGCCGGTGTTGGCGGAGCGCACCAGGTATCGCCCTTGCTCGATCGCACGCATGGTGGCCATCTCGAAGTGCTGGAATGCGGCCGATGACTCGCCGTACCACGCGTCGTTGGTGACGGTGGTCAGCATCTCGCTGCCGTTCAGCACGGCTTCGCGCGCCAGTTGCGGATAGGTCACCTCGTAACAGATGGCCGTGCTGACCATGTGCCCCTGGACCGGCATCATCGTTACCCGCGTGCCCCTGGAGAACGCCGACACCGCTTCGACGAGTGGGCCGACGAAGAACAGCAGGCGTTGGAACGGCACGTACTCACCGAACGGCACCAGGTGAATCTTCCGGTAGACAGCGGCGGTCGCGCCGTGCGTGTCCAGCATGAACGCCGCGTTATAGACCTTCGGCGGATCGCTGTGCTCGATCTCGTTGCTGCCAAGCAGCAGAGGGACACCGGCCTCGCGCGCCGTGCCGCGCACCAGACCGCCGCTGAGGTCTTCCTCGAAGTCGAACGGCGTGGACGACTCCGGCCAGATGAGAAACTGAGCGCCGTTGGAGACTGCCTGGCGTGACAACGTGCGGTAGCGATCGAGGATCATGCCGGCCCGGGCCGGGTTCCATTTGTCGGTCTGCGTGATGTTGCCTTGAATCAATCCCACCGTGATCGGCGTGCCACTGGTGAGTTCGCCTGCGGAGAGGCGAAGGCCGCCCCAGACCGACACCAGCGCGATCATCACAAGGGTCCCGGCCCCGACTCCCAGCCGGCGCCGTTCTGCCGACAACGCCGTGACCGTGAATCCGGTGTTCAGCAGTGCGACGAAGATGGTCAGCCCGTACACACCAACGACGCTGGCCAGCTGCGCGATTGGCAGCAGCGTGACCATGGTGTTGCCGAGCGGAATCCACGGGAAGCCGCCGATCAGGATGCCGCGCAGGTACTCGACCGTGACCCACACCGCGGGCGAGAGCCAGAGGCCGGTGAGCTGGAATCGACGCACGAGCATGGCCGTGATGGCGCCAAACATGGCAACGTAGGCCGCCATATAGAGCACCAGCAGGCCAGCGACCAGCGCCGCGACGAAGGCCGGAAGCCCGCCGAACGTGGACACCGTCGCGCCAGTCCAATAGACGGTGCCCGCGTAATGAATGAAGCCTGCGACCAGGCCAAGCGCGAAGCCCCGCCGTGTCGAGACGCCGCGAATCGCGGCATGCCCATGCCAACCGCTCAGCGCGACCAGCAGCGGCACGAGCGCGACGAAGGCGACGGCGGGATGACCGTACTTGGGGAACGACAGCGCGAGCAGCACTCCGGAGAGTGCGGCTGCGAGGAGGCTTACCTTACGACCCAGGGCTTGAACTGCTCTTCCTTCTGCAGCCGCGCGGCGACGGTATCCGCTTCGCGGCGTTCCTGGTACTTGCCGACGCGCACGCGATAAAGCGGCGCCGACCCGCGCGCCGGCGCGACGACGTAGGCCGGATACCCTTTGCCGGCCAGGCGCTTCACGATGGCATCGGCCTCTTCCGCTTCACGAACCGCTGCGATTTGGATCGTAAAGCCTGTCCCCGCTGGCTCGGCAATCGCGGCCGCTGGCCCTGCCGCCTTCGCGGCGGTCGTCGGCGGCGGAGCCGGAGCAGCCGCCACCGGTGCCGGCGGCGCTGGTGCCGGGGCCGCTGCGGGAGCCGAGGGCGGCGGCGCCGACTCGGGCTTCGGCGAGGGCGCCTCTGCCGGCGTGCCGGCTTCCGGCTTCAGCGGCTCCGTTGGCGGTTCGGCCGATCCGAGGCGTTCGGCATAGCTGAGCTTCTCACCGGCGGTGGCCGGCGTGCTGGAAGATGATACGGATGCTGATGGGGGCGGCGGAGGCAGATCCGATTCCGCTGCGGCGGCGATCGAGTCGGCTCCGGCAGCCCCGCGGGCGGCGAGGACGCCGCGGCCAACCATGACACCCATCAGGAAGAGGCTGACGCCGATGACCACGACGGCCATGGCAAGGAAGACGAGTTGCTTGCCGCCCAGCTGGATTTCACGGAAGGATTCGTCGTGTGTCTGAGCCATCGTGCAGACGCGAGCAGAATGTTACCACGGTCCCGCAAGCTTCGCCTTGAAGGCCAGCGCTGCTGCTGACGCCGGGTTCAGAGCCAGCGCGCGCTCGACCTCGGCGCGAGCGCCTGCGCGATCCTGCATCTGGAGCAACGCCTCGGCGAGCGCCAGATGCGCCGGCACCGTGGCCTCGCTCCACAGCGCGATCTTCAGCTGCTCTACCGCCTCGGTTGGCCGACCGCCCCGAAGGTAGAGTCGGCCCAGCAGCAAGTGCGCCTCGGCCAGATACGGCGAGAGATACAACGCGCGGCGCAGCTGCTGGATCGCTTCGCGATCCGCTTCGCGCGCGAACGCGCGGCGGGCCACATCGAGATGAAAGGCGGCCAGCGATTCGTGGTCGCGCTGCGCCGCCGACGTGATCACGGCGTCGACCTGCGTGGGGATCAGCTCTTCGTGCAGCCGCTCGAGCCCCCTCGGCACCGGATCGCCGCCGGAGGCGCGCGCGTCCCATGCCGCGTATTTCGACGATAGCCGCGACGCCAGTTCGCGCTCGCGTGTGGCCTCGGCGGTCGCACCAGTCTGCTGCAGTGCCACACCAAGGATGAAGTGCGCGTCGCCGTCGGCCGGGTCGCGACGAACCGCTTCGCGGAGCCAGTAGATGGCGGCCTTCGGATCCTGGTCGAGCCAATAGGCGTAGCCCAGGTTGAAGAACCAGTCGCCCACGGCAGGATCGAGCTCCGACGCCTGGCTGAAATAGTAGGTCGCGCGTCCGGGTTGAGGGGTGGCCGTGCGACGCAGCTCCGCGACGCCAATCGCGTTGGCGACCGTCGCCGAGGGTTCTTCCCGCTGCATCGCGCCCAGCGTCGCGAGCGCATCGTCAAAACGCTTCAGGTGTATCAGCGAGAGCGCGCGGCGAAACTGCGCGGCGCGCCGGTAGCGGCTGTCAGGACCGACGGCGGTGATGCTCTCGAGCGCGCGCTGGTGCTCGGACGCCTCGGAGTGCAAATCCCAGATGGCCAGCCGCACGCGATCGAACTGCGGCGCCACGCTCAACGCCTGCTCGAGAAACGCCAGCGCGGTCGACGGCGTCTCCGCGACCAGGCCCTTGACATAGAGCTCGAACACCTGCGGCGCATCAGGCAGCCGGTCCGGCGTGGCCGGCAGCGCGGCCTCGGGCGCTCCGCGCACCAGCTGCGCCAGGCGGCCGAACACCAGGAACACGTCGGTCAGCGGCCCGCTCGCCTCGAACTCGGGCAGCAATCGGCCGGTATCGAGCCGGACGCCACGGGCGCGAGCCACCAGTTGGTCGCCCGTCATGGTCACGCTGCCGCTCAGGATCAGCGAGGCGGCGACCGCCTGCCCGACCCGAATCGTCGATGCGCGGCTGAGTGTCGCGGTGGCGGGCAACTGCAAGCGCTCGAACGCGCGCAAACGTTCCTCGCGCTCGATCGTCAACTCGCCGGCCGATGCCAGCATCTCGCTCAGCAGAATGGCGGCCCCTTCGCGCATCCAGGTCAGCCGCGGCTCCTGGGTGGGATTGTCGAACGGAATGACGAGGAGCTGGGCGAAGGCCGGCGAAGTGAGAAGTGAGAAGTAGCAGGTGAGAAGCATGCTCCTCTTCCGACTTCTCACCTCTCACTTCTCACTTTCTGCCTCTCACTTCTCACTTTCCAGCACCTCGAGCGGCCCGCGGACGGTGATCGCCAGGCTCCACGCGCCAAGCGGATCAGTGGTGACGCTCACCTCGGCATCGACCGCGCAGTGCTGGAGCAGGCGCTCGACGGCGGAGGCATAGAACGCGCGCATCGGGATGGTGGCCGGAGCCCGCAACTGGTCGAACAACGCCGAGCTGATGTCGATGGCCGCGGACCTGCCGCTCAGCCTCGACCCGACCTTCGATTGGCGCACGGTCGTGAGAATCAGCTTCCGGCCGAGGCCCAGCGCCGCGCGCGACCGCAGGCCCATCGGCAGGTGGCGCACGTAGGAGCGCCGGAAGGTCGACACACCGGCGAACATCCAATCGGCGGCATACCGGCCAGCGCGCGCCACGATCTGTTCGTTGGCCGGCGGCTCTTCGCGATGCAGGAAGCTGAGCACGGCGCCAAGCGGCGCCAGCCCGATGCGCCCGTCGCGCATGCCGGTAGGGCTCAACCAGTTTTCGTAGAACTCAAGCCTGTTTGGGGAAATGTCGGCAATGCCTTGATGCAGGCTCGAGATGAGCAGGCGGCCGATTCCAGCGTCAACCACGGAAATCCCGTCGACCGTACTACATCCGCCGGGGAACTTGCATGCCCAGCACGTCGAGGCAGGCGGACAGCACGGTCCCGGTCGCGGCGCAGATGTTCAAGCGCATCGCCCTCTCAGCCGCTGGCGCATCAAGCACGTCCGAGTCGTGGTAGAAGCGATTGAAGGCGCGCGCGAGTTCGAAACCATAGGCGCACAGGCTCGACGGATTGCGCGACGAGGCGGCGGTCCGGACCTCGTCCTGCAGGCGCGTCATTGCCATGATCAGCGCCCACTCGCTGGCATTCAGCTCCGGCACGGACGCCGGCACCGCGGGAACGGCGCCGCCGTGCTTCGCCAGGATCGAGGCGATGCGCGTGCACGAGTACTGCAGGTAGGGGCCGGTGTTGCCCTCGAATCGCAACGACTCTTCGAGATCGAAGATGACGTTCTTCGTGGGGCTGACGCTGAGAATCCCGTAGCGCACCGCCCCGGCCGCCACCGTGTCGGCCAGCTCTCGAATCTCGTCGTCTGACAGGCCGGGGTTGGCGTCGCGGATCCGCGCCGCCGCGTTGTCGCGCGCCAGATCGATGAAGTCGCTGAGCAGCACCACGTTCCCCTGCCGGGTCGACATCTTGCCCTGCTTGAGGAGCACGAACGAGTAGTAGATGACGTCCGGCGTCGCGAAGCCGCACCAGCGGAGAATCAGGTCGAGCTGCTCCTGATAGAGCCGGTGGTCCTCGCCGAGCACCGACAGGTTGGCAGCCGCGCTGATCTCGGACTTGTGGATCGTATAGGCAAGGTCGCGGGCCACGTACATCGACGTGCCGTTGGCGCGGCTCAGCACGACGTAGCGGCCCTCTTCGCGCGTGAAGCCCAGCTGCAGCAGATCGATGACCTGGCGGCCGTGCTCGTCGGTGATCAGCGCCCCTTGGTCAATGAGCTTCTCGATCACCGGCTGCAGCCGTGGATCGTCCAGGAAGTTCGACTCACGATCGAAGATGTCATAGGTAATGCCGAGCCGTCCGAGGATCGATACCTGGCCGTTGACGCACAGGTCGACGACCCTGCGGAACTCGTCGCGCACCGCGGCATCGCCCTGCTCGAACTGGTTGAGCAGATCGAACGCGATCTGCTCGACCGCCGGATCGTCCTTTGCCTGCTGGCTGATCGCCACGTACTGGTCGAGTAAATCGTTGAACTGCAGGTCCTCGTGGCCGCGGCAGGCGTAGACCAGCAGCGCGATCTGCTTGCCGATGTCGTTCACGTAGTAGTGCACTTCGGTGTGGTGGCCGAGGAAGCGATGCAGCCGGGCGATGGTGTCGCCGATGATGGCGTTGCGGCCGCGGCCCACGTGCGGGCTCGCGTTGGGATTGATGCTGGTGTGCTCAATCAGCACGCGGGAGCCGCTTGGCTTCAGCGCGGTCGCCTCCCCCGCCGCAACGTCGGCGATGAAGCGTCGCGCGAACACCGCCCGGTCAAAGGAAAGGTTGACGTACGGGCCGGCGGCCAGCACCTCAGCCACACCGGGAAGGGCGCGAATGTGACCCGCCAGCGACGACGCCAGCGTCTTGGGATCGATGCCGGCCTTGCGCGCCACCCCGAACACCGGGATCGCGATATCGCCGGTGGCGGTGGCGGGCACCGGCCGGAAGCTCAGTTCTCCTGCCGCCTCTGCGGAATGCTCCCGGGTGACGATTTGAGCGATCTGTTGCTTGATCTCACCTAGCATTGGAGGGCACATCTGGACGAGAGCATCTTGCGATTCTACCGGCATGAATGGTCGATTTCCACCTGGACCGTTCCCACGGAACGGTCCGAGACTTCGATGAGCTCAGCGCCTGACACTCTCAATCCCGTTGATACGCTCCCTAGAGACACTCTGCGGTTGCCGTACCGGCCCGAATGTAGGACGCTGTGGATATGGCGCTGATTGCCATCGGGCAGAACCGCAAGATGGAGGACTACCTCGAGTCGGTGCGGCGCGCGGGCGGCGAGCCGGTCGAAGTCGTGGTCGGCGCTGACGCACCCGCGCGGATTCTCGCCGGCGTCGATGGCGTGTTGCTGACCGGCGGCGGCGACGTCGATCCCACGCTGTACGGCGAAACGCCGCACGACACCTTCCAGGCCGCCGAAGCCGGTCGCGACGAGTTCGAGATGGCGCTGGCGCGCGAAGCGGTGGCCCGGGACATTCCATTGTTGGCGATCTGTCGAGGCATGCAGGTGCTGAACGTCGCGATGGGCGGCACGCTGATTCAGGACATTCCCAGCCAGGTGCCCGGCGCCCTTGCCCACTCGGTGCCGCAGCCCCGCGCCGGCGGCGCGCATGAAGTGTGGGTCGCGCAGGGGTCACGACTGTCGGAGCTGCTCAAGGACCACATGGGAGACGGCGAAACGGCGCACGTCAACAGCCGCCATCACCAGTCGGTGAAGGACATCGCCACGGGTTTCGAAGTCACCGCCACCTCTCCAGATGGCGTCGTGGAAGCCATGGAGAAGCCTGGGCCGACCTTCGTGGTGGCCGTGCAGTGGCACCCCGAGAACTTCTGGCGGACCGGCGAATTCCGCGAGCTGTTCGAAGGCCTGGTGCAGGCCGCTAACGGGCGAAAGCCATGACCGTCTCGACGTGCGCGGTATTCGGGAACATGTCGAAAGCCCTGGCCGACGCGATCCGGTAGCCGGCATCCACCAGCACTCGCGCGTCGCGCGCCAGCGTCGCCACATCACAGGACACGTAGATGAAACGCGGCGATCGAATCGCCATCGCCCGCGCCAACGCCTCTTTCGACATGCCGGTGCGCGGCGGATCGACGATGGTGGTGGCGACGGGTTGGGCCGAGCGATGCACGTACTGCTCAACCGGCAGTTCGATTACCGTGATGGCGCCGCTGGCGTTCCTTTTCAAGTCGCGGGCCGCGAACGGATCGCCTTCCACGGCGGTGATCTCACCGGCCCCTCGCAGCCGCGCGACCGTCAGGCTGAAGAGCCCCACGCCCGCATACAGGTCCACCAGCGGTCCTTGGTCCGCCAGCCGGCTCACCCACTCGGTGCATGGCGTGATCAGGTAGCGGTTGCCCTGGAAGAACGAGCGCACATGACGATCGAGCTGCGCACCGCCGATCCGGTCGGATACGATGGGCGATCCGAACAGTTCGAACGTTCGCGGATCGTCCCCAGGCGCGCACGTCGCGCCGGTCAGGCCGTCAACCTGCACGAGGGACGTCAGGCTGGACGGCTCGGCGTCGGGATGCAGTTCCAGGTGAATGGCGCGATCGGTGGCATCGAGGTTCTCGCTGATCTCGACCTCGCGTATCAATCCCGCCGGCGCCGCCGACAGCGCCGTCTCCAGCCGTCGAATCATGCTCACCGTGTCGTCGCGCAACTGCCGCGTGGGCCCTGGATCGCACAGCGCGTGCGTCGCTTCGCGAAAGAATCCGATCCGGCCATCACGCATGTGCAGCCGCGCGCGCATGCGATAGCCGTCTACCGGTGACGCCGCCACGTCAATGGGACCGTCCAACGTGATCCGGCCAATCCTCCGGAACGCATCGTCGATGATTTGCGATTTCAACCAGCGCTGGCGTTGGTAGGCGATATGCGCGAACACCGAGCCGCCGCAGGCCCCATCGGGAGCGTCCACGCGGTCCGGTGAGCGGTCGACCACCGCGCGCGTCGCCGCCCACGCGGTGCCGCGCTGCACCTTCTCGATTTCGATGTCGACCACTTCACCCGGAATCGCGCCCGAGACGAAGACGATGGCGCCGTCATGGCGGGCAATCATGCGGCCGCCCGCGGCCGGCCGCTCGACTGTGACCCGGTGGCGATCGCCTCGGACCATGTCAGAACCCCGGCAGGCCGAACCGCTCGCGCACCAGGCGATGCAGGGCCTGCCGGCTGGACTGCTGGAACGCCGCCGCGCCCATGCGTTCCCGGAAGGGCGCCAATTCGGCCTCCGCTTCCCTGCTCAGCGCCGCCTGGTCGGCCGGGTCAAGGGCCGCCAGCGCCGCGTCAAGCAAGCGGCGATCGATCTCGTGCACTCGCTGCATGAGCGCGTCGCGGGCCTCGCCTTTGGCGGCGCCGGCCTCGCCCTTGAGCGCATCGAGCGCGCGCACCGCGTCGTCGAGGGCCCCACCAATCGCATCGCCGGCCTGGCCGCTGCCGCGCAGCACCGTCAACCGCGCGAGCACGCCGTCGATCTGCGTCGTCAGCGATCGTCGGCGTCGGACCGCCGGAGCCGGATTTTCGACTCCAGGCCCACCCGGCGGGTCTTCAACCACCCGTGTCACGCCGACGGCGCGGCGCCAGTCGTCGAAGGCGTCGAGCACGTCGGCTTCGCAGAATTCAATGCGGACGGGCCGGCGGCGCGGGCCCTTGCGGTAATAGCGCTCGAAGTGGCGGTCAATGCCGGCTTCGGCCACCTTGATCGGCACGCCCTGCAGCGCCCAGCTCTGCACCTGCTCGAACGCGGCCCCGGTGATGCGGATCAAGTGGCCGTCGTTCTTCCGGCACAGGTACGCCTCGAGGTCTCGGCAATAGGACTCGACGTCAATCACGCTTGGTGACGTTCCCACACCAGCCGCAGTCCGCGAAGCGTCAGCTCCTCATCGACATGCTCGACACACGTGGTTTCGGGCGCGACGATGGTCGCCAGGCCTCCGGTCGCCACCACGACCGCCGATCCGCCGAGCTCCGCCTTCATCCGCCGCACCAGGCCGTCCACCATGTCGACGTAGCCCCAGAACAGCCCTGACTGCATGGCGCCAATGGTGTTGGTGCCAATGACGCGCGCGGGTTTTCGCACATCGATGCGCGGCAGCTTGGCCGTTCGCTGCACGAGTGCATCGGCCGAGACTTGCGGACCGGGACAAATGACGCCGCCCAGGTACTCACCCTTCGCCGACACCACGTCAAAGGTCGTGGCCGTGCCGAAGTCGATCACGATGATCGGCAGCCCTTTCCCATACGACGCAAACGCCGCAATGCTGTTGACGACGCGGTCGGCGCCGACCTCTGCGGGATTGTCGGTCAGCACCGGAATGCCGGCGTTCACCGACGGCTCGAACAGCAGCGGCACGCGGCCGAAATACTCGGACACCATGGCGACCATGGTAGCGGTCAGCGGCGGCACCACCGAGGCGATCACGACGCCGGAGATCTCCGCGTGTCGAATCTCGTAGCGGTTACACAGATCGGTCAGCAGGATGCCGAGCTCGTCGGACGTTCGCTCCCTGATCGTGGTCAGGCGCCAGCTATGCACCAGCGCATCGCCGCGAAACACGCCGATGACGATGTTGGTATTGCCGATGTCAATCGCTAGCAACATGTTGGGTGCCTAAGTGCCAAGGTGCCACGTGAGTTCGCCGGCCACGACCCGCTCGACGCCGGCGCGGGTTCGTACCAGCAGCGCGCCGCTGTCATCGACGCCGGCGGTCGTACCGACACGTCCGTCCCATTCCACGCGCGTGCCGACCGCGTTCGGCGAGGCCGCGCGCCACGCCTGCAGGATATCACCGGGCTTCTGCTCGAGCAGGACCAGCCGATCGCGCAGCGCCTCGAGCACCGCGACCAGCAACGGCTCGCCGTCGATCGGCCGCCCGAGTTCCGCTTCGATCGACGTCGCGCGCGCCGCGACGTCCGCCGGATAGGCTGCGGGCTGGACATTGATTCCGACGCCGATGATGACGGCTTGTGCAGCGGTGCCAATCGCAAGGCCTTCCGCAAGCATGCCGGCGAGCTTGCGCCTGCCGACCATCACGTCGTTGGGCCACTTGAGGTCGGGCGCCAGTCCGGTGGCGGCCGCGATGCCGTCACGAACCGCCACGCCGGCCGCAAGCGTAATCAACGACGGGTCGCCTGGCCTGGACACGAACGAGAAGTACAGCCCGGAACCGGGAGGAGACGCCCACTGCGTGCCGCGCCTGCCCCTGCCGGCGGTCTGCTCCTCGGCCACGACCACGACGCCGTGCGCGGCGCCGGCGTGGGCCAGCGCGGCAGCGGCATCCATGGTTGACGGAAGCGATCGATGCCGGCGCAGGTCAATGCCGGCGGGCATCATGCGGGCTCGCGCTCGAAGCTGAGGCCGGCGGTCGCCAGCGGTTCGATCACGGTCACACCCCGGCGGGTCTGAGGGTGATTTCCACCGCCGGTTCGGCACCGGCGCGCAACACCAGCGTGTCAGTTCGCGACGCGGCTTTGAGATCGCGCTCGACGAGCTTCAGGCAGGCGATCGCTTCGCCGCCGGCCTGGTAGATCACCTGCTGCACGGGCGTGCCGATCGACACCTGCTGGTCGACCTTGCCTTTGCGAATCGCGTTCAGCGCCTCAGTGACATGGCACATGGCCCGCGTCGCCGCCGCATCGGTGCCCGACACGCGCACGATTTCGTCGCGCATGGGCCACCTCGCACGATGGACCGAACCGCTGTTGGTCCACGACCACACTTCTTCACACACGAACGCCAGGTACGGCGCCAGCAGGCGCAGCATGACCGACAGCGCGAGGCGCATGGCGGTCGATGCCGAGGCCGCCGCGTCCGGTCCAAAATCTCCATACCGGCGCGACTTCGCCGCCTCGACGTAGTTGTCGCAGAAATCCCAGAAGAACGACTCGACCTTCGCCAGCGCCTTTGCGTACTCGTAGTGGTCGAGTTCCGCGGTCGCTTCGTCCACCAGTGCCGCCAGGTTCTGCAACATGCCGCGATCGAGCGGCTCGGTGACGGCGCCGTCGGCCTGTGCACCCAGCAGCACGAACTTGGAGACGTTGAGCACCTTCATCGCCAGCTTGCGGCCAATCTTCATCTGGCCCGCGTCAAACGCCGTATCGACGCCGGGGCCGCCACGCGCCGCCCAGTAGCGCACGCCGTCTGAGCCGTGCTCCTGCAGCAGCGCCATCGGCGTCACCACGTTGCCCTTCGACTTCGACATCTTCTTTCGATCCGGGTCCAGCACCCAGCCGGAGATCGACGCGTGGGTCCATGGCACCGACTCATTCTCGAAGTGCGCGCGCACCACCGACGAGAACAGCCAGGTGCGGATGATGTCGTGCGCCTGCGGCCGCAGATCCATCGGGAAGGTCCGCGCCAACAGGTCGTCGTCTCGATGCCAGCCGGACACGAGCTGCGGCGACACCGACGACGTCGCCCAGGTGTCCATCACGTCGGGGTCGCCGACGAACCCGCCGGCCTGGCCGCGCTGATCGGCGGTGTAGCCGGCTGGCACGTCGGTCGACGGATCGATCGGCAACCGCGACTCCTCGCAGAGAATCGGGTGATCGTAGTCGGTGGTGCCGTCCTGCCGAATCGGATACCAGACCGGGAATGGCACGCCGAAGAAGCGTTGTCGGCTGATGCACCAGTCGCCGTTCAGTCCGTGCACCCAGTTCTCATAGCGCGCGCGCATATACTCCGGGTGCCAGGAGATCTGCTGGCCTCGGCGGATGAAGTCTTCGCGATAGTCCATCGTCTTGATGAACCACTGCCGGCTGGTGACGATCTCGAGCGGGCGATCGCCCTTCTCATAGAACTTGACGTTGTGGGTGATCGGCCTGGGATCACCCTGCAGGTCGCCGCTCTCGCGCAGCAGCTCGACGATGCGCGCCTGGGCCTTCTTGGCCGAGAGTCCCTTCAGCTGATCGTAGTGGGCCTGCGCCTTGACGGCATCATTGGATTCCCAGCCTGGCTGGCCCCAGGTGACCGGACCAAGCGCGCCGTTGGGCTGCATGATCGCGCGCACGGGCAGCTTGAGTTCGCGCCACCACACCACGTCGGCGGTGTCGCCGAACGTGCAGATCATCGCAATGCCGCTGCCCTTTTCAGGATCCGCCAGCGCATGGGCGAGAACCGGCACCCGCGCGCCGAACAGCGGCGTGATGACGTGCGTGTTGAACAGGGGCTGGTAGCGCGCGTCGTCAGGATGAGCGACGAGAGCCACGCAGGCGGGGATCAGTTCCGGCCGCGTGGTTTCGATGGCGATCGGCGCCGCTCCCCGAGCCCCAATCCCCGCTTCCTGATCCCGGTAGAAATGAATCTTGTGGTACGCCCCGGGTTGTTCGCGATCCTCGAGCTCGGCCTGCGCCACGGCGGTCCGGAAGTCGACGTCCCACAATGTCGGGGCTTCCACCTGGTAGGCGCGCTGGTGCTGCAATAACCGCAGGAACATGGCCTGCGACACCAACTGTGCGTCGCGGCCGATGGTCGCGTAGGTCATCGACCAGTCCACCGACAGGCCGAGATACCGCCACAGGTGCTCGAAGGCCTTCTCGTCCTCGACCGTCAGCTTCGTGCACAACTCGATGAAGTTGGGGCGCGACACGGAGACGGGCGGCTTCTCCTGCTTCTCAGGCGGGACGAAGTCGGACACGTAGGGCAACGACGGATCGCAGCGCACCCCGAAGTAGTTCTGGACCCGCCGCTCGGTGGGCAGGCCGTTGTCGTCCCACCCCATCGGGTAGAACACCTCCTTGCCGCGCATCCGCTGGAAACGCGCCATGATGTCGGTGTGCGTGTAGGAGAAGACATGGCCGACGTGCAGTGAACCGCTGACGGTCGGCGGCGGCGTATCGATCGAGTAGATCTGATCGCGGCTCTTCGTGCGGTCGAATCGATACGTGCCGTCGCGCTCCCAGCGCGCAGAAAGAGAGTCTTCGAGACCCTCGAGGGCCGGCTTCTCCGGAACAGGCATCTGACGATTATGCCCTATTGAGATCGGCGAGACTTGATGCGCTCGATTTCGTCGCGGACCAGGCCTTCGGAGGTTTCCAAAACCACGCTGCGGACGGTGACAATCTGAATGGGCTGTTCGGCGAACGTCAGCGCTATCACCCGTTGGACGGTGACACTGTCGTCCGCCAGGAGGAGGGTGGCATGCCCAGGGTTACCCCACCTGATCGGCCTGCGGACGGCCGGGTAACAGTGGCATGTCCCTTCACACCCTGGCGCGCGCGTTGGCGGAAATGAAGTCGATGATCCGCTGCATCGGGGTGCCGGGGATGAAAATGCCCTTGATGCCGATCCCGTTCAACGTGGGAATGTCGAGGTCGGGAATGATGCCGCCGATGACGACCTGCACGTCGTCGAGGCCCTTTTCTGTGAGCAGTTCCATCACCCGCCGGCAGATGTGCATGTGGGCGCCGGACAGAATGGACAGGCCAATCACGTCGGCATCTTCCTGCAGCGCCGCCGAGACAATCTGCTCGGGCGTCTGCCGCAGGCCGGTGTAGATCACCTCCATACCCGCATCGCGCAAAGCGCGCGCGATCACCTTGGCGCCACGGTCGTGGCCGTCCAGGCCTGGCTTGGCGATGACGACTCGAATCTTCTGGCTCATATGAGGGGGACTTCTTCGTATTCTCCCCACACTTCGCGGAGAGCATCGCACATTTCACCAACGGTGGCGTAGGCGCGTACGCAATCCAGCAGCAGCGGCATGGTGTTCGCGGTGCCCGTTGCGCCGGCCTGCAGCGCCTCAAGCGTCTGCCGCACGCGATGGTGGTCGCGCATGCGCTTCAGATCGGCGAGCCGCTCCAGCTGCAGCCCGGCGGTGGACTCGTCAATGTACAGGATCTCGAGCGGCTTGGCATCCATCTGGACGAAGTCGTTGACGCCGACAATGACCTTCTCACGGCGCTCGACTGCCTGCTGGAACTGATAGGACGCCTCGGCAATCTCCTGTTGCGGATAGCCGCGCTCGATCGCCTCGACCATGCCGCCCATGCGATCGATCGTGTCCCAGTACTTCAGCGTGCCCTCTTCCATCTGGCGTGTCAGCGCCTCGACGAAGTACGAACCGCCCAGCGGGTCGACGACGTTGGTCACGCCGCTTTCGTGGGCGATGATCTGCTGCGTTCGCAGCGCGATGGTGGCCGCCTCCCTGGTCGGCAGCGCCAATGCCTCGTCGAGCGAGTTGGTGTGGAGGGAGTTGGTGCCGCCCAGCACCGCGGCCAGCGCCTGCAGCGCCGTGCGCACGACGTTGTTGTAGGGCTGCTGCGCGGTCAGCGACACGCCGGCCGTCTGGGTATGGAAACGGAGCTGCCACGAACGGGGATTCTTGGCGCCAAACCGGTGCCTCATCGCGTCCGCCCACAGCTTGCGCGCGGCGCGATACTTGGCAATCTCCTCGAAAAAGTCGCTGTGCGAGTTGAAGAAGAACGAGATGCGCGGCACGAAGTCGTCGACGTCCAGTCCGGCGTCCACCCCGTACTGCACGTACTCGAGGCCGTCACGCAACGTGAACGCCAGCTCCTGCAGCGACGTCGAGCCCGCCTCGCGGATGTGATAGCCGCTCACCGAGATGGTGTTCCACTTCGGGACTTCCTGCGAGCAGAACGCGAAGATGTCGGTGATCAGCCGCATCGACTGGCGCGGCGGGAATATGTATTCCTTCTGGGCGATGAATTCCTTGAGGATGTCGTTCTGGATGGTACCGGAAATCTTCTTCCAGTCGGCGCCGTGCTGCTCGGCGACGACCAGATACATGGCGAAGATCATCGGCGCCGGCGAGTTGATCGTCATCGACGTCGTGATCGCCGGGTCGTCGAGCGGAATGCCGTCGAACAGCCGCTCCATGTCCTTCAGCGACACGATGCTGACGCCGCACTTGCCCACTTCCCCGAGCGACAACGGGTGATCCGGATCACGCCCCATCAGCGTCGGCAGGTCGAATGCGACGCTCAGCCCGGTGCCGCCGGCCGCAATCAGGTCCTTGTAGCGCTGGTTGGTCTCTTCGGGCGACCCGAAGCCGGCGAACTGGCGCATGGTCCACAGCTTGCCGCGATAGCCGCTCGGGTGAATGCCGCGGACGTAGGGATACTCGCCGGGATTGGCAATGTCGCGCTCGTAGCCGATGCCGGCGATGTCTTCGGAAGTGTAGAGACGCTCGATCGGGCGGCCGGAAATGGTGGTGAACGGCCCCTTGCGCTCAGGTGACTTCTCGAGCGCCGGCTCCAGGACCTCACGTTCCCATTTCGCCTTGCGCCTGTCCGCGCGCTCGATCACGCCCTTCATGTGCCTCTAATTATAAGACCTGAGGGAGCTTGCCACGCCCCAGCCGCGGGCGGAGGCGGGTTATTCGGGGGCGCCAGGTGATAACTGAAACGCATGGGAGAGATAGTGAATTGACATTGTCATGAGCGGATTGCTACTTTGGTTCGTTTGCCTTCTGCGCCGTGTCTGGCTCAGAGGGGTCCACCATCGATGAGGGTCTGATGTCGTCATACGGCACGCTCTTCAGCGGCATGCTTCAGGAATTCGAAGGCGCCGCGCGTCTGCTCAATCTCGAACCGGGCATCTGGCAGATGCTCACCCACCCCAAACGGCAGATCATCGTCTCCTGCCCCGTCCAGATGGACAGCGGCGAGATCCAGGTCTTCACCGGCTTCCGGGTCCAGTACAACGTGACGCTTGGCCCGGCCAAGGGCGGCATCCGCTATCACCCCGACGTGACGCTGGATGAAGTGACGACGCTGGCGGCCTGGATGACGTGGAAGTGCGCGGTGGCGCAGCTGCCGTTCGGCGGCGGCAAGGGCGGCGTGATCTGCGACCCGACGAAGATGTCGAAGCGCGAGCTCGAGGCGCTGACCCGCCGCTACACGGCCGAGATCATCGATGCGATCGGCCCCGACAAGGACGTCCCTGCTCCCGACGTCAACACCAACGAACAGGTCATGGCGTGGTTCTCGGACACCTACTCCATGCACGTCGGCCACACCTCCACCGCCGTCGTCACCGGCAAGCCGGTGGAGATGGGCGGGTCGCTGGGCCGCCGCGAAGCCACCGGCCGGGGCGCGATGATTGTCGCCCGTGAAGCGGCCAGGCATCTGGGGTTCTCGCTCGACGGATCAAAGGTCGCGGTCCAGGGATTCGGCAATGTCGGCGCGATCGGCGCGCAGCTGATGGCCGAGCAGGGCGCCGTCATCATCGGCGTCACCGACTGGAAGGGCGGCGTTCAGAACCCCACCGGCCTCGACATTCCGAAGCTGCAGCAATGGGTGGCACAGCACAAAACGGTCGCCGGCTTCCCCGGCGGCGAGCCGCTCGCCGCGGCCGATGTCTTCACGCTCGACGCCGAGATTCTCATGCCCGCCGCGCTCGAGAAGCAGATCACCCTCGACAACGTGCACGACATCAAGGCGAAGCTGATCGTCGAAGGCGCCAACGGCCCGACGACGACCGAGGCGCACAAGATCCTGCACGAGAAGGGCGTCTTCGTGGTGCCCGACATCCTGGCCAACGCCGGCGGCGTCACCACGTCGTACTTCGAGTGGGTGCAGGATCGCCATGGCTACTTCTGGACCGAGAAGGAAGTGAACGAACGCCTGGAGGCGAAGATGTGCCAGGCGTTCGAGACGGTGCTGAAAACGGCGCTCGAATACAACGTCGACATGCGCGTCGCCGCTTATATCGTGGCGATTGGACGGGTTGCCACCGTCACGAAAATGCGTGGCATGTATGCCTAACTGCCCAGCCGCAAGGCCACAAGTTCAGTCACGGGCTTGTGGCCTTCGCTGTTGGCGGTGATCTCGATCAGGTACTGACCGGGCGCCAGGCTCGCCAGCGGCAGGTCGATCGAGTAGGTCTGCCCCTCCGCCGGCGCCGTCACCGGAATGTCCGCCATCTTGGTGCCCTGCTGATTCAGCAGTTGCACGGTCACTTGTGCCGGGGCGTTGGCGGGCGAGTAGGCATCGACGCGGACCAGCAGGCGGTCCGTTCGCCGGAAATCGCGCGTCGCCGCGGGCGCCGGCGGCGTGCCGGCGGTCAGCGCCTGGAACTCTCTGGCATTGCGCGCAAACCATACCTGTGGCGTGCTCAGCCTGAGTTCCGGCGCGGTCAGGTCTGGTAAGGTGACGTCCCGATCCTCGGTGTCGAGCGCGCCGGTGCCGTCACCCTCGATGGTCAGGCGCACGCCGAGCTTGCCCGGCGGCGCGTTGAACCGGATGATGCCGCCGTTGCCCGGCGAGGCCAGCTCGCTCGGGACGCGCCCGCGATACACGATGTCGCCGGATGGCGAGGTCGCCAGCACTGTCACTCGACGTGCCTCGTCGCGCCTGACGCCCGGCGTGGGCGGCAGCGGCTCCCACAAGAACGTGACGCGATTGCCGCCATCGGGCCCCTGGTCGGTGCCAAACCACGTGCGGATGTAACGCCGGTTGGTCATCGGTGCGATTGCGGTGAGCGCTTTGGTGATCTCGGCGGCCGGACCGGCCCTGGGCGGGGCCATGGCGCGCTTGACGTCTTCGTTGGTGAAGGCCCAGAAGCCCTTGCGGTGCCGGACCTGGACGCCGGGGCGCTTCACGCGCACGCGGATCTCGTGGAACTTGCCGTCGGTGGCCGCCTGCGTGGTGTACGCCACCAGGTAGTAGGCGCTCGAATCGCGGACGATTTGCCGCATGCCCGCGGCAAGATCGTTGCGATTCACGATCGCGCGGCCGTCGGTATTGCCAGCGAGGTCGCGCAGCGTGTCCTGCGATTGCGTGAGGTACTGCTGGCTGGTGCGAATCGAGATGTTCGACGTGATGTCGAACGCGCCGGCCGCCAGGCCGCGCGGGTCCACGGGGTAAATCGAGACGTTGCCGCGGTTGCAGGCGTCCCAGACGTCCTGCAGCTCGCGCATCATGTCGATGTCCTGGCCGAAACGCGCGCGGTCCTCGTTGATGTTGCCATCGGCCGCGAACGGATCGCGATTCGCGCCGCCACCGCCCACCCCGCTCACTCCGGCCACCGCCCCGGGCAGACTGCTGCGCATCTGCGGGGGCAGCATCGAGTTGTATCCCTCGCTGAGGAGAATCAGCGACTTGCGGCCCTCACGCAGCGCGCCCATCTTGGTGCAGATGCCGCGAATCGCCGTGAACGTCACCTGGCGGCGGATCATCTCGATCGCATCCGGCGTGAGCCGGTAGACGTATCCGGCTTCGGTGGCGTTCACGGGCTCGTAGTTGTACCTGCGGCCCTCGAACTTCTCGACCGCGTTAATCACACCCTGGTGGTTGCCGGTGACCACCGCGCCGTCGATCGGCGTCAGCGGATGCATGACGCCCAGCAGGTCGCTCGGTCCGAGCTGGTTGGCGATGAAATCGATGACCGGCTTCTTCAGCACCATGCCCCGGTCGCGCATCACGTGGTAGTCGTCCAGGAAGACCATGAAGATGCGCCTGCGCTCGTCGGCCGCCGCCGTGTCCTCGTCGTTGCGGGACCGGATACTGCGCTGGGTGTCGCCCGGCTGCGTGGTCGTGTCGACGCGGACGAGCCGGAAGGTGTCGGCCTTCTGGGGCTTGCCATCCTCTTCGATCTGAAAATCCTCGAGCTTCAGGTCGGTGACCGGGTTGCCTTGCCGGTCGGTCACGATCACGTCCACGCGGACGGTGTCGATGCCGGCACGAAACACCGGCTGCTGATCTGGCGGGGCTGACGGTTGAGCGGGCTGTACAGGCGCCGGAGCTGGCGTGGCGGGCTGCTGACGTGCCGACGTGCCGAGCGTCGCGCAGGCGATGGCGGCGCAAACCAGCAGCGTGCGTGGGACCGTAGTGCCCATGGCCTTCATGGCGATGATAACATTGACGTTGTCGGCTGGTATTCAGCCCGTATTTCGCTCGAACAGGGGACTCATGAGCCAGACGATCGTCGCGAGGCCCGCGTTGACGCGACTCGCCGAAGACGAAACCATCTTCCGCGACGCCATGTACGAGTTTGCCGATCGGGAGATTCGGCCACTCACGCGGGACATGGACGAGCTTGCGAAGTTCTCGCCCGAGCTGATCAAGAAGCTCTTCGAGCTCGGCGCCATGAGCATCGAGGTGCCGGAGAGCTACGGCGGCGCCGGCGGCACGTTCTTCCACTCCGTCCTGGCGGTCGAATCGCTGTCGCGCGTCGACCCCTCGATCGGCGTCCTGGTCGACGTGCAGAACACGCTCGTCATCAACGCGGTGATGCGGTGGGGCACCGACGAGATCAAACGCCAGTACCTGCCCAAGTTCGCCACCAGCCTGATCGGCGCCTATTGCCTCTCGGAGGCCGGTTCCGGCAGTGACGCGTTCGCGCTGACGACGCGCGCCACGGAGCGCGGCGAGGGGTTCGCGATCAATGGCCGCAAGCTGTGGATTACCAACGGCAACGAAGCGGACATGTTCATCGTGTTCGCCACCATCAATCCGGATGCCGGCTATCGCGGCATCACCGCATTCATCGTCGATCGGGGCACGCCGGGATTCGCCGTCGGCAAGAAGGAAGACAAGCTGGGTATTCGCGCCAGCAGCACGTGCGAACTGATCTTCGAAGACTGCCTGGTGCCGCGGTCGCAGATTCTCGGCGACATCGGCAAGGGCTACAAGGTCGCGATCGAGACGCTCAACGAAGGACGCATCGGCATCGGCGCGCAAATGCTCGGGCTCGCCCAGGGTGCGCTCGACCACACCATCGCCTACGTCAAGGAGCGCAAGCAGTTCGGCAAGCCGATCGCCGACTTCCAGGGCGTGCAGTTCCAGGTCGCGCGCATGGCCCTGGACGTCGAAACCACTCGCCTGCTCGTCTACAACAGCGCCCGCCTGCGTGAGGCGGGTCTGCCGTTCCTGACCGAAGCGGCGATGTGCAAGATTCACTCATCCGAAGTGGCCGAGCGGGTCGCCTCGATGGCGATCAACCTGTACGGCGGCAATGGGTTCGTGAAGGAATATCCGGTCGAGAAGCTGTATCGCGACGCGAAGATCGGGCAGATCTACGAAGGCACGTCGAACATGCAGCTCGGCACGATCGCCAAGGGAATCCTGGGGAATTGACGATTGAGCGATTCCTTGATTGCTTGATTGTGGGGCGATTTGGCGATGTTCAATCGCCGAATTATTTGGCGATCGTCATTCGGCAATCACCCAACAACCAAGCAATCAAGGACTCCCTCAATCGTCATTTCAAGATCACTTGCAGGGTACGTGCGTCGCGCGACAGCCGCTCGAGCAGCCCGCCTTTCGAATAGCCCCACGGCCCCTCGACCTTGATTGCCGCATCCACGGCGCGCGCGGCCGCGTTGGCGGCAAAGATGTGCGCGCGCGTGACGGCAGCTTCGGCGTCCTCGCGGCGATCCAGCTTCTGGGCGGCATCGAAGGTCAGCATCCGCGCCGCGGCCACGTCCGTCGCACCGTCGGCGAACGCCCAGTGCGGCGCGTATTCATCCGGTCCGGGCTTCACGCCGGCCTTCTTCATCGCCGCGATGGCATGGTCGACCGCCGCGCGGCCTATGCCGACGGCTACCGCCGCGGCCGCCAGCCTCGCCTTGGCCTTGGCCGCCGGGTTTGCCACCTCGGCCCGCGCCAGCGGCGTCTCGCTGCTGCGCAGCCCCGCCAGCGGCGTCGGCACCACCGCGGTGGCGTCGACGCCCTCGAGCGCCGACGAGAACCCGACATATGCGCCAAGGCTCGCGCTCACCGCCGCCAGCTCCTCGAGGACGATCGCCGCGTTGACCGCGCTCTCCCTGAAGACCGACGTCAGCGACTGTGACCTGAGCGATTTCGAAATGTCGTCGGCAATCGAACCCAACGAATCGATGGCGTGCGCGACCGACAGGCCGATCGACGCCGCCATCTCTCGCGCACGTTGCGCGAGCGCCTGCTGTTCTGGAGTGAAGTCGAAAGTCATGGGACCGCCCGAATCTGCCCCTTGAGCCTATCACGCGGGGGGTATTAGGAAAACTTTGCGAACAGCGGCCGCAGGCGAACCGCCGTTTGGGCCAGCTCTTCCGGCAACACCCGCACGTCGCCGACGACCGTCATGAAGTTCGTGTCGCCGTTCCATCGCGGCACCAGGTGCATGTGCAGGTGATCGACGATACCCGCGCCCGCCGGTCGTCCCAGATTCATACCGACGTTGATGCCCTGCGGCGCGTAAGCCTCCGTCAGCACCCGTTCGCACAGCTGCGTCAGCTTCGCCATCTCATTCAGCTCCGCATCTTCCAATCCCGTCAGGTTGGCGACGTGGCGATGCGGCACCACCATCAGGTGGCCGGCGTTGTACGGATACTTGTTGAGGATGACGTAGGCGAGCCGGCCGTCGTGAACGATCAGCTGCTGCCCGTCGCCGATGGTGTTCGCGACGCAGAAGACGCAGCCGGCGGGCTCTTCCGATCGAGTCACGTAGGAATGCCTCCAGGGTGACCAGATCCGATCCATGCAGAACTAGCTGAGCGGCGATCCGTTGGCGGAAGGCGCGGACGGCGCGCCGGTTTCATCCGGCGCCTCGTCCGTCTCCTTATTGATCAGATCCTTCAGTTCTTTGCCAGGCTTGAAGTACGGAACGCGCTTCGGCGGCACGTCCACCTTGTCGCCGGTCTTCGGGTTGCGGCCCTTGCGGGGCTCGCGTTTACGAAGGCGGAAGCTGCCGAATCCACGAAGCTCGATCTTCTCGCCGCGCTTGAGCGCATCGATGATGCTCTCGAACACCGTGTCGACAATGACCTCGGAGTGCTTCTTCGTGAGGTCCGAGACCCGCGAGACTTCTTCGACCAGTTCCGCCTTCGTCATAACAACAACTGCCCTGCAGGCCCCCAGCCAAGAGGCCTATTTGTGCTTCAAGTGATCGCCAAGCGTCGCGCCACCGTCGCCCTGCGACGATGCGTACGACTCCCAGTCGGTCCGGATGTCCCTGATCGCGCGGATGCTGAGGCCGATCTTCCGCTCCGACGGGCTGAGCTTGATGATCTTCATCTGGTACGACTTCTCGACTTCGAGCTCGATCTTCTCCCCGCCCTGCGAGTCGTCGAACTCGCTGACGTGGATCAGCCCCTCGATGCCTTCGTCCAGCTCCACGAAGGCGCCGAAGTTGGTCATGCGGACCACCTTGCCTTCGATGGTGTCGCCGGCCTTGTGGCACGAGAAGAAGTCTTCCCAGATATCGGTCGCCAGCTGCTTCAACCCCAGCGACAGGCGCTGGTTCTCGGCGTCGATGCTGAGGACCATCGCTTCCACCACGTCACCCTTCTTCAGCACTTCGCTCGGGTGCTTGACGCGCTTGGTCCACGACATGTCGGAGATGTGAATCAGGCCGTCGATGTCGTCTTCCACCTCGACGAACGCGCCGAACTCGGTCAGGTTGCGGACCTTGCCCTTGATGCGCGTGTTGACCGGGTACTTCTCGGCCAGCTCGTGCCATGGGTTGCTCTCGACCTGTTTGAGGCCCAGTGAGATGCGGCGGGCCGCCGGATCGACGCCCAGCACCTGCGCCTCAACCGAGTCACCCACGTTGAGGATCTTCGACGGGTGCTTGACGCGCTTGCTCCACGACATCTCGCTGACGTGAATCAGGCCCTCGACGCCGGCCTCGAGCTCGATGAAGGCGCCGTAGTCGGTCAGGCTGACCACCTTGCCGCTGACGCGCACGCCCGCGGGGAAGCGGTCCATCACCGTGGTCCAGGGGTCGGCTATCAACTGCTTGTGGCCAAGCGAGACGCGCTCGGTGCCCTGGTCGTACTTGAGCACCACCACGTCGATCTCGTCGTTGACCTTGAAGAGCTCCGACGGATGGCCGACGCGGCCCCACGACATGTCCGTGATGTGCAGCAGGCCGTCGATGCCGCCCAGATCGATGAATGCGCCGTAGTCGGTGATGTTCTTGACGTCGCCGCGCAGCACCTTGCCTTCGGCGAGCGTCTCGAGCGTGGACTTCTTCTTCTCGGCGTTCTCCTCCTCGAGGAGAACCTTGCGCGACAGGACGATGTTGCCGCGCTTCTTGTTGACCTTGATGACGCGCATGCGAAGCTCCTGCCCCTTCAGCGCATCGAGATTGCGAACCGGACGAACGTCGATCTGGCTGCCGGGCAGGAAGGCGCGGACGCCGATGTCCACCGCCAGACCGCCCTTGATGCGTTCGACGACGCGGCCGATGACGACCTTGCGCTCGACGAAGGCACGCTCGACCTCGTCCCAGATCTTCATTTTCTCGGCCTTCTCGCGCGACAGCACGATGTGGCCCTCGCGGTCTTCGGTGCGCTCGAGCAGCACGTCGACCACGTCTCCCTCGCGAACGATCACCTGGCCGGTCTCGTCGAGGAACTCCTCCACCTGGATGACGCCCTCGGACTTGTAGCCGACGTCGATCACGACCTCGTTGTTCGTCACTTTGAGAACCGTCCCCTTGACGACCTCGCCTTCCGCGAGGTTGCGGAAGCTGTTATCGTAGAGGTCCAGCAGGCGGGCGTATTCCTGCGGGTCGGTATCTTCGTCCTGGCCCCAAGGTGATGTAGTCTTCACCACCTGCTTGGTCCCGGTACGGACCGTGGTGGCCGGCGAACCCGCCGCATTCGGGGCGGAGTCGGTGGCCGGTTGTTGCTCGTCTTGCGAAATTGCCATTTGCGAAAGGTGTCCTTTACTCTCAGATTCGTTGCCGCGAACGGTCGTAAGCTCGATTGATTGAGTTATCCACGTTCCGCGTAACCGATAGAGATTACGTTACTTAGCGTCGAACTGTCAACCGGCGACGCCCGCTCCGGAGGATGGAAGTCATGGCCCGCAAGAAGCCCGCACAGAAGGCCAAGAAGAAGGCCGCCCGTAAGCCGGCCACAAAGCCCGTGAAGAAGGGGCCGACGAAGAAGGCAGCGCCCAAGAAGGCCTCCAAGCCAGCCAGGAAGGCCGCTCCAAAGAAGAAGAAGGCGGCTCCCAGGAAAGGCATGGCAAAAAAGGCGTCCGCCTCAGCCAGAGCTTCGGCGAAACGGGCGCCGGCGAAAACCGTGGCCAAGAAGCCCAATCTGGACCGTCCGCGGAAGACCGTGGCCGACATCCACGGCATCCCCTCGAGCCTCGCCATGGATCGCGGTGCGTCGGCCGCCAGGTCGGGGCGCGCCGAACTGAGGGACAAGCTCTCGAAGGTGACCAGCGCGGGTCCGGCCCTCACCGCCGGAGACGTCGACGCCGATTGGGAAGCCGCCGAAGCCATTGGCGACGAGGCCCCCGGCGGCGACAACCCGACACCGGATCAGGACGTGGTGGACGACATCGGCCGCGCGCTGGGCGTTGAGTACGACGATGACGAAGAGCTGCAGGGTGGCGCGGAGATCACGGAGCGCGATCGTCACCGCTGGGAGCTCGACCCCGCCTCGAAGGATGACTTCGACGATGAGGAATAGGTCATAAAGATGGGTTATCGGGCTACGGGCTACGGGCTACGGGCTAATGCAACCCGCTAGCCTGCTAGCCTGCTAGCCTGCTAGCCCGCTAGCCTGCTAGCCCGTACCCCTACGGCAACCCGATCGACACGTATTTGATGTCGAGGTACTCGTCCATCCCCCACGGTCCGCCTTCCCTGCCAATCCCTGAAAACTTGACGCCGCCAAACGGCGCATGCGGCGCAGCCGGCAAACCGTCGTTCACGCCGACGATTCCGTAGTCCAACTGCTCGGCCATGCGAAATGCCCGGCCGAGGTCGCGGGTCCACACGTAGGCCGCAAGGCCGTACGGTGTATTGTTCGCCGCGCGGATGATCTCGGCCTCGTCGGTGAAACCCACGATCGGTGCCACCGGCCCGAAGGTTTCCTCGTGGAGGATGCGCATGCCGCTCGTCACGCCAACCAGCAGCGTGGGGTCGAAATACAGGCCCTCACGCCTGTGGCCGCCCACCAGCGCGGTCGCGCCCCTGCTCAGCGCATCCTCGACGTGCGCCGCCACTTTGTCGACCCCTTGCCTGTCCACCAGCGGGCCGACCTGGGTGTGATCGCTCATGGGATCGCCGACGCGGAGCGTGCGGACGCCATCGGCCATGGCCTCGGCGAACGGGGCCCGGATCCGGTCGTGGACGTAGATGCGATTGGCGCAGACACATGTCTGCCCGGCATTGCGGAACTTTGACGCCATCACCTGCTGCACCGCCGCCGGGACGTTCGCATCCTCGCAAATGATGAACGGCGCGTGGCCGCCAAGTTCGAGCGAGACGCGCTTGAGGGTTCTCGCGGCCTTTTCATAGAGCGTGATGCCGACGTCGGTGCTGCCGGTGAACGTCAACTTCCGTACACGCGGGTCGGCGAAGAAGACCTCCGACACGGCCGCTGGATCCGACGTCGTGAGCACCTGGAACACCTGGGACGGCCCGCCGGCCTTCACCCACAGCTCTTCGAGACGGATCGCGGTCAGCGGCGACTGCTCCGCCGGTTTCAGCACCACGGTGCATCCCGCCGCCAGGGCCGGCGCGACCTTACGTGTCACCATCGCCGCCGGGAAATTCCACGGGGTGACCGCGTACACCGGCCCCACCGGTTGCCGCATCGCCAACAGGCGCTTGTGATTGGCGTGACTGGGCACAATGTCACCGTAGGCGCGCTTGGCTTCTTCAGCGAACCACTCGACAAACGCCGCGGCGTATTTGACCTCGCCGCGCGACTCGGAAATGGGCTTCCCCATCTCCTGCGTCATCATCGTCGCGATCGTGCTCTCGTCCTGGAGGATCAACTCGTACCACTTGCGCAGGATGGCCGATCGCTCGAAGGGCGTTTTCGCTTTCCACAGCGCGAACGCGGCGACGGATGTTTCAAGAGCCCGCCGCGCCTCCTCGGCCGACGCATCCGGCGCGCGATCGAGGACGGCCGACGTGGCCGGATTGACGACGTCAAACGTTTTCATTCATCAATCTCCACAGCTGCTCCACATGTGCGCGTTGCGTCAGTTCGGCGCCGATCGACACGCGCACCATCCACCTGCCATCCAGGATCGCCGGCGTCAGGTAGGCGTCACCGGACTGGTTCAGCCGTGCCACCCATTCGAGCGTGTGCCTGTCGAGCGCTTCGCCACTCACACCTGGCGGCTCGTGACGCACACACACTGTCTGCAGCGGCACCGGTGCGAGCACACGCCAATTGGCCGTCGCTGAGATCTGGCGCTCGAGCCACTTCGCATTCTCGATGTCGCGGCGCAAGCGGGCCTGCAACCCCTCCACACCCTGGTCGCGGACCAGGAACCACAGCTTCAGCGCGCGGAAGCGTCGCCCGAGCGGCAGGCCCCAGTCACGATAATTCTTCACCTGGCCGTCGGCGGCGGTCTGGAGGTAGCTCGGTGTCGTCGACATGACGCGAACGAGGTGCTCCGGGTCGCGAACGTAGTAGACCGTGCAATCGAACACCGCGCCGAGCCACTTGTGCGGATTGACGATCAGCGAATCAGCCCGTTCGACGCCGTCCCACATCCAGCGGCATTCGGGCAGGATCATCGCCGAGCCGGCCATGGCCGCATCGACGTGGAGCCAGAGGCCGTGCGCCTGCGCGACGCGCGCAATCGCCGCCAGCGGGTCCAGGGCCGTGGACGTGGTGGTGCCCGTGGTCGCCACGACCGCGCAGGGCCTGCGGCCAGTTGCAATGTCGTCTTTCACCATCTGCTCGAGCGCGTCGGGCCGCATGGCGTTTGCGGCGTCATGCGGCACGATCCGCACGTTGCCCTTGCCGAACCCTGCCAGCAGCGCCGCCTTCTCGACCGAGCTGTGGCTGTGCGCCGACGTGTAGACCACCAGGGGCTGGGCCGCTTCCTGCAAGCCGCCGCGCGCCAATCCGTAATTGGTGGTCCGCTCGCGCGCGCACATCAGCGCCACCAGCGAACTGGTCGAGGCGGTGTCGCTGATCACGCCGCTCCACGCCCCGGACAAGCCGAGCATCTGGCGCAACCAGTCGGTGGTGACTTCCTCAACCTCGGTCAGCGCCGGACTCGACTGCCACGCCAGTCCCACGACGCCCAGTGCGGAGCTGACGTAGTCGCCCAGCACGCTCGCAAGCGATCCCCCGGACGGGAAGTAACCGAAGAAACGCGGATGCTGCCACGTGGTAATGCCGGGCAGGATCACGCGATCGAGATCGCCGATGATCGCGTCAAACGACTCGGGTCGCTGCGGAGGTGATTGGGGAAGGAGGGCTCTGATCTCGCCCGGCTTCGATGGCGCCATCACCGGGCGGGTTTCAATCGTCGCCCGGTAATCGGCGATCCAGTCAATCAGCCGGTGGCCGGCTTCGCGGAACTCGTCGCTATTCATAGGGGCTACGGGCTACGGGCCGCGGGCTGCGGGTCATGGCTCCACGGCTTCGGCGATGAGCATCATGACGCGATGCACCACCGCTTCGATCGGCATGTCGGTGGTGTCGATGTAGACGGCGTCGTCTGCCTTGGTGAGCGGCGCGACAGCACGAGTGCTGTCGGCCTGGTCGCGCGCCGCCATGTCGCTCTGCACGCTGGTGATGCCCGATTGGCTCCCCGAGTGCGAGGCGTCGGCGGCCCGCCGCTGTGCCCGCACCTCGGCGGAGGCGTCGATGTACAGCTTCACATCGGCGTTCGGAAAGACCACCGTGCCGATATCGCGTCCTTCCATGACGACACCGCCCTTGGCGCCCAACGCGCGCTGCTTCCCAACCAGCACTTCGCGCACGGCGGGCAGCCGCGCCACCGAGGCAGCGGCCTTGTCCATGTCCGGCGTGCGGATCGCCCGGGTCACATCGTGGCCGTCGATGGTGATGGTGCCGTCGGCCTGCTCGTAGCTCGCGCGCCGGGCCAGTGCCGAGAGCTGCGCATCATCATCCAGTGGCACGCCCTCGTACGCCGCCTTCCACGCCACGGCCCGATACATCGCGCCGGTATCGACGTGCAAATAGCCAAGCCGCTGGGACACGGTGCGCGACACCGTGCCCTTGCCCGCCCCTGAGGGCCCATCAATCGCAATGACCAGTCGTTTCATACGATCGTGCACCCTGGGGTTCGGCGACGGTCCCAACGGCGGTCGAACGGGTGCTTTGAACGCTCCGCCGAACGAACAGTGTACCATCTGCCTGTGACCCTCAAGCGTAAGGCGAGCCTGCTGGTGGTCTTCGCGCTGCTCGGTGCGATCGCAGTCGCCACTCTCCCGACCTTGGATGCGCTCGGCTTCATCATCAGGGCCGCCGACCTGCCGGGCACGCCGTCGACCGTGGCAGCGTGGCGCGCACAGCCCATTACCCGCGACCCCGAGATCACCGTGCCGACCCGCGGCGGCACCATCCCGGCCCGATTCTTCCGGCCGGCCCGGCAGACGCGCCGGACCATGGTGCTGATGCCGGGCGTGCATCGCGACGGCATCAACGAGTCACGCCTGGTGGGACTGGCCGAGGACATGGCAGCGACCGGTTACGGCGTGCTCACCATCGCCGCCCCGGATCTGCAGCGCTTCAAGATCACCCCGGCGGTCACCGACACCATCGAAGATGCGGTCCGCTGGGTCAGCGAGCAGCCCCAGTTCCGCACCGACGGCAAGATCGGCGTCCTCGGCATCAGCTTCTCCGGCGGCCTGTCGATCGTCGCCGCCGGGCGTGAGTCGATTCGCGATCGCGTGGCGTTCGTCATGTCGTTCGGCGGGCACGGCGATCTCTCGCGGGCTCTGCACTACCTGACGTCCGGCGAAGTCCTGGGTGATCTGGAGTCGGCGAAGCGCAGTTCCTCCGTGGCCGGCGCCGAGCATGTCGGCGTGCACCCGCCGCACGACTACGGCCTGGCGGTAGTGCTGCTGAATCTCGCCGACCGCGTGGTCCCTGCCAATCAGGTCGAGGCGCTGTCGAAAGGTATCGACGGCTTCCTCCTGGCGTCTTCGCTGGCGGTCACCGATCCTCAGAAGGCGATCCCGGTATTCGACCAGATGAAGAAATACCAGGAAACACTGCCTGAGCCGTCACGCACTTACATGCAGTACGTGAACGACCGTGCCGTCGACAAGCTCGGTCCCGTGTTGCTGCCAATCGCCGACGGCTTGAAGGACCATCCCGGCATGCCGGCGCTCTCACCCGAACGTGCCACGCCACCGCTGGCGCCCATCTTCCTGCTGCACGGAGTCGACGACAACGTCATCCCGTCGGTCGAAACCGTGCTGCTCGCCGAGCACTACAGGGGAAAGGCACAGGTCACGGGCCTGCTCAGCGGGTTGATTACGCATGCCGAAGTCAATCGCACCGCCACATCGACCGAAGTCTGGCGGCTGGCGAGTTTCTGGCGGGCGATAATGGGCCGGTGATGCTGGCTCGCCTCCAGAAGATCCTCTCGACCGCGGGCGTCGCCTCGCGGCGCGCGTCGGAGCAGCTCATTCTCGAGGGCCGCGTCACCGTCAACGGCGAGACCGTGCGCGAACTGGGCTCGAAGGCCGACCCGGACAAGGACGCCATCAAGGTCGACGGCCGGCGGATCAAAACCCACGTCGTTCACCGCTACATCGTGCTCTACAAGCCGAAAGGCTACGTCACCACCCGTAAGGATCCGGAAGGCCGGCCAACGGTCATGGACCTGATTGGCGAAGGCGACTACATCTATCCCGTCGGGCGGCTCGACTACGACACCGAAGGCCTGCTGCTGATGATGACCGACGGTGACCTGGCGGCGCACCTGATGCACCCGCGGCACGAAGTGGATAAGGAATACGAAGTCATCGTGCTCGGCACGCCCGAGCCGAGATCGATCGAGAAGCTGCGCAAGGGCGTCTACATCGAGGGCGGCCGCACCTCGCCGGCCGTGGTGCACGTCGGGACGACGGTCAAGGCAGCGCGGGCGACGACCAAGCTGACCATCACCATCAAGCAAGGCCGTCACCGGCAGATTCGCAAGATGTGCAGCGCGGTGGGACTGCCGGTTCGCGACTTGCGCCGCATTCGCATGGGCCCGATTGGACTCGGCCGATTGAAACCCGGGCAGTGGCGCGACCTTACCGCCGCAGAGGTCTCCAGGCTGAAGCGCGACAGTATTGTCAGTGACCGATCGGTTTTGCCTGCATCCAACCAGTGATGGCGCAGCCCACCTACCCCGCCGCCAACAGCGTCGCTGACGCCGTACGGGTGCACTTTGCGAGGCATATTTCCGCGGCCACGGAAAACACCGCGGCCGCAGAAGACACGGAAGGATCCGTTCTAGTGCGACAGGCGCCGCCGGGGCAGCCCGCCGGTCGAGCTCGTCAACGTGACCGAACCGGCGGAAGGCCGCGCGGCCACGAAAGCGACGCCGACGCCACTGGGCGGCACCCGCCATCTCTCCGCCGCTCAGTTTGTGCGCGATCAGCGCGATGCGATGGCAATGGTGGCCTCGCAGGACGGGCGATTCACGATCTTCACATGGTCGCAGCGCGAGCAGTTCGTGCACGCCCACCGCGTAGACCCGTTACTCCTACAAGCTCATTGACGATTGGGTGATTCCTTGATTCCTTGGCTGTTGGGTGATCGTCGAATGACGATCGCCACATAATCCGGCGATTGACCATCGCCAAATCGCCCGACAATCAAGGAATCTCCCAATCGTCAATTCGATTGCTCGCCTTCGTCGAGCGGCAGCATGTCCTCCGGCACCGGCTGTTCCATCAGGATCGGCGGCGGCTCGAAGCCAAGCTGCTGCGCCATGTCTTCGATCTTCGGCAGGTCGCCGAGGTCGTTCAGCCCGAAGCGAATCAGGAATTCCTTGGTCGTGCCGTAGAGGAACGGGCGGCCGATGACGTTCTTGCGGCCGACGATCTTGATGAGGTGGCGCTCGAGCAGCGTCGACAGCACACCCGACGTGTTGACGCTGCGGATCTCGCCGATTTCCGCGGCGGTCACCGGCTGTTTGTAGGCGATCACCGACAGCGTTTCGAGCGCCGCCACCGAGAGCTTGTTCGCCGAACGCTCGTGGAACAGGCGTCTCACCCACTCGTGGTACTCGGGGCGCGTGGTGATTTGGAACCCGCCGGCCACTTCAGCGACGTGCAGGCCGCCACGCTGCTCGTAGTCGGCGCGCAGGGCGTCGAGCGCCGCCTTGACATCTTCCTTGGGCTCGTCGTTGAGCAACCTGTTCAGCAGGCGCGGGGTGATCGGGTCAGGTGACGCGAACATCAGGGCCTCGATGACCGCCTTCAGCTGCGCCAGCTCCATGCGAGGCTTGGCCTGTTCGGCGGGTTCGGCCGGTGGCACGGGTTTGGCGGGTTCGGGTAGATGAATCGGCTCGTCGCTCATGGCTTCTCGTCCTCTGACCCCTGATCCCCGCTCCCTGGTCCCTGATGCCCGATCCCCGATCCCTGCTTCTGATGGTGCGCCTTGTACTCATCTTCCGGATCGTGAATCGGGTGCGGCGCATCGGCCGGCCGGGCGCGCTTGTAAACACGGATCGCGCCCTGGCCGCCCTGCTGAAACACGCGAATCAGCTTCAGGCGGATCATCTCCAGCATCGCCAGGAAGGTGACAATCATGTCCGCGCGCGTGTAGTCGCCGTCGAACAGGTCTTCGAAGCCGCACGCTTCGGTTTCCGACAGCCGCTCCAGCAGTTGGTCGATGCGCGTCTCGATGGGGATCTGTTCGGGCGGCAGCAGCACCGGCGGCCGCTCGCGGGCCCGCTCCAGCACCTGCTTGAACGCCGACAGCAGGCTGAACAGGTCGACCTCGACCTCGGGCTCTGAGTCCTCGCCGGCAATTTCCTCGATGCGCGAATCCGGCCGGCCCCACTGCGCGGCGCGCAGCGTCTCCTTGTCGTGCAGCAGCTCGGCCGCGGCCTTGAACTTCTGGTGCTCGAGCAGCCGTTGCACCAGCGCGTCGCGCGGATCGGCCTCGTCCAGCGGATCGCCGGCGGCCGTCTCCGGCCGCGGCAGCAGCATCTTGCTTTTGAGGTGAATCAGCGTGGCCGCCATCACCAGGAACTCGCTGGCCACGTCGAGGTTGAGCTCCTGCATCAGGTTCAGGTATTCGAGATACTGCCTGGTGATGACCGCGATCTGGATGTCGTAGACGTTCATCTGATTCTTCTTGATCAGATGCACGAGCAGGTCGAGCGGGCCTTCGAACGTGTGCAGCTTGATGCTGATGGCCTCAAGCTGCGATTCAAAGACCTCTTCGGGTTCCGGCGCCAGGGGTACGGCCTGGTCGCCCGGTGGTTCGGGAGTGTCGGCCATCAGTATTTCAGCTTCACAGCGCCGCGGACCCGTTCCATCGTCTGGTGCGCCACGGCCTGCGCCTTCTTCGAGCCCTCGATCAGCACGTCCTCGAGGTATCCCGGACGGGCCAGCGCCTGCGCGCGGCGCTCGCGAATCGGATCGAGCAGGTTGTTGATCGCCACCGATAGCTTGGTCTTGACCTCGACGTCGCCGACCTTGCCGGCACGGTAGCGCGTCTTGAGGTCTTCGACCTCTTCCGTATTGGGATTGAAGGCGTCGTGGTACATGAACACCGGATTGCCTTCGACGGTGCCCGGGATGTCGGCGCGCACCCGCTTCGGATCGGTGTACATCTGCCGCACCTTGTTCTGTACCGTCTTCGCATCGTCCGACAGGTAGATGGCGTTGTTGTAGCTCTTGCTCATCTTCCGATTGTCGAGGCCGGGAAGGCGCGGCGTCGGCGTCAGGATCTGCTGCGGCTCAATCAGCGCGGCGTCCGGAAAGAAGTTGTTGAAGCGCCGCACCACCTCGCGGGTCAACTCCAGGTGTGGCACCTGGTCCTCGCCAACCGGCACCCAGTGCGCGTCGTAGACGGCGATGTCTGCGGCCTGCAGCAGCGGATAGCCCAGGAAGCCGATGCTGGACAGATCGCGATCGCTCAACTGCTCGACCTGTTCCTTGTAAGACGGCACGCGTTCAAGCCATGGAATCGGCGTGACCATCTGCAGCAGCAGGTACAGCTCGGCGTGCTCGGGCACGAGCGACTGAATGAAGAACGTGCTCTGTTCCGGATCCAGGCCGCATCCGATCCAGTCGGCGACGTTATGGAAGGTGTTTGCGACAATCTCGCTGGTATCCGCGTAATGCGTCGTCAGCGCGTGCCAATCCACGACGCAGTGGTACGAGTCGTACTGCTCCTGCAGGGTCACCCAGTTCTGGAGTGCCCCAACAAGATGGCCGAGGTGGAGTTTTCCGGTCGGGCGCATCCCCGACAACACGCGCTGTCTCATGACGGCCTGGTCAGACGCCCAACAGATACAAGAGGTAGTTCGCCACCGGCCCAAGCAGGGTGCTCAGCACGCCGGTCAGCATCAAAGCATACAGAATCAGGAAGCCCCAAGGGCGCAGCTGCTCGATGATACGGGCGGGGCCCGTCGGCAGAATGCCCAGCAGCACGTTGCCACCATCGAGCGGCGGCACGGGAATCATGTTGAAGACCGCCAGCAGCACGTTGACATAGACAAAGAGATTCAGCAGCTGGAAGAGCGGCCCGGTCAGGGCTCGGGCTGCGAGGTCGCCAGGCGCTCCGCCCGGCACCACGGCGAGCAACACGGCGCCGACCGCGGCCATGATCAGGTTGCTGGCCGGTCCCGCTGCCGCAACCAGAGCGAAATCACGCTTCGGATGTTTGAGGTAGCGTAGGTCCACGGGCACCGGCTTGGCCCAGCCGATCAGCGGCACGTTCGTCAGGAAGGCGATCAACGGAAACAACAATGTGCCGATGGGGTCGACGTGCACCGCGGGATTGATCGACAGCCGACCGAGCTGCCGCGCCGTCGGATCGCCCAGCCGGTCGGCCGCAAGCGCATGCGCCGCCTCGTGTATCGACAACGAGGCGATCAGCACGAACAGGACCAGCAGAACCTGCGTGAAATCGATGCCGCCCAAACCAGAAATGCTACCACGCGACACGCGCCTCTCGAACGCCGGGTGTCAGCTCGACTGTCATGGGTTCGCCGCAAAATGGGCAATCACCGCATCGGCGGCCCGAGCGCCCACCACTCGCGCCAACTCCTCGCGCGTCGCCCGCCGTACTCCGGAGACACTGCCGAACGCCGTCAGCAGCGTCTTCCGCCGGCGCAATCCTATCCCCGGCACGACATCGAGCTCCGACTGCAGGTCACGCTGCTTGCGTGACTGTCGATGAAAGGTGATGGCACACCGGTGCGCTTCGTCGCGAATGCGTTGCAGCAGGCGCAGTGCCGGGCCGTGTGGATCCAGCCCCAGCGGCTCGTTGCGGTCGCGCGTAAACACCAGTTCTTCCTTCTTGGCCAGGCCGATCGCAACCAGGTTGGACAATCCAACCGTCTCCAGGGCGGTGTAGGCGGAACTGAGTTGTCCCTTGCCTCCGTCGATGACGATCAGATCCGGAAAAGGCCCCCCGTTCTCGAGGACTTTTGAATAACGTCGACGAACGACCTGTTCCATCGCGGCGAAATCGTCGAGAAATCGCTCATGCTGTTGGCCCGACAGATCGTTCGCCTGCTGGCCCGGCTGGATCTTGAACTTCCGGTATTCAGACGGCCGCATGCGGCCTTCTTCGCACACCACCATCGACCCTACGGTCTCGGCTCCCTGGATCGTGGAGATGTCGAAGCAGTCGATGCGGCGCGGCAGCTTGGGCAGGCGCAACGCGGCTTGCAGCAACTCCAGCGCCTCGTAGTTGGCGGTGGCATGGGCGTCGAAGCGGGTGCGATACGCCAGCGAGGCATTGCGATGCGCCAGCTCCATCATCCCCTTCTTGGTGCCGCGCTGCGGCAACACGATGCGGACCTTCCGCTCCGCGCGCTGTGAGAGCCACTCCTCAAGCACCTGCTGTTCGGTGACCCCCAGCGGAACGTGGATCTCCGGAGGCGGCGGCTGATCGGCGTAGAACTGCTGAATCGCCGCTTCGAGCACGTGCGCCTCGGACTCACCGCTCTCCGAGGCGTCCCACACGAACTCCACGCGCTCGATCACGCGGCCGCCACGGACGGTGAAGATGTGCACCACGGCGCCGCTGGCGCCGACCTTGACGCCGAAGGCGTCGCGGTCGCCGAGCTCCACCGACGCCATCTTCTGCTGCCGCTCGCGCACCGCCTCGACCGTGCGCATGGCGTCGCGCAGCTGCGCGGCCTCCTCGTAGCGCTGACCTTCCGAAGCCGTCAGCATGCGATTGCGCAGCTGCGCTGCCAGCTCCTGGTTGCGGCCCTCGAGAAACAGCTTCGTGTCAGCCACCGCCGTCGCATAGCGCTCGGTGCTGCAGATCGCCGCCACGCACGGCGCCAGGCAGCGCTTGATGTCGAATTCGAGGCAGGGCCGATGACGATGGCCGGTAATCACCTCGTTGCATGATCGAATGCCAAACACCTTGTGCGTCAGCCCCATCGTCCGGCGGGCAAACTTCGCGGGCAGGAACGGGCCGGCGTAGACGTTGCCGTCACGTTCCACCGAACGAGCCACCAGCACGCGAGGGAACGGCTCGGTGGTGGTCAACTGCAGATAGGGATAGTTCTTGTCGTCGCGCAGCAGGATGTTGTATTTGGGCGCGCGCTGCTTGATGAGGTTGTTTTCGAGCGCCAGCGCCTCTACGACCGAGTCGGTGACGATGACCTCGATCCGCGACGCTTCGTCGAGCAACGCGTCGTGCCGGGGACTCATGCCGTAGGCGCCAAGGTACGAGCGCGTTCGATCGCGCAGGGAGCGGGCCTTGCCGACGTAGAGCGTCTCGCCTTTCGCGTTGTAGTAGATGTAGACGCCTGGCTGCTCCGGCAGGCGCGCCATCTGTTCTCTCAGGTCGTGGATGGCCACTCGGAAAGCCGGCTCGATCGTACCACTGAACACGCGCCCGGCCGGCACGTGCTTCAGGCTGACTGCGATGCCCGGCGCGTGGTGTGGGACGGCGGCAAGGCTTGAAGCGGCCCTGGGCATCGGCTACGCTAGGTCTCGTCAATGACCTTCACAGGCGCGATCGGCGTCGCCTGCATGCTTCCTTTGCGGGCCATCATCAATGGCTCGGTGGCCCTGGGCATTCACCCTAACGTCCTGACGCTGATCGGCGTCTTGATCAACGTCCTCGCCGCCTATTACCTGGCCGTCGACCGCTTCATCATGGCTGGCGTGATCATGATCGTCGCCAACATCTTCGACTTCATCGACGGCAAGGTGGCGCACATTACCGGCACGCAGTCGCAGTTCGGCGCGTTCTGGGACTCGACGCTCGATCGCTTTTCCGACCTGGCGCTGTTCACCGGCCTGATCTGGCTCTACGCGGAGCTCGGGCGTAACGGCTACGTGCTGATCGCCACGCTGGCGCTGATCTTCTCGATCATGACCAGCTACGCGCGCGCGCGGGCCGAATCGCTGATTGAGAAGTGCAAGGTCGGCTTCATGGAGCGCCCCGAGCGCATTGTGCTGTTCATGATTGGCGCGTTCACCGATCGCATGGCGGGCGTGCTGTGGGTCATCCTTGTGCTGGCGATCATCACGGTCGCCAACCGCATTCATTACACGTATCTGGCGCTCAACCATCAGCCGATGCCCGAGGGCTGGTTCGCGCGCTTCTTCTTCTGGCGTGATGAACGCGCGACGATTCCCTACGACATCTGGGTGGTGGTGATTCTGGCGTTCGTGTGGCTGGTGCCGCCGGATTGGATCAGCGATCCGGCGGCCACCGGAATGGGCCTGCTCGGCCTGCTGACCCGCTAGCCCTCCGACGCCTTTCTCTTGTTGGCCTTGATGCTGGTGACCTTCTTGGCCGTTGATTCGGCGGCCTGCGTGATGTCCCGCTCGACTCCGTCGCCGGATAGACCTTCACCGGGGTCGTGACGAGGCTGGCCTTGATGTCCCCCTCCCAGGTTGGACGTGCTGCCACGGCGGTGTCCCTATCGGCGCTAGACCGATTCCCGAGTGTCCCGAGTGCCAAGGTGTAAACCCGGCCCCACTTCAAACTCAATCGCGTGCTCGTTCATCTTGTCGCGCAGGACGTGGCGGACTTCGCCAATCTGAGCGCCGGGCACGCGCAGGCTTTTCGCGACGGCTTTCTCGCGTAACGCCAGCACCAGCGTGTGCTCGCTCTTCCACGTCATGCCGCCAATGTGGGTATAGGGAATGAACCCGGTGTCGGTCCAGATGCCGTCGCGATACAGTCCGCGCCGCACCCGCGCCAGCAGCGGCAGCAGGTAGCCGTAATACAGGAACATCATCGAGATCCCGAACATCGACGGGAGTGCGCCGAGACCGCGCCGCTGGACGCTGATTTCCACGAACGCGGTCACGAACAGCAGCACCGCCAGCAATACGCCAATGGTGACGTTGACGGCAAAGTACGGCGGCTTGGGCGGCAGCCACGTGACGATTGACTGCGCGCGCATGCCCCACCAGTGCAGCAACTGCCCGCCTTCCTTGATGTTGACGACCACGAACAGGACGCCGAGCGCGAACAGAGCCTGCCGGAGAACCGTGGCAAACTCCGGACCGCTCATCGCGCCTTCCCGGCCGCTTCCCTGGTGGCGTTGGTTTCTGCTTCGCGCGACAGCGTCGGGTCGAAGCAGCGCCGGCAGCGCGCTTCGTAGGTCCCCTGCGCACCGATCAGCACGCGATCCGAGCTGTGGATCAGGCGCTGCGTGTGATTGGCCGGATTGCCGCACACCATGCAGATGGCGCGCGTCTTGGTAATGTACTCGGCAATCGCCAGCAGTTGCGGCATGGGCTCGAAGGGCTTGCCGAGGTAATCCTGATCGAGGCCGGCGACGATCACGCGCACGCCGCGACGCGCGAGCCCGGCGGTAACGGCCGGCAGTTCGGCGTCGAAGAACTGCCCTTCATCGATGCCCACCACTTCCGTGTCGGGCAGGACCCTGCTGAGCAGCTCCGCTGCCGTCTTGGCGCTCTCCGAAGGAATGCGCAGTTCGCTGTGCGACACGATGTGGTCGGCCGCATAACGCGTATCGACGGCGGGTTTGAAAATCTGCACGCGCTGGCGGGCAATCTGCGCGCGGCGCAAGCGGCGAATCAGCTCCTCGCTTTTGCCGCTGAACATGCTCCCGACGACCACCTCAATCCAGCCGGTCGCCGGGGTCCGAACGACATCCATGCGGGAATTATAGCGGCCTTGCGGGCGGCCGGTAGCCTGCGTCCCGCCAGCCTGACCCCCGCACGTCATGCTCTCGTTTGGTATTCCCCGCTCTCGGTGTTGACCCGCACCACGTCCCCTTCGTTGATGAACGGCGGAACCTGGACCACGACCCCCGTTTCCAGCGTGGCCGGCTTCATCTGGTTGGTGGCCGTCGCGCCCTTGATGCCGGGCATGGTCTCGACGACTTTCAGGTCAACGGTTTGCGGCAGTTCCACGCCAATCGGTGCATCGCCGTAGAACTCAACCTGGACGTTCATTTCCGGCTTCAGGTAGCCGACCGAATCGCCCAGGAAATCGGCATTCAGCGCCACCTGCTCGAACGACTCGTTGTCCATGAAGTGATAGCCGTCGCCGTCGTTGTAGAGATACTGCATTTCCTTCTGCTCGAGGGACACGCGCTCGACAATGTCTTCCGAGCGGAACTTCTCCTCCGCCATCGAGCCGTTCTGGATGTTGCGCATCTTGATGCGGACGAAGCCGCGGAGGTTGCCGGGGGTCACATGCATCCGGTCGAAAATCCGGAACAGCTTGTTCTCCACCTTGATGACCATGCCCTTGCGGAGCTGTGTTGCGAGAAGGTTGTCTGCCATAAAGCCTTTGTAATCAGTTAGTAGAACCTTGCGAGTGTAGCACGGCGGCCCGAGGCGGGCCAAGGCGACACGCGCATGCTACGATGCTGGCATCGTGGTGTTCGCGCGCTGGGACCCATTTCGGGATCTGATTCGCATCCAGCATGGCCTCGAGCGCCTCGCGTCTCACGGCCCGCAGGGTTGGTCCCCTGCCGTCGACCTGTGCGAGACGGCCGACGCATTCATTTTCACCGCCGAACTGCCGGGCCTGGTGCGCGAGCAGGTCCGCATCGACGTGCACGAGAACCGCCTGACGCTGCAGGGCCGCCGCGAAGCGCGCGTGTCGTGTGACAAGTATCACCAGGTCGAGCGCGGGCACGGGGAGTTCATGCGGACGTTCGTGCTGCCCCATGCGGTAAACGCCGACGCGGTCACCGCGGACTTGTCGGCCGGCATTCTGACGATTACCGTGCCGAAGCTGCCCACTGAAGCACCGAGACGCGTGACGGTCGCCTGAACCGTGTCACTGACGAAACTGCTGCGTAAGCTCTTCGTGGTCGGCATCCTGCTGGCGGGTGTGCTGGTCGGCATCGTGCTGTCGGGTCGCGCGACCGATCAACCGGACGTCCTGGCGCTCACGCCGGCCAGGTCCTCGACCTCTGCGCCGGCTGGAGCCGAGCAAGCGGCCGCACCGGCTCCAACCGCCGGTCCCGATTTCACGCGCGTCGCCGCACAAACCGTCCGCGCGGTCACCAATATTTCCTCGGTGCAGGTCGTGCGCCGATCGACCTCGCCGTTTGCCAACGATCCGTTCTTCCAGTACTTCTTCGGCGATCAGGGCGACGTGTTCGGCCGCAGCCGCGCGCAGCAGAGCCTGGGATCCGGTGTCGTCGTGTCATCCGACGGCCTGGTCGTCACCAACAACCACGTGCTTGGAGACGACGTGGCCGAAGTGACCGTGACGGTTGGCGACCAGCGCGACGTCAAGGCGAAGATCATCGGCGTGGATTCGTGGACGGACCTGGCGCTGTTGAAGATCGAGGGCAAGGGCTTCCCCGTCATCCCGTGGGGCGACTCGTCCAGGCTTCGCGTCGCCGAATGGGTCATGGCGGTCGGCAATCCGTTCTCGCTCAACCAGACCGTGACCCTTGGCATCGTCAGCGCGCTGGGCCGCGCCAACGTCGGCATTACGCAGTACGAGGACTTCATCCAGACCGACGCGGCAATCAACCCCGGCAACTCCGGCGGGGCGCTGATCAACGCCCGCGGTGAGCTGGTGGGCATCAATACCGCGATCTTTTCTGAGAGCGGCGGCTACCAGGGCATCGGGTTCGCGGTGCCGAGCAACCTGGTGCGCCGCGTCGTCGACGACCTGCAGAAGTTCGGGCGGGTGCGGCGCGGATCGATCGGCTACGTGCAGGTGATCCCGTTGAGCGGCCGCCTGGCCGACGAGTTGCGGGCGCCCGGCAATGACGGCGTGGTGGTGAACGAGATGTCGCGCGACTCGGCCGCGTATCGCAACGGTCTCGAGCCTGGCGACATCATCATCTCGGTCAACGGCACGACCATCACCGATCCGTCGCAGTTCGTGCGGCTGATCGCCGACAGCAGCATCGGTTCGAGCGCGCAGATGGTGGTGCTGCGCGAGGGCCGCCGCTCCACGCTCCGCATTCCCATCGAAGCCCAGCAAGAACGGCGCGTCCGTCGCAGATGAGGAGTGCCGGATCCCGGATCCCGGCGCCCGGATTGCGGTAATGCAGGCGCCTGCCCAGCCGGCCGCGGTCTCGCAGGTCGTCAGCCTTGAAGCGCTGGCGGCGTTGTCGGTGGCCGCCCTGGTGGCGTCGGCGATTGCGCTGCTCTGCGGCGCATTGACCCGCCGGCTGCTCCTCAGCATCGAGGGCGAGCGGTTCCACATGCAACCCATCGCCAACACCACCGTGAAGGCGGTCCGGCGGGTGAGCTTCGTCCTCAGCCTGCTGGTGCTGGCCTTCCCGGCGCTTGACCTGGCGGGGGTCGAGATGCGGGTCGGCCTGCATCCCGAAGACCTGACGCAGTGGCTGACGCAGAACGGCGCGCGCATCATCCTGCTGGTGCTGCTGGCGTTTGCGGCCAATCGCTTTGCCGGCTCGGTCATCCGGAGCGCGGAGCACGAGATCGCCGACGGCGACGACCCGGAGTCGATCGAGTGGCGCAAGCGCCTGCAGACCGTGGGCGGCACGTTGCGGCGGTTCTTCTCGGTGCTGATCTGGACCGCCGCCACGCTGATGGCGCTGCGCGAGCTGGGCGTCGACATCACGCCGGTGCTGACCGGCGCGGGCATCGTGGGCCTGGCCGTGGGCTTCGGCGCGCAGACCCTGGTGAAGGACATCATCTCCGGGCTGTTCCTGATCACCGAAGACCAGGTGCGCCTGGGAGACGCGGCCGAGATCAACGGTATTGGTGGAGCCGTCGAAGCGATCAACCTGCGAACCATCGTCTTGCGCGACGTGGAAGGCACCGTGCACTACATCGCCAACGGCGAGATCCGCACGCTCGCCAACAAGTCGAAGCACTACGCCTATGCAGTGGTGGATGTCGGCGTCGACTACGACCAGGACACCGACCGGATCGTCGACGAAGTGCGCGCGGTGGCGGCGCAGCTGAGGGAGGACCCGGCGCTTGCCTCGAGCATCCTCGAGCCGCTCGAGGTGTTTGGCGTCGACGCGTTCAAGAGCTCCGAAGTCGTGGTGCGGTTCCGCATCAAGACGCTGCCGATGAAACAGGCCGATGTCGCGCGCGAGTTGCGGCGGCGCATCAAGCAGGCGCTGGATGCCAAGGGCATCCGGATGCCGCATGCACACCCCCCCTACGCCCGCGGCGCTGCAGCGGACCGAGATACCTAGCTGCGAGTCGCGGACACCGACCGGTGGCCCTGCACGGTGGCCCGCCAGTCGTGTTCCGTGCCGACACGGATGCCGACTCGCGGGCTCCACACAATCGGCCCCATCGCCAGGCCGCGATCGTGGATGGTCAGCGGACCGCGGGAGAGCCGCCGCCGGTTGTCGGCGAGCGTGATGCCCATGGCGCGGCAGAGATTCCCCGGTCCCCGGCACAGCTCGTGATCCACCACCGGCGGCTTGCCTGTTCGCCATGGTGCCGCGGCGCGCCGGCGGCGCATCAGGCCCAGGCCCTCGAGCGGTTCCAGCGCGCGAATCAGCACCGCCGCGGGCTGACCGTGCTGTTCGGTGACGGCGTTCATCATGTCGTGCAGGCCGTAGTTCAGATACACATAGGCGCGACCCGGCGGGCCGTAGAGTGGCGCGTTGCGCTCCGTCAGACCGGCCGCGGCGTGGCAGGCGGGGTCGTCTTCGCCAATGTAGGCCTCGACCTCGACGATTGCGCCGGCGGCGGCGCCCTGCGGTGACTTGTAGACCAGAACTTTTCCGATCAGATCGCGCGCGACGTCGAGCGTGGGACGTCGATAGAAATCACCCGGCAGGATCACGGCACGGGCGACCCGAGCTCGGCCAGGCAGGCACGCGCCTGGCCGCCACGCGACCGTTCGCCGACGGCGCGAAACATGTGCATGGTCGTTTACCGGCCGACTGTCTGGAGGAGCTTGCCGGACGATAGCACTTCCCGGATGTATTTGCCGGTGTGCGAGCCTGGATTGTGGGCGACCTGCTCGGGCGTGGCCATGGCCAGCACGCGGCCACCCTCCTCGCCACCCTCGGGACCGAGATCGATGATCCAGTCGGAAACCTTGATGACGTCGAGGTTGTGCTCGATGACGACCAGCGAGTGCCCCGCGTCGAGGAGCTTCCGGAACGCCGCCAGCAGCTTGGCGATGTCGTCGAAGTGCAGACCGGTGGTCGGCTCGTCGAGGATGTAGAGCAACCGCTCTCCGGCATGCGATGACAGGTGGGCGGCGATCTTGATGCGCTGCGCCTCCCCGCCCGACAGCGTCGTCGCCGGCTGGCCGAGGCGAAGGTAGCCGAGGCCAATCTCGTCGAGCACCTGCAACCGGCGCAGCACCTTGGGCGTGGCCGCAAAGAAGGTCAACGCCTCGCGCACCGTCAGGTCGAGCACCTGGGTGACGTTCTTGCCACGGTAGCGCACGTCGAGCACCTGCGACTTGAATCGGCGGCCATCGCACTGTTCGCATGGCACGAACACATCGGCCAGGAACTGCATTTCGACGCGCACTTCGCCTTCGCCCTGGCATGCTTCGCAGCGTCCACCGGGAACATTGAAGGAGAAATGGCTCGCAGTGAGGCCGCGTGACTTGGCATCCTTGGTCGCCGCGAACAGTTCACGGATCGGATCGAAGGCCTTCAGGTAGGTGACCGGATTCGAGCGCGGCGTGCGGCCGATCGGCGTCTGGTCGACCAGCACCACATCGCTGATGTAGTCGTGCCCTTCCAGGCGCTGATGGGCGCCGACCTTCCGGTCCCAATCACCTTTGGCGCGCTTCAACGCGGCGTAGAGCACGTCGTGCACCAGCGTGGACTTGCCGGAGCCGCTCACGCCGGTGACGCAGGTCAGCGTGTTGAGCGGAATCTCGATGTCGACGCCCTTGAGGTTGTGTTCGGTCGCGCCGAACAGCTTGATGCGCTGCGGCGTGCCCTTGCGGCGCGACGCCGGAATCGGGATGCTCAACTCGCCCCGCAGGTACTTTGCCGTCAGCGATCGCGACTCGCTGGTGAGCCCCTGCAGCGTGCCGGAGTAGACCACGCGGCCGCCATGCTCACCAGCCCCCAGCCCCATGTCCACCAGGTGATCGGCGACGGCAATCATGTCGGCGTCGTGCTCGACCACAATCACGGTGTTGCCCTGGTCGCGAAGCTGGCGCAGGATGGCAATCAGTCGCTGATTATCGCGGGTGTGAAGACCAATCGACGGCTCGTCCAGCACATAGAGCGTGCCGACCAGCGCCGAGCCCAGCGACGTGGCCAGGTTGATGCGCTGCGCCTCGCCGCCCGAGAGCGTTGACGACAGCCGATCGAGCGTCAGGTAATCAAGCCCCACGTCCCGGAGGAAGCCGAGGCGGCGCTGAATCTCTTTCAGCACCTTGTCGGCGATGGCCGCTTCTTTTTCGGAGAGCAGCAGGTCGGCGAAGAACTTCTCTGCCTGCTTGACGGTCCGTCCGGATGCCTGGTCGATTGTCACGCCGCCGACGTGCACATCGCGCGCCTCGCGGCGAAGGCGGGTGCCGGCGCAATCCGGGCAGGTCAGGTATCCACGATACCGGCTGAGGAAGACGCGGACGTGCACCTTGTATTTCTTGCGCTCGAGCCAGCGGAAGAATCCGCGCACGCCTTCGTAGTCAGCCGCCGGCCCTGAGCCGGTCGATGCGTCGCCGTCCATGACGAAGGCGATTTCTTCCGCCGTCAGGTCGTGCCACGGCACGTCGAGCCGGACCTTGCCGCCCTTGGCCGCACGCTTCAGTTCCGCGAGATGCGAGCGATAGTGCGGCTTCGTCCACGGTTCGATGGCGCCCTGGTTGATTGACTTCTGCTGATCGGGCACGACCAGTTCCTGGTCGAGCTCGATGATGTTGCCAAAGCCGTGGCAGGTCGGGCAGGCGCCGAACGGATTGTTGAACGAAAACAAGCGGGGCTGCGGATCCTCGTACGGGATCCCGCACGTGCGGCACTCGAACCGTTCAGAGAACAGGTGCTCGATTGGCGCGGCCGCATCCTGCAGCTGCAGCGCCCACGCCGCGCCGCCGCCTTCCGCATAGGCGGTCTCGACGGAGTCGGTGATGCGGGTCCGTGCATCGGGGGCGACCTTGACGCGATCGACGACCACGCGAAGGACGGTGATCTTCTTCAGGACCTTGGGATCGACGTCTTCGAAGGTGACGGCCTGATCGCCAAGCAGCAGTCGGCCGAAACCCTTGCGCCGCAGGTTCTCCAGGGCGACAGACGGCGCAGATTCAGTCAACAGGGCCGCAGCAGGCTCCGACAGTTCCGCATCAAATGGCTCGTCGTGATCTGCGCCGTCGGCGCTTTCTGCGGCCCTGGCCGCTTCCGTTTCGGTGGCCGCAATCGCGACCACCGGCAGATCGAATCCCAGCATCAGCCGCGTGCCTTCGGGCAGCGCCAGCAACCGGGTGGCGACCACTTCGGCCGTTTCGCGGATGACCTCCTGTCGGCACGATCGGCATATCGTCCGCCCGACGCGCGCGAACAGCAGGCGCATATAGTCGTGGATCTCGGTGACGGTGCCGACCGTCGAGCGCGGATTCCTGACCGAGTTCTTCTGGCGGATGGCGATGGACGGGCAAATGCCGTCGATGCGATCGACGTCCGGCTTTTCCATGCGCTCGAGGAACTGGCGCGCATAGGCGGACAGCGACTCGACGTAGCGCCGCTGCCCTTCCGCGTAGATGGTGTCGAACGCAAGCGACGACTTGCCGGATCCGCTTACGCCGGTAAAGACGATCAGTTGTCCTGCCGGCAGCGTGAGATCGACGTTCTTCAGGTTGTGCGTCCGGGCACCACGAATGACGAGAGTCGAAGCGTCTTCTACCGGCGGCATGGTCTCAGGATGAAGGCACACAGGCGCGAATCCGGCCGCGCCCGTAACCTTCGACTATATCCCTAGACGGCGGTTCCCGCAATTGCACGGTCGACGCATGGCCGGCCGTGGCGTCGAACCGCGCCAGCGGATATCTGACAAATGTATTTATCGAATGTGTCATCCCGCCGTGCCCGGATCCGCGGCTCCCGTCGCCGTCATTCGCGAAGCCCCAAAGGCCGGCATGCTGCTCAAGCCGCTGCGCCGTGAGATCCTGGCGCACGCGCGTTCGCCAGTCTCCGCCGCCGGCCGACCGCTCATGCGCCGGCCAGTACCGCCTGGTGCCTGGCTGTTAGCCCACTCCCAGATAGGCTCACCATGACTCCGACGACCCGCAAGCACCACGGCCGTATCATCGATACGTCGATTCGCATCAAGTCCACACTCCAGCGCGTCTGGGAGGCGTGGGCCGATCCACAGCAGCTGGCCAACTGGTTCATCGATCGGGCCGAAAGCATGGGCCACGCCGGCACCACCATGCGGTGATTCTTCGACACCTTCGGCTACGTGATGGACATTCCGGTCGTCGAGTCCGAGCCGGGTAAGACCTTTGTCACAGCGGGAGACGACGGGCCGGACGGCATGCCATACCTGATGGGAATCACCATCGAGAAAGATGGCGGCGATACCGTGATGCGGCTTGTCAACTCGGGCTTCCCGGAAGATCCAAAGAGGGACGCGGGCTTCTCAGGCACCGTGTCGGGCTGGGCGCATGCCTTGACGACGATGCAGGTGTGGCTGGAGCAGCATCCGATGCGCACGCGCCATCACGACCCCGTGGTGCAGCCGGTGCCGCACACGGCAGAGCAGCTGCGGCCATTCTACGCCACGGTTGCAGGCCGCGCGAAGTGGATGCCGCCCGACACGGTGCACACCAGTCAACTGCTGTGCGACAGCGGCTCTGAAATCCTGCTGGCGTATCCCGGTCTCGACGGCACCATCGCGCTCAGGTCGTTGGCATGGCCAGGCGGCCGGATGATCGGCCTCGACCGCTCGGTGTGGCTTGACGCAGGTTCAACGGCCGGGAACGCGCAGCCGCGCCTCGAGCGCGCGATCGATCGGTTCGCGGCGTGGCTGCAATAGCTACAGCTGGGCGAGATCGATCGCCGCCTTGCCGGTCACGACTCGACGCAGGTAATCCACCTGTCCGAGGTGATAGTTCAAGTGTGCCAGCAGGTGCACCAGGAACTGGCGGTTGACGATGGGCTTGCCCATGTACTCTTCGGGGAAGTGGGCGCCGAGCTGCGCGTCGGTGAGCCGCGCGATCACCGGAGGTATCGAGACTTTGACCGCCTCGAGCCGGGCAATCAGTTCCGACTTCTCCACCCCGCGCGCGCTGAACTCGAGGGGCCGGTCGCGCGTGAACGCGATCTGCCCTAACTGGCGCCCGATGAACTCGCGCAGGTTGCCTTCCAGATGCAGCGCCAACGTCCCCGCCGCATTCGGCACCCCGGGCACGGTCTGCCAGATTGATGGGGTATCCGGAAACGCCTCGATCTCCTGGATCACCCTGGAGATATCACGCGCGAAGAGGTCAGCCAGTTCGGTCGACAACGTGTGCATCAGCGACTCCAGGCACCGTAGGGTCCTCGGGCTATCGTCATTGAAACGAACGCCCCCCGAATATTACCGCGGCCGCCGACACGTGCAAACGCTGGTGATGCTGCCCTGCCGGGGTTCGTGTCGGCGTTCGTCCCGATTGCGCAATCGCTGGTACCGTGTGGACTGATGCGACCTGGGGTGATCGTTTGGTGTATTGGCCGTGGCCATGCCGGCACTCGCTCAGCCGTCGACGGGGAGCGGACCGGATGCCACTCGGATTCATGACGGGCGGTCCGGCGTGTTGCCGCCCGTTAGAAACTGACCAGGGCGGCTCATTGAGAATTGACCAGGGCTAAGAAGCCAGACGCCGTTGTTGACCTGCTGTGGGCCGTTCGCGGAGTTTGCCTGACGTGCAAAGACGGTCGGCGGATTCTGGAGAGCCCCGATCCTGCGCATGGAAGGACACGCCGAGCTGCCGTTCGAGGGAGGCCCCTAATACGGCCTATCGTCGAAAGGTCAGGAAACGGCGCCCTCTCACCTCGTTCATTTCGTAACGTCAATGGCAATTGGACAGGGGTTGGGCGCGATGGTCCCGCGGGTGAGGGGCTCCTCATTTCTCAGCTCATTTGGAGAGTGAGTTTTGCGGCACAATCGGGCCCGTTGGCCGAGGAGGCAGTGCCGTGAAGAAGAAGCGCTTTTCCGTTGAGCAGATCACCGCAGTCTTGAAGCAGGCCAAGGCCGGCGCGCCCGTCTCGTTTCTGCCGAGGCCTTCATCAACCGGGCAGTCTCCATTAGGACTGTCTACTTGACGGGGAAGCTGACGCCGTCCCGTAACCGCATCCGGAATGGACCGAGCGAAGGTTGGTGGCCAGGGACGGAATCGAACCGCCGACACTGCGATTTTCAGTCGCATGCTCTACCAACTGAGCTACCTGGCCGTCAGGAGAGATTTTCAAGTATATCAGGGGCTTCTAGTCCAGTAGTTCAATCATCTCCGGCCGCCGCTTCAGCGCCGCGCGAACGGCGGCACGCAAGTCGTCGAGCGACACCTTTTCCACCAGCCGCTTCCAGATCATCCGGCGTGACTTCGTCATCACGCCACGGGCGCAGCCGGCGTTTCTGAGTACTTCCAGGGCTTCATCGCGCCACAGCAGGCGCGCGATCGAACGCGGATCGAGCGTCGGGTTCGGTGCCGCGGGTCGCACCAGGCGGAGGGCCAGCCGATCGTCGAGCTCGAATACGCCGATCAGCCCCCACCAGTCGGGCACGTCCGCTTTGGCGAGGGTCTTCAGCGGCGCCACAATCCAGGCGCGGTCGACGACCTTCGAGTAGACCCGGCACTGCTTGGGAAACCGGGCCATTGTGTCGGACGGGCTCTTTATTTCGTATCCGGACAGTTCGCCGTCGACGGCGGCCACGTCTACCCGGACATCACCCTGGCAGAGACCAAGTTCCTCGAGCACCAGCGTGTCGGTGCCCTCGTGGAGCGCGGAAAGGTATTCCCGCAGCAAGCCACGAACGTCGCCGTCCTTGGCCTTCCCGGCGCCCGCCTTTCGGCCGACGAAGATGGCCCCGGCAGTGGTCATGCGGGGGTGCCGGACGTTGAGTGCTTTACGGCGTGACATGGGACTTCAGCCCACATCCAGACCGTCGGCTTGGCGTCGCGGAGTAAGCCGATCTCGCCTTCGAGCCCCTTCCAGACGTCGCAAAGCGATACCCATCCCACCGCCGAGGCCGGCCGTGATCTGAGCGTCGGTTCCAGTCGGCCGCGGATGCCGTTGACCGACAGGCTTAGCGCCGCCGCCGACTTGAATGCGCGGACGATGTCGTCGCGGAGGCAGGTCAGGACGACACGGGCGACCCAGGCCGAAATGCCCTGCCGCACGCGGCGCGGCGTGCACCGGGAGGCGTCAAGCTTGGACACCACCTTCGCGGCGTCAACGGCGGCCATGTTGGGAGTGCCGAGCGGTTTTGCCTCGGCACGCGCAGTGTCATATGAATGACAAATTAATGTCAATCGATTCCGAAGCCTCACGCCGGTGCTCCACGAGGCCGGGTGGACTAAAGCCTAGGGCCTAGGGGCCTATTCGCCTATTCGCCTATTTGCCTATTGGCCTATTGGCCTATTGGCCTAGAAATCAACCAGCCTCGTGAACTTGACCACGAACGACCGGCCGAGCGCTTCGACGGCCGTGGAACTCAGCAAGTCCCGCCTGTCGTTGAACACCACGAACAGCCCGGTGCCGCTGCGGTTGAGCCAGGCGAAGCGGAGGTTCGATGAGAACTGCCCCGTCTGGCCGTTGTACTGCAGCAGCGATGACAGGTTGATGAGCGTGGTGAACGAGATATTCGCCTTGATCGGCACCAAATCGTTGTGGAATGAAGCGTATGGCAGGTCGATGTTCTGACGTATCCAGCCCAGGCTCGCCGTGATCTTCGGCGTAATGCGGTAATCGCTCGTGATCTCGACGCCGTTGAAATCGCCGTCATAGTACTTTCCGACGCGGGCCCGAATGGTTCCCGTGACGCGCGCGCTCGGGTTGTGGAAATACTCGAACGCATGCTGGTGCCAGGAATATTCGCCCACCGGGATCGTGACACGCCGCCCGTCGCGGTTGTAGACCATGAAGGGCGATGTCGGATTGTCCCGCGTGTAGTCCACGAACCATCCGAAGCGGCCACCCTGCCTGGGCTGAATCTCGAACGGATGGATGTGCCAGGCCTCCGACTGCCGTTTGCCGGTCTCGATATCCCAGAACGAGTTGTACGAGATGTGCGGGGCAACCCGCCGAACCCACGCGATGCGCTTCGACTGCTGCTGGTAGTACAGCCGGAATTCCGGACGTCGATAGCCGCGCCTCGGCAAGAAACCGACTTCCGGGTTGAAGTTCCGGTCGACCTGGGAGTATCCGCCCGAAACCTGCCAGACATTGTCGGTGTAGTTGTAGAACGCGCGGCCGGAGTAGCCCGTGCCCCGCGGGCCGGTCCGACGGTTCTGCGGCGTGTCCGTGCGCGCGAGAAAGGCCGACAGCCGGGAATTCTGATTCAACAGAATGTTCGCGTCGACGCCAAAGGCTCTGTTCCAGTCTTCCGCCACCGCCGCCGGTCCGAACCCCTGTCGATTGACGAAGATCGCTCCGTAGCTCGAGCGGCCGACTTCGCGTTGCAGGCGAACGACGCTGAAGTTGTTCGAGGGGCCAACCGTGTTGCCTCTGGCGTCCTCGACGTCGTCTGCCTGGATGTTCAGCAGGCCCACGTTCCAGCCGCCCATCTTGCCGCTCAACCGGCCGCCGCCAAGAATGTCAATCGGCAGTGCCCCCGCGGAAAGACCGACCCGACGTGAAAAAAACAAATCGATGCTCTGGGGCTGCCCGAACTGAAACGTGGATGCATTCTCCAGAAAAAAGGGGCGTTTCTCAGGAAAGAACAAGTCGAAGCGTGTCAGGTTGACCTGCTCTTCGTCTGCCTCAACTTGTGCGAAGTCGGTGTTGACCGTCGCGTCGAGCGTCACGTTGGGGCGAATCCCCCATTTCAGGTCAAGGCCGACATCTCCGTTCCTGGCGACCTGATCGCCGGCGGCGCGGGTGAAGTCCTTGTTCACCGAGCCGAGCGCGTAGGGGAGCAACTTGATGTCCCGGCGCGGCGGCAGGTCCAGGCCGTTCATCTTGGCCGCCAGCGACACGCGATAAATGTCGAAGCCCCTGGGAATCGGCGCGAGGTACACCTGCTCGTTCTTGTGACGGATGTTGCGCAGCAGATTGACACCCCAGGTCTCGCTCGGCCCGGTCCGATAGCGAAGCGTCTTCAGGGGGATGGCCATTTCCGCCTCCCAACCGCGCTCGGTGATCTGCGCGCGCACCATCCAGTCGCCATCCCAGTTCAGGTTGAAGGCGCTGATGACGCCGCGCTGCGTGCCGGCGCCGCCGCCACCGGCGAAGGACACGCCGCTGCTCTGCCCTTCGCGTGCCACCTGGCCGTCATACTCGATTCCGAGCGGATTGGTGCCGAAAACAAATGCGTTTTGGCTGTCGTTGAAGGTATCAAGCACCATCACGATCGAGTCGGTCTCGGTGAGCGACGCATCGCGCCTGGACTGCGACACGATGATCTTCGACGGGTCGCTGTCGAAGGCGATGATGCCGACATACACGTTGCCCTTGCCGACGAGGATGCGGACCTCGGTTTTCTCGGAGGCCGGGGCGCCTTCAACAGGATCCTGCTGCGTAAACGTCGCGTGCGGCGGCACCGTGCCCCAGACGGCTTCGTTGACCCGGCCGTCGATCACGGGACCTTCGGCAGACGAATCGAGCTTACCGGCCGTCAATGTGGGCGCTTGGGGCGTTTGTGCGGAAACCGTGGAGGGCCAGGGAAGGCTCAGAAAGCAGAGAAACAATGAGCCGGTACAACAGCGAGTGAATATGTTGCGGTGCATGGGTTTGGATGATAGAAACGCTCGAAAGTGTAACTGGACGCGCATGGCCCACACAAGCTTGCTCGCGCACCTACTGCCGACAGTAATTGTCACGACATGTCTTTGCGCGCCGGCTCTGGCGACCACCGCGTCGGCGCAGGAGCTCTCCCGCCAGCAGCGCGAGCTGCTGCAGAAGCTGGTCACGGCCGTCGATGACGCCAGATCCGCGACGACGCCGGTTGACCACACCTGGCTCACGCACGTGCTACGCGCCTCCGACGGATCGCATTACCTGGCCGTATCGGTCATCCCCGGCGCCGCCGCGCTCGCTGAGCGGCCACTCCTGGTTTACGTGCGCCTGGCGACCACACCGGCTGCCGGGGTCACGACGTTGGCGGAGCGGTCGCTGGTCCGCGAATGGCTTCAGGGATCGCGCACAGATCCGCGGCTGCTGCCGCGCCGTGGCGGCATGGCGATCGGCGAGATGCCCGTGCTGGGCGCCGGCGCCATCGCCGCGCGCGGCGGAGCGTCGGTTGGATCGACGGATCTGCAGACCATGGCGATGCAGCGCGACCGGGCGCGGCAACGGCGCGAAAAAGAGGAGAAAGAGCGGCGCGCCGCCCTCGCGGGCGAGGGCGCGCTGGCCGCCGACCGGTTTCCGTTCGAGGACTTCGAAGTGGGGGTACCGGCCCGATTCGGCGACGGCAGCCGGACGATTCAACGCGCGCTGACGTCGGGGCCGGGCAGCTACACCCTGTTCATCGCGTGGGCCGATGCGTCGCAGACCGCGGCCAAAGCCACGGTTCACGTCGCGCGTCAGAGCCTGCAGCTCGCCCCGGCGAAGGTCGAGTTCGGGTTGAGCAGCGTGATCATCGCCGATCAAATCGGGGTGCGGCCGGTGCCCTACACCGCGCTGGAGCAGCGCTCGCACCCGTACACGATTGGCGTCACCGACATTCTGCCGGCGCGCGATGCGGTCTTCGCGCCGCACGAGCGGCTGGCCGTGGCGTTCCAGATCGTCAACGCGATGCCGTCGGCAACGGGCAAGCCCGACATTCGCGTCGAGCTTCGCATCGTGCGGATGACGGGCGCACGCGAGGAACCCGTGGCGGCGCTCTCGCCGCTCATCTACAACGACAGCACCATGCCGCCGGATTTCGATATTCGGCAAGGTCAGCCGGTGATCGCGGCGCTGTCGGCGCCGCTGTCCACAATCCCCCGCGGCGACTATCGCCTGCGCATCGCCGCGGAAGATAAGCTGTCGGGCAGCATCGTCAGTAGCGCCGTCGACTTCCGTGTCATCGGCACTGCCACCAGCCTGCTCGCGGAAGCGCCGCCGCTTGCCACACGCTTCACTATCACCGACGCGCTGCGGGTTCCAATCGTGGCGGCGTTGATCGATCGTCTCGCGCCTGCCACGCCGTCGCCGGCACTAAGTAGAGCTCTCGAATCGGCTCGCGCGGGCCGGTTCGCTGACCTGTTGATTGCCGAGGCTGTGCCGGAGCCGGAACGCGGCGTTCGTGCCGCTCTGACCGGCCTGGGGTTGCTGTCGTTCGCCGATCTTGGCGCGATTAGGCAGTTCGAGTGGGCGATGCAGGCCGACACACCGCCGGCGCCCGTGCACTTCCTGATCGGCGCCGCGCGCGCGATGCAGAATCGGGACGCCGACGCCGTGATCGCGTGGGCGTCCGCCAGCGACGGCGCGGTACCGAAACGGGTGGTCGACCGGTTGATCGCGGACGCCTACCTGCGCCAGAAGGACTTCACGCGAGCCGCGAGCGCGATCGCCGAGACCGACGACGTCATCGGTGATCCGGCCGCGGCACGCACGCTGGCCGCCACACGCATTGCGTTACGGCGCAACGCCGAGGCGGTCGCGATGCTCGACGCGGCACTGGTCCACGATCCGGAGAACACCGAATTGCGATGGCTGCTGGTCCACGCGCTTTACGCGCAGTTCGTCGGCGGCGATCGCGGCGCCGCCGAGCGGCTCCGCAGTGAAGGAGCGCGCTACGTGGCCGGCCGCGGGCCGCACACGTCGCTGCTATCAGCCTGGCTGGATCAACTGAACTAGCGGGTCGGCGGAGTCGTGTGGGCGAACGCTATTTCTTGATTGCCGGTGGCCTGGGCGGCTTGCCGTCGGGTTTCAGCGAATAGCCTCTGCGGGCGGCCACCTTCACACCTGGACGGTTGACCTTGACTTCCAGTGAGCGCGACCGGTGAGCGGGGTCAGGATTGTTCGAGTAGTAGCCGAGCACGTAGTAATCGCTCGTTTCGGCATCCACGCGCTTGAGCGCGCCCTCGAAGTCGTTGGTGTCGACAATCGGGAACCCACCGGTCTCTTCGGCCAGGTATTTCAACGTGCTGGTGGTCTTCTGGATATACGTGCGCCACTCGCTCTGATCGACGTATTGCCCCGCGTCGGTGGTTCCGGCAAGGCCACGCGGATCGATCGTGTACATGGAGGCGTTGGCGCGGTTGGCCGCCAGCGTCAACTCGCGCGTCAGCCGGAATAGATCGATGTCGGAGGTGACGCGGCCCAGTGAAAAGTACGGGTTCTCCTGGTCAACCAGGAAGCGCAACGGATCGGAAAAGCGGCCGCCCATAATCCGGTCGCGGCTGTTGCGGCCTTCGGCGAACGGATCGAAATCGTAGCCGGTACTGATGTACAGAACGGCTTTGCGGCGATTGGCCACCTGCTCGAGGTCGGCGAGGATGCCGTAGGCGGTGTAAAACGCCATCTGGGCCTTGTTGCGAATGTCTCCAGGTCCCTGCGAGTTCTCGAGCATCTTGAAGATTTCGGCGGCCAGATACCCAGACCCGCGGATCTTTTTCGCCGCTTCGGCAATGATCTTCCGGTCGTAGGTCAAACCCGTCTCGATGAACGACGGACCCGTGGACACGACCGCTGCCAGATCTCCTTCGTGCAGCAGCGTGTCGACAATCGTCTGCATCAGCCTGCGGACGTGCGGCGTGAGCTCAGGCTCGAAGTGCAGATCGTCGACGACGATCAGCAACACGCGGCCGACCGCATCGGACGTGGTCGGCCGAGCTTGCGGCAGCACCAGACCGTCCGGCGCTGCGGCGGCGGACGACGGCGTGAGCAGGTTGAAGGTGCGCCCCCCCTGCACCATCACGAACGACTCGATCTTCTGTGGCGCGCCGTCCTCCAGGACGGTGAAGTCATCCCTGGTCAGATCCGCGATGAACTGGCCGCGATCCCCGCGTGGAATGACATCGGTGGTGACAAGCGTCACCCCGGCGCGAAACGTTGGCTGCTGCGCCGACAGCGTAGCCAGCCCCAGCACCGTCACAACCAGCGACAAACCGGATTTCATGCCACCAGTATAATGGCGCGCATGACGCGCTTCGACCCTGCTCAGGCTGAGCCTTCACGCCGACAGATGCTGGGAATGCTGGCCGCCACGGGCGCAGCCACCCTTTGGGAACCGGACGCGCTGCTCGCCAGGATGGCCGCCGATGTCCCCTGCGCCAAGGGCGGCGCCGCCGGACAGCTCGTGGGCACCCTGCCGCTGTTCCGCAATCGCATCCTGCCCCCGCACTTCGGTCTGAAATACGACGGCACCGGCCTCGATGCGCGCCTCGACACCGACCTCTCGCTGCTCGAGCCGAACAAGCTGATCACGCCAAACGAGCTCGCCTACATCCGCACCGAGATTCCGCCGGCCGCCGCCAACCATCAGGGCCCGTGGACGCTCGAGACCAGCGGCATGCTGGCCGCCCCGGCGGTGCTGCGGCTCGATGACTTCACGAACCTCTCGAAGAGCATGGGACCGCACCTGTTCGAGTGCTCGGGCAACGGCAGCAATCGCGACTTCGGCCTGATGAGCGTGGCCGAATGGGACGGGATCCCGCTGACCGAGCTCGTCGCTCGACTGACACCGACCAAGGACGCCACCGCGATTCTCGTCAGCGGCTACGACCACGTCGGTCAAATCTCGCAGCGATCGATCGTCGGCGCCAGCTGGGTCTTCCCGCTCGCCGATCTCGAGAAGATCGGCGCCTTCCTCGCCATCCGCATGAACGGCGTGCCGGTGCCCCCTGATCATGGCAAGCCGGTGCGCCTGGCCGTCCCGGGGTGGTACGGCTGCTCGTGGATCAAGTGGGTCAACGAAATCAGGCTGGTCGGACCGGACGAACCCGCCACCTCACAAATGGTCGAGTTCGCCGCGCGCACGCATCAAAGCGCACCGCATAAGTACGCCCGCGACTACGCGCCGGCCGACATCCAGACTGCCGCGACTCCTATCCGCTGCGAGAAGCGCAAGGGCCCCAATGGCCTCGAGTACCGCTTCGTCGGGATCGTGTGGGGCGGAACGAAGGTGGTCGATCGACTGCAGATTCGTTTCGGCGGGACCGATCAGCCATTCACGCCGTTCACCATCTGTCCGGCGCCGAAGACGCACACCATGTGGCAGCTCTGGGATTTCACCTGGAAACCGTCACAGCCCGGCCCCTATGATATTGCGCTCGAGGTTGCCGACCAGTCGGTGCCGCAGCGCCGGTTAAAGTCGCTGTACTACATGCGGCAGGTCCGGATCGAAGAGGTCTGACGGCGACGCGCCCGTCGTCGGCGCTCCACAGCCGCGCCGTCATCACCGCACGGCGTCTCTCGCCTCGAAGACCTCCGGCAAGCCGGGGTCGGCGAGCCGGTAATTGGTGAGAAATCGCTGGTAGGCGGCGCGGGCGTTGACCGCGTCGCCGGCGTTGCGATGGGCCCGCGCCAACCCGAACAGCGCCCGGCTGCGATTCGGCGTCCTGGCCAGTGAGCGGCTGAACCACTGCACGGCTTCACTGGCGCGATTCACCTGCAGCAACAGCTCGCCATACAACTCGTTGACGTCCTTGACCGGAAACGGCCGGCCGATCGGCCTGGGCATCCGGTTCTGCAGCGCCGCCGCCAGGTCCAGCGTGGCGAACGCTTCCGCGTGGCGGCCCTGGGCGAACAGATCGAGCGCCTCCATTTGCCGCCACATCACGTCGGCCTGCTCGCGCAGGCCGGCAGGCTGGGACGGGGCTGCCGCCTTCCGAAGTTCATCGATCACCACCCGCACGCGCGGAGCATCGCCGAGGTTGACCGAGCTGAGCCCGAGCGCGAACAGCTCTTCGATGTTGTCGAAGGTCGACTGCCCTTTCATCTCCTGCCAGCGCTCGCTTTCAATGATGTAGCGTGCCCGCATCGAGCCGCGATCGTTGCGCAGGTTGGCTTCGGTGTTCCCGCGCCCGATCTCGCTGCTGGCGGTGAGCGGAGTCGAACCGCCTTCGCCGTAGCCATGCCCGCCCGCGTGCTGCGGCGAAGCCGGAGCATGCTGTCCCGCCGCAGCCGTGGCGGAGGCGGACGACGCCCTCAGCGCTTCATTCACGAGCGCAATGGCCTCCTTGGTTTTCGAAAACCTTCCCTGCTGCGTCCACTCGTATTGCAGCCACGCCAGGCTGTGGTAATCGCGGCTGGTGCTTGGCAATCCACGCCGCTTTGCCCACGCAATCGACGCGTCCCACGACGCTTCATCGCTGGCCGCGGCCTCATCCCAGAAACCCAATTGCAGGAATGCGTGCGCGGGCATATGGAGTGCATGGCTCGCCCCCGGCGCGATCCTGGCGTAGCTGCGTGCCGCCGGCAGCGCCCTGGCAGCCAGGGTGCCGTGATCGTAGGCGTGCAATATGTAATGCGCGGCGCCCGGATGCTTGGGATTGCGCGCAAACACCTGTTCGGCGATCGCGCCGGCCTGTCGGCGAATCGGCAGCGCCGCATCGCCGCGCGGCATGGTGGCCAGCAGCGCGAGCGCATAAAAGGTCTGCGCGTCGTCGTCGGCCGGATTCTCGGCGGCCACTCGTGCCATTGCTTTGGCGTGCGCCGCGGCGCGCGCCGGCTTCTCGCCGGAACCGAACAGCGCCTCAACAGCCCGCATGAATCCCTGCGCACGAGGCGTCATGGCTTTGGCCATTCGTTCCGCGGGCGTCTTGCCAAGCCTGGCCAGCGCGGCTCTGCCCTTGTCCGGTTCCTCGAAGAACCACAGCGGCTGGCTGAAGCTCATGGCCTCGCCCCAGTAGGCCATGGCAAAGGACGGATCGATCTTCTGTGCGGCGCGGAACGCATCGATCGCGTCCTCGTACATAAAGCTGTGGAGCCAGGTCACGCCTCGCTGGTATTCTGCCTCGGCGGTGTGGGCTGGCTTGCCCACCGTCGCCCTGGCGGAGGTGGGAGGCTTGGGCCCTGGGGCCTGGGCGTCGGTGGAGACCCCCAGCACGGCGCCAGATGCCGCCAGCAGTACGAGAAGCGTGGGACGGATCATGCCGTTGGCTCAGCCGGTCATTCGACACACGGCGGACGGGAAATGGGAATCGAAGGCGAACCCGATCGTGATGCGACGGTCGGCCATCAGCACGAAGCTGAGCGCATCAACGGCAGACAGCTTGTGCACGTCGGACCGCTCGAAATAAGGCCAGGCCCGATCCCCGGCGGCACCGTCGATCGCTCAGGGCTGGTCGAAAATGCTGTCATGGCCCACGGATGTGCGGCGCAATGGGCCGGACCAGATCGCCACCGGGCCAGCGGTTCCAGGACGGAGCCACACCTGCCGGATGGCATCGCGAACCAGATCGGCAACGCTGCGGCCAGCTCGGTCGGCGGCGTTTCGCAGCGCCTCCAGTTCTTTGTCGCGTCGATAGACCTGCGTCTTGGTCATATGTGTCAGTTTAGTGTCTGAATGACACATGTCAATGACACGCCAGTACACCACGAGGGCGGCCCGTGAAGGCCGCCCTCGTGGTGCAACTTCGCAACCGAGGCCCAGGACCCAAGTCCCAAGCCCGAAGACCCTGTTAGAACGAGTAGCGGAACATCAGCTGCGTCAGGCGCATGAAGCCGCGCTGGCGGCTGACACGGCCAAACGCCGCCGAGCCGTGCGTGGTCGTCGGCGCGTCTGCCTTCACCGTATTGGTGATGTTCAGCACCTCGAGACGAATCTGGGCGCGCCGGCTGCCGCCCATCCGGACATCCTTAGTGGCGACGAAGTCCCAGTTGTTGCGGTGGGGCGTGCGAACGTCCGTCAGGGTCCGCGGCGCGTTGCCGAGCGTCAGGCCCGGGTGCACGAACCCGCTCGAGTCCAGCCACGTGGCGGTGCTGACGGGCGGCGCATACAGCCGCTCTGGGCGGCTGCCGGTGGTCGCGAGCGTCGATCCGGTCAGGTTCGGACGCTGGACCAGGAAGCCGTACGCCGACAGCGTGTTGGAGCTGTTGGCCACCGAGAACGGGAACCCGCTCTCGAACGCGACGATCGACGAGATGGTCCAGTCGCCGAGGATGGCCGCGGCCACACCGCTCTGTGCCCACCGCTTGCCCTCGCCGAACGGCAGCTCGATGATCGGCGAAAACACCAGCTTGTGCGGAACGTCGAGCAAGCCGACGACGTACTCGGATTCCAAGTCGTAGGCGTTGGGCGCATTGCCATTGGTCGCCGAGTAGGCGTTGCCCTCGCCGAACTGGTTGTCCTTGAGGCGGCTGTAGGTGTAGTTGAGTCGACCACCCCAGCCCCCGCTCATCCGCTTTTCGAGCTTGACGATCGCGGCATGATACTGGTTCTTGCCGCTGGTGTTCTGACGCATCACGATGTTGCCGAACTGTGGGAACGGCCGCAGCGACTGCGCGCGAGAGATCGTGGAGCCGTTCAAGTTGGTGCCGGGCAACAGGCCGGCGAACGGGTTGGGCACCTGCGCATTCAACGCCGCCGCCCCGAGCGCCAGATGCCGCGGATCGAGCTGGTTGATGTTGATGACGCCGTCGTTCGATCCGCCGAGCCCGAGGTTGCGCCCGGTGGCGCCGTTGTACTCGAAGCCGATCGCCATGTTACCCGGCAGCTCGCGGTTGAGGTCGAACGAGTATTGCTGAACGTACGGCGCGGTCTTGTCCTGATCGATGAACTCGATGTTGGTGCCGTAACCCTCCAGAACGCCCTTCGAATTCCCGCGCGGCCGCACGACACCGGTCGGGAATGGGTTCGTGAGCGTGGTGGTCGGTTTGAACGGATCCTGGACCATGAACGTGTTCTGGCTGTAGCCGACCTGCCCGTAGTTGGTCGCGCCGACGAACTGATAGTTCCACGGCGCCTGGTAGATGCCGTAGCCGCCGCGCAATACGGTCTTGGGGTTGATCGAGTAGACGAAGCCAGCGCGCGGTGAAAACTTCATGGCCGGCTGGTCGCCCTGCTGCGTTGCGTTGCCGCCGACACCGGCATACATCAGACCACCGCGTGCGCCGGCCGCGCCGAGCGCGCCACCGGGATTGACGGTGCGGTCGAACCCGACAGTGAACCGGTTCTCCTCTTCACGCAGCCCGTCCTCGTGCTCGATGCGCACGCCGGCGTTGATCGTGAAGCGCGAGCTGACGCGGAAGTCATCCTGGATGTAGCCGCCGAAGTAATTCACGAAGTAATTGGCGGGCTCGGAGACGAGGATGCGGCTGAGATTGCCGGAGTCTCCAGTGGGATAGCCAAGCAGCAGCGAGGCCAGCGCGTTGCCGGAGGGCGTCGCGCCGTCCACGCCGTTGGTCAGCGGATTGAGCGAGGTAAACCGCCGATCGAACTGGAAGCTACCGGCGCCGCCCGAGAACGACTGCGTGTCGTTCCCCATCCTGCGATAGTCGACCCCCGCTTTGACTGTGTGTCGTCCCACCAGTCTCGACACCGTGCCGTTCGCGCTCCACGAATACCAGTTTCGATCCGACGGATCGATCGCACCCAACCCGTAGTAGTCCGTGATGCCGACTGACGGGAACTTCTTCTTCTGAATCGCGCTGCTGTACGCGGACGCGAAGCCCAGCGTCGACGGATCGAAGTCGATCGACAGCGTGTCGTCGTCGAAGAACTGCGTCCAGCCGTAGCGCAGCGTCACCACGGTGTTGCTGCTGGGCAACCAGGTGTTGTTCAACGCCAGGGTTTGGACGCGACGAAGCAGCAGATAATCGCCGTTATCGACAAACCGGTTGGGGCCATTGAGGCCGGGCTCGAGGTAGTTCGCGCACGGTTCGTCGGTCTTGTTATAGAGGTAAAAACCCGACAACGATACCGCGTCGCTGAAGCGATGATCGACCTTGCCCGTGTACATCATTGCGCGGTCGTGGATCTCGGCAACGCTCGAGAAGTTCGACGAGCCGTTACTGACATCCCGCTGCGGGGTCGGCAGATAACTCAGCATCTTGGTGGCGATCGGGTTGAGCCGGCCGGCCGGGATGATGTTGTTCGTAAACGGCTGCCGGCCGTTGCCACTGGCGTCGCCGGTCAGCGGGTCGTAGATCACCACGAGGCGACCCGACGAATCGGTCGTCTGCGAAAAGTCTCCCGCCCGCTCGCGCGTGGTAGGCAGCCGGATCGACGGCGAGTTGCGCGTGGTGTTGGAGCCGTAGCCCTCCATGGCGTACCAGAAGAAGGTCCGGTTGCGGACGATCGGGCCGCCCACGCCGCCGCCACCCAGGTGGAAGTAGGTCTTCGGCAACGGAAGGCCGGCTTTGTCCGAGAAGTAGTTGTTCGCCATGCCCCAGCGCGGCCGCGTCTGGTAGAAGCCGCTGCCGTGCCAGTCGTTGGTGCCCGAGCGCGTCGCGACGTTGAAGGTGCCGCCGCCCGTGCGGCCGGCCTCCGCGTCGTACTGGTGCACCTGCACCGCCACGTCATCCAGCGCCTCGATGGTCGGGTTGGCGGAGGCGCGGTTGCGCATGTCGGTCACCGGCACGCCGTCGACCAGGTAGTTGTTGCCACGGCGCGTGCCGCCGCCCAGTGACAGCAGCGACGCGTTGGTCTGATCCTGCTGGCGATTGAACTGCGGGTCGCCCGTGGCGATCACCGTCGGCAGCGTGACCGCGAACAGGAACGCGGACCGGCCGCCGCTCGGCAGCGTCGACAGCTGCTCGGTGCTGATCACGCCGCCGCCGGTGGCGTTGGAGGTGTCAATCAGCGGCGCCGCGCCGGTGACCGTGATGGTCTCCTGCAACTGGCCGACCTCGAGCGCGATGTCCAGCGTGATGAACTGCTGGGCCGCGATGCGGATGTTCTGGTTCTCGTAGGTCTTGAACCCCGAGAGCTCGGCCCGAACCGTGTAGTTGCCAGGAGGAACAGCCGTGAAGCTGTACTCGCCAGATTCGTTCGATACCGCATCACGGCTGGCGCCCGTCGCCGTGTTGAGCAGCGACACCGTGACGCCGGGAATGACGCCGTTGGCGTCGCGCACCGCGCCGCGAAGGCCGCCCGTGAACGTCTGCGCCCACGCAGTACTAGTGGCCAATGCAACAATCAGCAGTGCCGCCACGCACCACCGCGACACAAGGTTCGTCATACTCGTCATTCCTCCAAATCGAAGAGACCAGACCCACTGCAGTGGGCCCCGGACACGAAGGCACCAAGGGACATTGAAATTCGTGCGAAACAGCTGCGACGCGCCTGCGACAAGACTCCGAAGTGTATGCGCTCCAGACCACTACTTGCAAGCAGAGTTGACGAAGGACGATCGGTCTACGGAATTTTGGATTAGTCCGTGACCGCGCCGGTGCTCGCCGTCGACACCAACTTCGCGTATTTCGACAGTACGCCGCGCGCGTAACGCGGCTTGCGGGCCCTCCACGCGCGCCGCCGCGCCGTCAGCTCCTTCGTCGCCACATCGAGCGTCAGCAACCGCCGGCGCGCGTCAATGGTGATGCGATCGCCGTTCTTTACCAGCGCTAATGGACCTCCAAGAAACGCTTCTGGAGTGATGTGACCGACGACGAAGCCGTGCGTGCCACCGCTGAAGCGGCCGTCGGTGATCAAGGCCACGTCGCTGCCGAGTCCGCGGCCCATGATGGCCGACGTCGGCGACAACATCTCGCGCATGCCGGGGCCGCCGCGCGGCCCTTCGTAGCGAATCACGATCACGGAGCCCTTGGTGACGCGGCCCTTCAGGATCGCCGCCAGCGCGTCTTCTTCACGATCGAACACGCGCGCCTTGCCGGTGAACCTCTCACCTTCCTTCCCGCTGATCTTTGCGACCGCACCATCGGGCGCCAGGTTGCCGCCGAGGATCACCAGATGCGAGGTCGGCTTGATCGGTTGATCGAGTGATCTGACGATCTGTTGACCGGCTGGATAGTCGGCCACGTCGCCCAGATTCTCAGCCAGCGTTTTCCCGGTCACGGTCATGGCGTCACCGTGCAGCAGTCCGGCTTGGAGCAGGCGCTTCATCAGCGGCGCCAGACCGCCAATCTTGATCAGTTCGGCCATCACGAACTTGCCGCTGGGTTTCAGATCCGCGATCACCGGAGCGCGTTTGCCAACGCGAGTGAAATCGTCGATCGACAGCTTGACGCCGGCCGCGTGTGCAATCGCCAGCAGGTGCAGTACCGCGTTGGTGGAGCCGCCCAGCGCGCTGATGGTGACGATCGCGTTCTCGAACGCCTTGCGCGACAGGATGTCGCGCGGCCGGATATTCCGCTGAATCAGGTCGACGACCGCGGCGCCGGCACGCGCGCAATCCTGTCGCTTGTCATCCGAGACGGCGGCCTGCGCTGAACTGTTCGGCAAACTCAGCCCGAGCGCCTCGATGGCCGAGGCCATGGTGTTGGCCGTATACATGCCGCCGCACGATCCTGCGCCGGGGCAGGCGTGTTGCTCGAGGTCCGCCAGCGCCGCATCGCTCAACTTCCCAGCCGCGTGCTGCCCAACCGCCTCGAAGACCGACACGATGTCCACGGCGCGTCCCTGAAAGGTGCCGGGCAGGATGGTTCCTCCGTAGACAAACACCGCCGGCCGGTTCAATCGGGCCATGGCCATGACGCACGCCGGCATGTTCTTGTCGCAGCCGCCAATCGCCACCAGGCCGTCGAAGCCTTCGGCGCCCATCACGGTTTCGATCGAGTCGGCAATCACCTCGCGGGAGACGAGCGAGTACTTCATGCCCTCGGTGCCCATCGAGATCGCATCCGACACGGTGATGGTGTTGAAGATCACCGCCTTGCCGCCAGCCGTGTCGACGCCCGCGGCGGCGTGCCGCGACAGGCCGTCGATGTGGACGTTGCACGGCGTCACCTGGCTCCAGGTCGAGCACACGCCCACCTGTGACTTGGCGAAATCGGCGCGCGTAAAACCCACGGCGTGCAACATGGCGCGCCCCGGCGCGCGTTCGGGTCCGTCCAATACCAGTGATGAGTGCGGTCGCTTGGCCATTGGTCCAGATTCTAAATGCACCACGAAGACACGGAGGCACAGACTTCTTGGGACAACGCCAGTGCCCCTTAGCGGCTATCGCATTTCCCAGAAATGGCTCCGTGGCTCCGCGTCTTTGTGGTGCATTAAGCTGGCCACGTGGCTCATGTTCGACTGGACACGTGGCTCGACGTGGCGTGCCTGTTCAAGACGCGTTCCGAGGCGCAGAAAGCCTGCAAGCTGGGCAAGGTAGTCGTCAACGGCCAGGCCGCCAAGCCGCACCGCGACATGAAGATCGGCGATGAGATGGAGATCCATCGGCCGATGGGGCGCCGGCAGTTCATCACGGTCCTCGGCGTGGCCGGGACACACGTGGCCAGGGCCGAGGCGCGGCGGCTCTACGACGACCGCACGCCCCAGCCTACCGCCGAGGAGATCGCGATCCGCCGTCTCGAGCGCATCTACCGGGCTGCCGCCACCCCGCCAACGCGGCCCGATCGCGATCAGCGCCGGACGCTGCGCCGCCTCAAGCGCGGGGAATGACCGAATTTTCGAGGGAACAGTTCGAGATTGGCGATGGAGCGGACGTGCGCTCAGGCGGTAGACTTCCCTCGTGAGCATCCGCGCCATTGTCCTGGCCCTGGGCGCAGCCATCTTCTTCGTGCTGCCGGCCTCCTTGGATTTCGTCGCCGACTGGCTGTGGTTCGGGGAAGTGGGCTTCCAGCAGGTCTACTCCACCGAGATCACGGCCCGGGCGATCACCTGGGGCGTCGCGTTCGTCATTGCGGTCGCCTGGCTGACCGCCCACGCGCGGCTGGCGCTGGCCTCCATGTCAGCGGCGCCCCTGACCTTCACGACCCGCGAAGGCTTCACGATGGCGCTGCCGACGCGCGATCAGGTGCGACCGGTGGTGTTGGTCCTGGCCGCCATCGGGTCGTTCCTGCTGGCCTCGTTCGTCTCGAGCCAGTGGATGCCGCTGCTGGCCTGGTGGAACCAGGTGCCGTTCGGCAAGGCCGACCCGGTGCTCGGCCACGACGCGGCGATGTACGTGTTCACCCTGCCCGCGCTGGAATTGCTGCGCGCCTTCCTGTTCGGGCTGGTGGTGCTGGCCGCCATTGGTACGGCCGCCCTCTACTTTGCGGCCGGCCAGATTGCGCTGAGCCCGTTCGGCGTGCGCATCGAGGACCGCGCGCGCCGTCACCTGTCATGGCTGGCGGTCGGCCTGTTCCTGATCCTGGCGCTCGGCGCGTGGCTCGGGCGCCTGCAGGAGATTGTGTCGCCGTCGGGCATCATCCAGGGCGCCGGCTACGCCGATGTCCACGGACGCATGCCCGCGGCGCTGGCGCTGACGATTGCGTCGGTCGTGTCGGCCGGCCTCGCCCTCGCCACCGCGGTGGGATCGTCGCCCCGTCATCTCATCGCGGCCGCCGCCGTCTACGCACTCGTGCTGCTCGGCGGCGAGGCCTACGCCGGCGTCCTGCAACGGTTTGTCGTGACCCCGAACGAGCAGGTGCGCGAGACGCCGTTCATGGAATACAACATCGCCGCCACCCGCGAAGCGTTCGGGCTCGATCGCGTCGAGGAGCGCGAGCTTCCTGCCGAAGCGTCGCTGACACGGCAGGACATCGAGGCCAATCGCGCCACGCTCGACAACGTACGGCTGTGGGACCACCAGCCGCTGCTCGAGACCTTCGGACAGATCCAGGAAATCCGGACCTATTACGACTTCGTCTCCGTCGACAACGACCGCTATCGCATCAACGGGCAGAACCGGCAGGTGATGCTGTCGGTGCGCGAGCTCAATCCGTCGGCGCTACCCAATCGCACCTGGGTCAACGAGCGGCTGGTCTTCACCCACGGCCATGGCCTGACGCTCGGGCCGGTCAACCAGGTCACCGCCGAAGGGCTGCCGGTCCTGTTCGTCCAGGACCTGCCGCCGGTCACCTCGGTGGACCTGCCGATCACCGAACCCAGCATCTATTTCGGCGAACTGGCCAACGATTACGTGATCGTCCGCACGCGGGCGCAGGAGTTTCACTATCCCAAGGGCGAAGACAACGTCTACAACCAGTACAGCGGCACCGGCGGCGTCCCGATCGGATCGCTGTGGCGCAAGCTGCTGTTCGCCGCGCACTTCCGCAACTACCAGATCCTGTTGAGCGACGACATCACCAGCGAGAGCCGGCTGATGTTCGATCGCCAGATTCGCCGCCGCGTGCAGAAGATCGCGCCGTTCCTGGTGCTGGATGACGATCCGTATCCGGTGGTGAGCGACGGACGCATCTTCTGGATCCAGGACGCCTACACCGTCACCCAGCGCTACCCGTACTCCTCCGCGGCGGGCGGCGTCAATTACATCCGCAACTCGGTGAAGGTGGTGGTCGACGCCTATCAGGGATCGGTGACCTTCTACGCGGCCGAGCCCACCGATCCGATCGCGCAGTCGCTGACGAAGATCTTCCCGAGCCTGATGCGTCCCTTGGACGAGATGCCGGCCGACCTGCGCAGCCACGTGCGCTATCCCGAGGGGATCTTCCAGCTCCAGGCGTCGGTGTTTGCGACCTATCACATGACCAATCCCGCGGTGTTCTACAACAAGGAAGACCAATGGGAAGCGCCGGCGGTGGACAGCGGCGGCGAGAGCCGCCGGATGGAGCCGTACTACACGATGATGAAGATCCCCGGCGAACAGACCGCGGAGTTCATCCAGATGCTGCCGTTCACGCCGCGGCGTCGCGACAACCTGGCGTCGTGGATGGTGGCGCGCAGCGACGGCGAGCACTACGGCAAGCTGCAGGTGTTCGCCTTCCCCAAGCAGACGCTGGTGTTCGGCCCCCAGCAGGTGGTCGGCCGCATCAACCAGGACCAGGTGATCTCGCCGCAGATCACGCTGTGGAATCAGCAGGGCTCGACGGTGATTCAGGGCACGCTGATGGTGATTCCCATCGAGGAGTCGCTGATCTACGTGCGTCCGCTCTACCTCCGCTCGCAGGCTGGACGCATCCCCGAGCTGACCCGCGTCATCGTCGCGCATCAGAACCGGATCGTCATGGAGCCGACGCTCGATCAGGCGCTGGCGCGGCTGTTCGGAGGACCGGCCACGGCGCCGCCGCCGGCCAGGCCAGCGGCAGCCGGCGTCACGGGTGTGGCCGTGCCGCCGCCGTCGCCGCCGATCACCGATCGAGCCGGCTGGGAGCGGCTGGCCATGGAAGCCCGCGAGACGTATCAGCGCGCCATTGACGCGCAGCGCGCCGGCGACTGGGCGAAATACGGCGAAGAGATTCGTCGGCTCGGCGACATCCTGGAGCGCCTGAAACAGCCGCAGTAAGGCATGCGCCTCCGATCGCTGGACCTTTTTCGCGGTCTCACCGTGGCAGGCATGGTGATCGTCAACAACCCCGGCGACTGGAGCACGGTGTACGGTCCGCTGCTCCACGCCGAGTGGCATGGCTGGACCCCCACCGATCTCATCTTCCCGTTCTTCCTCTTTATCGTCGGGACGGCCATCGGACTGGGTACTCGGCCGGCGTCGCTGGCCGCCATCGGGCGGCGCGGCGCGATCATCTGGGGACTGGGGCTGTTCCTCGCCGCGTTTCCCTTCTTCCGCCTGTCCACGG